>DATJCU010000219.1:0-2068 GCA_035497795.1 Edaphocola sp. | reverse complement strand
AAAGTTCAACAGCTCTTATTTAATTTGGGCTATCAAAAGCATTTCATTAATGACGAGGGTCAACTCTCTGAAACTCCAATTTGCTTGCAAAGAAAAAACTATTTTTTCACATTCAATAAAAGTTAAATGACCCTTTAACTTTGTCTTCATTCCTTTGATTTTTGTACCTTGAAATAAAAATCAAGATGAATAAACAAGAGATTTGGACAATTGGTCACTCTACCCATCCTCTAGAGAAGTTTCTTGCTATGCTCAAATCATTGGGTATAGAACTACTTGTAGATGTACGCAGACATCCAGGTTCTAGGCGTTATCCACATTTCAACTCTGAAATTCTTGAGAAATCTATAATTGACAACGGATATGAATATCTTCACATAGAAGCCCTCGGTGGAAGAAGGAAAGTACAAGAGAATTCTGGGTCACATTAAATTTAAGGGGATTAAGCAAATAATTTCTCTAACCTAAACAGGAAAAAAGATGTATCTGTCACGCCTCTTAAATTTGCTCTAAATAATTTGATTTTAGCATTAAAAGACTCAGCATTGGCATTCGTATTTCTATTCGTGTAGAAGTTTAGAATATTTTCAAAGTTAGTTTTGACTGTATTAGCTGTGGTATAAAATGTTTTTAACTCCTTCTCAAAAGTATTATTCATCCATTCTTTAAACCTCTTTTCTGCTGTGGATCGAAGCTTTTCCTCGTATATGGATCTAAAAGCAAGACTATGTTTGTAAGCTATATGAAGATCTGGATGTTCTTTAAATAATATTTCAGCTCTTTCTCTTTGATTTTCTGTCCATTGTATTTCTTTTTTGGCGATAATATATCTACTTCTTGCCAGTAATTGTTTGGGTGTATCTCCATTAGAAAACTCTTTAGATTTATACTTTTTGCCTTCTGATTTGCACTTTAAAATTAAAGCATTTTCTTTATCAAGCTCCTCCCATCTCTTCTTGATTCTAAGGTGTTGTAATGCTTCCATCACTAGTTTAACTACGTGAAATCTGTCTGTAACAAGTGAGGCTTCTGGAAAGGTCATTCTTACTGCGGACTCAATGTTTTTAGCCATATCTAAAGTTATTTCCTTAACTTTCTTTCTACTTTCTAATGGCAACCTCTCTAAAGTATCAATGATATCTTGCGAACGTGTACCTTTTATTGAAGCGACCAAAGAACCTCGTTTTCCTCTTCCAATCTTATTTGTTACAAAAGTATATAGCTCTCCGTTAGATAGACTAACTTCATCAATGCTTAAATACTCTCCAACATTGGCTGGGTAAATCATGTATTGTTCTGCATGTCCTTTTTGATCCCATATATCAAAACCGCTACTGTATTTCTTATAATGACGACGAACTTTATCCGCTGCAACACAATAGTAGCTCGCAATATTGCTAATCGTATCTTCTCGGGTCTCGACCTGTACCTTTTAAAAAATCAGCGAGCTCTTGTGTTAATTTAGCTCCCTGTGCAATAAATGAGTAATCACTTTTTATCTCTTCCAAAGTCTCCTTATGTCGCCACCTTCGTCTTCTGATATTTAAATAAACAGCTTTACCTCGAAGTGGAAAATCTTGAATTGTCTTAATTGATATAAAGCCTTTTGACTGGTAGCTAGAAATATCATAGCCAAATGGCAAACTATTTTTCTCTTCCAAATCTACGCTTAGGATTTCTTTTTTAGTCTTAATATCACAAAGCACTAAAACTTCTTTTATATCAAAATACTTTATAAGCTCCTCAGGTAAAACATGAGATATTAAGGATGAGTTCATCGATGTTTTTAGTAGGTAAAATTAATCAAATCCCCATAAAATTCACATGTCCCCATTTCTCCATGACCAGAATGATCCATTTTTGAATGGTCCATTTCTTTATGATGTTCGTGTTGTTTCATAATTGTTTTTTTTTCAATTAGAATCAGTTTTATCAAATGTGATTAAACGATGAAAAATTATTCAAGGTTTATTTTCCAATAGCCAGCTTTAGTTGATCCTTTTCGTTCAATAAAATTAGCGTTTTTAAGCTTTTCAATATAATTTTCAACCGTTCTAGATGTTTTACC
>DATJCU010000218.1:0-14938 GCA_035497795.1 Edaphocola sp. | reverse complement strand
AAACACATGATACAATATAATTATAAATAGAATGGTGAAATTGCTGATTCATCAAATTGGAATTTTATGAATTAAAAATTTACAGAAATATATATAGAAAAAATTATCTTACTTAAATTTAGATTAGTCAAAAAATGGTTATTTTGGTAGAAAACGATTACTCATCAGTTTGGACATTTGAATATGAAATAACAACAGATGATGTTAGACAGCAATTAGAAGCATTAGATAAAATAATAAAATGTGGATATGATTATTTAATTATTGCTAATGTATTTAATGATGATAATTATTATCTTAAGGGATTCCTTGAATTTGAAGATTTAATATCACTGAGAGAACTTAATGAAAGATTACCAGAAAAAACTAAAATTGTTAAAATTGAATACTCAGAAGAATTAATAACACAAATCACAAATGATTTAAAAAAAGAAGAGGTAAATTATGAGTACCCCATAGATTCAATTGACGAACAGAATTTCATAAAAAATAGAATAATCAGAACTTTATTTATTATACATGCACAAGAAGATATTTGGATTTCAATTGAAAGATTCAGATATATGGATGAACACATGATATGTAAACTTATTAAATTATATTCTGAGAGAACATCAGAGATGTTTGATTTATTAAAATTTAACATAAGAATTAAACACGGTGAAACGGAAAAATATATTTATTTTACAATAAATGCAAATGGTGTTGTTAAAATGTATGATTCATTTGGAGACAAATATATTAAAAAGCTAACTGAATTATCTAAAACAATTGAAGAATTAAAAAGAATTTTACAAGAACATCCAGGTAATAAATTACTAAGTTACAAAATACTTTATACAAATGAAGAGTCATTCAAAAGATTTAGGAAATTGGAAGCAAACAGGAAATATTTAAATTCAAATAGAGGAAGAGAAATTAAAAGTCAATTAAATAAAAAATACTACAGAGAAAAATTAAGAAGAAATAATAGAGAAATGGATGAAATTGAATACCATCCAGAAAATAATGATAATGATAATGATAATAATATTTAATTAATAAATTAAAAATTATTATGCAAGTCTTTGTTTTAATTCAGCTCTTGTTAATTTACGTCCTCCAACTGGTACTCCACCAACTCTAACTCCACCATATTGAGAAGGATCGATTACAACACCACCTTGTCCATAACCAATACTTTTAGCAACATTTCCAACTGTTTGTGCATATGGATGTGGAATTGAAGAAGCAACATTACTAATTAGTTTAGTGTTTTTCAAAAAATTATTTAATTTAGAACCAAAATTTCTTAAATTACTAAGGAAATTACCTCCACCATATAATGATTCTTGAACTTCGTCATATGAGATTCCAGGTTTAGTTTGGGCATTAAGAACATCTTCTTTGGTAATCACACCAAGCTGCTTGGTGGCTGAATTGAGTCCTGGAATAGTAAATGAACCCTCGGAAACAATAATAATAAATAAAGTAGCATTTACATTGGCACCAGATGTATTTTTAAATTGTGCGTTAACTTGTAATTGGAATTGACCTTGTAATCCAGGAGCCATGTCGGAAGGCAACCCAAGATCAGTGGCAAACTCGACTGCTAAAATTGATCCAATTGTTCCATATTGGTCAACTGGAGTAACAAAACTTGAAGAATTATTAACATGTTCTCCAGACCACTGGGTCCAGTTCATTCCACATCCATTTTTAATTGATAATTGATAAAGTTGTTGTTTACTAGCAGAACTGAGCAGACCAGTGTAATTAGCAAAAGTGATATTGATATTTTCTAGAGACAAATAAGTGTCAGTTAAAGTAGAACCTGTTCCAGAAACTGCATATGATGCATTAGAATGTCTAGCATAAATGTACATCATCCTGGGAATCGAATTGAGTTGTAAATTGTTTGAACTGATCAGGCCAGTTGAATTAACACCTCCAGGAGAAACAGCAGTTGGGAAATCAATGGGATATCGTTGTACATCGAAATAAGGATAAGTAATTGGCATATTTGGTGACAAAATTTGAGTAGAATCAGGGGTAACATATTTAAATAATAAAATGGGTTGACTTTCTGAATAGGAAAAAGGAGCATTGTATACATTTGTAAAATTATTGAATTCAGCTCTAATTCCAGCTAGTGGATTACTACCTGCCATATTGATATGAGACCAGAATCTGTTAAAATTACTTGTAAAATTAACATTAAAATCCATGGTTGTTACATTATAAAAACCAGCAGAATTCCCACATCCCCAGAAGAAAGGTGATAAAAACAATGGTTCACAAATAACCATATCAACAACAGCCTGATTTGCAGTGTTTTGGACAATTGTAAAAGGAAAAGCTCCTCGTTGCATAACAGTTTGATGGATGCCATTTTGATAACCACCAAGAGGATTTCTGATATTCCCAGGCCCCAAATCTGAATATTCTTGTGACTGGTCTTGATAATTGGGAGTCAATGAATAGTCTTTATTGTTTAATTTAATATCAGTATTATAATGTGTTAGTGCATGAATCATGTCGGCGATAAAAATAGAAAATGATTGTCCATTAATACTGGCTTGTAGAGTATCAATAGACCCATTTAAAGGATATGCTCTAGGAGCATCGGCACCAGCATTAAGAACCAAACCAGTTTCATCACCAGGAGCAGTAAAAACTAATCTCACTGGTAAAATCATATATTGTTTACGATCCACAAACACATTACCGGAAGGAGGTGGACAACTCCAAGTGATTGATGAATTTGTCACACTGGTTGTAGTATATTTTTTCCAAGTTACTTGATTTCCGCCTTTGAGAATACCATAATCTCTTTGTGAATTAACTTGTGTAATTGGATCTCTGATTAAAACAGAATTTAAAGGTTGATATGAAAGTGACATTTTCTTTAGTATATTAATACTAAAGAAAATAATATTTACTAGAATATCAATAACCCTCTATTGTCGTGGCCAATAACCCTTATATATACTTTTTTTAAAAAATCCTAATTTTATATTTGCTTGTTGAAATCTGGAAATATACAAAGGATATATGTTGGAATTTTTGTCTTGCCAATAAATTTTAACATCGATTGTATTTAAACCAGTACTGCTATTTAAATCAATCAATCTATATTGAGCAGAAGGTACATAATATGCAACAGATCTAGAATCTCCAGACTTTTCAATTTGAGGAGTAAATTCACTAATTATTGGGAATGTGGTTGTTTCTCCAGAATTACCTGAAGAAGTAAATTCGCTAGAAATAGGCATTGAACTGGATGTTAATAATATATTTCTTAGAGAACTCCACAAGGGCAATGTAGTATATTCTTGAATAAATCTTTTCTGAACACCAGCCGGATCAAAGGGTGGGATCATGTTATTATTACCTGTTCTTGACAATACGAATTGATATGATTTACCAATTGAACTGGGTCCTACATATTGATAATGGAATGAATTTAAATATGATTGCAAAGAACTATTTATAAAGATAGTAGCTGGAGGATTTGTGGGATATGTTGCAAAATTTGCTACATCAACAACAAGATTGATTAATCCAGATTCAACATCTATATAAAAATAAGGAGCATTACCCCCGAGGGACGAACTTAAAAAAGCCTGAGCTAATGCAGTATTGATTGCTTGTAATAAATTTTCAAATTCAAAAACAAAATAATATTCGGTAACAACTTGTTTTGGTTGATTTTGAACTGGTGGAGTTAAACCATTTTCACAATTATATATGACATTAGAGGGATAATCAAATCCACCAGTCGAAATACCAATAACAAAAGGAGTCAAGTTAGGATTTGGTTGATTTGGAATAATAGGCATCACAAGTAAAGGTATTTCATCTAACGGTATTGTAAATTTTATGACAGATGCATAATAATCGTCTGATTTCGGCAAAATTGGAATTGTTTTGGTGACTCTATATTCAGCAGGGACTCGCTTACTTTGATTAGGATCCTCTATGGTAATATTGACATAAATATTATCTCCATTGTCAGTAATCATTTTATATTAATAACTAATATTTTAATTATTAATATGTAAGGTTAATAATGTAACTAATTCATCTGAAGTAATTTTCATTTTTTGTTTTAATTTTTTTATCACATAAGTAAAATCATCTAATGACAATTTTCTTAAGACTAATCTAATAGCACACCATCTACCACATGTTTTAATATTTTTATTAAGTTTTTGAAATTTGTGTTCATTATATGACAATTCATAAGGAGAATTCATCATTAAAACAGACAAATAAGGATGTAATTGGTTAGAAACTAATCTGAAATGCAAAGGGATAAAATCCAAACTATCATCTGGATAACCACCATATGGATTAAAAAATTCAACTTCACTTTCATTTACTTTAAAAATACAACACCAGTGTCCATATTTTGGTTTTGCTTCGAATAATAAAATACAGGCTCCATATGGTTCTAATATATCATCTAGTGTGTTATATTTATGAAGATCAGGATAAAGTATCAAATTGGCACGACCATCTATTAATTTTAACACTTGAGAATCAGATAAAGCAATATCTTCATATTGTTTTAATATTTGTTTTACTTTGTTCATTATATTATTAATTTATAAAATAAATACACCCTTGTCATACATAACACACATTGGATAATTTTTAAAGATAGTTACCCATCTGGTAGGTAAATTAATAATATGATCAATTTGATTATTATTCAGTCCGTAATAGGTTTTCAAACAATATTTAATTTGTTGAACTGAACCTGATTTAGGAAAAACAGTTATTGACTGCATTTCATTCATAATGGTTCTAGCAATCTTTTTTTCATTTGGAATAACTAAATGATTCGTAATGATAATCCAAATACCTAATTTACGACCTACTTCCATAATATCAGCCATTAAAGAATCAACTGCTTTTTTATGTTTATCGTTTGAAATAGTATTACAATCATCAAATAATATTAAACATCCACCAGATAATTCTGTTATATCAATAGGATCATCAATTATAGAATCATCAATTGGAATTTGTATGGGATCTAATCCTTCAAAAGCAGGATCATTTTCAACATCAGTTCTAGAAAATACATAAAAATCCTTATCTGGGTTTATTTTTAAAAACATATTGGCTAATTCACTTGCATATGTAGATTTACCAGATCCAGAAGGACCCGCAATATAATCAACACTTCGTTCATCTACTTTAGGAATAGGACAAATTTTGCCTTCATGAATTTTAAAAACTTTACCAATATCGTCATCTTCATCATCATAACACATTGAACAACCTCCGCAACATGGTTTTCTTAAACATCTTTTTGAACATCTATCACAGCATGGTTCATCATTTTCAGAGTTGTTTATACATATGATTTCTCCATCATATTCTCCTCCTACAATTTTTGCAATTGGTCTACCTTTACTAAAGCTTAACATATATAATATGGATAGATAATATTTTCTAATAATTTTGATACCTCTAAATAGGATATTAATAATATAATATATGTGTATAATAATGGAGGTCAAAAATAAGTTGAAAGAAGGTAATAGTATTCCTTTAATGAGTGAAGAAGAATTGAAGTATACACAAAAACCAATAGGTAAAGCTATTTATAAAAGAGCAATTGGGAGACCTAAAAAACCAGATAATGAAAAAGCTCGTCCTGGAGATAGAGTTATTTGTGAAATATGTGGGGGTAATTTTAAAAGATCACATAGATCAGCACACAATAAAACAAAAATACACAAAGTTTATGAAGATATGAATAAAAAACTAGTAAATCTGTTGATAAATAAATAATTTTATTCTTTTAATATATATATATATGAGTATAAGTGAATTATTAGATGATGTACCACACCCTTGGGCTAATTTAAGAGTAAATGATTTAACTGTCGACGGAGATTTTATAAATAATAATAATAATTCTTTGGAACAAGAAGAATTATTAATGTCAGTAATTTACGGAGGAACATTATGGACAACAACAAAAAATAAAAC
Organism: Edaphocola sp.; assembly: GCA_035497795.1. GTDB lineage: Bacteria > Bacteroidota > Bacteroidia > Chitinophagales > Chitinophagaceae > Edaphocola. The sequence goes on along the minus strand of DATJCU010000218.1, from coordinate 8,950 downwards.
CATAATGTTAAATAAAATTGGAAGAACATGTACATTGCATATGGAAGAAGCCATAGATGTGTCAACAGGAGCTCCAACTCCTACAATATTAGTTGACACACCTATTCCTGAAATATTTAGACCAAATAAAGGAGATAATATTTTAATCACTGACTATGTGTCAAAAATATCTGGATACACAGCTAATGGATATGAATTTGCTTATTTAAAAATAGATGAAGATGGATATATATCTATAATTTTTAATAATGCACCTAATGGAGTCATGTGTGGTATTAATAATTATGACATAAGCTGGATAACTGATTAATTTATATTATCTATTTAAATAATATAAATGAGTATAAGTGAATTATTAGATAATGTACAACATCCATGGGCTAATTTAAGAATTAATAATTTAATAGTAGATGGTGAATTAATAATTAATGGTTCTTCTGAATCAGAAAATTTAAAATTACCTGTTATTTATGGTGGTAATTTATGGCCATCTGTTCAAAATAAAAATATATTATTCACTAAAACAAACAATAAAGTTACAATGCAATTAGAAGCTGCTAAAGCCTCTTCGGTAGGTGGTACTGGTAGAGAAATAATAATAGATGAAACAATACCATTTGATTTTAGACCAATAGTCAATATAGGGGGATTATATTCAATGCCTATATTTGGGTGGTTATCTGGTGAATATGGTTCAGCTGAACTATTAATAGATCAAAGTGGTAAAATTACAATACAATTTAAATCGACACCTGTTGGTATTAATTGTGGAATAGATAATTGTTCATTTTCATGGATAACTAGTTGATTAAAATTAATTTTCTAATTAATTAATATAAATGAGTTTAAGTGAATTATTAGATAATGCACCACATTCTTGGGCTAATTTGAGAGTAAATGATTTAACTGTTGATGGAACTGTGACACCTCCTGTTGATACCGGAGAATATTTTGAGTTGGAGCAATATTACAGCGGTAATTTATGGGGGCCATCTAAATCTGTAATAAATAGATTTTATAAAATAGGAAATAATGTAACATTACAAATGGAAGGAGCTATTGATACTGGTACAAATACAGGATCAAATATTGTTATGGCAGAAAATATGCCTTTAAGATTTGTGCCTCATTCAATTGATGGAACTAATTTAGAGAATTTCACAATTCCAATAGCTGCGTATACGGCGAATGGATATGTAGATGCACATGTTTTAATAGGTTCAACAGGTGGTTATAGTATTAGATTTGTTAATGCACCTGGTACTATATTGGCAGGTATTGATAATATATCAATGTCATGGAATACTTCTTTTTAATTCTTATCTAAGCATATATTATAAATGAGTATAAGTGAGTTATTGGATGATGTACCACATATATGGGCAAATATCAGAGTTAATGATCTTACAGTAGATGGAAAATATATAGGTCCAGGAAAAGAAGGATCACAAGGGCCAATAGGACCAACAGGACCTCAGGGTAACATTGGTCCTCAAGGGGAAAAAGGTCCTCAAGGGGAAAAAGGTACTCAAGGAGATAGAGGTCCCCAAGGAGATAGAGGTCCCCAAGGTAGTATTGGCCCCGTTGGTCCTCAAGGGGAAAAAGGTCCTCAAGGTGAAAAAGGTACTCAAGGAGATAGAGGTACTCAAGGGGAAAAAGGAGACCCAGGTGGTGGTAATACTTTCGAAAATATAATATTAACTGGTGAAAATAATCAAATAACATATACTAATGGAACCGATACTTCAATTTTAAATATGATTTTAGAAGACTCTGGAGATAGTGTTGTTCAAATATTGCCTGTTTCTGGAGAAATAATAAATGAGTCATCTTATCAAAGAGTACAACACAAATTAATAGAAGACGCTGTTTATCTTAGTTTTATAGGATTAAATCAGACACAATTAAATTATTTTGAAGAATTAGACATGAATGTTATATATACAGGTAACCTTTGGGCGTCGGATTATAATAAAGTTTTAAAAATAATAAAAATTGGGAAACAAGTGACAATACATTTAGAAGGACATACAGCAACTGGTTTACCAGGAGGAACATCAGTTGGTTTATCACCTATATTACCAACAAGATTTAGACCTCATGTCTTACCTTTTCCTTTAAATATTTTTTCCACTCCTATATTAGGATTAGTTGGTGGAGCAACAGCTGCAGCAGCTTTATTTGCAGAAGTAAATGGAGATGTTTATTTTCATTTTGTTACAGCACCTGGAGCTGTAACTTGTGGTATAAATGCAGTATCAGCAACATGGATAACTGATTAATTAAATAAATTAATAAAAATATATTTAATTAAGAACATGTTAAACATCCAGATCCTCCATATACAATTTGACCATTTAAAACTAATGGGGCTTGTTCTATATAAACACTATTTAATCTAGGAGCTCCATAACCCCTATTTCCATATTCAGATGAATAAGATAAACTTGTTTGAGGATACCATTCCATTTCGCTTTGTTGTAATTGATAAACTGGTAAATTGTGATTCATATGTGAATATAGATCATATTTATATAAATATTGATTTGGTAAATTTCCTCCAGTCATGTAGTATATACCTTCTCCTTCCATTTTTGTTTTTTTCAACCCCTTGAGTCCATCCAATAAAATATTTTGTGATATTTCAAATTTTTCTGGTTCAGTCTGTTTATTAAATTTAGCAAGATGTTCATCGACTGGTATTCCTTTCTCCTCGGCCTCTATTCTTAGATCTCTTTCTCTTATTTTGGCTTCCATTTGTTTCTTTTTATCGCTACTAAAATTTCCTGAATCTCTTTGTCTCTCATATTCTTTTATTTCTTTTTCCAATTTTTCTATTGGTGTATCTCGTACATATCTTTCTTTAGGTTTTTCAGGAACAACACTAACTGGTTTTGGAGGAGTTGGAGGAGTTGGAGGTGTTGGTACATGTTCAACAGGACTTTTGGGTTCAATTATTTGTTCCAGAAATGAAGAACTAACCACTGGTTCTTCTCTAAATGAGGGGTTTGTGTTTGTTTTCTTTGTTGATTTTTTAACAGGTGTTTTTAAAGGTTCTTCATAGTCTCCCTCATATTCTTCAACAATTTTTCTTCTTTTTCCAGTGAGCTGATCTGCTAAGATATCAATTAATTTATCCATTCTCTTGTTTCCTAATTGAGAACCCATCATTTCTATTAATTTATCTGTCCTTCTATCACATACATCAAGTTGTTTGTCATAAATATTTTTATCTGATTTTTTAACAGTCTTTCTAACAGTTTTTTCGTTGAATATTATTTTTTTTATCTTGTTGTAATCATATTTGTCCAATTTTTCTGTTTTCCTTTCAAATTCGACAAACTTAACATTTGGTTTTTTGCCGGTCTCTTTCTTGTATCTCCTACTGAACGCACCAAACCATCCTAGTTCTCTGGAACTTCCTCCATATATTGAGTCCGAAATTAACATATTATTTTTTATTGTATTAGATAACATGTTGCTACTATTTGGGTTTTCAAAGAAATTTTCTCTATGATGTCTCATTTATAATAATAAACTAGATAATAAATTATTATTATATTACACCCGCTGCTAATAATCGTTCGTAAGGCGATAAATACATACCTCCTTTTGTTTTTTTCTTAACACATTTACCATAAGGTTCAATATATTTACCAGATCTTCTTGTGTAACCTTTAGTAATTTCCAATTTTTCACCAGGTTTACATTTTTTCTTAATACACTGTTCGTATGGTCCAATCACTTTTCCACTTTTTTTCTTGTAAGTCACTGTTTTTAATACTTGACCAGGTTTACATTTCTTCTTTGGTTTTTTAACTTCTTCTTTTAATATTTCTTCCTTAATTATATTATTCACAGTTTCTATATTTTCAGCTGTTTTGGTCATATCTCCAACAGCAATATCCTCTTTTACAATTTCATCAACAACCTGAGTTATTTTCATGGCTTTATGTAAATCACCTAAATCAACCGCAATCAATTCAATTCTATCAGTTAATCGATTAATTGCATCCAACAGTCTGTCCAACTTTTCATCACTGATTAACCCATTAGTTTGAGCAAATCCAATATCATTTGTTATTTCAAATTTATAATCATCTATTATTTTAAAACCTTTATTCGTTGATTCTGTTGGTGGCCATTGTATTATTTCATCTACATTTAATTCATCTAGTGGTTCTTCATATTCATATTGTTGAATTGCATATATATATCCCTCAATCATATTTCTTATTTGACTATCTGACATTGTCTCTGTTCGATTTAGAATTGAATCAATGAATTTAGAATATTTATATTTTCCATTTTCATCTTTTGTTGATAATACATTCCATGACGGACTTGCTGATTGCATAAATTTATTTCCTGGTATTTCATAGACTCTTTTATAAATAGATGCAAATTTTGCAAAATCCGCTCTGTTTCCTCCTAAATACAAGCTCATTTCTAATTATATATTAACGTTAGATAATTAGAAATTTATCGTCTACTCCTTGCTTTACTTCCTGCTGGTTTCTTTTTAACACAACCTGTTGGACACCTTTTCATTGGTTTTTTCTTGACTGATTTCTTTTTAGATGCTCCCACCTGTTTTTTAGATCTGGCATAAGCGTTTCTGGCTGCTGTTGATGTCATTGCATCTGAATAAGAAATACCTTTTGATGCTGAATATTTCTTTAAAAATGTAACCCAAGGATTATCAGATGATTTTCTTCTGGCTCCTGCTCTTACACCTGCTCTTACACCGTCCCCAATTATTTCAGTTTCATAATCATCTTCATATTCATACAAATCTTCATATCCCATACCCATAGCTGCTTTCTCAGACAAAATGTTGTAAATTCTATTTGCAATCGCTCTATTACTCATTCTATAGGAATACATTAGAAAAAATATTTCAATTAACAGGTCTTATATCTTTTAATAACTCTTCCATTTTTAAACAATCCTCACATTTATTTGTTTTCAAATCTATATTCCTGTCATCAAAACAATTAACACAATATTTTTTTCCAGACTTTTTTAAATTGTCCATATATTTTTGATAAAATCCAGCAAAATCAACACTTTCCATATATAATATTTAATTATATTTTAATAATTGAATTTACTTATTAGTACAATCAATTATTTTAAATTTCCAATAATAATGCACAAATATCATCATTAACTATTTCATTTATCATTTCTTCTACTAATTCAGGATCTTCTTCTATTTTATCATCTTCTGATTCATCTTTGATAAATAATAAAGTTCTAACAAATTCACCAACATTCATAACTTTGCCAGTTTCTAATTTGAATCTAACTTTATTATTTGATAACAAATCAAATGTAACCGGATTCCCTTTGTGTAAATAATCATATAATTTATAAACATCACCCTCAAAATCTTCTTTAGCCTTAATTTTGACTATATCTTGAGGTATTCCCTTCATTCTAAAATGATTATTTGTCGAACCATCTTCATATTTAACAACATCCATATATGCTTTTTTACCTAAGAAAATAGATTTAATTGTGTGTAGTGGTTTTAATTCTTTACCATCTTTGAAAAGACTCTCAAAATCACAATGAAACTGTCCCATATTTTTACCAATCAATTCTCTTCCATATAATTTTTTAAACTTTTTAGATAGCAACTCAATTTTATCATTTTCAATATGCATAGAATCCGTGTCTTGGTAATAAATATTTATTCCTAGATCCTCAGCTAAACACATTACTTCATTCATAATCCGTTTTGACATTGATAAAATTTCAGATCCAATATGGCTTGCATTGAAATGATCGTTTATAGCTTTAACACTTTTAACAATAAATTTATCACAGTCATATATTTTACTAAATTCTTTAATGTTGTTATAATTCCTATTAATAAATTTATAAGCTGAGTCTTTGTCATTAAAAAAATCGATTTTATCATTTTGTTCTTTCATAATTGTTTTACCATATGAAGCATTCATACATAATTTATATAAAGCTTGAATTGGATTCTTATCTGATTTGTGTTTAATTCTAAGCTCAAATAATTTTTTAATTGTATCACCACATTTAGAATTTCTACCTTCATCAAAATAATAACCTTCAGTAATTTCAAAATCTTTTTCTCTTAAATCATGAAACTTCATTAAGTCTTCTAAAGTAATCTTATTAACCTGAAAATTATTGTCTTTTGGTACTTTATTGGTGTATGTTCTGATTCCTTTATCGTTTACATATGATAAAATAGGAAAATCTCTTTCTTTTCGTAATTTATCTATTTTTATCTTAATGGTCACAAAATACCCATCAAATTTATTTAGTTGTTTCAGATTTAACATATTTTTTTCTAACATCTTTGGTTTCCCTTTCAAATATCCGCCTAATTCATTTGCTAATCTATTGATTGCACTTGGATATAAACTAACTCCATCAAAATCATTAAGTTCATCTGTTATGTTATACTTCTTATTTTGTCTTGTCATACATCTACCTCCAGCATTTGTTTTTTGTATAAAATATCTGGCAATTCCATTAATATTATAACATCCGTCATAACAACCTTCAGATGTTAAAATTTCATCAGCAATCGAGGAAATCGTTAAAAAATTATCTAGATCTATGTTAAAATCATTTTTACACCATTGCTTGAATGTTTTATAACCTTTCATCATTACTTCCACGTCTCTTTCACAATAGTATTTTGCGTATTCCATATGATCATATTGATCTTTATTTTTTGGATTATGTAATTTTAATTTCTTTATATTTCGTTTAAACTGATCGTGATCTGAATCTTTTAAAAATTTTAATGCTTTATTAATAGACACATATTCTTTTTCAATGTTTTTATTAGTGTAAATTCCATAAGGTAATATTTCTTTTTCTATGTCAAATTTAAAAAATTCTCCAAATTTTCCTAATGCACAATCAGTAATTGCATATGTGTCTTTTAGATTTAAAGTGATCCCATAAAATCTCATATTTCCTCCACATATTTTATTTGAAGCCCTGTATATTGGGTTATAATCTTTAACATGTTTAATCAAAAATTGAATATCATATGTTATGTTATGTGCGATCAATGTTATTACAAAAAATCTATTTAACACACCAGTTAATAATTTTCTTCCTTTAAAATCTAAACTTATCAAATTTCCTAATTTCTTATTCAAATAAACTAATAAATGATGTGCTATGTCCATTAACATTTTTTTACCACAATCTTCACCAGTTTTAGTTTTTGTTTTGATAATTTGTTTATCATTTTCTAATATCCCATATGAAATCATATATGGTTTATGCGCAGATCCATCAGTTGTGGTTTCAAAATCAAATGGGATATTAATTGTGTGTTTATTAAATTTATTATCAGTAAATATTAATTTTTTTAAATTATTTACAAATTCTTTGTTTTTAACATCAGCAGCCATTGAATTAAATGATTTAACTTTCATTTTGTATAATTCATCTTCATCTTTTAATTTTTTTGATTCGTTTCTCTTTTTGTATTCATCGTCATTGTTATTTAAATCAAATAATGCATCACCTACTTTTTTAATTTGTGGAACACACATTGTTGATTCATCCAATCTAAGTCTTTCCACTAAATCAGTCTTTATTAATTCACATACTAGTTTAAATGAATTATTCTTATGTGGTCTTCTTTCATAATATACTTTATCACCTTTTTTACGACCTTCAGTTATTTTCCACCATTCCTTCTGATCTTTTACTTTTTCATAATTTTTAATGGAATAAATACTGAAATCAATATCTTCATCTCTTATGAAATAATGATCATCAACTAATGCTAAATTAATAATTTTCTCGCCTTTTCCATAAACTAAATTTTCATTTCTTTTACAGGTGCTTACAATTATTTTAAGATCATTTTTTTCTGCAAATTTTTTTATTTCAGTTATTGGAATCATTGATGATTTACATTTTAATTTCAAATCTGTCAATTTACTTTCCTCAACTCCTGATAATTCTAGTGCATGTATTAAACAATTTTCATCATTAACTTCTGTTCCTCTAGATTCAAAATAATTTTCGTCATATATTTGATATCTTTTAAGTATTTTGATTAATCTATTTAAATTAGGATCTGATTTGATTTTGTATTTAAAAAAACCTCCTTCTCTTTTATAATTTTTATTATCTCTTTCATAATAATACACCTTTATTGAGCTTATGTAACCACTTGATTCAAACACATCCTTATATTCATCATATCCACCTTCTCCTTCATATTCTTTTTTTAATTTTTTCATTAATTTTTCATTAACTGTGTAATATGATTTGAAAATTGTGGGATCTTGATCATCAAGACTGTGATTAACTCTTAATATTAATGATTTATCTTCTCTTTGTTTAAACATTTTTATAAATTCCATTATAAATCCAATTCCTAAATAATTTGTAACTTTTCGATCATAAATTGTTCCATCAATTCTACTTCTGATGGTTTTTGTTTCATGAACTGCGTTATTTGTCAATTTAATTGAATCCGATCTTGATTTTATGAAACCATCATAAAATTTTTTGGCTACATATTGATTAACTCTTTTAGCATCTTCATCACGTATCCTATTACGTAAATCAATTAAATAATCAATTGCTCTGTCATCGAAATTGGTTGTTCTTGAATCTGGTTTAACATCTTTGTATCTCTTGGCAAAAAATTTGGCTATCTTTTTGAATTTAAAATCACCGTATTTTTTAACCGTTTCAGCAGGTAAATTTTGTATTGTTACTCTTTTGGATCTAGTTTTGGATCCTGATAATTTTCTATTGTTACTTTTTCTTTGATTATTTTTTTTAACCATTTTTTGACTAATCTAAATTTAAGTAAGATAATTTTTTCTATATATATTTCTGTAAATTTTTAATTCATAAAATTCCAATTTGATGAATCAGCAATTTCACCATTCTATTTATAATTATATTGTATCATGTGTTT
>DATJCU010000217.1:0-31400 GCA_035497795.1 Edaphocola sp. | reverse complement strand
GTATTGTAATGGAGAATTATTTCAAAAATACCTGAATGAGCTATCCGAATACAAGCCAAGTGAATATAAAATATTGATCCTTGATAATGGTGCTTTTCATAAAATGCAAACACTCATAGTGCCTACAAATATTCATCTACTTTTTATACCACCTTACAGTCCTGAACTCAATCCAGCTGAAAAGATATGGCAATATATAAAAGACAAACTGTCAAATAAAATATTTAAAACTTTAGAAAAACTATCTGAAGAAATTTCATTGACATACCAAAATTTGACGGATGAAATAGTACATTCAATAGTGGGCTATGATATGTATAAAATTACACCACATTTAGGTGTCTAAATGGTATAATATTTCATCTAAATCCAGCATTAATTAATTGTAGATTTTGATTACCAGGACAAAGCTTATCCTCTTTGAGTTGATTTAAAGGCGTGTCAGTCGTGTTTAAAATTTCATGTAAATTAGTTGGATTTTTGTCAATATATAATAATCCAGTGAGAACTTCATTTTGAGCTGCTGCTTTTTTTAATGCTATTATGGCTGAAAGTTTATCTTCGGGATCCCATTCTTTTTTAAGCTTATGTAGCCGAAGAGCATTACCATCATGCATCTCAATCATTGAAACTTCACCTTCTTCGTAAGAGTGATGGATAGGTTCCATTTCGGGTACATAGTCTGTTTTTCCAGTAAAAGCGCTATGGGCTCTTACAAATTGATATGATTTGGTGGAGCCTGGATTATTATTGAAGGTTACACAGGGTGAAACAATGTTGAGAAAAGAAAACCCTGGATGATTCATTGCAGCTTTTAATAATGGCATGAGTTGATCCTTGTCACCTGAAAAACTTTGTGCAACAAATGTGGCTCCTAATTCGATTGCCAAACTTGCCAAATCAATTGGAGGAAACGGATTGTTACTCCCTGCTTTGCTTATTGAACCTACATCAGCAGTGGCAGAATCTTGACCTTTGGTAAGACCATAAACGCCATTATTCATACAGATATAGACCATATTTAGGTTTTTTCGTATCACATGTGCAAACTGTCCCATTCCAATTGAGGCAGTATCTCCATCGCCAGAAACACCAATATAAAGTAAATCTTTATTGGCCAAGTTAGCTCCTGTTGCTACAGAAGGCATGCGTCCATGAACAGAATTAAATCCATGTGAATTACTTAGAAAATAAGTTGGTGTTTTTGAGGAGCAACCTATTCCTGAAAGTTTGGCGATTTTATGAGGAGCAATATCTAACTCGAAACAGGCCTGAACGATAGCCATACTTATAGAGTCGTGCCCACAACCTGCACATAGGGTGGACAAGGCTCCTTCATATTGTGCAGAAGTATATCCCAAATTATTCTTGGGTAATTCTGGATGTCGAAATGAGGGACGTAAATAGGTCACGATAAATATTTTTTAATGTTATTAAATGTGTGAAGACAGTTTTGTTATATCGATTTGGTTTATAATGTCCTCTGCCGTTATAGGCATACCAGTAAAATTTAAAATGGGAATCAATTTATCACCATTTGCATTCATTTCAATCATAATTAGACTGCGTAATTGTGCATCTCTATTTTGTTCTACCACATAAACTTTGTCGTGTGAGTGAATAAAATCTTCAACTTCTTTATTAAAAGGGAAAGCTTTAATCCTGATAGCATCTATTTGTATTTCTTCTTCTTTAAGCAAATATAAAGCCTCTTCTGCAGCATATTTAGTAGTTCCAAAAAAGAGAATTCCAGTCGAGGTGAATGAATTTTCCTGATAAATTTCTGGACTTGGAACACAATCTTTTGCTGTTTCAAATTTTCTAAGCAAACGATCCATATTTCTTTTATAGGCAATTCCATCTTCAGTATAGGCGGCGTATTCATCTTTAGAAGTCCCTCGTGTAAAGAAAGAACCTTTTGTTGGATGAGTAGCTGGATAGGTACGATGTGGGATACCATCATTATCTACATCTAAATATCGTCCATATCGTTCCATTCCTTCTAATGCTTCTGAACTCAAAACTTTTCCACGATTGTATTTCCGTTTGTCGTCCCAAACTAGTGGAGGCGACATATGGTCATTCATTCCTAAATCCAGATCTGAAAGTAAAAAAATGGGTGTTTGTAAATGTTCTGCCAGATCAAATGCATCTGCCATCATTTCAAAACATTCTTTGGGAGTAGCAGGAAAAAGAATCACGTGCTTTGTGTCACCATGAGAGGCGTAAGCCGCTTCTAAAATATCACTTTGTTGTGTTCGGGTGGGCATACCTGTGGAAGGCCCTGCTCTTTGGACATCTACCAAAACAACTGGTATTTCTGCAAAATAGGCTAAGCCTAAAAATTCATTCATAAGTGAAAGACCTGGTCCGCTAGTGGCACTAAACGCTCGAGCACCATTCCAACCTGCACCAATAGCCATTCCAATAGCTGCTAATTCATCCTCAGATTGAATAAAGGCAAAATTTTTCTTTCCAGTTTCAGCATCTATTCTATATTTTAATCCATATTCATTGAAAGCTTCAGCAACAGAAGTAGAAGGAGTAATAGGGTACCAAGCACAAACAGTTGCACCTCCAAATACGGCACCTAATCCACAAGCTGAATTGCCATCTATCAAAATTGAATTTCCTACTAAATCTCGTCTTTCTACTCTTATGTTTAATGGGTATTCAAAGTTTTCTTTAATGAAATCTACTCCCATTTGTAAAGACTTGATATTGGGTGCAATCAATTTTTCTTTACCTTTAAACTGATCTTGCAAAACTTCCTCCAATACTTTAAATTCAATATTTAATAAAGCTGATAAAGCGCCTATATAAATGACGTTTTTAAATAACTGTCGTTGACGCGGATCAGAGAAGGTAGCATTAGACATTTCCATGAGTGGCACACCTATATAATTGATATCCTCTCGGATATATTCATTATGTAAATGCTTAGAGCTATCATATAAGAAATAGCCTCCAGGTAGTACACTTTCTACATCTTTTTGCATACTTTGAGGATTCATACAAACCACAAAATCAATTCCTTCTCGTCGACCTAACCATCCTTTTTCATTAACTCGAACTTCATACCAAGTAGGTAAACCTTGAATGTTTGAAGGGAAAATGTTTTTTGGGGTCACCGGAATACCCATTCTAAAAATAGCCTTCGTAAAAAAGGAATTGGCACTCGCAGACCCAGTCCCATTTACGTTTGCAAATCTAATAACAAAGTCATTTACCAAGCTTTTTGTTGCTTTATCCTTTTTTATTGTTTCTGATACAAGCATATTTTGTTTAATTAATTTTTTTAAAACATTATTAAAAATAAATAACCTTTTATTAATCTTGAAAAGTTCCTATTGTTTATATTTCAATTTCTATTATTAATATATTACGGTTGGTGGTATGCTATCCTTAGCCATATTATGTGCTTTGGTTATATTGTAATAAGATTGCATCATATCCCAAGCTGAAGTAGGGCAGCGCTCAGCACATAATCCACAATGCAAACAAACGTTTTCATCTTTTACCATAACTCGTTTTGTAGGTAATATACCAGAAACATACAGATCTTGTTCCAAATTTAAGGCAGGCATTGTAAGCTTAGCCCTCAAATCCATTTCATCCGCCTCGTTAGTTGTAAATGTAATGCACTTTGTTGGACAAATATCTACACAAGCATCGCATTCTATACATTTGTCTTTTTCAAAAACTGTTTGCATATCACAATTCAAACATCTTTGTGCTTCCTTTAAAGCCTCCAGTTCATCAAAACCTAATTCTACTTCTTTTTTAATATCATTTAATGTCTCAGATTTATCGGCTTGTGGTACAATATAACGAGCATCATTAACTACATTATTATCAAAACCCCATTCGTGAATTCCCATTTTCATACTATGTAGATTAACAAAAGGTGATGGTCTGTCTTTTTTCATATCCTGACCTTCACATAGTAAATGAATTGAAATTGCGGCTTGATGACCTTGAGCTACAGATGTAATGATATTTTTAGGGCCTAGTGACGCGTCCCCTCCAAAGAATACTTTAGGATGGGTAGATGCAAAAGTTTGATTATCTAAAAGAGGAAGATCCCATTTATTGAATTTAATACCTAAATCTCTTTCGATCCATGGAAAACTATTCTCCTGACCAATAGCAATTAATACATCATCAGCCTCATAGAATACTTCTGGCTCACCAGTAGGAACAAGCTTTCGTTTTCCAGATTCATCATATTCGGCTTTTACCTTTTCAAATAACATACCTATCATTTTTCCATCTTTTATTACAAAAGATTTTGGAACATGATTGTCAATTATAGGAATGTCTTCATGCATGGTGTCTTCCTTTTCCCATTCTGACGCTTTCATATCTTCAAAAGGACTACGTACAATTACTTTTACATCTTTTCCTCCTAATCTTCTTGCGGTACGGCAACAATCCATAGCAGTATTCCCACCACCTAAAACAATTACTTTATTGCCTATTTCCTTTATATGTTCAAAAGCTACACTTGCTAACCAATTAATACCAATATGAATATTCTCTGCTCCTTCTTGTCGTCCGGGTAAATCAGGGAGATCTCTGCCTCGAGGAGCACCAGTACCGACATATATTGCATCATAATCTTGGTTTAAAACATCTTTTAAGGAAGAGACGTAATTATTAAAATGAGTGTGAATCCCTAAATCTAAAATATAATTTACCTCCTCATCTAAAACAGACTCTGGCAGTCTAAAGCTCGGAATCTGACTACGCATGAAACCTCCACCGGCTTTCTGGTCATCAAATAAGTGTATTTCATATCCTATTGGAGCAAGATCGCGTGCAATAGTAAGTGAAGAAGGTCCACCTCCAATCAAAGCTATTTTTTTTCCGTTAGGAGTAAATGGGCCTTGAGGCATATATTTTTTTATATCTTCTTTACGATCAGCTGCCACACGTTTAAGTCGACAAATGGCTACAGGTTTTTCTTCCACTCGTCCACGTCTGCAAGCAGGTTCGCAAGGTCTGTCACAAGTGCGTCCTAATATGCCAGGAAAAACATTGGAATCCCAATTTACCATATAAGATTCTGTATAACGACCTGCAGCAATGAGCCTAAGATACTGAGGAACGGGAGTATGCGAAGGACAAGCATATTGGCAATCCACTACCTTATGGAAATACTCAGGATTATTAATATCAGTAGGGTTCATAACTTTTCATTTTTGAATAGGTAAGAATTTCTTTTTATACCAAAAAGATTATTTGACATAAATCTGACAATAAAGATAGAAAATAAAAATGAGAAAAATAATTATTTAATATTTTTTAAAATCGTTTGACTGTTTATATTATTATATACCCAGATTTCGGATTACTTTCTTAACTGACAAGAAATACTTCTTCAAATTCACTTCAATTTCTCATAGTCCTTAATTAATAATACTTTCATCTTCTTTTATGAATATTTAATTTTGCATAAATTTCTAAGGCGTAATGGCAGATAAAAGAACTTTATAATCTAATTATTATTAACAAAAATTGCCTAATTGCTTTATATATAAACTTATAAATGATTGTTTATGGAGAAAGTAGGAGAAAGAACTAATATTTTAGCTAGTTTTTAATTTAATAGGAAGACAATAAATTTCATTTTAAAAAAATCATGTATTAATTTAATAATTAAGTTTTGTCTGTTTGTATTGATATTTTTAAAATGAGTCAATGACAATTATTCGTAAAATTAATTATGAGATAATCAAAAATAATAATAGGGTTCCAAGTCTTGTTTTTGACATATACTTTTAATTCATGTTGAAAAAAACAGCAAGTATTATAAAAGTTCTAAAGAATTGATATGCAAATATTAGTTTTATGATTACTTTTGATTATGAATCAATGGGAAGTTTTTAAGGCTAAAACTGTAGAATTAATTTTTTTTGGTAATTATTTTTATGCACTTTGTGTGGTATCATTGGCTATCGAATCCTCTATGCAACAATCTATAGCCTTGAATAATGTGTATTTTTATATTTTTCTTGCTTCTTCTACTATTGCTTATTACACCTATGCTTATCAAGGAAAGATTCATTTATTTTTTTTTGAAAAATCTAGTATTTCATTACTACCAGAAAATTATGTTTTTCGTAATCCCAGAACCAGATGGTACCATCGGAATCAGAAATTAATTGGAGTAACACAGACCTTTTTTATTTTTTTAGTATTGATTTCTGCCCTAGTATTAATTATCTTTAAGTTTAAGGATATTTTCTCTTTAAAATTATATGAATGGCTTTTGTTGCTTTCAACGCCTTTTGTGGCAGGTTTGTATTATGGAAAAGGGATTTTCCCGAAATTAAAATTTGACCTTAGGAAGACAGGCTGGCTTAAACCTTTTGTCATTGGATTTGTTTGGGCTATGACAGTGAGTATTTACCCAGTGATGTTTCATGAATGGGAATTACACCGGCATTTTGAGCCAGATTTTTTTTCCTTTTGGTTATTCGTTAAAAATTTTATGTATATCTCTGTTTTGGCCATAATGTTTGATATTAAAGATTATGTTGATGATGCGAATCAGGGTTTGAAAACTTTTGTCGTGAGGGTGGGCTTGAGAAAAACTATTTTCTATATTATTTTACCTTTAACTGTTATCGGTTTACTGGCATTTACTATTTTTGCTTTTGCCTCTAGCTTTAGTTTAGGTCAATATTTATTTAATTTAATACCTTTTGTATTATTATTATTTGTGACTTATAATTTTAAGAAAAGGAAATCTATTTTCTATTATTTAGCAATAATAGATGGATTGATGTTGCTTAAAGGAGTATGTGGAATAGTAGCTGTATTGATATTCAACCCGCAATAAAAAATGGCAAGTTACTTATATCGCACCGCTCAACCGTCTATCCTTGCTGCATTCCTGCCCTGGGGAGGTTCAATAGGAGCTGGTCGTATAAGACTTGCCAGGTGCAAATGTACAGCAAGCGTTTTTATTTTCCAAAAAAAAATCATTAATGAGATAAAACTTTCACCATATCCAACATTTGTTGATTGATTTGAAGGCATTTATGGCAGGATTGTTCTAGATCGCTATAAGCAATTTTATTGTTTTGAAGTCCAACCATAACATTATGTTTCCCGTCAAGTAAACCCAAAACGGCATGATATCCCATTTGAGCAGCTTGTACTCTATCATAATAAGTCGGAGAACCTCCACGTTGAATATGACCTAAAACACATAGCTTAACATCCAATTCAGGATATTTATTGCTTAAAATTTCGGTTAAAGATCCTGCACCAAATCCATCTCCTTCAGCCACGATAATTATATGAACATTTTTTCTTCTTACTTTATCATAATTTATCATTTGGATTAACCTTTCTACATTAGTAATTCTTTCAGGAACCAGAATTTCCTCTGCACCCGTTGCAATACCACTGTTGAGCGCAATGTAACCGGCATCTCTTCCCATAACTTCCACAACAAAAAGACGCTCATGCGCTGCAGCGGTATCTCTTATTTTATCTATAGCTTCCATCGCTGTATTGACAGCAGTGTCAAAACCGATTGTATATTCTGTTCCATAAATATCGCTATCAATTGTGCCTGGTATTCCTATGACATGTATGCCATGTTCA
Organism: Edaphocola sp.; assembly: GCA_035497795.1. Lineage (GTDB taxonomy): Bacteria > Bacteroidota > Bacteroidia > Chitinophagales > Chitinophagaceae > Edaphocola. The sequence continues at coordinate 23,780 of DATJCU010000217.1, read as the reverse complement.
TTTTCAAAAGCATGAGCACCTTTCAAGCTTCCTTCTCCTCCAATGACGATTAAACCATCAATCTTTAAGGCTTTTAGATTTTTTGCCGCTTTTGCTCTTCCTGTTACAGTTGTAAACTCCTTACTTCTAGAAGTCTTTAGCCTAGTTCCTCCTAGTTGTAAAATATTGGCAACATCTCTAGAATTCATTTTGAAAATATCATTTTCTATTAATCCTTTATAACCATATTTTACACCATATATTTCTAGATTATGGAATAAAGCGGTTCGAACAACTGCTCTTATCGCAGCGTTCATTCCAGGAGCATCACCTCCAGAGGTTAAAACAGCAATTCTTTTCATTTGTTTCATTTTTACTTTGTACCAGTATGACCGAAACCTCCACTTCCTCTTTCACTTTCTTCAAGTGATTCTACTTCATTCCAAGTAACAATCTCGTGTTTAGCTATAATCATTTGAGCTATCCTTTCTCCATTTTCTATGGTTTGAACTTCATTAGAAAGATTAATTAAGGCAATTTTAATTTCTCCTCTATAATCACTATCAATCGTTCCTGGCGAATTTATAACAGTAATCCCTTTTTTAACTGCCATTCCACTTCTTGGTCGTATTTGAGCTTCTACACCTAATGGTAATTCAATAAATAGTCCTGTAGGAACAAGTGTTCTTTCAAGAGGTTGCAAACTAATTGTTTGCTCTAGGTTAGCGGATAAATCCATACCTGCAGCACCTATGGTTTGGTAATGAGGTAGTGGATTAGAAGATTTATTGATGATTTTTGCATTCATAAACGGATGATTTTTATTTTAGGTTTAAATATAGCATTGATTTTTCAGAAAACAATACTTACTTTAATTACTTCTTGTTTTTAATTTAAAATAATTCTAGTAAGAATATTTGGCAAATTTAAGAGAATAAAAGAGGAATCAATTCTTTATGTAATATTGTATTACTGGCGAGTGTTTCCTTGTCCCAAATTGAATGTGGATTTAAACTGAAATCAGTAATTGTTCCGCCTGCTTCTTCTACTATAAGGTAACCAGCTGCTATATCCCAGGCTTGTAAGTTATATTCCCAAAATACATCAAAGCGGCCACAAGCAAGCCAACATAAATCTAAAGCTGCTGATCCTAATCTTCTGACTGGAAGTCCAAGCCGTACTACTTTTGAAAATACATCTATAGGATGGATTTTGGTTTCAGGGAAGTTATATGGGAATCCGGTAACAAAAAATGCAGTGTTTATATCTTGTTTTTCTGAAACATGTATGGGCTTTCCATTTAAGAACGCACCTTTTCCTTTTTCTGCAAAGAAAAGCTCGTTCATCATTGGATTATAAACAGCTCCAAAAATAGGTTGATCCTTATAAGTCAAGGCTATACTCACACAACATAAAGGCATGCGATGTGCGAAGTTTACCGTTCCATCGATAGGATCAATGACCCATTTATAAAGCGCCTCCTCGTTTTCATTGCCGAACTCCTCACCTATAAAACCATGATCAGGGAATAATTCTTTTAAATATTGAGTAATATATCGTTCTGAAGCTTTGTCAACTTCAGTAACTAAATTATTGACACCTTCTTTATGACTGATATCAAATTCTGTTTCAAAACCTTTTTTAACGATTGCTCCTGCACCTTTTATTACATTAAGTAAAGCTTCTTTAAAATCTATAGTATTATTCATCTTATTTTAAATAAAAAGTTTGATACAAAGATAAGGTAAAGAAAAATCAATATACTTTTCCTTAAAAAGAAAGCAACAAGTTTTTAATATCTATAAAATTGTATTATTGAAATTGAGATTAAGAAAAGTTTCCAAAAATTTCAATTAATTTAATTAATCTTCGGTAATTAATTTATCCCCACATCGTTTACAATATCTTGCATCACCATCATTGTCATTGTTTCCACAACGCTTGCATAATTTAATAGATCTTCTGATTCTAGTGGTTTCTCTAACCATTATTCCAGTAGGCACAGCTATGATACCATAACCACAGAGCATGAGAATCATTGCTAAGAATTTTCCTCCGGAAGTACTGGGCGCAACATCCCCATATCCGACTGTTGTTATCGTTACTACCGCCCAATAAATACTCTGAGGAATACTTCCAAAACCATCACTACCGTCTTCAATGATAAACATTAATGAACCGATAATTACTGATATGATAAAAACGAAAAGTAGAAAGACAAGTATTTTTCGGTAGCTATTTTGTAAAGCTTTAAGAATATAAATAGTCTCTTCCATATAAGGAATGAGTCTTAAGATTCTAAATATTCTTAATAATCTTAAAAGCCTTAATGCTATTAGGAAGTGTATTTGTGGAAAGAGTAAACTTACAAAAAACGAAAAAATACTCAAAAGGTCAATGATTCCAAATGTACTTAAGACATATGCTTTTTTATTTCTTATTGAAATGACTCTTAAATAGTACTCTATCGTAAAAAAAAAGGCAAGTATGGCCTCAGAATAAAAGAAAAACTCTCTATATTTAATATTAAGTAATGGAAGCGATTCCCAAATTACCAACAGCGTACTTAATAAAATAGCTACTAATAATGAAATGTCAAAAAGTTTACCTGCAGGTGTATCTGCACGATAAATTATCGTGAATGCCTTCTTTTTCCAACCTTCTTCTGGTATTAATACTTTCATATTTTCTAAAATCCTCTGATTAATGAAGATGTTGATTGTCCTTATTATATTGCTTGCAAATCTAGATAAGCTAAGTTAGAAACCAAAACTAATTGAATAATTATTTTTTTAATAACAAAAAAGTAATTTTAGTTTTCCATGTTTTTTGCCCAAGATTCTAAACTGTCAAACTGCTCATCGATTAATTCGTGAGGTAATGGAATTTCATCTTGGGTTGTATGTAAAAATACGGTTTTCATACCCATATTTTTGCCAAATTCCATGTCACTTAGGTTATTACCAATCATTATTGACTGGCTGAATTCTATTTCAGGAAATTCCTTTTTAGCCATCAGAGCCATTCCGGTATTCGGTTTTCGCATAGGATGACTATTATCGGTAGCAGGAGCAAAATAAAATGCATCAATTTTTCCACCTAATTGCATTAAGCTATCTTGGAGATAAGAATGAATAGATTCCAGGTCGTCTGTTGTCATAAGTCCTCTACCTATACCTCTTTGATTGGTAACAACAATAATAATATCAAAATATTTTCGAGCAATTGCAATAGCTTCCAAAGCACCCTTATAAAAATGCATTTCGCCTTTATTGAAAATATAACTATCTCTTTTTTCTTCGTTTATTACACCGTCTCTGTCTAAAAATAATGCTTTCATATATTATTGCTCCTAAATAATATAAGTTTTAAAATGTTTTTAATTAAACATTCTAAAACTTATTACTAATTTGATAATGGCTTTTATAAAGTAATTTTAAATCGATTTTATTATATAAAAGTTCCAATTTCATCTTGTGCCCTTTTATAATCCTCTTCAATTCCTATATCAATAAAGTAATTATCACATAAAAAACTTTTAAGATTTCCTGTACCTGCTTCTTTTTCAAAGAAATCTTTTTCTAATGAAAATTTTTCTGGAAAATCATTAAATATGGTAAAAACATTCTGAAATAAATATACACCACCATTTATGTATCCCGATTCACAATATTCCTTTTCTTTAAAGGCAATAATAACTCCATTCTTATCTGTAATTACCGTACCATATCGATCAAAATCCTTCATTTGCTTTAAGGCAATAATAGCCTTTCCGGCTATAGTTCTTTCTTTCCACATGTTATTTAATGGAACATTAAATAAGGTGTCTCCATTGATAACAAAACAATCTTCCTCTTTACATTTTAAGAAAGCCTTCTTTAAAGCACCACCAGTATCTAGTGGTTTCTTCTCTATTACCCAACTTATTTTAAAGGTGAATGCTTTGTTTTTTAACCAGTCCAAAACTTGGTCAGCACCTACACCCAAAGAAAGGATAATATGATCAAAGTATTGCCGCTCTAAATATTCCATTAAATATTCAATAAAAGGACGACCATTTACTATTGCTAGACATTTAGGCGTATCCTCTAAAATATGTTTCATACGAGTTCCTTTTCCACCCGCTAGAATAATACATTCCATAATTATTTTTTTTCAAATAAGTTCTTTTCAACTAACTCACAGGCAATATGCCCTATTGTAATATGACATTCCTGAATTCTAGGTGTGTCAATTGAAGGAACATTAATTAATATGTCGGAAAGTTCGTTTAGCTTTCCTCCTGTTGCTCCTGTAAAAGCAACTGTAATGATGCCCATTTCCCGGGCTGTTTCAAATGCTTTAATAATATTTGGTGAATTTCCAGAGGTGCTTAAACCAACAATAATATCGTTTTTTCTACCTAAACCTTTTAATAATCTACTGTAAACGAAATCGAATCCATAATCGTTAGCAACAGCAGTAAGATAAGAGGTGTTACAATGTAATGCTTCACTTGGTAATGGATTCCTATCTGTATAAAATCGACCACTAAATTCTGCTGCTAAATGTTGTGCATCTGCTGCACTTCCTCCATTGCCACAGAAGAGGACTTTTCCTCCGTCTTGAAAAGTCTTGGTGATAAGATCCACTAACTGTTCTATGGTATTTAATAAGGTTTCGTTATTCAGTATTTCTGTTTTTACAGAAATAGAATTTTGAATGATATCTTTTATTTTTGCTAACATGATTTGCTGAAAATCTCCAATTATTCTATTTAAATGATTCTTCAAAAGTAAGAGATTTTAAATAATTAATCTAAAATTCAATAATTTAGATTGTTAAAAAATGCGAAATAGATATTTAAATCAGAATGGATTTCGATATTAAATAAATGAAGAAAGAGGAGTTGTTATTTATCATTTTTTCGTCAAAATATTTTTAATCGTTACTAGCGGTTATTTTATCGATTAGTTTTGTAGCCTAAATTTTTTTTAAATGAATTCGAAATATAAAATATTGTCTATTGCCTCCATTTGTTTATTTTTAGCTTCAAATGGAGCTATTGCTCAAGAAAAAAATCTAAGAAATATAACGAAGTTAACTTTTGGTGGAGATAATGCAGAAGCATATTTCTCGCCAAATAGTAAAATGCTTACAATGCAAGTAACCAATCCCACCTTAGGCGCACATTGTGATCAGATTTATATCTATGATTTATCCAAAAAACCTTCAGAAAAAAACCTAGAATTAGTTTCTACAGGATTGGGACGTACCACTTGTTCTTTCTTTATGCCAGATGGTAAACATGTTCTTTATGCTTCTACCCATGCTGCAAATAAGGAATGTCCACCAAAACCAGAGCCAAGAAAAGATGGGAAATATTTATGGCCTATTTATTCAGAGTTTGACATTTATGTAGCAGATTTGAAAGGAAATATTGTAAAGCAATTAACCAATCGTTCCGGTTATGATGCAGAAGCGGTGCTTTCTCCTGATGGAAAATATATCGTATTTACGTCAACAAGAAGTGGAGATTTGGAGCTTTGGCGTATGGATGTGGATGGTAATAATTTAAAACAATTGACCGTTGAATTAGGTTATGATGGAGGTGCTTTCTTCTCGCCCGATTCTAAAAAATTGGTCTTTCGTTCTTCTCGACCAAAAACAGCTGATGAAATTAAGGAATATAAAGAGCTTTTAGCTCAAGACTTAGTGGCACCGACTCATATGGAAATCTATACCATGAATATAGATGGCAGTGATTTAAAGCAAGTTACTCATCTAGGCAAAGCTAACTGGTCACCTTATTACCATCCTTCTGGAAAGAAAATTCTTTTTTCTAGTAATCACCATTCTACAAGAGGGTATGATTTTCAAATATATTCTATAGATACTGATGGTACTAATTTAAAGCAGATAACTTACCAAAGTGAGTTTAATGCTTTTCCTATGTTTTCGCCTGATGGAAAAAAACTTGCATTCTCAAGTAATAGGGAAGGAGTACTTCCTCATGAAACCAATGTTTTTATTGCAGACTGGATAGATGGTGATGATGCAGAAAATGTAAATAATAAAAATCTTAAAGAAACAGTTTCTTATTTAGCTTCAGATAAACTTGAAGGAAGACTCACTGGAAGTAAAGGGGCTGAATTAGCAGTTAGTTTTATTAGTAAACAACTTAAGGGTTTAGGTTTAAAAGTGGCGATTCAGCAATATAAATATCCAGTAAAATTAAATCCTCATGATCCTAATACGAGTGTAAAAACGGTGTTTGGAAAAAATGTAATTGCCTATTTAGATAATAAAGCTAATAAAACTATAGTGATTGGTGCTCATTACGATCATTTAGGTCTTAACCAACATCATCAATCTACTCTTGCAAATTCTGATGGTCAAATTCATAATGGAGCAGATGATAATGCTTCAGGTGTTGCATCGGTTTTAGAATTAGCTAGAATGTTTACAAAAAATACAACTCAAGAAAAAGCAAACTATGTTTTTGTGTTATTTTCAGGTGAAGAAGATGGCTTAATGGGTTCTAAGGAATTTGCTGAAAATTTAAAATCTAATTACCCTCAAGTAATCGCAATGATTAATTTGGATATGGTAGGTAGGCTTAATGAGCATAAAGAATTAACAGTGGGTGGGGTAGGTACTTCTCCAGTATTTCCTAAGTTTATAGAACAGTATAAACCAGCTGGAATGAATATAGCTATGGATAGTTCAGGAGTAGGTCCATCCGATCATACTAGTTTTTACTTAAAGGATATTCCAGTATTATTTATGTTCTCAGGAACGCATACTGATTACCACAAACCCAGTGATGATGAAGATAAAATTAATTATTACGGTATGAAACTGATTACCGAATACGTATTTAATCTTGCTACTGCTATTGGAGAAGAAATTGAAATTCCATTTACAAAAACAAAATTACAACAGGGTAAGATTGCACCAAAATATAAAGTAACTTTAGGAGTAATGCCTAGCTATGCAGAAAGTGAAGAAGGTATGCATATTGATGGCGTAATGGATGATAGGCCAGCAGCAAAAGCAGGTTTGGAACAAGGAGATGTAATTATTCAAATTGGAAACTGTAAAGTAAAAGATGTGTATTCTTATATGGAATGTCTTTCTGAGCTTAAAACAGGAGATGAAATGCCACTTTATTTTAAAAGGGGAGATAAGGAACATAAGGTAATGGTAAAGTTTTAAAAACTGACATAAATGATTATTTAAATAGGCTGTCCCGAAAGGACAGCCTATTTACTTTATTAATTAAATGCAATTAATAGCATTTAAACGTTAGAGGTAAATGATTAATTTTTTCATCTTATGCTACTTATGTAGAAAAAACAAGTATTCTAAGCCTCCATTTACTCTATTTTTTATAGTGATTTTTCCTTTATGATAAGCTATCGCATTTTTTACTATTGATAAACCCAATCCTGAACCTCCAGTTTCTCTTGTTCGTCCTTCATTAACCCGATAAAATCGTTCAAATAATCTATTTAAATGATTTTCTTCTTGAATACCAATTCCGGTATCATAAAAAGAAAAATAATAATATTGATCATCTTCATTATATAATCTAATATTTATATTTATATTTTCACCTGCATATCTCAGTGAATTGTCAGCTAGGTTTCTAAAAATTGAATATAATAAATTCGAGTTGCCATTAATAACCATATCAATTGGAATTTCCCATGTGAAGATTACTTTTTTTAATTTGAGCTCATCTGAAATGTCTTTTTTTAATTTTTTAAGTAACTCCTGTAAATTTACATTTTGATGTTCAAAAGAATGAGGTGCCTCTTCCATTTTTGCAATTAAAGACATATCTCTGATGATTTCTGAAAGAATAATAGCCTGATTGAAAGCTTGTTGGATAAAATGATTCTTTTTGTCTTCTGCTAGTGATGATTGGTTCAAAATAGTTTCCAGATATCCTCTGATACTTGTAATCGGTGTTCTTAATTCATGAGAAATATTTCCAGTCATCTCACGTTTTAACAACTTGGTTTTTTCCTGTTTAGTAATATCGCTTAGAATTATCTCCAAACTTTTATCTTCAAAATAATTCGCTTTCAAAATAAATGTTTTTCCACTTTTTTGGATTTTTGTTTCAAAATAAGGATGGTTACCATTTTTAATAAATCGATGTAAATCAATAAATGTTGCCTCCGTTAATATAATTGTAGCATCACTCTTAGCTTGATCGGTCAAGCTGTTTAGATTTTGAATAAAAAGCCCATTATAAAATTCAACTTGCTGATTGGAAGAAATAAAACATATTCCTTCTTCTGAAATTTGAATATGTTGTAATAATTTTTGTTTTTCTAAATTAATGGCAGATTTACTTTCTTTTAGGAAGAAATAGTTTTCGGTCATTTTATCACCTATTTCTCCTAATTCATTTTTAGGGAAATGGGGCTTGCTCAACTCATAATTATCTGGATATAAAACAAAATCGCGTAATTGTTTGATTGTTTTTCCAAAACTAAATGTTACAAAATGTATAATAAGTATAAAAAGTGCAAAGAAAATCAGCATGAAATATAAAAAGCTATTGCCAGGTTGCAGAATATGTTGTAATTGAATATTGTAGGGTAATGCCACTCGAATATAATAGTTCTTAAATCGCTTAGCATAGTATAAATATTCTTGTTGGTTGGTTTCTGAAAGCCTAATATCTGACCATTTCTCTTTGTTTTTTGCTCCAACCATTTCTGGTCTATCCAAATGGTTTTCCATAATAGAAAAATCATTTACGATATTATCAAAAATTACATCTCCTTTTAAGTTTATCAAAGTCAACCGCAAATTGACTGGCAAAGCTGGATTTAATGCTTTAATATTTTGCTTATAACTTTCATTTTTATTTTTTAGTTGATTATTGATAATATCGGTATATACCTCTAGTTTTTCTTCAAGAGCATTTGTTTTTATTGATTTTTCCCAGATCTGGACAAAAACAACAATGCCTATCGTAAAAATAGCAAAAACTATACTAAAATATAAAAAGAGTCGCTGACGATAATTTAACTTCATAAGTCATCAATATTAAACCGGTATCCAAAACCAGATCGATTGGCAATAACAGATCCATAAGTACCTAGTTTTTTTCTTAATCTTGTCACGTGTACATCAACTGTTCTTTCAGTAATAAAAGGCGTTTCAGCCCAAATGATATCAATTATAGTCGATCTGGAGAAAACCTTTAAATGGTTTTGTGCCAATAAAGCTAGAATTTCAAACTCCGTTTTGGTCAGCATTATTTTTACATTATCAATGACTACTTCTTTCAAATCATAATCAATCGTAAACTTATTGAATACCAGTTTATTCTCTTTTGGTGTTTTTTGAGGCTCAACATGATTTCTTTTTAAAATAGCTTTAACTCGAGCAATAAGTTCTTTAACAGAAAACGGTTTTGAAAGGTAATCATCTCCACCAACTGAAAAACCAGTAAGCATATCATTTTCAGTATCTTTTGCAGTTAAAAAGATTATTGGAATTGAATTTTTGTCTTTACGAATGTGTTCTGCCATTTTAAAACCAGACATTCCACCCATCATAACATCTAAAATAATCAAGTGGAAACTTTTCAAATCTAATGCCAGTGCCTCCTCTGCGGAATTAGCAGTTTCAATTTCATAACCTTCATTTTTTAGATTAAATTCTATTACTTCGGCTATGTTTTTGTCATCATCAACAATCAATATTTTCTGCATTAAATTTTAATTTTGGATAAAATTAAACAAAAGATGGAAAGAAATCATTTATTCATACGGGTTTAAAATCATTTGCCTGTATGTTTTAGAACTTTTGCATCTAAATAAAACACTATTTCTTCTACAATGTTTTTACAATGATCACCAATACGTTCCATATTACGCATGAGCACCATCATCATTAAAACACAATTAGCATCTTCTTGATTTTGTTTTACAAAGTTTGTCAGTTTAATTATTGATTGCTGATAAATTTTATTGACTTCCTTATCTTTAAGTAAAATTTTCTTAGCATTCTTTACATTTTCATTATCAAAGGCTACATAACTATCTAATATCATATTAATGACTGCATCAAATAATCGTTCTATATCCAAATGTTCAATTGCCTTTTTGTTGAATTCAATACATTGTTCATTTAATACATGACGTGCAATGCTATTGGTATAATCCCCTATACGTTCCAATGTTACACTAATTTTCATAATGGATAGTGCCATTCTCAAATCTATAGCAACAGGATTAAATAAGGCTATAAAGTTTTCGCAGTTTTTATCAATTTTTAATTCTAAATTATTGACATGGGTTTCCTTTTTATTGACTTCCATAGCTAATGGAATGTCATTGAATAGAAAAGACTTTTTTGCATTTTCAAGCTGTGAAATGATTGTTCTCCACATCTCTTTTATTTCTTCTTTTAGATGTAATATTTCTTGTTCTTTAGGGTTCATTTTGATTTTATCTTTTGATTAATAACTAAATTTAAATACTAAGAGGCAATGATACTTTTTGAATGATTTTCATTTCCATTTTAGCCAAATCTGCCGGTAATGTAATTCTGAGTTTGTTCCATTTCAGGATTTAAAAATATTTTTTTTGTATCACTAAATTCAATTAATTCTCCTAGCATGAAGAAACCTGTAGTATCACTAACACGAGCGGCTTGTTGCATATTATGAGTAACAATAACAATGGTATATTCAGATTTTAATTTGTGAATTAAATCTTCAATTTTTGAGGTTGAAATAGGATCTAGAGCCGATGCAGGTTCATCCATTAGTAAAATTTTTGGATCAACGGCCAATGCCCTTGCTATACATAAACGTTGTTGCTGACCACCTGATAGATCGAAAGCAGATTTTTTTAGCTTATCTTTTACTTCATCCCATAATGCTGCAGCAATTAGAGATTCCTCAACACGCTGTTCTATGTATTTTTTATCTCCTAAGTTATTGACACGTAAGCCATAGGCAACGTTTTCAAAAATTGATTTTGGAAATGGATTCGGTTTCTGAAAGACCATACCTACATTTTTCCTTAATTCATCTACCTGAACATTTTTCTGATAAATATTCACTCCTTGAATTAGACATTCCCCTTCCATTTTTATTCCATCTATAAGGTCATTCATACGATTAAACAATCTTAAGAATGTAGATTTTCCACAACCTGAGGGACCTATAAAGGCAGTTACTGTATTTGGTTCAATTTTCATGTTTATGTTTTTTAGTGCATGAAAATCGTTATAATAAAAGTTTATGTTTTTTGTTTCTATCATTATTTTAAAATTAATTTCTATTTTAATTTTTTAGTAAAATATCTTCTTAAAATTGTTGCTAATATATTCATAAATAGTACAATTACTATTAATACAAGTGCTGTTCCATACGCCATAGGTAGAGATGCTTCAATATTGGTTCCACTAGTTGCAACAACATATAGGTGATACGGTAGTGCCATTACTTGATCATAAATACTAGAAGGTAATTTAGGTAGAAAATATGCAGCTACTGTAAAAAGAATAGGTGCAGTTTCTCCTGATACCCGTCCGATAGATAGTATCAATCCTGTAATAATATTGGGCATTGCTGCTGGAAGTATTATTTTGCGGATGGTCTGAAGTTTAGATGAACCTAATGCCAAACTACCTACTCGGTATGAATCAGGAACTGCCTTTAAAGACTCTTCTGTTGTTCGAATCACTAACGGAAGTACCAATAAGCCTAAGGTTAATGAACCTGCCAGTATAGAATCTCCAAATCCTAATTTGTTTACAAACAAGGCCATTCCAAATAATCCAAAAACGATAGATGGGATACTTCCAAGATTATTTGTCATGATTCGAATAAATTTTACAATCCAACCATTGCCTGCATATTCATTAGTATAAATGGCAGACATTACTCCAATTGGAAAAGCAAATACCATACTACCTACAACTAAACAGATTGTTCCAACAATTGCAGGAAATATACCACCGGATGTCATTCCTTCCGTTGGTTCTGTTGTAAGAAAATCCCAGCTAATTACACCAATGCCATTAATAAATATAAAACCAAGAATCCAGAATAAAAGACCTACAATAAGTATTCCTAATATTCTAAAAATGCTAAAGGCAAGACGTTGTTTATTTTTTTTATTCATAATTATAATCCTTTATTGTGTTTACTTTTTGACATCATTTCTGCTAGAATACTTATTGCGAGCGTAATGATAAATAAAATACATGCTAACATAAATAATGCCTGATAATGTACCCCGCCAGCAGGTGATTCTCCTAACTCTGCAGCAATGGTAGCAGGTATCGTACGTACGGATTCGAATAGTGAACTTGGAATAACAGCTGCATTTCCTGTTACCATTAACACTGCCATTGTTTCTCCAATTGCTCTGCCTATTCCTAAAACCACAGCCGCTGAAATTCCAGATGCGGCATAAGGTATCACGACTTTATAAATTGATTGCCATTGTGTTGCACCTAATGCTAGACTTGCTTCACGCATAGCACGTGGTGTGTTCCGCATCGCATCTTCTGAAACTGTAATAATCGTTGGCAAAGCCATAATAGCCAAAATAACACTGCCAGTTAATGCTGTTTCCCCTATAGGCAAATTAAAGGTTTTTTGAACAAGTGGAACTATGACCACCAGGCCAAAGAATCCATATACCACCGAAGGTATTCCTGCTAATAATTCAATTAATGGTTTTAATGTTTTCCTGATTCTTTCACTAGCTAATTCTGACAAATAAATAGCAACTCCCAATCCTAAGGGTAATGCAATTAGTATAGCTACAATACTTACTAGCAAGGTTCCAAGTATTAAGGGGAGCACACCAAACAGTGGGGCAGGGGTAGCAGTAGGCATCCATTCTTTTCCACCAAAAAATCCAATAGGACTAATGTTTTTTACAGCTAGTCCTAAAACACCATTTTTTTCAATAGGCGCATATTGTTGGGGTAAATAGGCAATTATTCCAGGATGCTGTCGTATAATTTCAGCCAGTTTTTCAGGTAATAATTCATAGTTCTCTCCTAATTCTTCTTCAGTATAAAGATTAAAAATTTCGTTAAATCGAAATATCATAATTTCTTCGTCCTTTAAACCTAATTCTTTCCAATTCGTAATATCAGAATCGAAAATGTGCTTTATTTCTTGAACACTTAAATCCTTTATTTTGTTTTCAGTGTTCACATAAAGCTGATAACCCTTTTCAATTTCAGGCGATTTAAATAGACCTATCCCTTCTTTAAATAAGAAGACAACAATTAAAAGAATAGCAATTGTTGTAATGCCACCACTAATTGTAAGAAGTCCTTCAATAAATGCTTCTATTATTTTTTTTATTCTTTTCATGTTATTGTTTACATGTTTAATGGATCCCAATTCTTATTTTATAGTTATATAACCCTCATCAGCAACTATTTTTTGACCTGTTGAAGATAATATATAATCAATAAAAGGTTTTACTTTTGATTCTGACTTTACACTATAATATAAATATAATGGTCTTACGATTGGATAAGTCTTCTTTTTTACATTCGCAATTGTAGGTGCAATAAAGGTTTTTCCAGAATTATAGGATACGTGAATTGGTTTTACGGATTTATTTAAATATGCAAATCCAATATAACCGATTGCTCCTTTAGTTTGGCTAATCGATTGAACAATTGCACCTGTTGCGGGCATACTCAGAATTCCATTCATGTAATTTTTATGCTTTAACACACTTTCTTTGAAAAATTCGTAAGTACCAGAAGATGTTTCTCTTGAATATGGAATGATTTTCAAATCGTCACCTCCAACTTCTTTCCAGTTTTTTATTTTACCTGTGAAAATTCCTTCCAGTTGCTCTCTAGTAAGATTTTTTACTTTGTTTTTTGGATTTACAACTATGGTTAATGCATCATAAGCTATAATGACTTCTTTAACAGTATGGCCTTTTTTCTGTAATTTTTGCTTTTCATCAAATTTTATTCTTCTAGAAGCTTGAGCAATATCTGTGGTTCCAGCTATTAAGGCAGAGAAGCCAACACCACTTCCGCCGCCTGTAACAGAAATTCTTGCTGATGGAAACCTTGCCATATAGCTTTCTGCTTCTTTTTGTACTAATGGTAAAACAGTATCGGAACCTTTAATTTTCTGTGCATTATTGGTTATAGTAATTGCTAATAAGATAATGGAAACAATTGTTATTTTTTTCATAATGATTTTTATTTATTTATTTATTTATTTATTTTATTTTATACTGCAAAATTATAATTCCTATGTTACAAGACCCTTTCAGTATTATTACATTTTGGTTACGTTTTAAAATTTGTATTGAAGTCTTAGGGTAAGTGCATTATCCTTTAAATCATTGTTGTAGGGCATAAGTGCTGTTGATTTCTCATTTTTATTCACATCGTAATAAGCTTGAAATGTAATATTTTTAACCACATCCCAAATGATCCCAAAACCATAAGTGTGAAAGGCAATATCTCCTTTATTGGTGCCGTTTAATCCGATTTCATTTTTAGATATTTCGCAATTTGGATCCAGCCAATCGTATTTTAAAACTGCTGTAAAAGGCAAGGTTCCAATGGTTTGTGTAAAGATGATATAGCCTCCACTGAAATTTCTAAGATAAGTATCTGAATTTGGCAAAACAGATCCATTAGGGCTTTTGCCATTTGACGCGCTGCCAGGCTGAATACCAAATAAATATTCACTTCTAATTTGAGTTAAACCTGCTTTACTTTCCAAACTGATTTGTCCATCAAACCCATAATACACTCGTTTTGCAAATTCATTTTTATTTGAAATATTATTATTTAAAACAAACCCTTTGTTTTTAATAGAATATATATTTTCTGTACCTTGGTATACATTCCCATTATAATAAGTGGCTCCAATTCCAATTTTTAAGTTACTAGATATTTCCTTTTTAGCAGATAGATGTCCAATAAAATCCATTTTATTATCCGCTTCAATCTTTATTCCATTTCCACCAAATAAACCTGCTTCTAATTTGAAAAGGCTCAGAGGATTGTTTTTTGGTGCTTGCAAAACCAGCATGACTCCCAAATCCTGTTCCTCAGGAAATAAGGTTTGAGTTATATTTGAACGTTCGGGTGATTCTAATTTAGAAGAAGAGTATCCAATCTCATTCCCAAATGGACGGTTTAATACACCTGAATTGATAGTGACAATACCATGCCAAGGGTCTTTTAATGAAAAATAAGCTTCTTTTAATCCTATTTTTTTCTCTGTTAAGTCAATTTGAAAAATGCCTGTAGCAAGTCCTTTTTTGTATGTAAATTTTAGTCTTCCTCTTCTTACTCCAAATCGGTTAAAGGATTTATTAAGATCGCTATTTGCTAACCCAACTTTTAAAGTAGCATCCTTTTCACCATGTTGAAATTGTGTTTGTAAGTATCCGCTGATTTGTAAACGCGGAAGTGATTTTTCATTAATTTCAATATCCTCAGTTCTTTTTTCTAGATTTTTTTCTAGATTTTCTTTTGGATTTATGTCGGTTTCATATTGAGCAAAACTTAAAAATGATAATAATAAGCTGCTAATTAAAATAGTAGTTTTTTTCATTGTAATTGAATTATTTAATTTGTTGCAAAATTATTTGCCTACGATTACAAACTGTTTTCGAAATTGTTACATAAATAATAAGATTACTTTTGATTTTCATTCGAAATTGTTTATGGGTTGGTATAAAACTCTTTTTAAAGAGAGGCAAAACCATTTTCTTTTGACAATTAGCTTTCATTTAAAATGAAACATAATCATTAACTTTGCACTTCTTTTTTAGAATTAAAACGCTATAAATAATATTATGACAATGACGATGTTTAATCCATTTGAGAATTTATTTTTTGATGATCAAATTTGTTTTTTAACTGGTGTAGAGATCGAAGAAGATGAAAATATAGGTGTCTTTCCAGAATGGATATTAGATAATTATGGATATAGAGGCAAGACTTTTACCATGATGGATAATGTTACCCATATCTTATATGAAGATTTGAAATTACCTTGTTCTAAAAAAGTTAAAGAGGCGTTTCAAGCATTAGATAATGAAATAAAAGCAACATTTGATTTGGGTTATGAGGCAGTAACCAAACTTCCAGAAGAGAAGTTGATTATTTGGATGTCTAGAATTGTTTACGGTGTTTATTATAGAGATATGATGCTCGAACGTCAAAAGCAACAGAAAATGAATCAACAGTTTAATATTTCTGATGCTTTAAAGGAAAGGTTTGGGCAGTTTCATTTGATGATGCAATCGCTTATTGCTCCTATTGAATTCGCAGGTCGACGTCCATGGAGCATATCTATAGTTAGACTTAAATATTCAAAGGACATCTTCCATTATCGTGACAATACTATTCACTTAATGTTTTCTTTGGGTATGAATGGATTTGGTCTCATTGGATGTTTGCAAAATAATGGAGTAGTTGCTGATGATCAAAAAGATATTTTAGATAGAATTGGTCAAACTGTAATGCATCCTATTCAGTTTGAGGAGCTTTGTGCAAGGTTTTTGTATTATAATTTCTTATTACAATACAAACCCACTTATGAAATTAATAGAACGGAAGACAAGATTACTATTGAGTCATTACCCATACAAGAAGTTCCTGGAAGACCTTTATTTGGCATTTGGAAAGATGATGTTTTTGCAAAGGTATTAGCTGATTATTGGGGGCCATGGGGATTAAAAAAAGCTGAAATTCATGATTTCCCAAATTCCCCAATTAGTTTTCTTCAGAATGAGTTTACTTATGAATATATTGACCCAGAGACCATAAGTCTACCCTTCTAATTCAAAGCTCTAATTTTTATAATGATATAATTTTTCTGAAATCAATAATATTTTTCTGAAAAGTATTTACATCATTATTTTGGAAATTGAATGCACCTAATTGCACTTCTAAATTTAATTTTTTTTGATGAACCCATTTAAATGTCTGGATGTTTTCGCTTACATGCTTTGCAAGATATTCCTGTTCTGTCTGACCGGGTGTAGGAATTAATAATGCTGGACGTTTTAAAAACATCAAATCCATTAAAGTGCTATAGCCACTTCTACAAATTACTGCTGTAGCTTTTTCAAACTCTTTTATTAAGGCTTCTCTTGTAAGGTGACTGAACCATTCTATATGTTCTGGAATATCTCCTGATTTCTTGATATTGGGTTTTCCAGAAACGAAGCTAAAAGTATAATCTTTTAAATTGCTACATTGCCGCCATAACGCTTCTTCCAATTGACTCCGCATAGGCTCTGGCCCTGAAAGTAGAATCAGAAAATGTTTGTTTTTTTGATTTTCTAATTTTAAAGCGCTATCATCTAACTGACTTAACCAACCGATATATTTATGATTAGAAGGTAATTCTTTTGGATGTGCTAAAACACCAGAAAGTCCCGGTTGTTTTGACTGATCAACTATCCAGCATTCGTCAAATTTTTCTAGCCTGTTTTTATGAATTTTTCTTAGGATGGCATCAATGAATTTCCCTTTTCCAGATAAGATTTGTATCTGATGGGTAAGGATAACTGACTTTATTTTAGAGGAATAAAATCCATATCTATTGTCTGAAATGATAAGATCGAAATTGTTATTCAAAAGGTATTGTTCTAAAAACTTATTTTCATTTTGAATGGCTTTGAATATTTTTGGAAGTTGTGCAATTATCTTTAAACTAAATCCTGATTTTCTTTTAGAATAATTAATATGATATCCTTTTAGATTGATTATTTCTAAATCTGTAAAATTCTCTTTTAATATTTGTGCTGATACGCCTTCTGTAGCCACAACAACTGCGTGCCCTAAGGCTTTTAAATGCCTTATTAAAGGAATACATCTTGTAGTATGTCCCAATCCCCAATCTAATGGAGCAATTAAAATCCTTTTATATTGTTCTTTATGGATCAATTTAGTTTTGTTCAAGAAAATTCTGTTCAAAATTAAGATTTAATTGATTGACTATCTTAAAATCATTTCTAAAAATAGTTGAGGTGTTTCTTATTTTGGCATTTGATACTCAAAAATATTTGCAAAAAACATGGTTTTTTATATTATTTCCAAATTTGACGATTTGCCTTAATAAATTCATCCAATAATAAACCTAGCTTGGAATTAACTTATCCTATTGCTAATCTATAAACTATCAATTAATTGTAGAAAATTTTGTATCTTTACTTTTTACCTAAATTTAATTATCATTAATTATTTTTCCAAAATTTAAAAAAACAAATATATATTATAATGAAGAAAATGATACTTTCGACTATAGTCGGATTTTTTTTATTTAGTACTGGAAATGCTCAAGTAACTCCAGAACATATTGCTAAAATGAAAATCGTGAGTTCTAGTGTGATTTCAGATGATGGCAAGAATATTGCTTATACTTTAATTAGTCCAATAGATCCAAAGGATGCAAATAGTTACAGTCTTTCGCATTTATACGTTTTAAACACCACAACAAATACACATACGCCTTTTTATACCAGTGCGAGCGTTAGTCAAATTAATTTTAGACCTAAAATGGGGACTATTACTTTTATTAGTAGAAGTCCAAATGATAAGACGAACGCTTTGTATGAAATTAGTTTAAATGGTGGAGAAGCTAAAAAATTATTTACTCATAAAGCAAATATATCTAGATATAATTGGAGTCCTGATGGGAAAAAGATAGTATTTACTACTTCTGAAAAGACTAAAGAAATCAAGACGTCACTTACATATAGCCCCAAGTTTTTTGAAGAAGAATTTAATGATATCAATACTTATATAGTTGATATTGATGGAGGAGCGGCTTTAAAACAATTAAAACTAAATGGCGGTTCTGCTTATGATATAGAATGGAGTCCAGATGGCAATAAAATTGCAGTAGCAGTAGCCACTACGTCTTCAGTGGACGATAGTTATATGAAAAAGACCGTAAGAATTGTAAGTGCTCAAAGTGGAGCAATTCTTGGCAGTTTAGATAATGTAGGGAAATTAGGACAAATTGAATGGAGTCCAGATAGTAAAACGATTGCTTTAGTGGGTGGTTTTGATTTAAATGACCCAACTAATGGTTCTATTCTATTGGCAAGTAAGGACGGAGAACGTCCTACTGTTATAGACGGTACTTACAAAGGAAAATATGAATCTATTAAATGGATTAATAATAAAGAGTTGTATTTTGTTGCTAGTGAAGGTACTTCTAGTGCTTTTGGAACAATTTCGATAGATGGTAAAACTAAAAAGTATATTTACAAAACCGATACGAGTAATTTATTGTCATTTTCAATTAATAATTCGGGTTGGGCTTCAATAATTATAAATAGCCCAACTCATCCTTCTGAGTTGTTTACTATTAAAGCCGGAGCGAAGAATGCTGTTCCTCAAAGAAAAACTTTTAGTAATGAGTGGTTAAATGGTTTGAAATTAGGAAAACAAGAAGTAATTACCTATAAAGCTAGAGATGGAAAATATGATATTCAAGGGATGTTAATTTATCCTATTGATTATGTGGCTGGAACAATGGTACCATTAATTACTGTAGTTCATGGTGGCCCTGAATCTCACTATTCTAATGGCTGGTTAACTGCTTATTCAATGCCTGGACAAATGTCAGCCGCTAAGGGTTATGCGGTATTTTACCCAAATTATAGAGGAAGTACAGGTAGAGGAACCGAATTTACGTATAGCAGCCAAGGTGATCCTGCCGGAGCTGAATTTGATGATGTAGTAGATGGTGTAAATTATTTGATTAATAAAGGAATAGCAGATAAGTATAAAGTAGGTGTTACGGGTGGTTCTTATGGTGGATATGCTTCTGCATGGATGAGTACTTATTATTCAGATCGTTTTGCTGCTTCTGTAATGTTTGTAGGTATTAGCAACAATATTTCAAAATTTGGGACTAGTGATATCCCTAATGAAATGCGTTTGGTGCATGAAAGAGGATATATTTGGGACGATTGGGAAAAGCATTTAAAAGTTTCACCTATTTATTATGTTGATAGAGCTAAAACACCCATTTTGATTATGCATGGAGCTGAGGATCCACGTGTGCATCCTGCTCAAAGTATGGAATTGTATCGTCACCTAAAAGTACGTCATCCTGAATTACCAGTACGTTTGATTTATTATCCTGGTGAAGGTCATGGAAATGCTCGTTCTGGATCAAGATATGATTATAATTTAAGAATGTTACAATGGTTTGATACGTATTTAAAAACAGGTAATGCGAAAGCTGAAATGCCAAGTTTAGATTTACCAGAATAAGATTTTTTGGATAATTTTAGTATTAAAAAGAAAGAGCAATCATGGATTTATAGTTCATGATTGCTTTTTGTTTTGGATTACAATTGGAATTTTGTTAAAGTAATAAAATCAAAAGGTATTTCTTTATACAGAATTGATGTGCACTTTGGACTACATTGATTTTGTTTATTCCTTAATGCTTAAATGACAAATGTTTTTTAATGACCTACTTTGTCCTTCCTTATTATATAATCTTTTAAAGGTATAAATATTATTATCCGGCAATTCCACTTTGACTCCATCTTTACAGCACCCATCATGCTGTTACACCAAAATCTTTCCGACTTTCACTTTCTAATTACTTTTTTTGTTTATACGTTTTAGCATATCATAAGCTGACCTTGCTATACCATTTAAATTTTGAAGTCAATTCATTAGTATTGGCGCTTGAATTGTATCTGTTTCACTTGGTAAAATGATAAAAGAATCTTAGATAATTCTTCCCTTTAAAGGATGAATCTGTACAATAAAGATTAGTAATTATGAAACTATATTTGTTAGATTGACCTAACTTATTTAGTTTTGCTAATATAACTCAATATATGTTTGAAAAATTTTGTATTTAACTTTAATGATAATTACCATATTCAAACGATTGATTTGATAAATTATGTTAGAAATAAAAGAATTAAGTGTTGTTTATCCGGGTGGAGTCCATGCCATTACTAATGTCAATTTATCGCTTTCAGAAGGATTGGTCTATGGTGTTATTGGCCCAAGTGGAGGCGGAAAATCTTCTTTAATAAAAGGGATACTAGATTTAGTGCCAAGAAAAGGAGAAGTAACTTTTAGGGGGAGAAAGTTAAGTGATTTTTCAAAAAGTATCGCTTATGTAGAACAGTCTGATAGTATCGATAGAAATTTTCCAATTACCGTGTTTCAATGTGTTCTTATGGGGACCTATCCTAACCTAAAATTATTTAGAAAATCAGGAATTCAGGAGCGAAAAGCGACTGAAGATGCCATTGAATTATTAGGTTTGTCTGAATATAAAAATAGACAAATAGGAGAATTGTCTGGAGGTCAATTCCAAAGAGTATTATTGGCAAGAGCATTGGCACAAAATCCACTTTTATATTTTATGGATGAACCTTTTGAAGGAATTGATGTTCATAATGAAAGTGTTATTGTGAAAGTAATACAAGAATTGGCGGCTAGAGGTAAGACCGTTTTTATAGTACACCATGGTTTAGACAAAGTGATACCATATTTTGATGAACTTATAATGGTGAATCAAAAGGTAATTGCTCATGGAACTGTAGAGAAAACCTTTACCAAAGAGAATTTTTATAAAACATTCCATAATCAGTTGCCTTCACTTTTTAAAGAGGAAACAACTACAATTCAACAAAATTAATATGAATAGTTTAATCGGTTTCTACGAAGATTTAATTAATTATTCATTTCTAAGAGATGCTTTTTTTGTTTCTTTAGTATTAGGTGTGGGTTGTGGAATAATGGGCTGTTTTATTATAATGCGTGGCCTGTCCTTAATGGGAGATGCTATTTCACATGCGGTGATACCGGGTGTAGCTATTTCGTATATTTTAAAGATTAATTATTTAGTAGGAGCAGTAGCGTTTGGAGTTTTGGCGGCCTTGGGTATGGGATATATTAAAGAAAATAGTAAGATTAAAAATGACACAGCTATTGGAATTGTTTTCTCTGCATTTTTAGCCTTGGGTATATTGCTCATTACTAAGATAGAATCACCGATAGATCTTAATAATATTTTATTTGGAAATGTATTGACAGTTAAAGCTGGTGAACGTTTAGCCACCTATATTGCAGTAGCTTCTATTTTAATTTTAATTCTCTTGTTTTATAAAGAAATGCTCTTGACCACTTTTGATCCAATTATGGCAAAAGTGAGTGGCTTGCCAGTGAAATTTATAAATTATATGATCATGACAATGTTAACTATTATTACAGTGGTTTCTTTACAAACAGTTGGAGCAATATTAGTAGTTGCTATGCTTATTACTCCAGCAGCTACTGCCTATTTACTTACCAACCAGTTTAAAAAAATGATGTGGTTTTCCGCAATCATTGGTGCTGTTGCTGCGATCATTGGTCTTTATTTTAGTGTAACCTATAATTTGCCTTCAGGTGTCGTAATTGTATTGTCCGCCGCAGTGATTTTTACATTTGTGTTTTTTCTTTCCCCTAAGAACGGAATCCTTATTAATTATATAAAAGATAAAAAACAATGAAAGCATTATTGAAGTCAATGGTAACTGTAATCGGATTATTAGCATTTACATCCTTAATTTCTTGTAATACTAACGAGGAAACAATCGATGTTGGTGGAAAAATTAAGGTATTATCTAGCTTTTCTATTATTTCTGATATTGTTAAAGAGATTGGTGGTGAAAAGGTGGTTATACATAATCTAGTTCCAATCGGTCAGGCCCCTCATGAATATGAACCTAAGCCTAACGATGTTAAATTTACTGCTAATGCAGATATGATTATATACAATGGCTTGAATTTAGAAGGAGGCGAAAGTGGTTGGTTTTTTAAATTGATTCATTCATTGAATAAAAGGAATGTTAAGGTTTTCGAAGCTTCTAAAGGAGTTACACCCATTTATTTAAAAGATGAAAAGGATCAATCAGAAATCAATCCACATGCTTTTATTAATCCTAAGGTAGGGAGTATTATTGCTGATAATATAAAGAATGCTTTAATAAAAACAGATCCACAAAATACCAGTTATTATCAAAAAAACGCAAATGATTATATTCAAAAGTTGAATGAAATCGAACAACTATATAGATTACAATTGGGTTCTTTGCCTATGGAAAATAAAGTTTTTATAGCAAGTGAATTAGCGTTTCAGTATTTGACAAAAGAATATAATTTAAAAGAAGGTTGTATTTGGAAAATTGATACCGATAAAAATGGGACGCCTGATCAATTGAAATCAGCCATTAAATTTATTGAAGCTAATAAGCCACCTGTACTATTCGTAGAGAGCAATGTAGATCCTAGACCAATGGAAACGATTTCAAATGCAACAGGCGTATCAATATATAAAAATTCAGTATTAAGTGATGAATTGGGAAAAGCAGGTAAAGAGGGTAGTACTTATATAAAATATCTTGAGTATAATTTGGAGACTATTTATAATGGTTTAAAAGGAGCCTATAAGTAAAATACAAGCTATCGATGCTAAAGTTCGTTCTATTTTGTGAGTAATGTAATTCCTAAAACTATAATCCTTCTATATAGAGAGAAATATTGTATTCTTAATATTACAAACAAAGAGTAAGGATAGTAGCCAATAAGTCTTGGTGTGTTTTATTATATTGATCAATATAATCTCGTTTGGAATAGTAGTCTA
Source organism: Edaphocola sp. (assembly GCA_035497795.1). Taxonomy (GTDB): domain Bacteria; phylum Bacteroidota; class Bacteroidia; order Chitinophagales; family Chitinophagaceae; genus Edaphocola. The sequence goes on along the minus strand of DATJCU010000217.1, from coordinate 145 downwards.
GAATTTTATATCCTTACTAGTACTGCGTTTGGCGGGTTTTTCAATAATTTTCCAAATAAAGGATTAGGAAATTAGGGAAATGTTTTTACCTTTGCACTCCTCACGAAAGCGGGGAAAGTTCTTAAGAAGGTTGTTATATAGGAAG
>DATJCU010000216.1:0-2852 GCA_035497795.1 Edaphocola sp. | reverse complement strand
TGTAACGGAATACATCTACACAGAAAACCGCTATAAGATGCTCCTCAAGAGCAACCCTGAAGTGGCAAAAACCTTAGCGACCGAGCTTCAAAAAGAAATCGATGATCGCTGGGCTTACTATGCAGAGAAGGCAGCCAAAACTAACGCTTAATCTAAGGTAGCTTAAAAACTCAAATCCCCCGAAACGATTTTCGGGGGATTTTTTTTCAAAAAAAGACCATCTGGTCGCCAACATAAAAAAAGACCGACATAACGAAACAAACCAAATATGAAGCTTAATATGTACAGGCCTAAGGTATATTCAAGGTAAAAAAAGCATCCTATAACTTGACTTTAATATAAATATCAGCTTAAAATAAAGAGAACTAACATTATGAAAATCCAAAAAGTTAAAGCAATCGAAATACTCGATTCAAGAGGCAACCCAACCGTTGAAGTGAATTTAAAACTTGAAGACGGAACCACTTCTCGTGCAATGGTTCCTAGCGGAGCATCAACAGGCGAAAGAGAAGCTGTTGAATTAAGAGATGGTGACAAAAAACGCTATGGAGGCAAAGGTGTTTTAAAAGCAGTGGAAAATGTCAACTCCATTATTGCAAATGCTATTGAAAATAAATGCTTTAGCAGTCAACGAGAGCTTGATTACTTTCTGATTGATCTTGATGGAACCAGCAACAAAGCGAAGTTAGGAGCAAATGCAATTCTCGGTGTTTCGATGGCTTATGCCAGAGCAAAAGCCATAAGTTCAAACATTCCATTATACCAATACATTGGAGGCAGTAATGCGCACATAATGCCAGTTCCATGCATGAATGTGATTAACGGAGGTGAACACGCGGATAATAATATAGATTTTCAGGAATTTATGATTGCACCACATAATGCACCCTCATTTGCCGAAGCAATCCGTATTGGTGAAGAAGTTTTTCATGCATTAAAAGCTGTATTAAAAGCAAAAGGATTTAGCACTGGTGTTGGCGATGAAGGCGGATTTGCACCTGACTTAAAATCAAATGAACAAGCCATTGAAATGATTTTAGAGGGGATTAATAAAGCGGGTTATACACCAGGAAAAGATGTGAGTATTTGCCTTGACCCTGCAGCAAGTGAGATGTGGGAAAACGGGAAGTATAAGTTTTTTAAAAGTTCTCAAAAATTAGTTTCAAGCGATGAGATGGTTAAACTTTGGGTAAGTTGGGTGAATCAATACCCCATTGTTTTACTTGAAGATGGTTTAGCTGAAAACGATTGGGAAGGCTGGAAAAACCTAACGGATAGTATTGGTAAAAAAACTGAAATTGTGGGTGATGATTTGTTTTGCACCAATAAATCGATTTTACAAGAAGGTATTGATAAAGGTGTTGCAAATTCAATCCTGATTAAATTGAATCAAATAGGTACACTTACTGAAACACTGGAAACCATTGAGCTTGCGTATAAAAACTCATATAATTGTTTTGTTTCGCATAGAAGTGGCGAAACCGTGGATAGTTTTATTGCAGATTTGACCGTAGGAATCAATGCAGGCCATTTAAAAACTGGAAGTGGTTGTCGTGGAGAACGTGTTGAAAAATTCAATCAGCTTTTGCGAATTGAAAATGAATTAGGAAAATCATCACAATTTGCAGGATTGAATGCATTTAAGAACGCTAAATAAATGACAGGAAAGCCATAATACCCAGCACACAACACGCAGTATAAAACATTTCATTTTGGCTATATTATCAATATGAACAAGCCTAAGGTATATTCAAGAAATATTGGTGTCCATCACTTGGGGGCATCTCACCCTTATCAATATTACTGAAAAGCTAGAAACAGCTTATTGGGATTTTTATTACGCTCAACAGACCTTTTTATTTGAAACAAAATCTCTAAATATTGCGAAACAAATTCTTGATGATGCTCATAAACGTTTAGAACAAGGAAAGATTTCTGTCTTAGAGCAACAAAAAGCCTCTGCTGAGTTATCTAAAAGAGAATCTAGACTTTTAGATGCGCTAGGAGATTTAAGGAAAAAGCAAATCGATTTATTACTACTAATTGCATCACCCACATTATTAAAAGAATATAAAATAATTACAGTACACCCAAACACCAACATTGAAATTTATTCTCCTACAGATTCTATTTCTCTTTATGATACTTTAATAAACATTCATCCCAATTATTTAGCAAAAAAATATGAATTGGATAAAAGAAATTTTTATAGAGATTCTTTTAAAGGAGAAAGATTGCCAACTATTAATCTTATTGGCTCCTATGGAATACGATCTAGAAATGATAATGCTAATGAAGCGGTCTCCAAGTTTAAATCAAAAAAAGATCGTCAAAGTGTTCTTTCAGGAGGAGTTGAAATTGAAATACCTCTTTTTACAGGTTATAGAGAAAAATATATCATGGAGTCAGAGAATCTATTGATTCGAGCTAGTGAAATTCGTCTTAAGTTAATGACCCACTATCTTATCGAAAATTCTTTTATTTTACAAAAACGTATTATAGATTTAGCTAAACAAATTATTTACGAGAAAAAAAGCGTGGAATACCATAAAAAAGAATTACAAGAAGAATTTATAAAGCTTAATGTAGGCAAAAGTAATTTGAATATCATTTTTGAAAAAGAAGAAGATTTAAGAGTAGCACAGAAAAAAGAACTTGAAATTATATGTCAATTCCATTTACACTTGATTCAACTAGAAAAATCAAAGGGTTCTCTTCTTTTAAAAAATAAATTAGAAACATATAAAGACAATTCATTTTCGTTAAGAAATGACTTACTTTAAATTGGCAATAACTTAAACTATCGCCTTGGATTATAATTGTTCATAAAGACCATCGCTAGAGCAACGCAT
>DATJCU010000215.1:0-48836 GCA_035497795.1 Edaphocola sp. | reverse complement strand
AGCAGCATTTAACTTCAAAAGGATGATCAATAAATGGAAATCATCTTTTTGGCACTTTTTACAAAAAATGATTTATCTGTTTTCCTGCCTTTTATTAATCCGAAAAAATAGTAAATTTGCTTTTTAAGGCTTGACTAATTATTAATTTAGAAGTTTATAAATTATCGAAGAATACAATTATCGATCAATTTTAAAGTACTTTTATTTTATTTAGATGATAGAATTAACCTTATCCTATTAAAATAATTAAGTACATTTGACGTTAAATAATTAACGCATAGCGAGTTTATTTTTAATTATGAAGCAACAATTTTATTATCTCCCTTTTTTAATATTCCTTCTTTTTTTAGATCCTGCTCAGGTATTGGGACAGGCTAAAGATGTCCCGGTGGGCGCATGGAATAGCTATTTGCCCTATAGAACCGTTACTGATTTTGACACTAAGGATAATAATATGTTTTATTGCATATCCAATGCTGCTTTTTTTACATATGACGCTCAGGAAAACTATATAGTTGCCTATAGCAAGGCTAATGGTATGCATGATGTGGATATGTCCTTTGTTTCTTATGATCAAAAATCAGACAAAGTGGCATTAGTGTATAAAAACGGAAATATAGATTTGTATAATAATGGTGTTTTTGAAAATATTCCAGATATAAAAGTAACCACCAATACTGGAGATAAAACGATATATGCGATACAAGCACATCAAGGGAAATTATATGTTTGTGGAGGTCTAGGCTTAATAATCGTCGATATGGAAAGGAATGAAATTAAAGAAACTGTTCCTTTTTATCTAGATAGTATTCAAGGTTTAGTGAAGTCGGTTAGCATCATTGAAAACAATATTTATGTAGCCACAAACATCGGTTTATTTACCACTGCTGTAAGTAACCCATTGATCGTTAATTATAAAACTTGGACAAAGTTATCAAATGTTAATTTACAGTTTTTGGAAAGTAGTAATCAACAATTATATGGCGCAATAGATAATGCGATTTATTTCTTAGATACAAATGGTTTATCATTAATTAAAACAGTTGAAAATCCTATTAAGAATATTAATACTGATGAGCAGGGTAATCTTTGGGTGATGACTTTAGAAAAGAATGTTTCCCCCTATTTGGTTAAAATAAACACATTAGGTAATACATTGGATTCCATTCCACAAACATTATTTTATAAGATTTTGGAAGAAGGGGATGGAATGTATTGGGCTTGCGATGGCTATTTTGGCTTAAGAAAAGGAGAAAAGGGAACGCCTGTAAAAGACTGGAAGATTATTACTACTGCTGGACCTTTTTCTGAAAATGTTGAAAAAGTATGGGCAAAAAATAGAGAAATTTGGTTAGCACATGGCTTGAAAAGATTTAGTAGTTGGACGCCCTTATTAAATCAGGATGGTTTTTCTTTTTTTAATTATTATGACTGGTTTAATTGGAAATGGGATATACTAGGTCTTGTTCCTAATGATAAACAATATACCGTTACTGATGCCGTTGATATTATAAGAGATGAGGCTAATAGCGCTACCTATGTTGCATTATTAAATAGTGGGTTGATCGAATTGGATAAAGATGGAAAACTACATTTATATAAGCAAGGTTTTTTGGGATTAAATAATGCGGGCGACCCAGATGGTTATAGAGTGACTAGCTTGGCACTGGATAAAAACAATAATCTTTGGATCACTCAAAGTGAAACGGAATATCCTTTAAGGGTTAAAAAAGCAAATGGAGCATGGGATAGTTTTAAAATAACTGGAATAAGCCATTTGGCAAATATTGTTATTGATGATTATGGTCAGAAATGGATGTCAGCAGGTTTAAATATGAATGGTGGCATTGTCGTATTTAATGATAATAACACCCTTGAAAATAAAAATGATGATAAATTTATTGTCTTAAAAAGTGGAGAAAACTCAGGAAATCTACCCAGTAATGCGGTCAATTCAATTGTGAAGGACAAAGATGGTGCTATTTGGATCGGAACAGAAAGTGGGATAGCTGTCTTTTACTGTGGTGAGATTCAAAATGGAAATCCTTGTAAGGCAGTTTTAAAAGCATTGGTATCAAAAGGATATAACTTCGCTAATAATATGTTTGAAGGTGTTCCTGTAAAATCAATAGCTATAGATGGCGGTAATCGAAAATGGATCGGAACTAATGTGGGTGTTTTTCTTTTATCAGAAGATGATGAGACTATTTTAGATCAATTTACTGAAAGCAATAGTCCTTTATTGTCAGATAATATACGCAGTATCAGTATAGATCCTGTGATTGGAACGGTTTATTTTGCCACAGATAAAGGATTGTGCTCTGTTGGTGGAGCAGCTGTTGAAGCCAATCCTGAGGTGATTAAACCTCTTTTTGTGTATCCTAATCCAGTTCCTTCTGGCTATGAGGGTTTTATTTCTATAAAAGGCTTGACAGCTGGATCTCATGTCAAAATAACAGATATTAATGGACAATTAGTATATCAATCGACCTCTAATGGTGGCATGCTTTCTTGGAATGGCCGTGATTATAAAGGTCGAAAAGTACAATCTGGCGTTTATCTTGTTTTGGTTGTAGGTAAAAATGGTGAAAATAAAGCCTCTGGTAAATTCATTATACATGAATAAGAATCTATGATAATCGGTACTAAGGGAATTGTGTTAAGAGTGGTGAAATATGGAGAAACCAGTATCATTGCTAATGTGTTTACAGAACTGTTAGGCTTACAGGCCTATATGATTAAAGGTGTTCGGAGTCGTAGCAAACAAAACTCAAAAGGTGTTTTATTTAGACCAGGTAATATTTTAGAAATGCTGGTATATAATAAAGACAATAAAAATATAAATTACATAAAGGAATATCATTTAGACTATTTTTATAAAGGAATAGGAGAGGATGTGATTAAAAATTTCATTATGCTTTTTGCTGTAGAAATTCTTAATAATTTTGTGACGACTCCTGATGCTCAAGAAGATTTATTTTACTTTTCTACTAATTTTTTTGTTGAAATAGATCAGATGGATAATAAACATTTAGCAAATGCTCCCATTTATTTTCTTAAGGAATCTGCACGATTGATGGGCTATGCTTTTAGTGAGCAATATGATAATGTTAACTGTTTTTTTAATCCTTTAGAGGGAAGATTTCAAAGTGAAAAGATCGTGGCAACACAGAGTTTTAATAAAAGCCTTTCTTTTTTAACTTTTCAAATTTTGAAAGAAACTAACTTTCAAAAAGCTTTAGAAATTCCTTTAGATGCAAGTGATAGAAAATCAATACTGGAAGCTTTGTTGATTTTTCTACAATGGCATGATAAGACATTTAAGCCTTTAAAATCTTTACCAGTATTGCAAACCATTTTACATTAAAATTAAATTTTCTTAGATCTACTCCCTAATAAATTATTCTTTTTTATTACTCTTAAAATCAACATGATTAAGGACTGCTTTTAAGAAAGAAAATATCAGAAAACAAATAAGGAAATCTTATTAGGATTTCCTTATTTCGAGGGAGGATAATCGGTCTCGAACCGACGACCTTCGGAACCACAAACCGACGCTCTAACCAACTGAGCTATATCCTCCATGATTGGATTGCAAAGATAATGAAATATTTATTTTCACCAAATTTTTTAGATACAATTTTTCAAAAAATTAGAATTCAATTTTATCACCTTCTTTTGTGGCATAACTATTTAAAAAAATAGCTTTTGCTTGCTTCTCAAATTCAATAATATCTAAATATCTACTGGAATAATGTCCTAATAATAAATGTGTTACATTTCCTATTTTCGCAATTTGAGCAGCTTGTGAAGCAGTAGAGTGATATCTTTGTGCTGCCAACTTTTCATCTACATCTAAATAGGTGGATTCATGGTACATATAATCAACACCTTCGATGTCTTTTAGGAAAGATTTGGTGAAAATAGTATCCGCGCAAAAAGCATACGTTTTATCTCCTTTACCTATAGTGGTTAATATTAAATTATCAATAACGGTACCTTCTTCATTAATATAATTGGAACCTTCTTGTAGTTTACCATAAAAGGATTTAGGAATTTCATATTGTTGACAAACTTCAATATTTAGTTGTCTAGGTTTCCTTTTTTCATGGATTACAAATCCATGAGTAGGGATTCTGTGATTTACTGGAAAGCAAGTTACTTTAAAATCTTTATTTTCAACAAGAACGCTACGTTCTCCAGAATCTTTTATTGTATGGAATATTATTTCAAAGGGCATTCTTCCTTTCGAGGCATCTAACTGTAGTTGTATTATTGCTGGTAATAATTCTGGACAATAAATATGTAAAGTATCTGTTCTGCCTAATAAGCCAAAACTATTAATTAAACCTATTAGACCAAAATAATGATCTCCATGTAAATGTGAAATAAAAATATGACTAATTTTACTTCTTTTTATGTTGTATTTAATCATCTGCATCTGAGTTCCTTCTCCGCAGTCGATTAAAAGTAAATGATCTCTAATAGCAACTGTCTGAGCAGTTGGGTTTCTTCCGTGTGATGGAATTGCAGAATTATTTCCAAGTATTGAGATTTCCAAAATAAAAGTATTATAACTCGTTAAGCATACTTCTACTCACTTTTTCTTTGTCTATTAATTCTTGAGCATCTTCTATGGTGGTAGCAACATGAATACTAAGATGTAATCTTTCTTGTTTCACCTTTTGTAAAACAAACTCTTGAAGACAAGTGAAAACGATAATGCCATTACTTAGCTCTATAGCTTCTTGAATAGAAAGAATATCAGTAATGCTTTCATTTAGTAATTGACTGACCATACTTAAATCCACCACAATACTAGGATATGGATTATTTCTTATTTCTTCATTTACTTTTACCAATAAAGCTGCTCCAACCTCCTTATTCAATACTTCAACTTCAGGCGCTATTATCGTAAATGTTGGTTCTATCTTTATTGCAAATTTCATAATTTCTTAAATTTTAATTTTAAAAAAAGATTATAAATAAATCAACTTTTAAGATTTTAATTTCAATTCTCTTTCGTTTATAGACGTAAAAATAAGGATAATGGTTTATTCTTTAATAAAAAATTTCATACATTTCTTATTGTTATATCTCACAGTGCAGATATACAGACCTTTCGAAAGCATTGATACATCAATGTCTTGGCCATTTTTAATCGTTTCATTCTTGATTATTGTTCCATTGATATTTATTATTTCATAAGTCAAATTGCCTATTCCAACACCTTTAATCTTGATATAATGCTGTGCAGGATTAGGAAAAAGTTGGATATCATTACTAAATTTTTTCGAATTATAGATAGCTGTAGGCTCCGATAAAACACCTATTCCAGCTAGATCAAAACCTCCATTGGGAAATGGTGTTGGAAAAGGATCATTAATTAAATTTCCTATCGCATCCTTACTTCCTATTGCAGAATCAATACTTCCTATTACATCTACAATTCTGATATGGCTGATATTATTGATATCAATGTTAGTACTGTCTTCTAATTCTTTTAAGTCAAACGGAGTGCCGTAACCATAAATATAATTACCAGCAAGATTGTGATAATACTTGCCAAGGGTTACATCAAATGTATCTAATTGGCTTGTTTGTTGTCCACTGTAAAGGGTAGGGAATCGAACAAAATTTATGCCATCCGAGCTCACCTCAACAAATGCAAATTCAAGAAAAGCTTTACTAGTGTCCATAAGGTCAATAAACCCATTTTCAAAAACTGCAAAATCAGGGCCTGCTATGTTTTTTATCGGGGGGTTAAAACTTAGAACAGCTACACCGCTATCGCCTAAAGAGATGGTCTTGCTAGGTCCCACTGCACCTATTGCATTTTGTTCTGTTCCAGAAGTTGTTTTTCCTAAATTCTTATCTGCAATATTTATCCAGCCTCTTTCTACATAACATGATGCTGCCCACTGCTGAATTCTAGCATCAGTGATAGGAATACCTCCTGTATGAGATTGAGCTGTTACATATTCAAAATGGCAAATTGAAATAAGAAATAATAGTGTGATAATTTTAGCCTTCTTTAGCAACATTATTTTTAATTTTTATAAAAAATCTAGTAGTCAAAGTTATGGAAGAAAATGTTAGCCCAATAATAAATCCCCACCAGATACCTGAACTTTGCATATTTTTAGTAGTAGCTAACCAATATCCAATAGGTAAACTGATAACCCAATAACCTAGAAACATAAATAAAGTGGGCATTTTTACATCTTTGATTCCTCTAAGCAATCCTGCACTTATGGACTGGGTAGTGTCTGAAATCTGAAAAATTGCTGCTAATAGTAATAAGTTTCCTGCAATGATGATAACTTCATTGTTTCCACCAGATTCAACATTTGAATTGTCGAGAAAAATTAAAGGTAAATAATTGTTGAGCGTGAAGAATAAAATAGCACAAATGATACCATAACTTATTGAAATCAGTAGATTCCCTTTTCCGATGGTGGCTATCTTGGTCCAATCATTTCTGCCATATGCATTACTGACTCTGATCGCTCCTGCCTGGCTAAGACCTGTAGAAATCATATAAGTAAAGGAGGCACATTGTATTGCAATTTGATGTGCTGCCATTTGACCCGCTCCAAAAAGCTCAAATACTAAAATGGCACTAAAAGAAAACACGCCAGCTTCTAATCCAAACTGTAATCCGCTAGGCACCCCAATATGTAATAATTCTTTGATAGTTTTCCATTTGAAATGCCATTCCGTTTTTTTTAATGCAATATATTTTTTGAAAATACGATGATTTAAAATCACATAACCTAAAGCAATAAAAATTAAAGTTCTTGTCATTAAAGTACCATAGGCGGCTCCCATCATTTCCATTCTTGGAAAACCCCAATTACCAAAAATGAGCAACCAATTGATAAAAGCATTTATTGGAATGGCAACAAATGAAAGAACCATTGCAGTTCTAGTGAATTCAAGCCCGTCTGTAAACTGCTTAAGTGTCATAAATAATATCATTGGGATAATAGAAACACCCATTACTCTTAGAAAAGGTTGTGCCATAATAGCTATTTCCTGCTCTTGATCTTTTCCTAAATATAAAATGATGTCTTGACTCATTTCTATCCCTATAAAAATGACAACTGCTATTATAGTACATAACCAAAATCCATTAAAAAAATAATGAGAAACTAAACGGTCGTCACCTTTACCATTTGCCATGGATACCATTTGAGAAACAGACATGGAGATACCAATACCAATAACAAAAGGAATAATAATTACATTCATTACTAATGCAGAAGCAGCGACTTGTTGATAACTGTTTGCTCCCAATGCGCCTATCATAGCCAAATCGACCATATGAAGGATCATTTGAGCCATCTCTCCAAATATTATGGGTAAAGCCAATTTAAAAGTTTTTAAACCTTCAGACCGTAAAGACATGTGTTTTATTTAAGGCTGCAAAAGTAAACAATTGAGTGAAGACTATGGAAATAATATTCAGCATAATAGCTTTAATGCTTTTCAAATTAGGATGTTTACTTCCTATTTTTTGGTTAAGTTTTTGAAAATAAAAAAAGCGTGAAGCTTAATAATAGTTTCACGCTTTTTCATTCAATAAAAATTATCTCAAACCATTAGCATATTTTTCAAAATCACTTTGAGTTTCTGGAAGAATAAATATAGTTTTTAAACCGGCAAAATTTTGTTTATCCTTAATTTTCGAATATGCAGATTTTAATAAAATCATTTTATTATCATCAAACATAATCCATGAGGAAATATTTCTTAAGTCTGCAGTGGAAATAGGGTTCTTCTGAATATAATCTTGTGCAATTTTTAGTTTCTTACTATCTTCATCAACAATATCCATTTGCTCTTTTATAATCAACAATCTAGCACTAATATTCATATCACTGTTTTCCGGTATGTATTCCTGTTCTGGAATAACATTGTTCTGAGCATTTGGAGGCAGAGAAGGGGGTAAAGCTGCACTATTATTTCTATTTAAATCAACTTCTCCAACCCTTCCTAGGTTTTTTATTCTTAATATTCTTTGATTCACATCTACAATGACATCATAGACATTTCCTTTCTGGATTTTAAAACTCCCAGAATAAACTAATTCAGCTTTGCCTCCCTTACCATCAGCATAAGGTCTGAACCTATAAACCTGAACACTATGACGTTTCCCTGGTAAATCTACAAGCGTGATTTGAGTATTTACTTTTCTGAAATCCCTTCCATTAATCGTAATAGTTAATGGCTGACCATTACTTAACCTAAAGTGAAGTGTGCTTTTATTTGGATTTTGTGCAAATCCAGAAAAAGAAAATAAAACCAATATTATTAATGCGCTAATCCGTTTCATTTGAGTATTTTGTTTTTGTTTATCGGTCTTTAGACTAAGAAATATTTAAAAAGTTACATTCAAGCCTGAAATTTTTATTAAATTCGCTTCGTTTTACTAAACTAAATTAATATCTCTAAATTTGAAACACTTAATTATCATTTTTTTATTGTCTGTATTGTGTTTTTCTTGTAAAGAAAAACCAAAAGTTGAATATGATCCAGATACATCATATTGGTCTGTTAATCAATTTATTATTGACCAATATAATCTTAAGGTTGGTGATCCTGTTGCTATAACTAAAGTTGTTGAAATAGATGGAAAAACAGATACCACCTACCATCCCTTGGAGGAAATAGATTGGGCTACCATATTTAAAATTTTCGGGAAAGCTGATATCAGTAATCCTAAATTTTATGATAAATATACTTATAATAATTTTGATGATAATTTTTTGGAATTATCTACCATGACTTATAATGCTAAAGATCCAAAACTATTTGTACAAAGAGAGGATATTAATTATGACAATATTTCAAGGGCTATAAAATTTATTTATATCGAAACGAATGAGAATAGTTGGTTTTTTAGTAAACAACAAAAGCTTTCTTATTATGTAAATGATAAAATAATTATCCAAGAAACAGAAAAGGCGAAGTTTTCAAAAGAAAAGAATTTGATGATTACTTATATTCTTCCATATTAATTGTAGCTATGTTACCATTTTTTTATCAAGATAACTTGACCCATAATCTTGCAGATTTTACATTAGATGAACTGAGTTCTAAGCATTGTATTCAGGTTTTAAGAATGGAAGCTGGAACAAATATTATGCTAACTAATGGAAAAGGATTGACATGTGAGGCATCCATCAAAAGTCCATCGAAAAAACATACTGTTGTGACTATTAAATCGTCTGAATTTATTGAAGTGTCACAACCTAAATTCTCTTTAGCCATTGCCTTTACGAAAAATAAAAATAGGAATGAATGGCTTTTGGAAAAGCTTACAGAAATAGGAGTAAGTGAAATATATCCTTTACTAACGCATAGAAGTGAAAGAGATAAACTAAATATGGATCGATTAAATGGGATTTTAGTCTCAGCAATGTTACAATCTCAACAATCTCATTTGCCAAATCTTCACAAGGCTATAAAGTTTAAAGACTTTTTGGAAGAAAGTGAATTAATGAATGGTCAAAAATTCATTGCACATTGTATTTCCGAAAAGGATAGAAATGACTTTCCAAAAGCATTAAAACCGGGTGAAGATACATTAATACTCATTGGACCTGAAGGTGATTTTTCAGAAGAAGAAATAGCCTTATGTTTGCAGAACAATTTCCAGGCAGTAAGTTTTGGAAAAAACAGATTAAGAACCGAAACAGCAGGATTATATGCCTGTACTGTTTTTAATGCCCTAAATAATGAATAGATTACTTTCTTTTATAATTCTAGTTTTTTTAAGTTTTACCGCATCTTCCCAGCAAATAAGATTAGGGCTTTTGGTATATGGTGGAGGTGGTGATTGGTATGCCAATCCAACGTCTTTAAAAAACTTAGCATTATTTTGTAATCAAAATCTAGGTACTAAATTAGATAGTAAGGAAGCTCAAGTAGAAGTTGGAAGTAGTCAAATTTTCAATTATCCATTTATTCATGCCACAGGTCATGGTAGAATGTTTTTTACTGATGCGGAGGTGAAAAATCTAAGATTATATTTAGAGTCTGGTGGTTTTTTACATATTGATGATAATTATGGACTAGATCCTTTTGTAAGGCCAGAGATGAAAAAGGTTTTCCCTGAATTAAGTTTTGTGGAATTGCCCTTTAGCCATCCCATTTATCATCAAAAATATAATTTTCCGAATGGCTTGCCCAAAATTCATGAACATGATAACAAACCCCCAAAAGGATGGGGATTGATATATAAAGGAAGATTAGTTTGTTTTTATACCTATGAGACTGATTTGGGTGATGGCTGGGAAGATCCAGAAGTACATAATGATAGTCCCGAAAAGCGTTTACAAGCTTTGCAAATGGGAGCCAATATAATTCAATATGTTTTTAGTCAATAAATTATTTTAGTTTAAAAAATGATTAAAACTACTATTTTAATTTCCCCCAAAAGAACTTAACAAGCCATTTATTATATATTGACTCCTTATTAACAGAATAGTAGTTTTTGACATTGTACAAACAATATTCTCTTTTTTGTCAAAAAAAGCTAAGTTTAGAAGCTTATCTTTGTAATAGAATAAAAATTATATAATTTAAATAAAAAAAATAAAGTGTATGAAAATAGTTATTGTTGGTGGCGGATTTGCTGGTATTAATTTGGCGAAGTCATTATCAAAAAATAAAAATTTTCAAATTATATTAGTTGATGAGAATAATTATCACTTCTTTCCACCTTTAATATATCAGGTGGCATCAGCATTTATAGAACCTTCAAATATTAGTTTGCCTTTTCGAAGGATGTTTCAAAACAAGGAAAATATTAGATTTTTTAATGCTCAGTTTCTATCTTTAAATAAAGATGAGCAATTTATTATAACCGACAAAGGAAATTTGAAATTTGATAAATTAGTGTTGGCTATGGGTGCAGAGACTAATTATTTTGGATTGAAAAATGTACAAAAGAATGCATTATCACTAAAGAATATAAATGATGCATTAAATATACGGAATTCTATTCTGTTGACTTTAGAAAAAGCATGTGAATTAACGGATGTAAAAGAGCAAGAAAAATTATTGACTTTTGTAGTTTCAGGTGGTGGTCCTACTGGTGTTGAAATTTCTGGAATGATAGCAGAAATGGGCAATTACATTATGAATAAGGATTATCCAGAATTAATAAATGTAAAAAGGAGAATTATTCTTGTTGATGCAGGTTCAAGTTTACTGGGTCCTATGAGTGAAAAATCACAGCATGCTGCATTGAGTCAAATGAAAAAGCTAGGTGTAAAAGTAAAACTAAATGTTGCTGTTAAAGATTTTATAGATGATAAGGTATATTTGGCAGATGGTAGTATTATTGAAACACCTACATTAATCTGGGTTTCGGGTATCATTGCAAAACAAGCAGAAGGCTTACCAGAGGAAAGTATCGGCAAAGGACGAAGAATTTTAGTGAATGAATATAATCAGGTTTTAAATACTAATGATATTTATGCCATTGGAGATATTTGTATGATGCATACCGATAAAAACTTTCCAAATGGTCATCCACAAGTTGCACAGCCAGCAATTCAACAAGGTAAATTATTAGCAAAAAACCTGAACCGACAAACTGAAAATATAGCTATGAAAGCCTTTGAGTATAATGATAAAGGGAGTATGGCTATTATTTCTAAATTTAAAGCTGTTGTTGATTTACCAAAAGGATTTATGAAAGGTTTTCTTGCTTGGCTTATCTGGTTATTTATACATATTCTGCCTATTGCTGGATTTAGAAACAGAGTTAAACTATTCTTTAATTGGATGTGGACTTTTATAACAAATGACCCGACAATTAGACTGATTATAAAAAGCAAACCTGAAAAAGAAGAAATTCTAAATTAATTATATGATAGAAAGATTAATTGTACTTTAGAAAACTATAAAACGCACCATTTATTTATTTTTAGGTAAATGGTGTATTTGTATTAAAATTAAATTACTTTTGTATATTAACTCTAAAAAAATGAAAAAATCTTTTATCGCTTTCGCCTTATTATTAGGTACTGCTTTTGGTGTTCAGGCACAAACTCCTGTGATAGCAAATGGATCTTTTGAAACATGGACAACTGAAATTGTTCCTGCTATACCGCCTGTAACTATTGACCGACCAAAAAACTGGTATGGATCTGATGTTGTTTTAAATAAAAATGTTGGCCCATTATTATCGATAGCTGGTTTGAGCTTTACAAATGCGAAACAGGTTTCAAAAAGCACAGATAGCCATGAAGGTGTTTATGCTGCTAAATTAATGACCAAATTTTATGGGGATACCTTGAAAAACTTACCTTGTCTATTGACAAACGCAAAGCAAGACTTAAATATGTCTGCATTGCTTAGTGGTGGTTTTAATGATCCAAGTGCTTTGATGAATTTGTTTAAATTTACAAATGGTACACCTATTTTTATGAAAAGAATTGATAGCGTTACTGCTTACGTAAAAACACCAAGTACCAATATTGATAGTGCTGCTGCATTTGTAACAGCATTAAAAAATTATGGCGTTGACTCTAGCATCCCAATTGGTCAAGGTGGCGTAATGATTCCGGCAAATACAGGTGGTTATGTAAAAATATCTATCCCTGTTGCCTATTTTGGTGATGATCATACAGATACTATGATAGTAGGTTTTTCTTCTGCTGGAATGGCTGGTGGAACTTCTGGTTATGCATTAGATAATACACTTTATGTAGATAAAGTTGAAGTTTATACCAGTGAGGCAACATCAGTTACTCCTATACCAAGTATTGATTTAGGATATAATGTTTATCCAAATCCAGCTTCAACGGTAATTAATTTTAATAATAAAAATAATCAGCAGGCAAATACATTAATCATTTTAAATAATGTAGGTAAAATCATGCATTTTTCTGAAATGGCAAATGGAAATAATTCAGTAGATTTGAATGAGTATACTAAAGGAATTTATTTTTATGAAATTTATAATGAAAAAGGTACTGGTAGACAAACAGGTAAGTTTATAAAATAATTTTACTTGAATTCTTTTAAAAAGGTTGTAGTGTTATTCGCTACAACCTTTTTAGTTTTAATCTCAATACACTATAAGAATATTAAAATAAAGCAACTATATTTTTGTTTAAAAATTAGTTGTTTTATAATTATTCTCAACTAATTTTACCTTTTAATTTGTATAGTTTTATGAGAACAGATTTTCTAATAGTGGGCAGTGGTATTGCAGGACTTACATTTGCAGTAAAGACTGCTGAGCAGTTTCCTAATGCTAGTATTAATATTTTAACCAAGGCTAGAGAAGAAAATGAGACCAATACCAAATATGCACAAGGTGGCATTGCAGTTGTAAATAACGAAGGGGATTCATTTGAAAAACATATACAAGATACTTTAATTGCTGGTGATGGTCTTTGTAATGAAGAAATTGTAAATATAGTTATTGAAGAAGGTGCGAAAGCTGTTCAGGAAATGATTGATTGGGGTATTAATTTTGATAAGAATGACAAGGGCGAATTTGTTAGAGGGAAGGAAGGTGGTCACTCGGAATTCAGAATTCTTCATTATCAAGATATTACAGGCTGGGAAATTGAAAGAGCTTTATTAGAAAAAGTAAAACAATTTCCAAATATCAAAATTTACAATAAATTTTTTGTTGTTGATATCATTACTCAACATCATTTAGGTAAATTGATTACAAAATCTACTCCTGATATTGAGTGTTTTGGAGTCTATGCACTCAATTTGGAGACAAACAAAATAGAAACCTTATTGTCAAAAATAACCTTAATGGCTACTGGTGGTGCAGGTCAAGTTTATAGAAGTACTACTAATCCTATAATAGCCACTGGTGATGGCGTTGCGATGATGTATCGTGCAAAAGGTAGAATAGAAAATATGGAATTTATTCAATTTCATCCAACTGCTTTATACGAGGTCGGAGTGAGCCCCTCCTTTTTGATTACTGAAGCTGTTCGGGGTGATGGTGGAATTTTATGTGATGAAGCAGGTATTCCTTTTATGGAAAAATATGATAATAGAAAAGATTTAGCACCTAGAGATATCGTAGCTCGGGCGATAGACAATGAAATGAAAATTGCAGGAACAGCAAATGTTTATTTGGATTGCCGTCATATGGATCAGGAGAAATTTCTTCATCATTTTCCGAATATTTATGAAAAATGCAAAAGTATCGGTATAGATGTTTTTAAACAACTAATTCCAGTTGCTCCTGCTGCACATTATAGTTGTGGTGGTATAAAAGTAAACTCAGATGGAGCGACTTCGATTCAGCATCTTTTTGCGTGTGGGGAATGTAGTAGTACTGGATTACATGGTGCCAATCGTTTAGCGAGTAACTCTTTATTAGAAGGTGCAGTTTTTGGTAATAGGAGTGCGATGAAGGCTGCCGAACTTTTTCCTTTAAGTGTATTTCAAGAAGGTGTTCCAGATTGGAATACAGATGGTACAATGGCTCCAAAAGAAATGATTTTAATAACTCAAAGCCGAAAAGAATTGGAATCAATAATGAGTGATTATGTTGGGATTGTTAGAAATGATGTCCGATTAGAGCGAGCTATGCGCCGATTGGATTTACTGTTTGAAGAAACTGAAAAGTTATATGCTACTACAATTTTGTCACCACAATTATGTGAATTAAGAAATTTAATAACTGTTGCGTATTTGATCGTTAAAAGTGCACAGTTTAGAAAGGAAAGTAGAGGATTGCACTTTACTACTGATTTTCCTGAAAAAAGTATAAATATTCAAAATATCATTCTATAATAAAGAAATTGAAACTTATGATTATGATTTGATTTCCTAACTTTGCAAAAAATTAATTCAATTATGGCTTTAATAGCTCCCTCTATTTTATCTGCTGACTTTTTACATTTATCTAAAGATATTGAAATGATCAATCAATCAGAAGCTGATTGGTTCCATTTGGATGTGATGGATGGTCGATTTGTTCCAAATATTAGTTTTGGTTTTCCTGTGATAGCTGCCATCGCTAGAGAAGCGAAAAAGCCTTTGGACGTGCATTTGATGATTTTAGAACCAGAGAAATATGTCTCAACATTTGCTAAAGCAGGTGCGAATCATTTGAGTGTTCATATTGAAGCTTCACCTCATTTACATCGTACTGTTCAAATGATTAAAGGTGAAGGGATGAAAGCAGGCGTTGCAATTAATCCACATACTCCTATCCATCAATTAGAAGATATTATTGCAGATATTGAGATCGTTTGTGTGATGAGTGTAAATCCAGGTTTTGGAGGTCAGAAATTTATTCCACATACAATAAAGAAAATTCAAACTTTACGTCAATTAATTAAAGAAACGGGTAGTAATGCATTGATCGAGATAGATGGTGGAGTAACCTTAGAAAATGTTTCCCAAATTATAGAAGCTGGAGCTGACGTATTAGTTGCTGGTAATACCGTATTTGGAAGTGAAAATCCAAGAGCAACGATAGCTGCTTTAAAGTCTTGTTAAGTATCAATATAAAGCATTAATAATAATTTGGTTTAAACGACTCAATGATTTATCTTTACCTTAATTAATTTGGTGGTTTTAAAAGACCACCATTTTTATTATTCTAAAAATTTTAATTTAAAAATGAAGAAAAAATTATTAGTACCCTTATTATTGGGGTTTTTTACGATTGCTCCGATTACAGCAATTATTGCTAAAGAGAAAGCAAAAGATAAAAAAGAAGTTAAACTTAATGAGAAATCGCTTTTATGGAAAGTGAGTGGTAATGGTTTACAGAAACCTTCTTATGTTTTCGGAACGATTCATATAATTTGTAAGGATGATTATTTTTGGACACCTGCAATGGAAAAAGCATATAAAGATGCTGATAAAGTGTGCATGGAAATGAAATTAGATGATCCTGCATTACAAATGAAAATTGCTGGTGGTTTGATGAATATGAGTGGTAAGAAATTAAATGAATATTTTACTGAAATCGAATATAAAGATTTGGAAGCATATTTTGAAAAAAATGTTTCTATGCTTCCAGTGACCGCTTTACCAATGATGAAACCTGTTTTTGTATATACTTTGATGTCAACCAATATGTTCACTTGTGAAGAAACGAAATCATATGAATCAGAATTGATGGGAAAAGCAAATGCAGATAAAAAAGAAATTAATGGTTTAGAAAGTGCAGAGGATCAATTAGGATTTTTAACAAGTATGAATGAAGATTCTGTAGTGGCAACTATTAAAACAATGATTAATATTGAACCTGGAAAATCAGATTCTATAAATCATCAATTTGTAGAAATGATAAAGGCTTATAAGAATCAAGATTTATCTGCTATATCCCAATCAATTGATATGCAGTCCGGAGCCTATTTGGATAAGGACATCATGTTGGTGAATAGAAACAAAAACTGGATTAGTGCGATGGAAGAAATGATGAAAAAAGATAAAGTATTTTTTGCAGTTGGTGCTGCTCATCTTGTGGGTGGAAATGGAGTATTGAATTTATTAAGACAAGCTGGTTACAAAGTTGAACCGATAAAATAAACTTTAGAAATTTTAGAAAGCCGAGATTGAATTTTATTTCAGTCTCGGTTTTTTTGGTTTTAGAGTTAAATTTTTAATTTTTTTTAATTTAATATTCATATTTAAAAAGAATATTCTCTTGAAAATCAGATACTTATAATAAGAAGGTCAGCTTTAAAAGTCTTTGTATAAAAATAGTATAAAGTTAAGTTATTTGAACCTTTATCATCATTTTTTCTGCAAATAAAATAGTATCTTCGCAATCTTGTAAATTTTTTAAAATTGTTTATTTATGAGTACTAATCAGTATCCACATGTACCTTATGGTAAAACCGTTCATGGTCAAGAAGAGATAGATGCTGTAGTAGAGGTGTTAAAAACTTCTACCCAGATGGGTAAAAATGTTAGAGCTTTAGAGGATCAAATTTCAAACCTATATGCTAAAAAATATGGTCTTGGTGTAAATTCTGGTTCTTCAGCTTTATATCTTGCAGCTGATCTTCTTAATTTTGAAGAAGGTGCAGAATTAATTACACCAGCTTTAACCTTTTCAACAACAGTAGCTCCTTTAGTGAAAAAAAACTGGATTCCTGCTTTTGTTGATGTTGAAGAAGGAACCTATAATATTGATGTAAATAAGGTTGAGGAGATGATTACTCCTAAAACAAAAGCACTTTGGATTCCTAACTTAATAGGTAATTTGCCAGATTGGAAAGAACTAAGAGCAATTGCCGATAAGCATAATTTATTTGTTCTTGAAGATAGTGCAGATACATTAGGAGCTGAAATTGATGGTGCTTCAAGTGGACGATTTACAGATATTAGTACCACTAGTTTTTACGGTTCTCATATTGTTAATTGCGGTGGTAATGGCGGTATGATTTGTATGAATGATGAAGCATTTTATACCAGAGGTAAATTATTAAGAAGTTGGGGTAGAAGTTCTTCGTTATTTGTAGAATCAGAGGCGATTGAAAATCGTTTTAATGTTGAAGTTGATGGCATTCCTTATGATGCAAAATTTGTGTTTGAGGAGCCGGGGTTTAATATTGAGCCTTCAGAAATGGGTTCAGCATTTGGTTTAGTTCAAGTTAGTAAATTAGCTGATAATATCGATAAACGTTCAGCTAATTATAATGAAATGCGCCAGTTCTTTGAACAATATAATGAATATTTTATTTTGCCTAATCAATTGGCAAATTCACGAACAGGTTGGCTAGCATTTGCAGTAACTATTAAAGATACTGCTCCATTTACTCGCAGAGATTTACAAATTTTCCTTGAGAAAAGAAATATTCAAACAAGAACAGTATTCACTGGAAATATTCTTCGTCAACCCGGATTTAAAAACATAGCACATAAGGCAAACAAAAATGGTTATGCTAAGGCGGATGAGGTGATGAGAGGTGGTATGTTAATAGCTTGCCATCATGGATTGGATGCTACACAAATAGCACATATGAAAGATAGTGTGGAAGTTTTCATGAAGGAATATAAAAAATAAAATTTTCGATATTGGATTTAATAATAATAATTCTTACAACTTACTTCTGGGGTAAAAGGGTCGAATTAAAAGGATATTCTAGCTACCGTTGGCGTATTAGACATGTAAGTGCGTGTATTTTTATAGAATCTTTAGTTATGATACTTTCTATGTCTGTCCAATCTGATATGACAACAGCAATGATTTCTGGATTTATCGCTTTGCTAGGTGTATTATTGTTTCGTTATCAAAAATTAAAGGATCTCCCTCAAAATGATCAACAAGCTTAACTCAGTTGAGTTACATTAATAAATTATTAAAAGGCTACCAGTATTTGTAGCCTTTTTTTATTATTAAAATTATTGATTTCTTTGTATCTTTGAATGATAATCTTTTAAGAGAAAATATTAATGAGAAAAGACTTTTCCGACATTCCATTTAAGAATCTACTTTCTGATAAAAAAGCCACTTCCACAGAAACATTGACTACTGCCGAAGGGATAAAAATTAAAAGCAATTTCAATCTAACAGATATTAATAATACTAAGCAGTTGCATTTAGCTGCTGGAATTCCTCCATTTTTAAGAGGCCCTTATAGCAGTATGTATGTCCGTAAACCTTGGACGATACGTCAATATGCTGGCTTTAGTACTGCAGAGGAAAGTAATGCATTTTACAGAAGAAATCTTGCTGCTGGTCAAAAAGGATTATCTGTCGCTTTTGATTTAGCTACTCATAGAGGTTATGATAGTGATCATGAAAGAGTGGTTGGAGATGTTGGCAAGGCTGGGGTAGCTATTGATTCTATACTAGACATGAAGACCTTGTTTGATCAAATTCCATTGGGAGAAATGAGTGTTTCCATGACCATGAATGGTGCTGTTTTACCTATAATGGCTTTTTACATTGTAGCGGCTGAAGAACAAGGAGTACCATTAGGAAAATTGACTGGGACCATTCAGAATGATATTCTTAAAGAGTTTATGGTGCGTAATACATATATTTATCCACCATTACCTTCTATGAGAATCATCGCTGATATTTTTGAATACACTGCGAAATATATGCCTAAATTTAATTCTATTTCCATTAGTGGTTATCATATGCAAGAAGCAGGTGCGACTGCGGACATTGAATTAGCTTATACATTAGCAGATGGTTTGGAATACATCAGAACGGGTATTAAAGCAGGTTTGAAAATCGATGATTTTGCACCTCGTTTATCCTTTTTCTGGGCTATAGGAATGAACCATTTTATGGAGATTGCCAAAATGAGGGCAGCAAGGATATTATGGGCAAAAATTGTAAAACAATTTAATCCTGAGAAAGAAAAGAGTATGGCTTTACGTACCCACTCCCAAACCAGTGGATGGAGCCTTACAGAACAAGATCCTTTTAATAATGTTACTAGAACTATGGTAGAAGCTTTAGCTGCAGCAATGGGACATACCCAAAGTTTGCATACGAATGCCTTAGATGAAGCTATTGCTTTACCAACAGATTTTAGTGCAAGAATTGCCCGAAATACTCAAATTATTTTACAGTCTGAAACTGATATTTACGAAACGGTTGACCCTTGGGGCGGCTCCTATTATGTGGAATATTTGACCGAACAGATTGCTCAGAAAGCTTGGTTGCTCATTGAAGAGGTAGAATCTTTAGGTGGAATGGCTAAAGCCATCGAAACAGGTATTCCAAAAATGAGAATTGAAGAAGCTGCTGCGAAGAAGCAAGCTAGAATTGATGGCGGTTTGGATGTTATTGTTGGTGTAAACAATTACCGAACCAATGAAAAATCTGATATTGAAATATTAGAAGTTGATAATACCGCTGTTAGAGAGGAACAGTTGGCCCGATTAAAACAATTAAAAGAAGACAGAGACAATGATAAAGTGGAAGCGGCTCTTTTAGCTTTAAGTGCTGCAGCCAAATCAGAAACGGGTAATTTATTAGAATTAGCAGTTATTGCTGCTAGACATAGAGCAACATTAGGAGAGATTTCTACTACTTTAGAAAGAGTTTATGGACGTTATCAAGCTAGAATTAGAAGTATTTCTGGAGTATATTCAAAAGAAATAGCAATGAATGAGAATTTTTTAAAAGCTAGACAATTAGCAGATAAATTTGCAGAAGAGGAGGGTAGGAGACCCAGAATATTGGTTGCTAAGTTAGGTCAAGATGGCCATGACCGAGGTGCAAAGGTGATAGCTACTAGTTTTGCAGATTTAGGTTTTGATGTTGATATAGGTCCTTTATTTCAAACACCAGAAGAAGCTGCAAAGCAAGCTGTTGAAAATGATGTACATATATTAGGTATTTCTAGTTTGGCTGCAGGTCATAAAACCTTAGTTCCACATGTAATTGCGGCACTTGAAAAATATGGTAGAGATGATATTTTTGTGGTTGCAGGTGGTGTCATTCCACAACAAGATTATCAATATTTATATGATGCTGGTGTAAGTTTTATTTTTGGTCCCGGAACCGTGGTTGCTAATGCTGCAATTGAAATATTAGAGAAATTATTAAAATATAGTAAGTAAAATATAAATCCATATTTTGACTCAACTTAATCTGGATTTATTAATATTTTCAATTATTAAAAATCTAATTATAATTGGGAATCGAAGCGAAATTCTTATCGTGAGTGCTGTACAGGATTAACTTTTCTACTTTATTTAAAATAAATCCATGTATTTAGCGATATAATATTTAAAAACTAGGAAATAATGGTAATTCAGTATTAGAATTATAAAATAATTAAAAAGTTTAACCCATTTTGAAAGTTAATGGGATATTCATATAGCTTCGGACATTTTGACCATTTTGTCGACCAGGGGTCCATTTTGGAGCTTCCAAAATTATCCTTATAACTTCTTCTGGTATTCCATGTCCAATATCTTTATTTTGAATTATTTCAGGATTACTAAGCGTGCCATCTATTTCTACAATAAATCTCACAATAACCTTCCCTTGAATTCCCTTACCAAGTGCTGCTCTTGGGTATTTTAAGTTTTTACTCAAATAAGCCGACCAATCATATTCAGGTTTAGGTATTTCTTCTAGAATATTAAGAACCGAATCTTGATTACTTATAACAATTTTCGGAGCTTCAGGATCGGTTTTTAAATCTTGAGCAAATGTATTTTGTAGCGAAAAGGCTATAATGATCGTTATGAAAATTTCTTTTATCATTGATGTTTCTTTTTAATAGTTTTTGATTTAAGTAGAAAAGTATTTGTAGAAGTAGCTTAAAATATTATTGAATTTTCTCATTTTCCCAGACACTTATTTTATAAAATTTTCTAAAATTGTATTGATTTCTTCATGTGTTTCCACTTATATTTTAAACCAATTTTTATATCGATATCCCATAATATTCATTCTTACATATCACTTTTAACACTATAACTTTACGTTTTTTGACAACTTTTAGGTGTCAAATTTCCTTTGTGAACAAAAGGGAACAATAGCATTAATCTAAGATTTATTTTAGATTAATGCTATTATTTTAATAATTCTTTTCAAAGATAAATGAATTGATCTCTAAGTTTTTTTATTTTTGCAATCTGAAAGTTATAGGTAATGTAATAAAAGAACTAACAGGTTGACCATCTTTAATAGCAGGTTGCCATTTTTTAGCTATTTTTAATACTCTTACAGCTTCTTCAGGAATTCCGTATCCAATTTCTTTATTTTTAACTACTTCTATTCCAGTTAATGAGCCATCTTCTTCAACGTTAAATCGAACTACAACTCTACCTTGAATACCATTTGTATATGCTTCTTTTGGATATTTCATGGTTTCAACTAAGTAGGCATCCCAATTATAATCAGGTCCTGCAGGTTTATCATAGTTATTGGCTACTAATTCCTGATCAGACGATGCTATTTTAGGGCTAACACTCTGAGCGATGGCCCAATTTGTTAAGCAACAAGCAATGGCAATAAAAAGTATTTTCTTTATCATAATGTTTAATTTTATATATTTCAATAATAATCGATATTGTTTAAAAAAAGTCGAATTTTTGTTTTACAAATTTAAGCAAATTTTTTTTTGTTTTCAAAAAAAATATTAATATCTTAAAAAAGAACTAACAATTAAGATATATTAATATTTTAATTTGCATTCTTGCTAATTATAAGAGAAATTTATTTTTCATTATCTTTGTTTTAAGAATCAGATGATGAAAGAATTAGGGAAATATATTATGTTGGGTGGAGCGCTCCTTTTTCTTATTGGAGTTTTTGTTTGGATTGGTGGTAATTATTTAAAATGGATGGGTAACCTACCAGGCGATATTCGAATCAAAAGACCTGGGTTTTCATTTTATATGCCTATCACCACAATGCTTTTACTGAGTTTACTATTAAGTTTGGTTTTTTGGATGATAAAGAAATTTAATAGTTAATGCAATTTATGTTTAAACTTCTTTTTCCTTAGAAATTATTAAGGTTTGTAGATTTTACATTCTTTTTTCTTTCTTTAAGGCTTCACTTTTAGGATTATTCTCTATGGCTTCTTTCAATTCTTCTGTTCGATTTCCTTTTAAAAGCATGGTCATATTTACCTCAAATCCTAAAAGGATAATAAGTGCCAAGAGATTAACCCAAACTAGAAACATAAATAGGGTACCTAATGATCCATAGACTTTATCGTAGTTTACGATATTTGAAGAAAGGTAAATAAAGGTATAAGAGATAATTAAGATTAATATTGTTGCAAGAAAAGAACCTAAATTAAAAAATTTAACCTTTGTGTATAAACTGGGACAATAACGATAGATGATGCAAACCATTAATAACAAAATAATAATTAAGCTGGAAATAGAACTTATCTGAATAAAAGCTTTACTTAGATGAAACGCATTGATTATATAATTTACAAATTCACTTTGAACAATAAAAAGTGCAATTATAATTAAAGATAAAATAGTAAGTATTATCGTTAACCAAATTGCCTTTAATCTTCTGTTGAAAGCCGTTCTGAACTTTGTTGCTTCTGAGTTTCGATCAAAAGCCCGCATCACACCCATCAGTCCGTTTGAGGCATAAATCATAGAAACCAATAAACTAAATGAAAGTAAATCTTTCCGTCTAGTATGTAAAAAATCGGTAACAACTTCTGATATCTTTCCACCTATATGTTCTTCAGGTAAATAAGTAGCAATTGCATTTAAAATACCTGCTTCCAAATTACTTATTGGAAAAAAAGGCACCAAAGAAGCTAAAAAAATTAATGCAGGAGGGACTGCTAATATCCAGTTAAAAGTAATAGCCGCACCACGTTCAAATAATCTATATCGCTCCAGATTATAGAATATATCTTTTAGTATCCAACCTAAAGTTAGTCCTCTAAATTCCGGGTTTTTTAATAAGTTGTGTGTTCTTTTTGAATCTTTCTCTTCTACGCTTTCCATACAACTAAGTTTTTCTATAAAGAATGTTATTTTGAATTCTTATTGAACCTTGGCTTTTAAGTTGCTTTTCTCCTTAACAAATACACTGATAAAATGGTTAACCATATCTGGCTTTTCCCAATGTACTAAATGGCCGCAACTAGGAATTATTTCAAAAGATGAATCCTTAAATAATACACTGGCATTTAACAACATATCTCTTAAAGAATAAGAATGGATTAGTTTATTTGGGATTAAAGAATCATTAGCTCCGAATATTATCGTAACTGGAACATTAATTTTCGAAAAGTCTTCATATACTTTTTCTTCTAGCATTCCATTTATACAATTTTCAATCATTTTTTTATAATGATTTCTTGGTTGAAGATTCATTAATGTTATTAAATGATCTACATGCGATTTAGCAGATTCGGGCATAATATAAAAACTATTATAGATAGCCTGTCTTAAACTATTTTCTTCCGAGCTTACAAAACCCAAGAAGAACATAGTATTCTTATATAAAGATTTCTCTATGCTGTTAAAGCGTTCTATTCCAGCAGGCGCACATAAAATTAAGCCTTTAATTTCAGGATTACCTTTAATGGCCATTGTCATACTAATTTGACCCCCCATCGAATGACCACATAGATAAACATTCTTTAACTCTAAAGCTTTGATGAATTCATTTATTGAAGTTGCAAAAAAGTCCATTGTATAAGGATAGTCATTGCTGTAGGAAGATAAGCCGTTACCGGGTAAATCTATTGCAATACACCTATAGTTTTTGCTCAATTCATTAATATTGTATTCCCATGTAAGCATTGAGTTTGCTAAACCATGAATAAACAAAATTACTGCTGCGTCTTTATCACCTTTGTCAGTATAGGCAATTTCAACAGCGTTATCCATGATGCTTTTTCGGTATAAAGGCTCTGGATAAAAAGAGTATTGGGTCATAATTTATAAATATTTTAAAAATAAAGGTTTACCAATTTTCGTAGGTAAACCTTTTAGTAATTTATGTTTTTGAAGAATTAGTTTTTAGTCTTCGTAAATGTATATTTTGTACTGGTCACGACATCTGGCACTGTAGGACTAGAAGTATGAACATCAAGAGTAAAAGTGTTTATGTCCACTAATTTAAAGTCTCCAGACATATATCCTGGATCAGTCTCATTATAGGGATCATTACCTATTTTAAGATAATTATCATTGAATAATGCATATTTAAAATCTCTAGTTTGAGGATCAGTTTCACTACATTTACGGTAATGCTCATCCATTACAACATCAAATTTTGAAGTGAAAATCAAACGATTATCCATGATACAAGGATCAGTTGATGCACCAACATTATTCCAAGAATTTCCAGGTTGGTTAATATCAGGATTGACTTCCAACTTAGCAATTTTCCATTTCTGATCCATTAAAGCCTTTTCTATAGATACATCTATTTTAGGTATATCTTTGGTATCACAAGAGGCAAATAGTGTACAAATTGCCAAAGCTCCAAATATAATTTTCTTCATTTCTTGTTTCATTTTTATAAAATAGGATTTAACTATTTCGCAATAAGCATCAAATGTAATATACTTTTTAATTTTTTCCTAATTTTTCTACTAAGCTTTTTAAGATTTTTCGATTTTTGTATTGCTTGGTTTTTTAATTAATTCTTCTCTTTTGTCACTATCATTTATAGGAAAACTATCTATTTCTAGAGGTTGTTGTCGTATTCTAATATCCATATTTTCACCTTCAAGAATATGATTAGGATAGCCTTGTACATTTTTGGGAGTTGGATATTGTAAATAAACAACAGCAGTACTTGAGTCACTGATTCTGCCGTCCCAGACTTCAATATATAAAAGGTTCATTGATTCAAGGATCTGAACCGCTTCATAAAAAGGAACGTTTATTAAATCAGGCACTAAAATATCAGTATGACCATATCCTGAACCTATTACTAAATCAATAGTAGCACCTTGAAAAACCTTAGTTTTAGGATTAATAGGTTTACCATTATGAAGCATTTGTAAAACAGACCCTTGTGCCATATCGGGTTTATAGGTAGTATCACCCATAACTAAATTGCTTGTTTTAAGTAAAAGTACTGCACTTCTTAAAGAAAGATTAAGCAAATTAGGCATTTCTACTTCTGGTGGATTAACCTTATTTATTTTCAAGAAAATAGTTCTTCCTTTTTTTACAGATGAGCCTTCCTCAGGTTGGATATCGATTACAATTGATGGTTTATAGAGCGTATCATAAATAGAATCTATTTCAACATTAAATCCTAAACTTTCCAATTCACTTATTGCAACTTTAGCATTTTCCAACTTTACCTTTGGAACTAATAATTCTTTTCCATGACCGGTAATACGACTAAGAGAACTGAAAAAGGCAAAATATATCCCAAAGCATATTAGCAGGATAATCAGAACATTAAACCAAAAACTTTTAAATAATTTGCCCATAAATTAGTAGAAAGAATAATCTTTTAAGTTGCTAAGGTAATATTTAATTTTTATTTGTTAAGCATTCTTCTAGCATTTGGTTGTAAAAGGTTTCTAATGAGATACCAGCTGCACTTAATTGTTGCGGAATTAAACTTTGTTCACTTTGACCTGGCATCGTATTCACTTCAAGAAAATAAAGTGCATTACTTTTTGTATGCCATATAAAGTCAATACGGACAAATCCTTTACAATTTAAAATAAAGAATATTTTTTTTGCTTTTTCTTCAAGTTCTTTTCCTAATGCTTCAGGAATCTGAGCAGGCGTAATTTCTTCACTTTCATTATAATATTTCGCTGCAAAATCAAAAAAGTCGTTTTTACTCACAATTTCAGTAGGTGGTAATGCAAAAATTTCATTACCTATTTTAAAAACACCTATTGTAAGCTCTCTTCCTTCAATAAACTCTTCTATTAATGCCTGATTGTCCACTTCAAACACAGCATCAATTGCTTTTTGTAAGGCTTCAATTTTTGATACTTTTGTGGTAGCTATACTTGATCCTCCTTCATTTGGTTTTACAAAAACAGGTAATGTTACCGTTTCTAAAATCTCTTCGATGGTGTTAATATTATTCTTATAAATTGCGATGGAACGAGCGATATTAATCAATCCAAAACTGTCTACTACTTTATTGCAAAACCCTTTATTGAAGGTCAATGCAGATACTATCGCATTACAAGTAGTATACGGAAGATCAAGCATGTCAAAATAGCTTTGTAGTTTGCCATCTTCACCTGGAGTACCATGAATGGCTATAAAAACACCTTCAAAGTTTATCTTTTCATTATTGATATTTAATGAAAAATCATTTTTATCTACTTCTATTCTGTTTTCATTTGCATCATAATACCAACTTTCTTTGGTAATAATTATTTTATAGACATTATATTTGTCTTTATCTAAATGTTTTTCTATTGTTTCAGCCGAATTAAGTGATATCACATACTCTCCACTGTATCCACCGGCAACCAAAGCAATGTTTTTTTTCATTCTAATAATTTAATAAAAATTTCGATAGCTATGACCTACAGCTATCGATTGCCAAAGATAACAAAAGCGTAAATTAAACGAGCATTTAGGCATAAATATTTTCAGAAATTTCTGAAAATGAAATTTCAATATTAAATTAAAATACTGCTCGGTAAAATTAATATGAATGAAATACCAAATTAAAGGATATTTATTGAAAATTTGGAGAATAGATGTTTAAGCTTGTTCTTCGTTACCTATAACTTTTAAGAGATGAAGATGAGAACCTAAAGCTTTAGCAAGAGTTGGATATTCATGATAAGGAATATTGTATTGTTCGCATACTCTTATCACTATCTTATTAATTGCTGGATAATGGATATGACTTATTCTTGGGAATAAATGGTGTTCTACTTGAAAATTTAATCCACCACACATCCATGACATGATTTTGCTTTTTGTAGAGAAATTTGCTGTTGTTTGTAATTGGTGTACAAACCAGTTTTCTTCAATTTTTAAAGTTTCAGGATCAGGCATAGGGAAGTCAGTGTTTTCAACCACATGAGCTAATTGAAAAATAATACTGATGGTAATTCCTGTTACGCCACAAACTATTAGATATCCTATTAATGCATGTTGCCAACCAACAAAATAAATCGGGAGTACAATAAACAAAGAAATATAAACGATTTTGGTTACCCAAAAACCCACATGCTCTTTAAAACTTCTAGAAGGAATTTTTTTATCTAGTATTTTTCCAGTAAAATACTTTTTAAAATCATTAAAAGCCCACCACATTATATAGGTTAATGTATATAAGAACAAGGCATAATAATGTTGGTATTTATGAAAGAAATATTTTTTTTGCTCTTTGTTAGTTCTTAGTAAAGGTTTAATATCTATATCTTCATCATGACCTTCAATATTTGTATAAGTATGGTGCATAATATTATGTTTGAATTTCCATAAATAGGTACTTGCCCCCATAATATTGAGAGAATATCCAGTTAAGTTATTGAGCCATTTTTTATCTGAATAGCTTCCATGAGCACCATCATGCATTACGTTAAATCCAATAAAAGCAAATACAAAACCCATTAATACACACATCAGTATATTTGCCCAAGTTGGGAGACTACCAAATACTAACAGTCCATAAAGCGTAATTAACACCGCAACTAAAACAATACCTTTATGGAATATTCTCCAATCACCAGTTTGTTTTTGCTGATTTGTTTTAAAGTATTCGTTAATCTGATCTTTTAAATCTTTAACGAATGTTTTATTGATGCTGTTTACAAAAGAAATATTTTTTGCCACTGTCTTAAAGTTGAATTTACTAATAAAGTACAAAGATACATAAGTTATTTTAAATGTTTTGTAATTTTATACAAATCTATCTTTAATATAAGTTAATTTTAGGATTTCCTTCTTTTTCCCAATAATATATCAATTTGGAAATTTCATTATAGCTGTCCAATCCATCTTCTTGACCTTGTATTTTTAGGAGCCAATCATATATATCTAAAACATTTCCTCGAAAAATGCTTTTATATTTTAATCTCATGTTTTTCAAATATTCCAGGTTATTTAGATTATTGCTGGTGAGCATTTCTCTTTTTTCGATGGCCAAAACGGAGTCTTTTTTGGATAGTTCTTTATTCGCATAAAGGAAAAGATTAAAATAAGCAGAATACTTTAGATGTGAAATTTTGCTTTTCATACAAATAACATAGGCCATCATATTTGCTTCGCCTTCTGCTGCAATTCCTGTTTGATGAGCCATCTCGTGTGCAATTACAAATCCCCACATAAAAGAGGGTAGTGGTTTTGCAAATTGCGCCTCACCACTAATTGGATTATAATATCCTTGAATACCAAAGTTAAATATTAAATTACTAAATAATGATGGCTTAACTTCTAGATATGGAACGTTTTTGCCAAATTCATTACGATATACATCTCTAAGTTCTTTATTTATGGTTTTTAAATTGTATTGCGTAACAGGTTCATTAATTTCATTCATTTTGTCTACTAAGAATTCATTAAGACTTACCAATTCTTTTTGATTCCAACTGTTTGTCTCAGTTGGTGACCAAATTGCTTGTCGGTTGTAATTTGCTCCCCAACTATAAAAATAGAGTAAATAAACTGATAAAATTGATATTATAGAAGGAAATAGAAAATTTGCCCAACCACTTTTGTTTTTCAAACATTTTTTAATAAAATAAATACTATATCCTATAAAAAATAACAGTGCGATAAAGAAAAGAATATAAATGATATCACCAATACTAAATGGGATATTACTTAAAAGTGAAGCTCTAAATTGTTGATAAGGTAAAAAAATGTTTTGTTCATAAATAGAGAATAAAGTCTTTCTCTTAATAAAGAAGCTTAAGAGTAATAAAGTACTGACAATAATAGAAGAAAATATTTTTAATTTCTTGTTTTTAATCCTATCCATACAACACGATAATTCATTCAACGTAATATTAAATACAAATTATTTAAATTAATAAACACAAACCTTATAAGCCGGATTCTGTACTTTCTTTTTGAAAGTTGCTATCATTTATCTACGCCTTACATCACTATAAGACTGCATCTGCCTACCCATAAACTTCGGACGTGCAGCCCTCGAATGTTTACCTATTGGGCATTTCAGCGTACAAGGTTTACCTTTGCTTATAGTTACCTATAAACAACGTGCGCTCTTACCGCACATTTTCACCCTTACCTTCTGTCGAAGGCGGTTATTTTCTGTGGCACTGGCTGTGTTTCCAATAAAGGAAACCCCACCCGTTAGGTGGTGTACTGCACTTTGCTGTCCGGACTTTCCTCTTATTTGCTAAGCAAACAAGCGATAGCACAGGTTTGTGTCTATACAAAGGTAATGAATAAGTTATAAATTTTGATACGAAATATTAAAGTTTTATAACTTTAAACTTTTGTTTGCAATTAATTGGTAATTGGTTTCTTTTTTTTACTTTTTATAAATCCTATAATAATAGGTAGAACGGAAATAATTATAATCCCAAAAACAACTTTTTCGAAGTTATTCTTTATAATTTCAATCTCTCCTAAGAAATATCCTAATAGCGTGATGCCAATTACCCAAATAGATCCACCTAAAATATTAAAAAATGTGAAGGTTTTATATTTCATATGTCCGATTCCGGCAACAAAAGGTGCAAATGTTCTTACAATGGGTACGAAGCGGGCGATAATAATAGTTTGCGGACCATGCTTGTCGTAAAACTCATGCGTTTTGGCGATGTACTCCGGCTTGACCATTTGTTTGCCAAATAATTTCATTTTTAAAAATCGATCTCCTGCATATCTTCCTATAAAATAATTACAAGCGTCACCTAAAATGGCAGCAACGAGTAAAATAACAATTGCAGTGAATACATTAATATTCGCACCCTGTGCTGCCAGCATCCCAGTGGCAAACAATAAGGAATCGCCAGGCAGGAATGGCATAATGACTAAACCCGTTTCTACAAAAATGATTAAAAATAAGAATAAATAGACCCAATGATGATAATTTGCAACTAAATCAAGCAAATGTTGGTCAATATGAAGGATAAAATCAATTAAACTGGTCATTTATATTTTTCTTTAAAGGTGCAAATGTACTCCTTATTTTTTGGATTAGTATTTATTATTGTTTCAATAAAATTTCAAATACTGATACAGAATTAAATATTATCTTTGTGGATTAAAAAATGGTGAAGATGAATGCACTTGATGTAGAAAGTTTTGACGTTTTAAGTAAGAATACATTAGTTCTGGATACCCGCCAGCCTGCTGTTTTTACAAACGAATTTATTCCACATTCTGTAAATATTGGATTAGGAGAACATTTTATTGAATGGATTCAAAGGTTGATTCCAAAAGATACTCCATTGTCAGTAGTTGCTGACGAAAATGATATATCAGATACTTATGTTATTTTAGAAGGATTAGGTTATCAAAATATTATGGGTCATCTTTTAGGAGGTGCCTCTGCATGGAAAACAGCTGGAAAAGCTATTGATATGATTATAGATGTTTCAGAGGATGAGGTAGCGTTGGATTTGAGATTTGATGATAAAATACTTTTAGTTGATGTTAGAGAACCTATTGAGTTTGATCAGGCTCATATAGATAATGCTGAGAACTTACCATTACATAAAATTATTGATCCACTGCAAATAGCTCTATTAGATGAAAATAGTAATATTTATGTATATTGTGATAATGGATATCGAAGTACTATTGCATGCTCCGTTTTTAAGAAAGAAGGATTCCATAATATTCGACATATAATAGGTGGTTTTAATGCCATTGATAAAAACTCGAAAATAAAAATTGTTTCTCCAAAGAAATAAGTATAGAAATAACTTTCATGTCTGAACAATATTTGATAAAACTTCCTCAATTTGAAGGCCCTTTCGATTTACTACTTTTCTTTATCGAGCGAGATGAATTAGATATTTACAACATTCCAATAAATGAAATTACTCAAAAATTTTTGGTTTATATCAAAAAAATGGAGGAATTGAATATTGAAATGGCAAGTGAATTCATTTTGTTTATCTCTACTTTAATGAGAATTAAAGCTAGAATGTTATTACCTAGAAGAGAAGTAGATGATAGTGGAAATGCTATTGATCCTCGTCAAGAACTGGTTGATAAATTATTAGAATACAAACGTTATAAAGAAGCTGCAGATCAATTAGCAGCAATGGAAGCAGAGCGCTTATTACAACAAAAAAGAGGGAATATTAAGGCAGAGATGGATGCTATTGGTAATCAATTAGCAGAAGGCTCTGAGATTCAAACTGTGAGCTTATACAGATTAGTGAATACTTTTGAGCGGGTAATGAAAAACATGCAAGAAAGGCAAAATAAACCTCAACATGTTGTTGTAAAATATAATTATTCTATGGAAAGCCAAAGGGTTTTTTTGGTGCAATTTTTTGAAGATAAAGCCAGAGCCAAATTTGAAGAGCTTTTTGAAATTATGGAAGAACGTATTCAAGCTATTTTTACTTTCTTGGCCGTTTTGGAATTGACCCAGCAAAATGTTTTAAAATTATTGATAGGTGAGGGTCGAAATAATTTTATTATTGAAAAAGTACAAGGCTTAGAAAACTACCTTTTGGATACAATTTCCGAAAATTAGGATTCTGGTATATGTAAATAATATAAAAATCTCTACCTCACTGACCTTTAGCTCTTTTGTATCAAAGTAAAAGAAAATAATACTTATCCTGATAATAGAATACTTCTTAGTTTTGTTTCTTTCGCGTTATTTTTATTATTCATTGTAAAACTAAAAACTTTACCTATTAAAAATTAACGCTCCCTAAGTTCTTATACATAGGGAGCGTGTTAGTTTAAAACCATAAAAGATAAAATATTTTTAGACCTAATATTTATCTAAATAAAATTTCACCTCAATTATGTTTTGTTCTTATTATGTTTTTTTGATTCGTAAAATTGAATTTTAATTAAAATTATTTATTCAGGCTTTTTAGGAGGTTCCATTACGGTGCCACATTTATCACAAGTGCGTTTTTCTAAATCTGAATAGAAATCTTCCATAATAGGAGGTAATTGACCAACAATATCGTCTACGGGTACAAAACGTTCATATAATTTGTTAGAACAGTTTTCACAATACCATGAAAAAGAATCTACCATATCGCCAGGACGAACTCTTTCGATTACCAAACCTATAGTATTGGGCCCGCGTTGAGGAGAGTGGGGTACTCTTGCAGGCAATAAGAACATTTCACCTTCTTTTATTTCAAGGGGTACAATTTTACCATCTTCAATAATGCGAACGGTTATATTCCCTTCTAATTGATAAAACAATTCTTCGGTTTCATTATAATGAAAATCTTTGCGACTGTTGGGCCCGCCTACAACCATTACGATAAAGTCATCCACTTCTTTGTAAACTTGCTGATTGCCTACTGGAGGTTTTAATAAATGTCTGTTATCGTCAATCCATTTTTTAAGATTAAAAGGTCTAAGCACTGCCATGATAATAAATTTTGTATGGTTAAAAGAAAATATCAATAAAGTTAAGCATTTTGAAAAAGAAATGAAAGTTTTTTATACATTTTTATATTTTATTTTCATTTTCAAGCTTGATAGTTTGAGATTATTCGCATTATTTTAAATAGCTTTGTCCACTTAATTGATAGCTTTATTTTTAATGTTAAATTCGAGATGCTTACATAAGATATTTTTAGCCTTCATTTTTGGTTTTTTGAGTTTTTCTGTCCATGCACAAAATAAAGTCAAACCTAAAAATGATAAGAGGTTTGAAGGAACTGATCCATTTAATCCATCAGATCCTAATGATACTAGCAAAATAAAAAAGCCAATGGGTTCGGATTGGGATGAAGAACCTGCGGTGATTTCTTATAAATATTATGATTCTGAAGTCACTCAATTTTATGATACTACTTTATTATTCTTTCATCGGAATCAGTATCAACAGCCAGTTTGGTATCATGATTTAGGGAATTGGGGTGCTCCAGCAAGGAATTTGTATTTTGACCCTAATACTAAACCTGGTGTGCGTTTAGGCTATAATTTTTGGGATGTGTATAAATACACTATGGATAGTATTCCTTTTATTCATACAACTAGACCCTATACATCGTTTTCATTTATGTTGGGGTCAAAAGAATTGCAATGGGTGGAGTTTTTACATACTCAAAATATAAATCCTAGATGGAATTTTGCCTTTAAGGTTTCCAATAATTCCTCAGATGGTTTTTTCAATATTCAAAAGGCGACTGGATTAAATGCTTTTTTAAATACTAATTATAAAAGTAAAGATGAAAGATATAAGTCCTTTGGAGCATTTGTGGTAAATAATTTTAAGCAGGACGAAAATGGTGGCATTCAGAATGATAGTTTCCTGTTGATTGATCGATATAATAATAGAGTATTAATTCCGGTAAATATTGACCCTTTAGGAAGTACTGTTAAATCACCAGTTAGTAATAAAGCAACAGATTTAGAATTGTTTTACAGCCAATCTTATGCTTGGGGAAAAGTTGATTCTATCTATAATGAAGATTCTACCAAAGTTGATTATACTTTTACGCCTCGATTTTCTATTAGGCATGTCTTTGATTTAAAATCTGATAGGCATTTTTATCAGGATATAGGCCCTAATCGTGAATATTATTCTTTTATAGACACCTTTAGTTTTAGAAATAATATAGATACCGTTAGAGCAAGACAATCTCTTTTTACATTGGATAATAAGTTCTCTTTAAATACATTTTTAGGTAAAGATAGTCAGTTGGTGCATTTAGAAGCGGGAATAGGAATCCAATATGACAGATTTGGGAATTCCGTTCAAGAGTTAGATTCTCCTAAAGTATTTCATGGTTATTTAAGCAATTATCTTTTTGGTCAATTAAGAAAAGATGCATTAAAAGAAGGTCAATGGGCTTATAATGCTGATTTGGAATTTTTGTTTACGGGTCCGAGTATTGGAAATTTTAAAGCTGGAGTGCGTTTATCAAAAAGTTTTCCAAAATTAGGCATGTTTACTTTAGGTGCCAATCAGAGTCTTACTTCGGCTAGTTTTCAAGAAAAATATTTAAGAACTAAATTTTTTGAGATTAATAACGCTTTTAATAATAGCTCCACGACACAATTATATGGTAGTCTTTATGTGAAAGCAATGAAAATGAATGTGTCATTAAGGAATATTTTGATGGGGAATTATATATATCTAGATGAATCATTGAATTGGCAACAATACAATAGCATTTTCTCTGTATTACAACTTTCGGCTAAAAAGATTTTCTATTTTGGAGCTTTTAGTTTGGATAATGAAATGGTAGCACAACAGCTTGCAGGAAATGCTCCTGTCCATCTACCATTAATTATGTTAAGACATCAGTTTGCCTATAAAGTACCAATGTTTAAAGACAGATTGGATGCTTTAATTGGGATAGAAGCCAGATTTAATTCTTCTTATAAAGCAGATGCTTATAATGCGGTTTGGAATCAATTTTATTATCAGAATGATGTGACCTTAAATAATTATCCTGCTTTGTCTGCATTTTTCAATTTTAAAGTTAAAAGATTAAGAGCTTTTGTGATGGGCGATCAAATTCAGCAAATGATTTGGAAAAAGAATGTCATGCTTACTCCTGGTTACCCTGCACCCAATGCACATTTTCGTTTTGGATTTAATTGGTTGATGATGAATTAAACTAGTTAATTTGTTGCGTAGTCTTTTAAGATATATATACAAGCTTGTATTTTAATCCAAACAAGGCAGATTTATATCGAATGGATTGAATTACCCTAAATAACAAAAAGATATCAAGTATTCACGCTGGACTTTACTTTTCAATATTTTTGCTATTCAGTATAATTTTTGCTGTTTTTATTTATTTAGATTAATATTTTTCACTTCTCCGTTTGGGGTGATTAATATATATTCCTTGTTATTTACTGTCCCTTTCTTTTCACGATTAATCACTAATTTTATTTCATACATTACTTGTATTACAGGTTCAAGAATGGTAGGATTAATTACAAAATCAAATTCCTTATCAATTATCGGTTGATAGTATAAGGTTGTCGTTTTATTTGCAGTATTTACATTAGCTGACTTTTTGAGATTAAGAGAAGAGCTATTATAAGATTCATAGGATTTATACATTTCTACTGGCAACATCATTTTAAAATCGTCGTTAATTCTTTTTTCATTAGTTGCAAATGATGTTCCTAAAATAGTTTCATAATTTTTAATCTTTTCTTGTAAAACTATTTTTGATTTATTCGTCAAGTCTTTTTTTATTTTTTCAATTGTAGAAGAACTATAATCAACTCTTACCAAGTCATAAATTTCTTGATTTGAAAGAATGCTAATAAAATCATTTAATTGATTAGGGTCCGAATATTTAATATGAATATTCTTTTTAAGTTCAAATCCTTTTGGTATTTCATTATAGTTCTTCCTACTAAATAATTTTTTCTCCACTTCATATTCATAAACAGGAACAAACGAAATCATATCTATAAAGGTCTCAGTTCCTTTCTTGAGCTTGATTTGCGATTCTGCTTGGGATAGTCTTTTATCAATGAGTTCATTTACCTCTTCGGTTGTTTTTCCAACTTGTGTCACACTAAAAATGGCAACATAAGCATCTGCCTGGATGTTTGCCAATCCTTTAACGCTGATAAATATATCAGTTGTTGATGGCGTATTTATACTGATATTTTGGTCAGGAAATCTGATCTGACTTTGGTAATTGATGTTTCCTGAAGCTTGTCCAAATGCTACTTGACTTAGGAAAGTCGCTAATGTTATTGTAATTATCTTTTTCATTTTATCTTTTCTGTTTTTATGAGGTTGCTATTTTTTTTATTTAAAAAGCTTCAAATTTACTCATTAAATCCATTAATGTTAATTAAAAATGGTTTTCATGTTTTATTTTTTTAGTAAAATCTGCATTGGTTGGTAGTTTTCCATTAAAATATCTTTCTTTGCTGTTGGAGTGAATTCCAATTCACCAGTAATAATTTCTCTTGAAAATTTTTTTCTTTGCTGTTGGGGCGAATTCCAATTTGTCCGTACTAGTTTTCCGTTAAAATATCTTTCTTTGCTGTGGAAAGATACTCTATTTTCATGCTTCATTCATTCTTCATTCAATTTCATTTAAGAACGATAAATTTATTTGATTCCACTATGATTTAAAAGGTATTTATCTTATAATTTTAATGTATCCTTATCCCATTTTTTGGGGTTATTAATGATATATTCTGATATGCGGTTGTATGCTATTTCATTTCTAATGATTATTTCGTAATAATTGCGTTGCCAGATTTTGAAATCTAAGGATTTTATTTTTTGGGTTAGAGCGGTGGGGGCGGATTCCGTTGGGGCGGTTGGGGCGGTTGGGGCGGTTGGGGCGAATTGCAATTCGCCCGTACTTTTTCCTTTCCTATCTTCTTTATTCCTCTTTTCTCCTTTCTTCTCTTCTTTCCTATCTCTTTTCCTTTCTTCTTCTTTATTTTCTTTTTCTTGAATTAAATCTTTAATTTTTTTTATCGTAGTGATTTTATATCCTCTAATGATTGCGCCTATAGTTTGGGATGGTGATTGGAATTTTCCAATCTCATTTTCCCCTCCTATTTTAAATATAATTTCTATAATGCCGTGGATGTGATTGGGCATGATGATAAATTCGTGAATACGGCAATTTTTTCGAATCTGTTCTGTTTTTAGCCATTCGGTTTGGGCAATTTCACCATATTCATTCAATATCATTTTGTTATTATGGATATGGCCAAACAAATGCGATCGGTCTTGGCAGCAGAGGGTAATGAAATATAATCCTGCCTGTGCATAATCGTATCCTTTTAATCGGATGGATCTACGATGGTGTATTTGTGGATTATATTTCATTATCATTATTATTGATTCAACGAATATACTTCATTATCGAGCGAACAACTAATCAATACTACAATTATTTTTCAACTTTTTCCTGTAAAATAGCATCAATATAAGTAGGTAGTTGAATAATCTTTGCCACGGTTTCCTTAATCTGAGCATCCAATCACAATATCAATCAACTCTGGTGTATCTTTGACTTCCACATAAGAACTTAGAGATAAATTGTAATCGTTTTCAGCAATTTTCTGTTATTAGAAACCGCTACATGGTCCACCTCTTCTTTGATATCAAATAGTCTCATAATTTTTCAGTTATGTTTGTCTTTGAGTATATTGATATTGATTAAGGAAGTAGCAGACCTACTTGGTTTGAAATCAAATTTTTTTGGTTTTTTTTATACGTTTATAATTTTTATTTCTTTTTGGATGAATCGCAAAGACCATAGGGATTTTATTGTCTAAATGTTCTATTCTATATGTTCCTTTTTCATATTCTACGGTCTTATTGAAACAATTATATGGAGAATAATCAAAATCGTCCATAGATTCTATTTCAAGTCCATTTTTAATTAAACTATTCAGCACTTCACTCAATCCGTGATTCCAAATAACATATTCCTGAGTTATATTGGCTGTTTTATCTGCATAAGTTCCATTTTCTGTTTCAAAAATTGCACCTGAGTTAAAATATCGGTAATCTATTTTCTCAAATTATCATCAAACATCCAAACAACAGGATGAAATTCAACAATTACAAATTGTCCGTTTGGTTTTAAAAACTTAGAAATGATTTTTGCCCACTTGTCTAAATCTGGTAGCCAGCCAATTGTTCCATAACTTGTAAAGACAATATCGAATGTTTTATTTAAATGGTTTGGTAAGTCGTAAAGGTCACAACAAATAAATCTGGCACTTGAATGCATATCCTTTGCAATTTGTTTTGCACTTTCAATTGCTTTATATGATAGGTCAACACCTGTTACATGTGCACCCAATCGGCTCAAGGAAATAGTATCTTGTCCAAAATGACATTGCAAATGCAAAATTGATTTTCCTTTTATGTCTCCAAGCAAGTTTAATTCAATATCATTTAGAGAGATTTTTCCTTTCATAAAACCATCAAGGTCATAAAATTCAGATTTCAAGTGTGTCTCCGTTCTGTTATTCCAAGAGTTTCGGTTTATATTTATATTATCATTTTCAAAGGTCATTTTTGGTGTGGTTTTTTAACAATGTTCTGAATATTTGCAAAGATATCGTGTCAGAAAAAGTTTGCCTGAATTATGCACAAAAGTTGATTGTAATAAAAATGCTCAATTATCCCTTCAGCTGTGCTTTGGCAAATAAGTTTGCTAATTGTAATTATATTTTCATTCCAAACAAGCATCCAATTTGCTTGAATTCATTAATTTTTAGTCTTCCCCTATTTTCTATTTTTATATTTCCTTTAATTTCTTTATAATTAGAATAGTAAAAGCTTGAAATTCGATCTTGAAGTTTTCCATTTCTAATTAACCAAGTTGCTTCATAATATCCAGTTCTCGAATATTCTCGAACGGTTTGTTTATAATCATATTCAGAAAAATATTTAGTTTTCCTTATAAATGGTAAAACAGGATTTATAAATACGATTTTTTCATGGTCAAGTTTAATAAATCGACATTCTTTCATTAGTATATACAAAAATAGTAATTGTAAAAAAATGACAAATATGGAAAAGACAAAGTCTGAGGTTTCCCATTGATAACTTGTGTTTGATATTTTTTCATCAAGGATCAATATTATTTTCCAGGTTATTGGAAACCAAATAATATTTATTAAGCTTAATAATAATAATCCTCCGAAAATTTTATATTTAGATTTTGTGGTGACCATAGATACAGTTTAGATAAATACATACGCCATAAATCAATTCATTTAATTTCTTTATGGCGTATATACATCAAAAATAGTTACAGCTTTTAATATTCATTTACCAATTACAGCTTATTAATTATATCATCATCTACAATTTCAGGAACGGTTACTTTAAGTAATGGCTCGGCTTCCATAGCTCGTTTTATAGCTGCTATAGCACCTTCGTTTCTTGCCCAAGAGCGGCGACTAATACCGTTATTTACATCCCAATGTAACATGCTTTTTAATCTTCTGTCTGCATCTTCACTGCCATCTAATAACATTCCGAATCCACCATTTATCACTTCTCCCCACCCAACGCCACCACCATTATGAATGGATACCCAAGTAGCGCCTCTAAAACTGTCTCCAATTACATTATGTATCGCCATATCAGCTGTGAATTTGGAGCCATCATATATATTAGAAGTTTCCCGATAAGGAGAATCTGTTCCTGAAACATCATGATGGTCTCTGCCTAGTACAACCGGACCTATTTTACCCTCTTTGATAGCTTGATTAAAACCTTTTGCAATTTCAATTCTTCCTTTTGCATCAGCATAAAGTATCCTTGCTTGTGAGCCTACTACTAACTTATTTTGCATTGCCTCTTTAATCCAATGGATATTATCGTCCATTTGCTGTTTAATATCTTCAGTTGCAGTTGCTGCTAATCGTTCTAAAACTTCTGTTGCAATATTATCTGTGATTTGTAAATCTTCAGACTTCCCAGAAGTACAAACCCAACGGAATGGCCCAAATCCATAATCAAAACACATGGGTCCCATAATATCTTGAACGTAAGATGGGTATTTGAAATCAATACCATTTGGAGCGAATACATCTGCACCTGCTCTTGAAGCTTCTAAAAGAAAGGCATTACCATAATCAAAGAAATAAGTGCCACGAGCGGTATGCTCATTTATTGCAGCAACTTGTCTGCGTAGCGATTCATGAACTTTTTCTTTAAATAATTCTGGATTCTCGGCCATCATTTTATTAGAATCTTCAAAACTTATACCTACTGGATAATAGCCACCAGCATATGGATTATGACAAGAAGTTTGATCAGAACCTAAATCTATATGAATATTTTCTTTTAAAAAATATTCCC
This sequence comes from Edaphocola sp., assembly GCA_035497795.1. Lineage (GTDB taxonomy): Bacteria > Bacteroidota > Bacteroidia > Chitinophagales > Chitinophagaceae > Edaphocola. The sequence continues at coordinate 8,500 of DATJCU010000215.1, read as the reverse complement.
ATATTTCGACTATATTACCTTCATAAGCTATAGAAACCGTTTCTTTGTTTTCCTGAGCTTTTCGAACTCTTTCTGTTAAAACTTTTAAATCATTAAATGCTTCATCTACCCAACCTTGACTATGACGGACCTGTACCGCTTTTGGATTGACCTCAGCCACAACTGAAATACATCCTGCAATATTTCCAGCTTTAGGTTGTGCACCAGACATCCCACCTAAACCAGCAGTAACAAAAATATTACCTTGAGGGCTTTTTCCTATTTTTCTAAATCCATTTAAAACAGTAATTGTGGTGCCATGTACAATACCTTGTGGACCAATATACATATAAGAGCCCGCAGTCATTTGACCATATTGAGTGACGCCTAAAGCATTATACTTTTCCCAATCATCAGGTTTAGAATAATTTGGGATCATCATGCCATTAGTTACGACTACTCTAGGGGCATCTTTGTGAGAAGGAAATAAACCAAGCGGATGACCAGAATACATCACTAAAGTTTGATTCTCAGTCATTTCTGAAAGGTATTGCATCGCTAAACGGTATTGTATCCAGTTTTGGAAAACAGCACCATTGCCACCATAAGTAATCAATTCGTCAGGATGTTGTGCTACAGCGTGATCTAGATTGTTTTGAATCATCAGCATGATGGCTTTTGCCTGTAAGCATTTGCCTGGATAGTCGCTTATTGGTCGAGCATACATTTTATAAGATGGCATGAAGCGATACATGTATATACGGCCATAAGTATTTAACTCTTCGTAAAACTCTGGAGCTAATGTAGCATGAAAATGCTTTGGAAGATAACGTAGTGCATTTCTAACTGCCAACATTTTTTCTTCTTGACTTAAAATCTCCTTTCGTTTAGGAGCATGATTTATTTGAGTGGATAATTCCTGTTTTGCGGGTAATTCACTAGGAATACCCATTTGAATATCTTTTTGAAATTCTTCTAAAGTCATTTACATTTAATTAAATTCAAACAAAGATAAATTTCTTTAAGGAATTTAAAAAATTGATTGGTTTTTTTGTCAATTATAAACATTCAAATCATCCTGTTTTTGAGTCAACTTTACTAGTTATTTATCTTTCATTCCAAATGTTTTGTTTAATTTTGACTTAGAAATAAAAGATAATGAAAATAAATTTTGGTGCTGGCCCAGCAGCGTTGCCACAAGAAGTTTTGGAGGAAGCAGCTAAAGCCATTATAGAATATGAAGATTCGGGGTTGTCAATTCTAAGTTTAGGACATAGGAGCATAGCTTTTGCAGCTATCCTTGCGGAGGCAAAAATGCTAACTTTGAAATTATTAGATTTAAATGACAATTATGAAGTACTTTGGTTTCAAGGAGGAGGAAGATTACAATTTGATTTAATTCCTATGAATTACTTAAGTTCTAAAGATATAGGAGCTTATATAGATTCGGGACATTGGGCTGCTGATGCTATAGCCAATGTTTCCAAGTATGGAAAACTACATATTGCAGCAAGTACTAAAGAAGAACAGTATCGCTCAATTCCTAAAATTCTAGATATACCCAATACTGCCAAATATGTGTATTTAAATGCTAATAATACCATTTATGGAACACAATTTCATGAAATCCCTAAAACTACAGTTCCTTTAATAGGTGATTTTAGTTCAGAACTTTTTAGCAGAACATTGGACTATTCCAAATTCTCGATGATATTTGCAGTCGCACAGAAAAATCTTGGACCTGCTGGTGTAACTATGGTTATTGTTAAAAAAAGCTTTTTACAAGACCCCGTACGACCCTTAGCAGATATTTTAAATTATCAAGAAATGGCAGCTAAAAACTCATTAGTTAATACGGCTCCAGTATTTTCAATTTATGTTTCTTTACTTAATCTTAGATTTATGTCCTCAAAAGGACTGAAGCAAATAGAATTAGAAAATGATGAAAAAGCAAAATTATTATATGATTTTATAGATAATAGTACCCTTTATTATGGAGTATGTGAAAAAGAGAGTAGGAGTAAAATGAATGTATGCTTTAGATTGAAGGAGGAACACCTAGAAAAGGAATTATTAGCTTTTTCAGAGCAGCATAATATTACAGGAATTGCTGGACATAGGTCTGTTGGCGGTTTTAGAGTATCATTATATAATGCCATTACTATAGCTGATGTTATTAATTTAATTGAAACTTTAACTAACTTTGAAAATACCTGGAAGACTAAATAAATAAATTTCAATTGGACAATCAATTAGCATCACTAAAAATAAAAAAACATCTAGCAAAGGTATTATTCCTTATAGTACCTACATGGTTAGTGTGTTTTTTTATCCTTTGGCAAACAGGTAAATACTTCTCTGTAATAATGGAAAGCCAATACCTAATGCAAAGCATTTTTATAGGCTTAGGTATGTTAGGTTCTGCTTTGTTTTATGCTTTTAGATTTCGATTTGTTACTACCTTTTCTGTTTTAGTCATTGGTCTATATTTAATATATTGGAGTATTGATAAGTTTTCTTATGGAGAATTTGATGCTTATTTCTTTAGCGTTCAGTTTTTTGTTTTCTCAATTATGTTTTCGTTGGGTTGGTTTCTTTCTTGGGGCTTTATCAGAAAAGAGAAATTCCCAATAATAATTTCAGTTTTATTTTTTGTTATCAGTATTTTTCTCATTGCTAAACAGAAAGATATAACTGTAAATAGCCTTTTACAAGCTTTTGTCCCTTTAATATTATTTATCTTATACATATTTTATGCGGTACAGCTGATTGCGCAAAATAAAGATCTCTCACAATCTTTTTGGGCTTATTTATTGCGTAGGTTGGGTCTATTTATTTTATTTTCTTTTTTAATAATAGGTATTGTTTTATGGAGTTTGAGAAGTGAAATTATAGCTAAAGTTTCTGAATTCGGATCTGGAGTACAAGCTAAGGAATCCATGTTGAAAAAAAACAAAGATGGTTCATTCAGTTTAAAAGATTATACTAAGTTAAGCGGCAATTTAGGTAGAGATAATCAGTTGTTATTTGTTGCTAAAATAAATAACTTTTTTGAAGATGGTCAACCGAATCCATTATATTTGACGAGTTTTTATTATTCAAAATATGATACAGCTTCAGAAACCTTTGAACCAGATTCTTTAATTCCACAAAATGACCTTTTTCGTCCAAATCCTTCAAAAATTGGCTTGTATTTTACTGAAACAGATTCTAGTGTTTTAAAGCAAGCATTGAAGGATAAGTTTACAAAAGTTATTGATATTGAGGTTTATAAAACAATCCTTTCTCCTAATGAATTTGTAGCTCCTATAACTTCCTATTTTATTCAACCGATAACTGTAGATCAAAATAATAAAGAACAATATAAATCAGCCTATCGTGCCAAAAGCTTAGTGTCCGAACTAAATTCTGCATATTTTGTTTATAATCCAGGAAGTGTACAAGCTCTAAAGCAGTTTCAGGAAATGAGATATGAACAATTAAGAACTGCTAATGATTTTTCAGGTATTTCTAAGGAGTTCATTGACTATTATACTTCTGTCCCTGAAAATGAAAGATTTGAAGAGATTGCCAATTTGGCAAAAGAAACTACAAAAGGTGCATCAAATAATCTGGATAAGGTAGTAGCTATCAGAGATTATTTCCTTTCGAAAGATGAGAATGGAAAACCATTATTTAAATATTCTGATAATCCTGGAGTACCCGATATACCCAGTGCTAGTAAACTAAATTATTTCTTATTTGAAAACAGAAAGGGATATTGTGCTTATTATGCAGGAGCTACTTTATTTATGTTACGTTCCTTAGGCATTCCTTCCAGAATTGCAGCTGGATTTTTAACACAGGATAGAAATTCTGGTCATAATAAAGGGTGGTATTGGTTTTATGCCGATCAAGCTCATGCTTGGGTGCAGGTTTATTTCCCTGGCTATGGTTGGTTAGATTTTGATACAACTGTTGGAAATGATGAAGCTCAAAAAGCACCACAACCTGACGGTACGCCACCTAATACACCAGGAAATGCAATTTGGGCTGTGGAAGGATTAATAACCGAAGTGGATACTATTCAAAAGTTTGCAAAAATAAAAACTTCAAAATTTATTTTTAAGGATAAACTTTATGTATTATCTGAGTTGGAAACTATTAATATGGATCTTAGTGTGGCTTCTATTGGAAAAGACAGTATTAATATTCCAATTGCTCAGCTTAAAATTGGAGATAGTGCAACCGCTATTTCTTTTGCAGAAGCCTTTAAAAAGGTTCAGATTGTAAACTCAGAAAGTAGTAAAAATTTATTACAAAGTTTTCCAAAACCTGCACCTGTTGATGAATTACAAATTAAGAAAAACATTAAGGATGAAATATCTTCTAAAGTAAAAGCAGAAGAAAATACAAATGTTTTTTCTTGGAAGAAATGGTTAACTATTATCGGAATAATAATGGTTATATTATTGATATTATTTGTTTGTCTTTCTTTTATATATAAAATCTACCTGAATTTCCGTGCTAAGTATAGTAAAACTTTTCCAGAAAAGGCCTATTGGAATTTTACTTTTGTACAATTTTATTTACATCAGATGGGTTTTGAAAGGATTCAAAATACGGCATGGGATTTTGCTAAAGAAATTGATGGTAAATTACCATTAAATTACAATCAATATATTCAGTATTATCTCAAACTAAAATATGCAAATGAGGCTTTAAAGCCTGAGGAACAGGATATTTTACAGCAATTTAAACCTCATTTTATTAAAATAGTAAATCAAACTATTCCGGCTAAGAAACGGATGATGAGAATGTTTAATCCTATTAGAACATTGGGCTTTTTAAGTACAAAAAACCATTAGCTTAAATATTAAAATTTATATTATGATTCGTGTTTTATTTCTCTGTATTTCATTGATGTTTTTAAACTTTTCGGCAATTTCCAATCCTTTAAAAGGAGCTTGGAAATGGGTGGGAAATAATAGAACCATAGTTTTACTATTTCAGGATGGTTACTTTGTCGCCACTTCTTATACCACTGACTCATTTGCAGTAGCTAGAGGAGGAACGTATAATTGTGAAAAAAACGCCTTGTATATTCAACAAGAGTTTAATACAGCAGAAAAAGATTTAAGAGACGAGAAAATTAAATTTTCAATAAAAAAGAATATACTCAACTTGGATGGAATACATTATGAAAGAATTGATAATGGCAATGCTAAATTATCTGGCGTTTGGAAAATTTCGGAAAGAATATTAAATGGGAAAATGACTGTAATTCATCAAAAAGGAACTAGAAAGACTTTGAAGATATTAACAGGAACTCGTTTTCAATGGTTTGCTATTGATCCTGACGGCAATCAATTCCTTGGTTCTGGAGGCGGAACATATTCTTTTAAGGATGGAATATATACCGAGAAAATTGAGTTTTTTTCTCGAGATTCGAATAGGGTAGGTGCTAGCCTTTCTTTTAAAGGAGCATTAAAAAACGCACGTTGGCATCATTCTGGATTGAGTAGTAAAGGAGATCCAATTTATGAAATCTGGGAGCAAGTCTTCACACACTAAATATTTTTAATTAAGAAAATTCAAATGAAAATATTCTTTTAAAATCATGAATTTTTTCACTTTGAAATTAAAATTGCAATATTCCCAATACACTTCTTTAACCAAATATAGTTATTGTTTTTCCTAAGAAGTAAAATTACAAAAACAAAGAAGGGAATAATCTTGAATTACTCCCTTCTAAAAAGATTAAATTATAATGCTTATCTTTTAAGATTAGATTCGTGTTTACTTAATTCCATTGTAGGTACAAAACCATTTGCTGGGATATAAATAATTTGCGGTAAACTACCTCTATCAGCAAGTTTTTCTAATGTTCGAATAAATAAATATTGATTATAAGTTTCATTTAAGGTTCCGTTTTCTAATTTCATAGCTTCAGCCATTCCTTTGGCTCGTTCTATTTCTGCTTGCGCATTTAGTTTTTCAGCTTCTAATCTAGCTTTAGCTTCCTCAACTAGAATTCTTCTATTTTGTTCGGCTTTTGCCATTTCAGCTTTTCCGACCATCTCTTGTTGCCAAACATTATATCTAGGCAAACCAAACATTAATAAAGGTATGAGGACAATTCCTATAACAAAAAGAATCAAAACAAGTTTTGATAAATTGACATTACTGTTTATAGGATAATTGTTTACTGCCATAATTGAAAGGGTTTATTCATTCGAAGATACTATAAAATATTCTTTTAATATCCTTTGATTGATTTTTTGTGTTTAAAATTTATTATGAGGTTGTAACATGTTTCTCGGATCTAATATCTCATCTAGTTTTTCTTGAGTCAATAATTGATACTCCAATACCAAATCGTAAACGCTTTTTCCTGTCTCTAAGGCTTCTTTGGCAATTTTGGTTGCATTTTTATAACCTATATATGGATTTAAAGCAGTAACGATTCCAATACTGTGTTTTACCATATTAAGACATATTTCTTTATTAGCAGTAATACCTACTATGCATTTTTCTCTTAAAGTGTCTAAAGCATTACACATAAAATTAATGCTTTCCATAATTGAATGACAAATAACTGGCTCCATTACATTTAACTGTAATTGTCCTGCTTCTGCTGCAAAAGTTACAGTAAGATCATTACCTATTACTTTATAACAAACTTGGTTAACGACTTCAGGAATAACAGGGTTTACTTTCCCCGGCATAATAGAAGAGCCCGGTTGCATAGGTGGTAAATTAATTTCAAATAATCCTGCACGCGGTCCTGAAGACAATAATCTTAAATCATTACAAATCTTTGAAAGTTTTACAGCCAATCTTTTTATAGCTGAAGAATAAATAACATAAGATCCAGTGTCTGGTGTGGCCTCCACTAAATTATGTGCAGAGACAAATGCCATTTCAGTAACAGCAGCTAATTTTGAAGTACACAATTTCGCATAGCCTCTAGGTGCATTAATTCCAGTACCAATTGCGGTAGCTCCCATATTAATTTCAACAAAGAGATTGGAATTATTATTAAGTTTTTCTATATCTTCTTCCAATGTTTCTGCATATGCATCAAATTCCTGCCCTAAAGTCATCGGAACAGCATCTTGAAGTTGAGTTCTTCCCATTTTAATAACATCAAAAAATTCAACCCCTTTTTTTCTAAATGCCTCTACTAACAAACTAAGCTTCTCTACTAATGTTTTATTCATAAGTATTAAAGATAATTTGATAGAGGTAGGATAAGCATCATTTGTTGATTGTGATAAATTGATATGATCATTTGGGGAACAATATTGATATTGGCCTTTAGTATGACCTAAAAACTCAAGTGCTCTGTTGGCAATCACCTCATTCGCATTCATATTAACCGAAGTTCCGGCTCCTCCTTGAATCATATCAATTGGGAATTCTTTATCCATTTTACCTTCAATCACTTCATCACAAGATTTAATGATGGCTTCAAAAACAGCATCATCAAGTATTCCTAATTCATGATTAGCCTGTGCAGCTGCTTTTTTCACATAGCCTAAGGCCTTTATTAAAGCCGGAAAAGAATATAAATATTGATTTGAAATTTTGAAATTATTAATCGCTCTTTGTGTTTGAACACCATAATAAGCGCTTTTAGGTACTTGTAACTCACCTAACAAATCGCTTTCTGCTCTAAATTCCATAATGTTATATTTTTATTGAATAATAATAGAAACAAAGGTATCTTTATTTAATGGAATTGACTTAATTTAAAAGTAAAAAAACAGTGACAATAAATGATTGTTAATACTATTTTAAATGCATGCTTAAAAATTAAAATTTGAAACGAATATCACTATTTATTGAATTCGCTTCCACGTTTCATAAGTGAAAGAGTAAGCATGATTTTCATTAATTGGATGTTCTTTGCTAGAAATTAGTTTCCAATATTGGATTGAAAATTGTGGAAAAAAGACATTTGCTTTTGGGAATGTACCATGTACACGTGTTAATTCTATTTGATCAGCATATTTAATTCCTAAATTATAGATTTGACCACCACCTATTATAAAGACATTTTCATTTATTTTTCGAGCTTTAGAAATAGCTTTTTCAATACTATTTTCGATAATTACACCTTCTTTTTTATGATCCTTATTTCTAGTAATAATAATAGCTGTTCGATCTTCTAGAATATCAGTCATGGTATCCACTGATTTTCTACCCATTATCACAGGATGATCTTTAGTAATAGCTTTAAAATGATTATAATCATCTGGGAGATTCCATAACATTTTATCGTCAACGGCTAACTCAAACTTTGCTCCGATTGCCGCTACTATAGTTATCATGATTTTTAATATTTTTGAGATGCAAATAATATAATTTAAACTTTCCGGAATTAATTTCTCTACAATTTATGGGTCAGGTACATTTTGTGGGGATTAACTAAAAAGTTTCTCCAATCTAAAGAGGAAGAACTTAGTATCTGTAACTCCTCTTAGGTTAGCTCTAAATAGTTTTATTTTGGCGTTGAAAGACTCGGCATTCGCATTCG
>DATJCU010000214.1:0-80541 GCA_035497795.1 Edaphocola sp. | reverse complement strand
TCCTTTGCCAAGCCCATCACCTGATCCTGTGATTACTGCTACTTTTTGTTTCATAATTCTTGGCTTTTAGTATTTTATTAAAAATTACTTTAAATAAGCAGAGTACATCCATACTGATTTTTCTTGTTCCCGAATGTAGTCGCTCATCAATGCATTGGTTCCTTCATCGTTAGTATCTGCAGATAAATCTAAAAGCTCTCGTTGAAGTGTAATAATAATACTGAATGAATCAAGAATATCTTTCACATCCTTTTCTCCATCAGAAACCTCAGTGCTTTCTTTGATTTGTGCTTCTTTTTGATAAACAGAAAATTGGTGGTTCGGTGTATGTCCAAGTGTTCGAATCCTTTCTGCTACTTCATCAATTTTTATAAATAAATCTTCATAAAGTTCCTGGAATTTCTCATGTAATTCAAAAAACTTATCTCCTTTAATGTTCCAATGATATCCTCTCACATTCTGATAAAAAATGGAATAATCTGCTAGGAGTTCGTTTAATTTTTCAGCTAAGTTTCTGGATTTTTCAATATCCAAACCAATTAAATTTAATTTAGTCATAATTCTATGTTTTAAAATTTAAGTAAATTTTTTTTTTTAATTAACGGTTCATATCAACCAATATTTTTACTTCAGACGGGTCTTTGACAAGTGCTTCAAAACCTTTTTCAACAATCTCTTCTAATGAAATTACACTGGTAATTAATTTTTCGACCGATAATCTTCCACTATTAATTAAAGCAATAACCTCTGGGAAAATATTACGATAAGCAGCGGAGCGGTACCTATAATCGTTAATTCCCTCAAGGTTTGATTTAAGGCATCGTGTGTCATAGTCTTCCCAAAAAAGCCTCAAACCATTAAGCCGCTGAAACTTGATATTCATATAAATTATAAAACTGACCCATATTTCAAAAAACATCAATGGAAATAATATCAATTAGAGTGATCAAAACTAATGGTGTTCAATAATCAATTAATTATTTGATAGCAGCATAAATGGTTTTCAAGCTTTTGATAATGCATCTTTTCTTTTAAATAACAAATAGTCGAACGAAAATCTTCCTGGACCAGTAAAAGTCAAAGCAATAAAAGAAAACAAGTATAGGTATCGCATTTCTAAAACGCCAAAACCATCGCCTGCTATAAACGCATGAAAAATTAAAATAACTATAAAATTCCCAGCCAAAATTAAGGTAGCAAATCTAGAAAACAATCCAAAAATTAAAAGCGTACCACAAACGCCTTCTGCAAAGGCAGCCATGTAAAATGAAGTGTTTGCACCAATACCTATTGGATCCATAAATTGGATTTCCTGACCACTTAGTATTACATACATTTTATCAAAACCATGACCATAGACTAATACTATCCCAAAGACCAATCTTAAAATCAACAAACCTGTGTCACGGCTCAACTTCCAATCTCGAGTTAAAAAATCTAATGTATTTTTCATTTCTAATTATTTGAAAAATTATAATAAAATTCAATATATTTAAATATAAAGATGCTTTTTTTTCTTCATTTGCAGAATAAAAAGTTTGTTTCTAACACAAATTATTATTTATTAGAAAAAAAATACTTTATTTTTGAGATTGATTTAATTTGTTAAATAGTTTCAATCCATTTTTAATTAATTCAAATTTAAGACTTCCTTCATCCTTAAGAATATAGATTTTTCCCAAATTCAAAATGCAGAATTTTGATTTAGCAATTTAAATGTTTGAGTAAAATAAAAAGTGATCCTCTACTATTAATCAATAAAAGTGATTTTTTTAATTAAAATTAGCTTTTCTTAATGGACCACATAGAACCATTCTTTGTGGTCAACGTTTCCAATTTCCCATCCTTTGAAAGTTCATTCAAAAAGGTTTCACTTTCTACTCTTGGTGTTCCGGATAATACCGAATACTCCTTAGCAGTAAGGGAATGATATTTTGAGAAAAGGGTTTCCCAGTTTTTACTGTATTCTGTTTTTTCAACATTAGCATTAAGCTTTAGTATAGCCGCTTCGTAAAGTGCATAGGGCTTTGAGCCATAAACAACCTCCTGATTTCCAGCTCCATCTTGAAAAATTATAGTCGGAAACCCTCTTACACCTGATGTTCTTGCTATATTTAAATCTTCCTCAAATAATGTTTTTGCGTCTCCCTCATAGTCCTTTTTCAATTGTATTACATTAAGTCCTGCATCTTGGGCAGCAGTAGCTATATGTTCCCATTTTGTAAGATTTTTTTTCTTTAAAAACATCATTTCTCTCATTGTTCTCATAAATAAAATCGCTTTGTCTTCATCCTGCATTTGAGCTGCTTTAAATGCAATAGAAGGAGGATAAGAGGAACTTAATGGATCTTCCAGCCATAAATCGCCATCTATCGGCATATCATAATAAACGCTCACTTCATCCCAATGATTTGCTACATCTGATGGTTTACTGATCCCACCACTATTGTAATTCCAATCCGGCAATAAGCCTCCCATTCGATATTCTATTTCCACTGCATCTCCGTATTCTAGTTTAAGTTTACGTAATTGTGGCTCTAATCCCCAACAAGAGGAGCATATTGGATCTGTAAAATAAACTAGTTTTATATTTTTTTGATTAGATTGACTATTTTTTTGAATTGCAGTTGTTGAATTTCCTTCAGCTGTTTCGCACATTCCAGTTTTGATATCGCATATAAGCGGATTGGTATTTGTTGTTTCCATAATTTTATTCTTTAATTTTGTTTGACCTTGACTTACTGTGAAGCTTGCCAAAGAAATTGTTAATACAAAGAGGTTGATTTTTCTTGTCATAATAATTTTTAGTTTACTTCTTCCGAAGTTGCAAACTCTTCCATTTTTGTGATTAAACCATTTTCAACTGTATAAATTTGAACCCATTTTTGTTTAAGTTCCCTTCCTGATCGTTTTACTTTTTGATGCTCTTCGCCTAATACCACAACCATATTTTCCTCAACGATATATTGTTGTGGTTCAAAGTTGATGATTTCAGTTTTTTCAATAATATTCTTATAAAAAGCTCTTACGCCTTCCTTTTTTTCAAAAGTGCCGGCAGGTATAATTTGTGTACCGTGATATATCCATATGGTATCGTCTGAAACGGTTGCCACGAAGTTTTCCACCTCGCCATTTTTAAATGCTGAAAACATTTTTTCAACAACTTCTTTTGCTGAATGCTCCATAACATAAATTTTGTTTTGATTTATACAAATATACACCATTTAGCTGTATATTTGACATCAATTTCCATTTGGGAAGTACTATCCTTTAGGAAACTGCCACAGAAAGATAGGTGCTTTAGGAAAATATTTTTAATCAAATTAATTTGAATGAAAAAGAAAGCAGTAGTCAATAATACACCAACTTGTCAGATAAGAATGCAGGCCATAAGTGATACTATGAGTATTTTATCTGGAAAATGGAAGTTCCATATTTTAGGCACCCTAATAGAGGGCAATAAATTAGGTTTTATGGATTTAATGCGGGAAATAAATGGAATCGGTACAAAAATGCTTTCCAAGGAACTTCAGGACTTGGAAATGAATCGTCTAATCAGCCGAACAGTTATGAAGACAAAGCCTATCACTGTAGCATATGCACTTACTGAATATGGCAAAACCCTAGCACCTCTTATTGATGAATTGGCTAAATGGGGAATTGAATACCGACAATCTATATATGTGATGAACAGCAATGGGGAATAAAGTGATGGAGCATTTTAATTCAAAATTAATTTTTAAAAATACTTACTCCATCTTTAGTTAATTCTATTGCTTCACCTTTTCCTCTTAATTCATAATGATCGTTTTTGTACCAAATCCCAGAGCCTGATTTTTGACCTTGTAAATCAATTTGATCGCCACCATCCAAATATACTTTAGCTTGATTAGTGGTATTATTGAATTCTATTTTAAGCGTTTGCCCTTCTTTGTTAGTGAGACTGGAAGAAACCCATTCATCATGATGTTCAAAAACAAGGTTACCGTCTTTTTTTAATTCCATATCATTCCCTTTTCCTCTTAATTCGAAGGTTTCGTTTTTATACCAAAACCCAGAAGCTGATTTCTCTTGGATCAACTCACTTGTTTCTCCATTAAACTGAATGGTTGCTGTTCCTTTTGTATTATTAAAGGAAACTTCCAAATTATGCCCGTTATTATCCGTGGAGCTTATATTGATAATATCTTCATTTGCATTTTCAACGGTTTCTGTATGGGTTGCCTCTTGCTTAGACACATTATTACAAGAAGTCATAAATATTGCAGAAAGCAATATGATGGTCAACACTTTTTTTGTCATGATTGTTTTTATTTGGTATTAACAATAAGTTGTCTCAATTATTTATGAAAACGGCATGTTTATTTCCAAGTTTATTTTCTTTTGAAATAATCAATAGCGATCTGAGTTGCACCCAAACCGTTATTGATTATATTATCAAGTAACTGAAACTCTTTTATGTTAGACTCGAATCAGCTCAACAAGTTTAATATTAAATATTTTTGGTCTTATATCAGACACCTTCCGTTTTTTTCTTAAGATTGTTTGATTAACTGTACGTCAATAGCTAATCTTATCTTGTCAGCTACTACAACACTCCCTGCTTCGGTTACGGCATTCCAGGTTAAATTAAATTCTTTTCTACTAATTTCACCACTGATTTCAAAACCGGCTTTTGTTTGACCGTAAGGATCTACTGCAATACCATTTAATTCAGCATCTAAGATAACTTCTTTGGTGATATCTCTGATGGTTAAAGCTCCAGTTAGTTTGTCTCCCACAAATGATTTGGAAACAAATTTCAATTCTGGGTGCTTTTCAGAATTAAAGAAATCATCTGATTTTAGGTGTGCGTCTCTGTCTGCATTCTTGGTATTGATAGAGGCTGTTTTTGCGCTGAATTCAATTTCCGCATTTTCAAAATCATCACCGTTCGTTTTTGCAGTTGCATGAAAATCTTCGAAATGTCCTGTAACTGTCGAAATCATCATATGTCTTACTTTGAAAGCAATTTCCGAGTGAGCGTTGTCGATAGACCAAGTTGTGTTGTTGTTCATTTTTATTTTATTTTAATTGTGAATACTAATTTTTGTGAATATCATTTTTCGTAAATACTAATTTTTATTTTTAAATTCACTTTTTCTGTTCTGAGATATTAAATAATCTAGGGAGAATTTTCCTGATCCTATTGTTGCAATGGTCATGAAAATCAAAGCGTAAAGTAGTGCGAATTCTTGCTTACTAAAATCATCATTAATATGAACTATAAAAGAGGCAACTATCATTGTGACAAACAAAGGAATTGCTGCAAAACGAGTGCCCAGACCTATGATGATTAAGATAGAACAAAATACTTCCGCAAAAACGGCTAATATTAAAGATGTCGTGATCCCTACACCTAAAGGATCTCCAAATTGTATGGGATCGCTACCGAATAATTTTTGAAATTTACCTACGCCATGAGTAAGCATAAAAATACCTATTACTACTCGCAATATTAAAAGTACTACATTAATATTATCAGAATAAAAACCTGGATGTATAATTTTTTTTATGGTTTTTCTCATCTATGATTGTTTTAATACATCTTGAATGTCTGTAAGTTTTTGAAACATTTTATTTGCAAAAGGACATAGTGGTAAAATTTTAAGTTTTTTTTCTCTCGCCATTTCAACTACTTTATAAAGTAAATGTTTACCTACTTCTCTTCCTTTGAATGCTGGATTTACTTCTGTATGATCTATTATTATAAAATCTGACGAAGGAATGGAATAGGTCATCTGACCTGCTATTACCTCATGCTCTAGTGCTTGAGCAAAGCCTTTTGTTTCTGTTTCTTTAATTTCAATTTTCATATTTGATGATTTAATTACTCAATTTTTATTTTAACATAGGCACCTCCATTAATAGGATACGCGTCTTTTCTGTTGCCAAAATAGATAGGGCATTTGTGTTCCAAATTCCGATACCATCTCTTTTACTCAATTTTTCTTGATTGATGGCTGCTTGTCCATCAAGGACAAAAGCATACACGACATTACCTTCTTTTTTGATTGTGTATTCAGCAATTTTCCCTTTTTCAAAATTCCCGATATGAAACCAGACATCCTGATTGATCCATACCCCTTGATCGTCTTTGTTTGGTGAAAGTACTTGATAAAATTCATTTTCTTTAGCGATATCTCTAATTGAGATTTGATCATATCGTGGCAAGGTATTTTTCTCTTTTGGGAAAATCCAGATCTGAAGAAATTTCACTTCCTTATCTTTGTTTTTATTGTATTCCGAATGAGTCACTCCCGTTCCAGCACTCATGACTTGAACGTCACCTTCTTTAATAACTGTAATATTGCCCATACTATCTTTGTGTTCTAAATCGCCTACCAAAGGAATAGATACAATTTCCATATTATCATGAGGGTGTGTACCAAATCCCATTCCGGGTGCTACAGTATCGTCGTTCAACACTCTTAAAACGCCAAAATGCATTCTTTCAGGATTGTGATAATTTGCGAAACTAAAAGTATGATAAGAGTTCAGCCAACCATGATTTGCATGTCCTCTTGTTGCGGCTTTATGAATAATTGTGTTCACCTTATATATTTTTTTATTGGGTAAATGATTAAATCCTACTTGTTGCATCAAGGTGTCGTAGGTTGATTCTGGACTACTATTATTTTCGGCCTTCAAAAGTTTTGGTGCAAAAGCTCCAGCAATACCTGTCAATATTGTACTTTTTATAAATCTCTTACGATCCATTTGTTTAACTTTATTAGTATAATGCAAAGGTCAGTAGATTTAAAGAATTGTGGAATATGAAAACGAGACAAAAACGTATGAAAATCCGATATTTTGCTAATAATTAAGACCTTATCTCTTTATTTCTAAATTCAGAAGGAGATAATTCTGTGTTTTTTTTGAAAAAAGCACTGAAATTTGCGGGCTCATTAAATCCTAGGTCATAACCAATTTCTTTATTTGATAAATCAGTAAAATAGAGCAACCTTTTAGCTTCGGTAATAATTCTTGTTTGGATATAATCTTTTGCAGTTTTACCAATTCTTGCTTTTACTGTCCGGTTTAAATGATCAGGAGAAATAAAAAGTGCATTAGCATAAAAGGTGGAGGAGTGTTCCTTTTTAAAATTACTTTCAACCGTTTTTTTAAAATTTCGAATCAAATTATCTCCTGAAGTATCAATATCCGATTCAATAGGATTAATGGCACAAATATTATTACATTCAATCAATAATAATTTTAAAAAAGAGCCGATTGAGAAATATTTCATGTTAGCCTCACTATTGAAACGTTCAAATATACTATTAGCAAAACTATCAATAATCTTAAATTGTTCTCTACTCGGTAACAAAGGTGGACTTTGTCCATAATTCTGAAAGAGATTTAGACTTTCAACAAAGGATATAGGAATATTGTTTTCAATTAAAAACAGATTAGAAAACACCATTGAAAAACCTATTGATTTTTCTGTTTCAATCACCTGATGTACTTGCCCCGGTGCTACAAAAAATATTTGATGAGTCGCTAATTCATAGGTATTAAAGTCAACTTTATGCTCACCCTTTGCATGTTTAATGATTAAAACAGTATAATAATTATGTCGGTGTGGATCGTCTGCTTTACCATTTCGCTTCGTATAAATATCTTCCATTTTGGATATCCCAAAACTCAGTTCAGCCTTTTTAATATTAATTTCCTGATATATTTTTACAGCATTCATTTTAATTCGTGTTTATCAAAAGATTGAAGAAAGTGTTTGAAACAAGTCTTTTAAAACTCTCCTGAATTGTCAATTAAAGAAATAAAGATAAGAAACAAATTTTGGAATGTTTATTTATTGTTTATTTTTCGAGGAATAAAGGTGTCAAATATTCTTCTCAATTCTTTTATCAGGGATAAGCCACATAATAGCTACGATAACGTAAAAAAGTAAGGCTACCCAAGCATTAAAAAAAGCGAATAGAATCCCAACTAAGTATAAAACAATCGAAATTTTTCCTTTAGTGTCCGTACCAATTACTTCTCTTAGTTCAAATTCATCGTCATGTGATTTAATAATTTCTGCTTGTAAAATAAAATAGGCTATTGCACTACATAACAAAACAAATCCATAAGAAATTATTGGAACCTTTTCTGTATAGTTTTTCCCTATCCACGCTGTTGTAAATGGAATTAAAGAAAGCCAAAAAAGCAAATGTAAATTTGCCCAGAGAATCTTACCGTTTACTTTTTTTGTGACCTGAAATAAATGATGATGATTGTTCCAATAAATACCAACATATATAAAACTAAAAAGATAGCTAAGAAAAACAGGAATCTTTGTAATCAAAGAATTAAAATCAGTTTCCATTGGTGGCTTTAATTCCAACACCATTATGGTGATGATAATAGCCAAAACTCCATCACTAAAGGCTTCTAGTCTATTGGTTTGCATTATCATAGAAGTCTGTTTCCACTTAAATTATGGTTATTTTGTTTTTTCATTCCTATCCTAAAGTTTTTCTCCTTTACCCAAGAGCTTATATTATTTTCTCAAATTTCGGGAGCAAAATGATAATGACCAAATTTATTTTCGCGGTGAATTTTTAAATTATACACTTATAAGTGTATAATTTAATTCAAAACTGCTACATTATGTTAAAGTAATATCAATTATAAATTATTATAGATGAACCTTTTTTTAAACAAGAAATATCATCACTGATTTTTTGTTATTAAGTTAAGTTTTCATTTTGTTGATTTTCAAAGAAAAAGCTTTCTAAAAATCAATTTGAATGATATTGAAATTGATTTTTAATTCAAAGCAATTTTATTTCCTCTGATAAATTTATTAGATGCTATTTTCAACTTGGATAATAACTTTTTCATTTGCAAATAATCTAACAAAGTGTCATTAGGAAAATCATATAAAATATGGGGTAAGGTATTAGAATTTTGTGAAATACAGGAATGAATGAAAAGTCTTGATCTAATATATATTGATACTCAAAGCAAAAATGGAGCGAAAAAAAGAACTATATTTAAGAAAAATAATCTTTTTTGGTTAACTTTTCTTAATTTCATCACTAAATCCCCTTTAACCTTAAATAATGCGATTAATTATATTAGTAAAAAAGAGTTAGGATTGGTGGTTTGCATTCAAAATAAAGTTACATTGCAATTGTGAAAAGATTCTTCAACTATTTATTAAACTGATAAAAATGAGTGAGCAAAACAAGTCGGTCAATGGTAAAAATATTTTTCCATGGCTCATCATGATTTTAATGTCATCGGTGACTTTTGTCGGAATATTATCAGAGCTGATGCCCTCTGGGGTACTTCCATTGATGATGGCAGATTTAAATATCAGTGAGGTGCAGACTGGTAATTTGGTGGGATACTAAGCCATCGCTTCCGCAATTTTTGCCATTCCGATGATTTCTTTGACGATGCAATTTAACCGCAAATATTTGTTGATGATTTTGCTTGGCGGTTTTGCAGTTTCAAATATTATTTCGGGATTAGTTCATAATTATACCCTTATTATCATATTAAGAGTTATTGGAGGAATTTGTGCTGGCGTTATGTGGCCCATGATTGCTGCTTATGGTATGCGATTGGTTGGAGAACAGCATCATGGGAAAGCGATTGCAGTAATTATGGCAGGTACAACCTTAGGTATCAGTATTGGAATGCCAGCAATGACTTCCATCGGAAATGTCTATGGCTGGAGAACAGAGTTTATAGGACTTGGAGGTATTATTATTGCTATCGGTATTAGTAGTTTCTTTGCGTTACCATCCATACCTGGAGAGAAACTGACCAAAAGTTCTTCACCTTTTGCATTGTTAAAAATACCTGCAGTTTTAATTGTTTTGCTGCTTACGCTGCTTGGTGTGATTGCACACTATGGTGTCTATGTATATATAACAAGTCTTGTTGAGGAAATACAACTGGCGGGAGGTGTTGAAAGTGCTTTGTTGTATTTTGGAATTGGATCTTTGATTTCTGTACTGTTGGCTATAAAGTATACCGATAAACATTTGCAGCTCCTTACCATATCGATGTTTGCATTGCTAATTATCTCCATGGTTATATTTCTGATTTTTGGTAAAACCACGGGTATAGGGCATTTTGCCTTTTTTATATGGGGACTATCATTTGGGCCATTGGTCACTTTATTACAGGCTGCTGTCAGCAGACAGGTTGAAACCGCAAAGGATGTTGCTACCTCTGTCCAGTCTTCTGTTTTCAATTTATCCATTATGATTGCTTCTTCGGTTGCAGGATTATTGCTAGGAATTTATTCTCCGATGAGCCTGATTTATCTTGCTATTGCACTTTCCATCCCCGGTCTAATCATTTCATTTTTTGCAAAAAAGGCTTTAAGCTAAATTATAGACTACCATATATTTTTTATTGGAAAAGAGGCTGATCTTTGTAAATAGCCTCTAAAAAATACTTATTACAATCTTTAAATTACTGCTCTAGGTTCGGCAACTGGGTGAATATTTTCTACAGCACTTCTACTTAAAACAACATTTTCCGCCACCTATATTGAGATGTAATAATCTAAAATCGGTTCTTTGTCAAAATCAATGGAAATCAACATTTCTTCTGGCGTTAGAATTCTGCCCGACCACTTTCCCCGCTCAATGGTTGGTGGCGGAACACACAACCACCGGGATATTTAAACAGTTTTGCTTTTCCACTAGTTTTGATGAAGAACCCTAAAATCTAATACTATTTTGAATTTAGGTTATGATTGATCTTTCAATAAATCCTATCTTTACAGTTGAATCATTCTCTTTTGAATAAAATACCAATTTTAATTATTGAGCAGTTTAAGACACTACACAAGTTCTTAAAAAGTATTAGCTTTTCTAGAGCTACTTTGATTGGAATTGCAGTTGCTTTTCCAATTGTGTTGGGCATTCAATTTGGATATTTTGAAATAGGATTGGCACTTAGTTTAGGAGCATTTTGGTGTTCACCTAGTGATATAAGTGGTAGTTTTAGACAAAAGAAAATGGGCATTCTTTTTTCAGCAGCATTGGTAACATTGGTAAGTTTTATTGGTGGCTATCTTCATTTTGAAACCTGGGGCTCACTTCCAATTTTGGCTATTCTTGGCTTTGGCATTTCATTTATTTCGGTCTATGGCTTTCGAGCCTCATTAATTAGCTTTTCTGGACTTTTGGCTTTAGCATTGAGTTTTGCCTATGATTTAGAAGATTTGAAAATTTATCAAAATGCCTTATTGATTGGTGTTGGAGGACTTTGGTATTTATTATTAGCCAAAATTTGGCATCATATAAATCCTAAGGCAGAAACGGAGGAGTTCCTATCTGAAACTTACGTACTTACAGCTGATTTTATAGAAATACGAGGAAAATTAGTTAATCCAAATGAAGATCACCAAAAATTGCAATCTCAATTACAAAATCTTCAAGGCAAACTTACCGAAAATCATGAAACTTTGAGAGAAATTTTGATTCTCACTCGAATGACTTCTGGTTGGTCAAATTATCAGGATAACAGATTATTGGTATTCGCACAATTAGTAGAAATGTTAGAAACGGCAATTGCTAATCCTGGTAATTATGTTAGGATGAATACCCTTTTTAATGAACATCCTCAATTCATTAAATTATTTCAGGATCTTATTTTCAAAATGTCGATACAATTACGAATGATTTCCGAAATGGAAAACGGAAAAAACAGGTTGCCTGAAAAAGATGATCTACAGCAATGCTTTGAAGAAATAAAATCTGAAATTGTTGCTTTACGCGAAGACTTAAATTATGAGAACTATCTTATGCTTCAAAATCTTCTGGAATATCAAGAAAAACAATTTGAAAAACTAAAAAGAATTAAATGGTTGTTAGGTGAACCTAATACTACTGAAATTGATTTTATTGACAGAAAAAAAGCTAAACGATTTGTAGCACCTCAAGAATATGATCCAATTATTTTGGTTCAGAATTTCAGTTTCAAGTCTTCTATTTTTAGACATTCTTTACGACTTGCAGTAACCATTATGATTGGTTATACAATGGGTTCTCTCTTTCCTTTACAAAACCCATATTGGATATTACTAACAATAATTGTAATCATGCGTCCCAGTTATGGACTTACTAAGAGTCGTGCAAAAGACCGTACAATTGGGACGCTTATTGGTGGTACTGTTGCGTTTGGAATGGTCTTCCTAACACTTAATCCTTATGTTTATGGAGCTTTGGGTATTATTTCTTTAATTATTTCCTTTGCCTTAATTCAAAAAAATGCCAAAGCATCCGCAGTTTTCATTACCTTAAGTGTGGTTTTTATTTATGCTATACTCCAACCAGATATCCTAACTGTGATTAAGTTCAGAATACTCGATACAATTGTTGGAGCTGGACTTTCCTATATGGCAATGCGATGGCTATGGCCAACTTGGGAATTTTTAGAAATTAACGAAAGCATCAGAAAAACAGTAAAAGCCAATATGAATTTTCTTCAAAAAATAACGGAACTTTATCTCATGAAAGGCAAGGTACCCACCTCTTATAATATTGCTCGAAAGTATGCATTTTTGGAAACGTCAAATTTAAATTCAGCTTTTCAGAGGATGGTGCAGGAACCTAAGTCAAAACAAAATGAAATAAATACAAATTATGAACTACTTGTCCTCAACCATAATTTTTTAGCCTCATTGGCCTCTTTAAGTACCTATATAAAACACCATAAAACCACTAAAGCATCCGAACAGTTCAAAAATGCAATAGATAAGATTGAGCAAAAATTGGGGAGCGTACTTCAGTGTTTAAAAGACACAAATTACAATAAAAAGAAATTTCCTTCTGAACAAGACCCGGGTTTTGAAGAAAATTGGGCACTATTTAATACTTTCAATATCACAAATTTGACATCTCAGGACAACCCAAACGAACGTGATTTTCAAGAAGCACATTTGGTTTGGGAACACCTTCAATGGTTGTATTCCATTAGTAATAAAATGCTAAAACTGGTGGCATTACCCTAAATAGGTTAATTATTTTGGCTCTTCCATCTGAGGTTTCATAATTTTATTTTTTATAAAAAAGTCTTGGATTTCGTATTTTTGAGATGGAATAATATAAAAAGTGGTAAATTGAAACCAATTTCTAAAACAAACGAAGATGGCGGAATTTTGGAAAAAGGTCTTTATAGACAAATAGGAAATGCAGGGTTTTTAACCTGCAAAATCTACTCTGTTGGTTAATGATTTCTACAGAAAACAAAATGTAAAAAATGTACTGATTCCAGGCATTGGTTACGGACGAAATGCGCAAATATTTAAAGACAGTGGCATGACTTTAAGCGGGATTGAAATTTCTCAAGCCGCCATTAATTTAGCTCAAAAGCATTTTGGAAAAAGTTTGCATATTTATCATGGCTCTCTAACTGAAATGCCATTTGAAAAAAAACTCTATGATGGAATATATTGTTATGCTTTACTTCATTTTCTGAATAAAGAGGAAAGAGGAAAATTTATTCAGGACTGTTTGAATCAACTTAAAGAAAACGGGTGAATGGCTTTTGCAACTATTTCAAAGAAAGCGCCCGTTTACGGACAAGGGAAATACATTGAAAAAGACAGATTTGAATTATTCGAGGGTCTGAAAATGTACTTTTATGACAAAGAAAGCATACAGGAAGAATTTAGTGATGCAGGGCTATTTGAAATAATAGAGGTTGATGATGTCTATCCGTTTTATCTTATTATATGTAAGAAAAATTCACCAAATAACAATTATGAAATATAATTTCTCATTAGAAAAAATTCTTAAAATTTAATTCTTTTTGATTTTAAGAACCATTTCTTTTTTGCAATAACCACTTTAAGCTCATCATTTCAAATCGCTAACTCCTTCGTTTTAGATCACAGTTCTTTCAGATATTCATGCACAAATTGTATGGCCATGGAGCCTTCACCAACTGCAGAGGCCACGCGTTTGACCGATGAAGCCCGCACATCACCAGAGGCGAAAACTCCGGCCCGGCTGGTTTCCAGCCAAAAGGGTGCTCGGTGCAGCTTCCACTGTTCAGAGTGGGCAACTTGCGGACCCGTAAGGACAAATCCATTTTTATCTTTTTCTATTTCATCGGGCAGCCAATCTGTGCATGGTTTGGCACCGATAAATGAAAACACGGCAGCTACCTCTAGATCACGTTTTTCGCCGCTGAGATTATTGATAAGTTGACTTTTTCAAGGTGTTTATCTCCAAGCATAGAAGAGATTTCTGTATGGATTAACACCTCAATATTGGAGGTTTCTCTAATGCGTTGCAACAGATAGTGAGACATGGTTTGTGACAAATTATCTCTGCGAATCAACAAATAAACCCTGCGCAAACTTTCCGATAAAAAAATTGCTGCTTGTCCGGCCGAATTGCCACCACCAACCACCACAACCTGTCCGCCGGCACACATCCTTGCTTCCATTGGCGTGGCGGCATAGTAAACGCCAGCACTCTCGAAGCGTTCCCGCCCGGGAACCGGCAAGCGACGATAATCAGCACCACTCGCGATGAGCAATACTTTGGCCGTGATTTTTTCACCACCCTTAAGTTCTAAAACCGGAAATTTACCTTCGAAATGCAATTTCGCTACCTGAGCCGGTGTTGAGAGATGAGCACCGAATTTACGGGCTTGAAGGGTTGCACGTTCTGCCAATTCGGCACCTGATAAACCCGTTGGAAAGCCGAGATAATTTTCAATTTTTGCACTGCCACCTGCCTGTCCGCCTGGAGCAAGACGTTCCAGGACAATTGTATTCAACCCTTCAGAAGCACCGTAGACTGCAGCTGCTAAACCGCCTGGTCCGCCACCAACAATGGCCAGATCATAAAGCGTATCATAACTTGTTATATTTTTAAGGCCTATTTTTTTTGCCAGTTCACTGTTCGTTGGATTGCGCAACATCCAGTCCTCGGCGTAACTAACAACAGGTGTTTCTTCGGGACGAATCCGGAACTGCTTCAATAATTCGCCTACATGAGCATCGGTTTCAACGTTGATCCAGGTATATAACACGCCGTTTTTAGAAAGAAAGTCGCGGATGCGAAATGTGTCCCTTGAATACTGCGACCCGATGACGCGCAGACCGGTGAAACCCTCACGTCCTACTAGGGCTCCTGACCGGGAAATGAACGTTTGCAAAATGAGATCGCTAAGATTAGGTCGTTCACTGATGATCTGCTGAAAATTAGATCGAGAAATTTCATAAACTTCAACATCTCCCAAAGCTACCGCATCCACATTGGATGCCCGACCGGCGAGGTTTGCCAGGTCACCTGTAAATTCACCGGGTTCGTGAACCAAAATTGTATTCCCTGTGCCTGATGAGCGGTCAACGATTTCAACCCGTCCAGATATAATGATATGGAATTTGAATTCAGTTTCGCCTGCGCGAAGCAAATATTCGCCATCATGGTATTTTTTCCGATGTGCAAATTCTTCGAGAACCGACAATTGATGTTCATCTAACCAGGGAAATGCGGTGGGATAATTACGCCGGTATTCTGTGTTGCGCTTTTCGCGATCATTCTGTTTACCCATGAATGTGTATTATCTTAACTTTTTATGAGGAATAATTGAAGGAGCAATTTACAATTAAATAAGAATAGTTGGTCAGCACCCGGTAGTAAATGATAAACAATACATTTGTACATTGTACGCAGTAATGGGTCCTAAAAATTACATTTTTGCTGCAACCCAAGTAGCCTGCAATGGGTGGCGTTTTTTATTTGCCCCGAAAACGCACACCCGCAAAAGGGGCTGGTACTCGCCCCAACTATTCAATAACTGTGATTTAATTTTTTAATTCTGTAAGCCAGTTAATTTCCTGGATCTTACTGTCGATCTCTCTAAAGGCTCTTCCTGTCTGATCTAGTTCTGCTTGCAGCTTCTTGATATCAATCGTGGTCTTTAGGTTTTTATCACCACTATTATTAACCTGGGCTGCCTGCCTGATGATTCTTAATTTTTCTACAAGCATTTTTAAGGAATCTCTTTTTGCAAGGGCTTCCATCAGAACACCTTCGCCCTCAATAAGCGTTTCATTATTCGTTTTGTTTATTTGAATAATGATAGACTCTAAATTTAAAATAACTTTTCTTAGTTGTGCCATTAGTTCAATTGGCTCTTCCTGTGGAAGTCTGTCATCCGAAACAATGAGCAATGGTGTTATTCTATATTGAAGATGTTCTATTTTCTTCTGTAAATCTGCTCTTAATAAAAGGGCTTCAGCAAGTTTCATCTTTTTTAGTTTTATTAAAGGTTTAAAGGGATATCATAAGCCATTTCTTTACGACGGAATAAGAAATCACCGTTTCTCACAGATGCCAACACATCAACCCTTTTACGGATCGCTTCATAAACGGAAGATTCATTCAGCACAATAAAATTGGCTGACTTACCTACTTCTAAGCCATAGCTATCTTGTATATTTAAACAACTTGCTCCATTATAAGTGATTAAATCAAAAACGGTTTTAATTGCTTCTGGTGACATGGTTTGAGCCAGATGAATACCATTGTCAAGAATATTCATCATATTACCATTCCCCATTGGAAACCAAGGGTCGTTGATTGAATCTTGTGCAAAAGCAACATTAATTCCGTATTCAATAAACTCTTTTTCTCTCGTTAATCCTCGGCGTTTTGGATAAGTATCTTGTCGACCTTGCAAATAGGCGTTTTCAGTTGGGCAAGAAATAAAATTCATTTTACTTTTCTGGAACAAATCCAACATTCTAAAAGCATAAGAATCGTCTGCAGACCCAAAAGAACAGGTATGACTTGCCGTCGTTCTTGTGCCATAGTCTTCCATGAGCACTAGAGCGTTTAACAATTCTACAAAACGAGAGTGAGGATCATCTGTTTCATCACAATGCACATCAATCATTTTATCGTATTTCAAAGCCAAGCGAACAATATCATGAACAGACTTTTCTCCAAACTCTCTCGCCGGCTCATAATGTGGAATACCGCCAACTATATCCGCTCCCATCTTGAGCGCTTCTTCCACTAAGTCCACACCGCCTTTATACATATACATTCCCTGCTGTGGAAAAGACACGATTTGAATATCTACAATATCTTTTAATTCTTCTTTCAATTCCAACATTGCCTTTAGAGCTGTGAATTTGGGATCTGTGACATCTATATGGGTACGAATGTGTTGCACACCTTGAGAAACCTCATCCCTAATCCCTTTCATAGCCAACCTTTTCACACTTTCTATCGTAAGGGTTTCTTTGAATTTTGGCCATAATTCGATAGCTTCAAACAAAGTCCCTGAACCAGCTCCTTCTTGTCCCAGTTCTGATAAAGTATAAACATAGTCGAGGTGCAAATGGGGATCTACATAAGGTGGCAAAACAAGTTTACCTCCCAGGTCAATTTCCTCTTCACATTAAGGCAAATTTGTTCCAATTTGGCTAATCTTGCCATCTTCAACAATTATTTCAGTTGCGGTATCGTTACGATAGATCTTCGCATTAAAAAATTTTTTCTTCATTTTGGATAAATTATTAAGTAAACATTAAAACAATTCTGTTATTTCAGCACATGCGTCTCAATCCATTTTTCAAAAGCATTCATAAAGCTTTTCAGGAATTCTCTGGTAGAATCATTGGTCAAATTTCCTTTATCATCAAACAATGCAGTTGCTCCGCCAATATAAGCTTCGGGCTGCGCCATTGTATGAACATTTACAAAAACCAATGACTGTCTCAAATGGTGATTGGCACCGAAACCACTAATATCACCAATGGAAACACTTACAATAGCTGCTGGTTTTCCGTTCCAGGAATTTTCACCGTAAGGACGAGAGCCCACATCTATGGCATTCTTTAACACACCAGGTACAGAACGATTATATTCTGGCGTCAAAAATAAAAGTCCATCGGCAGCTTTTATTTTCTCCCTTAAGGTAACCCATTCCTGTGGTGGGTTAGCTTCCAAGTCTTCATTGAACATTGGAAGTCCGGCTATATTTAACAGTTCAAGATCTAAAGATTCTGGCGCAAGTTCCATTAAAACTTTTGCTGTTTTTAAATTGAAGGATTCTTTACGCAGGCTACCTACGATAACGGCAATTTTGTATTGTTTCATAATTTCTATTTTAATTAAACATTGATGTTAATTTATTAATTGATTTTAGGGTTTTTCTTGATCAGGAACTATATGGTAGGTCAATAAACATTCTATATTTTGCAATAAATAGTTTGACACTAAATTCAAGTCTTTAAATTTACGCTTCTTCCTATTTCAGTCCTTGAAAATTTATTCTGGTTCTCTTTTTCTATTGCCCTTCCATTCTTCACGAATTTCTTTCATTAGTTCATCATACCGATCTATTAATTTAGCCGAGATCTTTTTAGAAGTTCTATGTAGCTTTTTTAACTGAAAGGATAAAAAGATACTGAAAAGTCCGGAGATTAAGAATCCTAAACCTATAAAAAAAACAATACTCATTCCTGCTACAAGTGGATTCCAAATGAGTATAAAAGACACGATAGTTCCAATGATACCCCAAATTAAAAGTCCAATCCAGTTTTTACTGCCATAACTTTTGATATCCAATGCAAAACCGATGGTTGCAATAGACCTAAATAAGATAAGAAAACCAATATAAAACGCAAGAGCGGTTAAAGATAGTCTAGGATTAAACATTAACAACAATCCTACTATTAAAGTGATGATTCCAAATACCATCGACCACGCCCAATTATCAAGTTGATTTCGATTTGCAATAGAAAAAATAATTTCTGAAACTCCCCCAAATATAAAAGAGAATGCAAACAATAGAGATAAAGCGAGCAAAGAGCTTTCTGGTGAAACAAAAACCATCACACTGACAATTAAAAAGAATACTCCTACAAGTAATGGAAGGTACCAATGTTTGATTGCTTTTAAAAAGGATGTTTTCATAGTGTTATTTTTAATTTTTAGTGGTTGAAATTAACAAAGTGTTTAACCAAGTTTTTTGAGATTGTGAATTACACCACCATCCACCAAAATATCGGTACTGGTAATAAAACGAGCAGCATCACTCACTAAAAAACGTATAACATCTGCAATATCTTCTGGTTGTCCGTTTCGTCCTAAAGGTGTCGCTTGCTTTATCATTTCCATTCTTTCTGGATGTTCTTCTGAAGCTTTTAATGCCATTGGTGTTTCAATAACACCAGGTGAAACAGAAACAATTCTTGCTCCTTTCCTACCCCATTGACCTGCATATTTATGTGTTAATAATTGTACGCCCCGTTTCACAAAATTGTACATGGCATCTGAATTATTTTTTACAAACTGACTTACAATATTAAAAGATTCAAGTGCTTGCGGATCGGCAAGGGCTTCATCATAATCCTTGTTTGCTGGTATTGTATATGCCATCATCGACGAAAGTAGAATAGCTACTGAATCTTTTTCAACTAGATTGGAAAATGCTTCTACTAAAAGGTCTGTGGCAATTAAATCTACCACAAATATCTTTTTGAGATCCTTCACTGTTCCGCTGATTCCAGCAGTATGAATGAGTGCTTTAAAAGAACCATTCTTCTGAACAAATTGAGTCAGTTTCTCAATATCCTTGCTTTTAGTAATATCACAAGCAATTCCCCTAATATCAAATCCTTCTTTAGAGAATCGTGCTACGGTTTCATCCACACGCTCCTGATCAAAATCCGTTAAGACAATCGGATGATTTTTAAACACTTCGACACACACTTGACCTATACCTCCGGTGCCACCTGTAATAACAATAAGTTTTTTTTGAACTTCCATTTTATTCGTCTTTTAAAGGGTCAAATTAGAGGTTATTTTTAATTCAAAAACCAGTATTTTGTGTTCAAATGGGGTAGATTTTATCCCCATTTAAACACAAGCAATTTTGTTTAGTGCAATTGCTTGAAAGCGATTTTTTTTTAAAAACCTAACTATTACCCTTTCTTGGTGCCCATTTATCATATGGTGTCATGTCAAAATTATTGACCTCCTCCATTGTTAGATTAAGTGCTTTTGCTACACCTGCTCCATATTCTGGATCTGCTTTAAAACAATTCCGAATATGTCGGATTTGGATAAATTTATCGGCACCACCTATTTGTCCAGCGGTATTTTTAAATAATAAATCAGCTTTCCCATCTGCCTTAATAATACGGAATAAATCTCCAGGCTGAGTGAAATAATCCTCATCATCATCCCTGAAATTATAGGCATAAGCGTCGCCATTTAATTCTAGAGGTGGCTCTTTTGCATCTGCTTGCTCCTGCCATTCGCCATAACTGTTAGGTTCATAATGTTTTGCAGCACCATAATTTCCATCTACTCGCATAGCACCATCCCTATGAAAGGCATGATAAGGACAGGTTGGTTTATTTACAGGAATTTGATAATGATTAACTCCGAGTCGATATCGTTGTGCATCACCATAGGAAAACAATCTTCCTTGTAACATTTTATCTGGAGAGAATCCAATTCCAGGAACGATATTTGTTGGATTAAAAGCTGCTTGTTCTACATCCTGAAAATAGTTTTCCGGATTTCTGTTCAGTTCAAATTCACCTACTGGAATTAGTGGAAAATCTTTTTTGGACCAGACCTTAGTTAAGTCGAAGGGATGAAATCGGTAAGTCTTTGCCTGCTCTTCTGTCATCACCTGAATAAACATTTTCCATTTAGGAAAATCTTTTCTTTCAATAGCGTCGAAAAGATCTCTTTGGGAGGACTCTCTATCCATACCAATTATTTTCGCCGCTTCTTCATCCGTAAAATTTTCAATTCCTTGTTGGGTAACAAAATGAAATTTTACCCAATGCCTAACATTTTCATTATTTATAAAACTATAAGTATGACTTCCAAAACCATGCATATTTCTATAGCCTTTTGGAATACCTCGGTCACTCATGATAATCGTGACTTGATGTAGTGCTTCTGGCAACAAGGTCCAAAAATCCCAATTATTATTCGCATTTCTCATATTGGTTTTTGGATCTCTTTTTACGGCATGATTTAAATCGGGGAACTTCATAGGATCGCGAAAGAAAAATACCGGAGTATTATTTCCAACTAAATCCCAAATTCCTTCCTCGGTGTAATACTTCATTGCAAATCCTCTGATATCTCTTTCTGCATCAGCAGCACCTCTTTCGCCAGCGACAGTAGAAAAGCGGGCAAACATATCAGTCTTTTTCCCGATTTCACTGAAAATTTTTGCATTAGTGTACTGAGTAATATCATGGGTGACTTTGAAGGTTCCAAAAGCACCAGAGCCTTTGGCATGCATTCTTCTTTCGGGAATCACCTCTCTGTCGAAGTTGGCCATTTTTTCAATAAACCATGGATCTTGCATTAACATGGGACCACGAGGTCCTGCGGTTTGCACATTTTGATTATCTGGAACCGGTGCTCCTGTTTGTCTTGTTAGTTTTGGTTTTTTATCTTCCATTTCTTTTGTTTTTAAAATGAGGAATACGGTGAATAAAGATACACTATTTGAATCAGAATCTACAAAGATTTTGTCAAAAAAAAAATTTATGCCCTTATTCATAAATTTTATGCCCTTATTCATAATGAACAATGCTGCTTCCTAAAAGAAATATAGAAGCAGCATTGAAAGAAAAAATGAAACAAAATCATTTTTGAATCCTCTCTAAAAGAGAACAAAATTTCTTATTGTTTAGCAAATTGTAAATGAAGAATGATTGTCACATCTTTACCTACACCAGCAGCTGCTGGATCAAAATTAATAT
The DNA here is from genome assembly GCA_035497795.1 of Edaphocola sp. GTDB lineage: Bacteria > Bacteroidota > Bacteroidia > Chitinophagales > Chitinophagaceae > Edaphocola. The sequence goes on along the minus strand of DATJCU010000214.1, from coordinate 58,760 downwards.
TGTAATCAAAACGGTTTACAGTGGTTTGTGCTTTTACGCCTAACTTTTCCCCTTTATCGTTTTTGATGGCACCACCGTAATGAACATCAAAGATTACATCTTTGGTTACATTTTTTATAGTAAGTTTGCCATACAACAAATATTCTCCAGGCTTACCTGTAGCCAAAAACTTAGAGCTTTTAAACGTCATTTCAGGGTATTTGTCCACTTCGAAAAAGTCAGCACTTCTTAAGTGATTGTCTCTTGCTTCCACACTCGTATTGATACTTTTTACTTTCACTGTAAATTCAGTATTAGCATCCTTAAGCCCTTCTCCCCTTGTTGTTAAACTCCCAGAATAATCTAAAAATTTTCCATTGACGATACTAATACCAGAATGGGAAATATTAAAATTAAGGGAGGAATGATAAGGGTCAACGTTCCATTGTGTTTGGGCAAAGGAACCAATACTAAAAATGGTCATTACTAAGAAAATCATTGTTCTTTTCATTATCATAATTTCTAATTTAATTTAATAGTTATCTTCAAAGATACACTTTATTAAATTGTTGTCATTAAAACCGACCAATACGTTTTATTTTTCACATTTTTTTGTATTTAGAGGAAAGTCAATGTGATTGATTCCCCAGACTCCTGCCTTGAATAGAAGTTTTTGGTGTAATACCATTAATAAACACAAAGTTTAAACTAATTTTGATTATTATTTTAGTAACAAGACGTTCAAATATTAAAAATATCAACGTTTTCTATTCATAATTCACCTAAATAGGGAAGATCAATCAAAATAAAATTAAAGACTGATTTTCATGTAATGAAATCAGCCATAATTATTTTCTAATATTATTTTAACGGAAAGTAATAATTTTGAAATAAAATCCATTTAATTGAAATAAAATCCGTTTAATAATTTAAACGGACCTTAAATCAATCATAGGTAAATCACTTATATATCTTATATCCAATAGTTAATTGGCCAGAAACATTTTTATATTTTGGTGTTGAAGAGGTTCCATCTCCTTTATTATTCTGAAGATCCCAACCCACTCTGCCACCTAAAACAAGATGTTTAAGATTAATGTCCACTCCAAGAGCAAAACCCAGAATATTTTTTCTAATATTATCTAGTTTAAACTCATCTTCTTGTGCGCCACTAAAAGCCGAATTTTCGAACTTATATTTCGAATGAATCAAATAACTATATTGCGGACCGGCAAGTATGGTAATAAATTCACTTGGTTTAATCGCAAAGAATATAGGAACTTCTAAAAATGTAGAGGTTCTTTTAAAACTGTAAGCGCTACCTAAAATATTTCCGCTTCCTTTAAATCCTTTTTGTGTAATCCCTATTTCAGGTTGAACGCCGAAATATTTTCCAAGTGGAATCATTACAAATCCACCTACTGTTAATCCTAATTTAGGATCTGCCTCAAACTTATCTCCTTTTGCATTATAAACATTAGAATAAGTTCCGCCGATTTTTGCACCTATCTGGAAGGTTTCTCTATTGTCTATTTGGTCTTCCTGGGCTGAAGCAACTGCAGCCAAGGACAAAAATATTGTGGTAATTAAAAGTGTTTTTTTCATTCTTTTGTATTTAAGATTTCAATATTGATTTCTTACAGTACAAAGGTCAGCCTATTTTTAAGATTCTACATTACACTTTAATCAAAAAGACTTACATAAATCACAGATTTTCAATATAACTGATCCTTTTATGGATTTTTCATACAAAACCTCATAGATTTTAAACCACAGTATTTCGGAATTACTTCCCATTGGAAAGGAAGAGCAGGAGAGGAGGAATGTATAATAAAATATCTCCTATTTTTATGATATTCTATGCTGTCTTATTTTGAAATTGATTTATTTTTTTGTCCATTTTTACCAAATTTAGTGTAAACCTATTTTAGGACAAATCACCTAAAATAGGTCTTTAAAAACAAAAACAACCTATCCTTCAATTAAGAAAGCATGGTTCCAAACATGGAAACCTTATTAACAGTTTAAACAGCTTTTAAAAAGCAATAAGATTATCTTTTCTAAAATTGGTACGCTACCAAACCAAAACTTAGCTGAAACCTCAGACTTTTTGAGCATGATACCTGCATAAAAATACTTTAAAACATTCGTAGTTATAAATATAAAAGTATATTTTTATCCTCTAAAATGAAAGTCTTTTTCACAGACTGCCATTAATAAGAATGTTTAAAATCGAATAGAGAAAAGCATCATAAGATATTAACCTAAAAAAACGAATATGTTCACTAAAACGACAAGCCTTTTATTTCTTTTTCTATTTGCAAAAGTATTCGCATTTGGACAACAACTCCACCCCGGTTTTGACAAAAATGAGTATAAAGAATTAATGCTTATTTCTGCTAGGACAACCGCAAGTCCTGATTATTACAAGGACTACCCCGAGCCCAGTAATTTTAGAATGATTTATCAATCCAAACCCATTGGATTGGATAACCTTTGGGATTTATGGACAAATGATAAAAATGTAGCGGTAATAAGCTTAAGAGGCACCACCGAAAAACCTGAAAGTTGGTTGGCTAATTTTTATGCTGCGATGGTCCCAGCAAAAGGAGAATTGAAATTAAATGATAAAGAAGTATTTCATTATCAACTTGCTCAAAACCCAAAAGCTGCTGTGCATGTTGGCTGGCTTTTAAGTATGGCCTATCTTTCAAAAGAAATTGTTCCTAAAATAGACTCCTTATATAAAACAGGGACAAAGGAGTTTTTAATTATGGGGCACAGTCAAGGTGGAGCGATTTCGTTTCTACTAACTTCTTATCTTTACAACCTACAACAGATAAGCCAACTTCCAAAAGATATCCGTTTTAAAACTTATTGCAGTGCGGCACCTAAACCAGGAAATCTGTACTATTCATATGAATATGAAGCTATGACACAAGCTGGTTGGGCTTACAATGTTGTAAATGCAGCCGACTGGGTTCCTGAAATGCCAATATCTATTCAGACTTTGAAAGATTTTAATAATGTAAATCCATTTACAAACGCAAAAGTATTAATTAAAAAACAAAAATTCCCAAACAATCTTGTATTGAAACACGTATACAATAAGCTGGATAAACCAACAAAACGGGCACAGAAAAATTATGAAAAGTATTTAGGAAACCTAACATCAAAAATAATAAAGCAAAACATTAAAGGTTTTATGCCACCTTTGTACTATAGTAGCAACGATTATGTTAGAACAGGTACAACAATTGTTTTATTGCCAAATGACGAATACTTTAAACAATTTCCAGATGATCCGACAAAATTATTTCCACATCATTTTCACGCTCAATATTTACTGCTTCTAGACCAACTTCCTAATATCTCTACGACTAATAAAATAGCAGATGTAATGTATACGCCATCTGCCGAGGAAACCCAAAAAGCAAAAGCAAACATTAAAACAATAACACCTAAAAGAGTATTTATTCATAGTATGCTGGGCATACAATCGCCTCAGTTTTCTGCATTAAACATTGAACTTACAAATAATGGGTTTATGAAATTAAGTAATATTTACTTTTCTAGAGGTGGTGGTTTCTATACCATTTTTCCAAAACTACATCTTGCAACATTGTTTAATTATTCAACTTACGCTGCAAACAAAACAGAAGGCAACCACACAAATGCTTTAAGAGGAACAACTGTTGGTACTTCGCTCGGTATCGTATTATTGAATAAGCCAAAATATCAATTAATTCCCTTTGGAGGCATAGTTTATTCATGGTTTGGTGTTAGACTATCAAAGAATAATAATTTAAGTCCCAATTTCAGTAACTACCTATCTGGTGGTCCAAACCAACAGCATATCGCTACGAATGCCTATACTTGGAATGTAGGTTTGCATTTTGCAACAAATCCATTTTTAAATAAACCAATTGGTAAAAATATCACTTTAGGTTTACGTTCTGGTTATTCCATTCCAGTTGATAAAGCAACAAAATGGACAACAAATGGCAAAACACTTACTGACGGACCAAAAATTAATGCACAAGGTTTTTACTGCAATTTTATTCTTGGACTTGCTATATAAGACAGAAAATAAATTAATGAAGCATTTGATAGCAAAGTAGATAAGCCATTGTATTAAAATTCTATACGGTAACAAACAGAAAGATTATAGCTTTTTGAAAATATTTATAAAGTAATAAACTACTGCAGATATTTAAAGATTGTATAAGTAAAAAAACATGAGATGATCACTATTAGTAATATTGGTTTTGTTCTCCGCTTACACGAAAAGCTTTGTCCAAAAACAAAATGTCAATTGATTTACTCTACCCAATAATACGCTGATCCTCAAAAATGGTCAAGAGATTAAAGCTTAATTTTTTAGAGACTCCACTTGTATCTATTTAATTGACCCAAATAATTGTTTGGCCAATACAAGATTGTATAAATTTGGAATGCCTCTTGAACAAATAAAGTACAATGTATATTTTACTTAAATCAAGAAAATGATGAAAACTATTTAGTTTATTTAGGATTACTAAACGAAACAGCATCCGATGGCATCATCAAACGAAAAGCAGGTCGTTGGATTTTATATAATACCTCGTGGAGAATTATAAAATCATGGACTGATGAAGAATTGATTCATGTGACTAATAATAAAATAAATTCAAAGAAAATTGTTGCCTGACTAAGTACTAATACATAAGATAGCTTGTGTTTTAATTATTTAAATAAAGTAACTGATGAAGCACCCGTATGTATAGATTTATCAAAAATACCAACTTGGAATAAATACAAGCATCATCAAGGATCAATTTATGAAAATTACTTTATTTCAAATTATTTCAAATTTCAATTTATTTACAAAGACGACTATATCGATGTTTATTTTAATGATTACCATGAAACCGAAAAAATTGGCCATTTAAAATTAGAAGAAAGGATTGAATTAGAAGCAATAAAAAAATAAGAAAGCATACTACATATAATAGAAGTTTCTGTTGTTTATGTATTAAATCGAGAACAATAGTTTATGGTTTTCAAATCGATCAGTGTCTTTACTAAAATTAAAAGAAGAGATTAAACTATTAAGAAAAATCAAAAGATATTTATCAATTTTTTTGATTAAATGAATTTATAAATTTATATTGTGAGGAATTAAACCAACAATAAATATAAATGTTTGTAAGTATTTGAAAATGTTTTTCTCAATGGGAACTTTCGTATATATTTATGTTAGCTGCAAGACTCAACATTATGGATGAAAACGAATTATCTGTTGTTATAGATAAGTTTGACTTATTAAGTACAGACTATAAAAATCTTGCTAAGAGCATTATGAAGCAAGACACTCAAGTTATGAAGGTTGACTTAATTGCACTGAGTGTTTTAAATCGTGCTGTATCAATTAATAATGCATTTAAAACATTAGTCAAAGAAAATAACACTTTTGCTGCTTTACATCTTGTAAGAATTCAAATGGACAATTTAATCAGATATTATTCAATTCTAATTGCTAAAGATAAAAATTATGTAGATTATGTTTTAGACGGTAAACCTATAAATCAATTCAAAGACTCAAATAATAAAAATTTTTCGGATTTTTACTTGGTCGAAACTTTGAGCAAGACATATGCAGACATTAAGGACCTATATGAAAAGTACTGTGGACATATACATTTTGGAAAAGAACATTTAGAGAGAATAAAGACAATTAGTGAAAATAAACAAGCGAAATTTAGAGTTGAAATCGGTAATTTCGAAAGCTATTCGCTTAAAGAACGAGAAACATTTGTAATAGATTTTATTACAATTTCTATGCTATTATATAACATAATCCAAGATTGGACTCTTTCTAAATACACTTTCGTAAAATGAAAAATACTGCAGCTAATAACTAAGTTTTCGTCTTGCCCGAAGGGCTAGAAATGAAAACGCTGTTGAACGGAACCAGTTACAGTCCGAACCCTATGGATTGCTCATTTATTATTATTAGGATTTTTGAACGAACAAGACACCCGTTTTTTGTAGAGTAGAATTCAGCGTATCATTTAACGCTTAGGATTAGGTCTATTTACTCAATAAAGCCTATAGAATCCTTACTCATAAACCTAGTATACAGGAATAAATTTTCACCGATAAATTTAATTTCGGTGGACAGAATGCAAGGCAAATCTTGCTTCAACTTTAAAGACAATGATGAGCAACTTTTCGCAGAATAAAATTTATTAATTTACAATTATTTAAAGGATGCATTTTGCATTCTTTTTTCTTACTTATTAATTTTTTTATTCAATTAAGATGCGAAATATGCATTTTTTAAAACGGACCATTACTCATCATAAAATAAATTTTAAAATATTCTATATTTTTAAATATCTTTATTACTTTGCATTCAAATTTAAATGTTTGATATGCAATTAGCTGAATGTTCAAGCTAACAAAGAAACAAATATTTTTGGCAAACCTATTTACTTTTATAATTAAATCAATAAAAAATGAAATATTCAATTTATCTTGCTATACTCTCCGCATTGTTATTGCAAACTGGATGTAAAAAAGATCCAAACAAGGTGGATGTCACTTTTGAGGGATTGGGTGATGTGCGTGTAAATAATATTACAGGGTTTGCTTTCAATGGAGATCCTTTGTGCTACACTGCTGCCGGATCTAATGTTCGTTGGCAATCATCTAATAAGCAATGGGAGCGGGTAGGTAGCGACGCAGTTGGGCCAGTTGGTTCTAGACTTTACTTAATTGCAGAAGATAAGATAGGGACTTATTACGCTAAAAATGAAACAGCAGAACTGTTTGAATTGACCACTGGCAGCAGTACCTGGCAATCCTTGAATTTTGCAGATGGAGATACCATGGCATTTCCAAGCTTTGGAAGTTTGATGATAAACAGCACAGGAGACATGGTTGTAAATATTCACAGGCAACTAAAGAGCGGAGGAGAACGCAGCCGGGTGTATCGCAGGGCTGCAGGCAATACTGCCTGGGTGCGCCTCAACGACCGTCCAGCAGACGATATGAGATTGGTTCAATATCTCGATAATGGGGAAATTTTCCTTCAGGAAGAATATACAGTCAATTATAACTTGTATTCATTAAAAGCAGCTGGAGGCGAATTACAGCCTGTATTCGACTGTACCGGTACGGTTATCAAGCCCTATTGTGGGCTACAATCGTCTGTTTCTTCAGCAGGTGAAGTTTATACTTTTCAAGGCGGACTGGGTACTCATATTATTTACAGAGCTGCAGCAAAGGGTGCCTACCCTATTACTGCCAGTGAGGGCTTTTTTCTTCCGGACGAAGCAACCATGACCTATGGTATTTATACCTTAAAAAATGGCAGTGTGCTAACTTATGGTAATAATGGTGGTAATGAGGCTACCGGTTACTATGTACGCAGTGCTGGTGCTTCTAGTTGGAAACTACTTCCTGAATTTCCAGGAAATGGTCTCTCTATAAGCATATTTGTAAATCGGCAAGGACAACTTTTTAGCCACCGCCAGCAACTTGGGTTTCCAAACAGTGAGGATCTTGTTTACAGAGTTAACTATTAAATATTTAGCACTTTTTGTGAAGATTTTCTTTTCTAAAATATTTATCTATACCTAAAACTATTTTTTTAGTGATTTTAAGGACGACGAAGAGGTAAGAGGAGAAACTATTTATGTCCATAACATATTATGGTTGGTCTTTTTATTTTTGCATTCACATTCAATAAGACGGCAATTTCAAAAGCTGAAAACAAAATGGTAGACGACTTATGTATAGTGGGCGAACCAGAGGATGGAGCAGTAGAAATTGGTTATGGCACTTATGAAAAATTCCGAAACCAAGGGTTTATGACAGAAATCGTAAGCGGAATTAATGAATGGTCTAAAACGCAAAATATTGTAAAATCAATCATTGCTTCTACAGACAAGACAAGTGCCGCCTCTTTTAAATTACTTCAAAAAAATGGTATCGTTAAAATTGGTGAAGAAGAATCCCTATTTAACTGGAAATTAGAGATTAAAAAAATATAATTACTTATTGAGAAAGGATGGGTACGATATACAAACATCTCCTCAAGAAAGATGTATGAACCCAATAAGATGAAAAGTATATTTTTAAAAGCATTGCAAAATGCGACTATTTACATAATCGAGAACAATAGTTTATCGTTTTCAAATCGATCAGTGGCTTTACTAAATTTAAAAAGAAGAGATTAAATTTTCAAGAAAAATCAAAAGATATTTAAAAAATTTTTGATTAAATGAATTTATAAATTTAAATTGTGTGGCAATAAACCAACAACAAATATAAATGTTTGTAAGTGTTTGAAAATATTTTTCACAATGGGAACTTTCGTATATATTTGTGTTGTGCCTCATTCAAAACCAAAATTGCGAGTAATTACCTTGATTAGAAATTTTTACATTTGTAGTACTACTAAAACATATAAATATGTATAATAAAATAGATATAGACCGAAAAAAACTCACTATTATGGGAGTGGAATTTTCTGATTTAAAAACATTAGAAAATACTGCCAATGCAATTGGGAGCAATATGTTTGAGGGTTTCGTACCTACTCATAAAAATGTCAAAATTATAAGAGATTATATGATAGGTAAGCTATCATTAAACGATTTACTAATATTCATTAAGGAAAAGACTTATGTCTAATTCCTACAAATACATTGATTCTGATTTTACTTATGTTGATCCTAAATCTGGAATATTAAAAAACTTAGTAGATATTAATGACGCTGAAGACTTACTCTTTTTCGAAAGTGTTGCGGTATCAAAACGAATCAACGAATTACATATTAAACCTATTAAAATTGTTGGGATCGAAAGTCTATTTTTAATTCACAAACAATTATTTCAAGACATTTATGCTTGGGCAGGTAAAGAAAGAGTTGTAGAGATAAGTAAAGATGGAAAGCAGTTTTTTCCAACATCAAACTTCGAAAACGCATATCGTTTTATTGATGGATTAATATCGGATTTTAAGAAAACAGAAAAGAATAATAAAAATCAAATAGCCGAAAACCTGTCTCAAATTTTAGACAATGTTAATTATTTACATCCATTTAGAGATGGAAATGGTAGGGCACAAAGAGAATTTATTAGAATGTTAGCTTTAGAGAAAGGAATAAACTTGAATTTAAATCCACCTGACAATAAAGAGGTCTATGAAAAATATATGCAAGGCACAATAAATAGTGACACCAAAGTATTGAAAGAATTAATTTCAAGTCTCATTGATTAGGATAGAGAACGAGGCACAACACGAGTATAAACGCAATAGCGGATGCAATGCTTATCCAAAAGTAATTTTATAAATTTAAAGTCTGGTATAAATTGAAAAGCAAATGCACCAATCGCGCTACTGCGTTTATACAGAACGTTGCCAATAATGCAAAAGAAACCGATGAGAACGTATTTTTACTTTATAATTATGATTATATATATTAGTTGTGGACAAAAAATCAAAACCGAAAAGCAAACTGAAAAAATGATTGAATCATCCTATCCTGAAGAATTTGATGCTAAAAACTTAACGAAAACTGATAAGCAAATTCTCGCTGACTTTAAAAAAAGACGTAATATTTTCAATATGTATTTGAAAGAAAATAATATAGATTTTTATTCTTGTCCTGGATGCGGATATCCAACACTATCCGAACGTGGTGCTTATGAAATATGCGATGTTTGTAATTGGGAAGATGACAACCAAGACGACCAAAATGCAAACGAAAATTGGGGCGGACCAAATTCAAATCTATCATTGACGGAAAATCGATTGAAAATTGGTCGAACCTTAAATTGTTTTGCTGATAGCTTAAACGGGAAAATCAACCAGAATCCGAAAGTTTTTTTTGAGATATATGAGAAACATCGCATCCGAATGAATAGCATCGATGAAAACAAACTTATGAATGCCGATATAAATGACCCCATTTGGACAGAATATAAAGAAAAGGGTAAAGTAATATTAACTGATTTAGTGACTGAATAAAGCACTACTAGCAATAAAGAATATAGCTTATAGCTAATTAAGTTGCTTAATCGAAGTTAGGCATATTTGCAAGTTCGCCAAATCTTTTAATTTGGCTTATTGAGAAAAAAGACAATAAGAAAAATAAAAAAACTGGCTCGTGCTTAACCGAATAGTTAATTATATTTTGCACGCTACGAGTCATATACAAAACTATTATAGCCAATTAAAAAATGACAACTAAAAAAATATTAAGCATTACAAAACACAGACCTTGGTTAATGCCAACAGAACGATGGAAGTATTACCAAGAGTGGAATAATGCTATTTTTCTTCATTGGCAGGTTGACCTTCAAGAATTGCAAAAAATAGTTCCGAAGGATTTGGAAATCGACCTTTTTGAAGGCAAGCCTTGGATTTCATTAGTGGCATTTAAAATGGAAAAAATCCGACCTAAAAACTTACCGCCCTTTTCACCTATTTCTGACTTTGATGAAATTAACATTCGAACTTATGTGAAAAACGGAAATAAAACAGGTGTTTACTTTTTAAGTATAGAAGCAGGAAACCGTATTTCTTGTAAAGTAGCCAAAACACTTTCAGAACTACCTTATCGTTACTCAAAAATGAACCGCCAAGAAATGTTTTTCTCCTCAGAAAACAAAGAGTTTAAAGACAAAATGACAATTAAATATCAAGTCGGTCAGGAATTCAAAGAAAAAACTGACCTTGACAGATGGTTAACAGAAAGATATGCTCTTTTTCAAGACACGGAAACCTCAATTAATGAATTTGACATTCACCATGTTGAGTGGCCAACATATATGCTTGACATAGCAGAAATAGATATTGAATATCCCAGATTTAAAAAACTACTGAACAACTCACCAGATAAAAAGCATTACTCTACAGGAGTTCAAGTTATCGCTTGGGATAAGAAAAAAATGACCTTAGCTATTCGGTAATAAATCGAAAAAGAGATAAAGGTTAGATATACGGAAAATACAATCACAGCTTATGATTATTCGTGCGTTGCTATTTATGAGTTTCTAAACATGAATTGGAATTTTTAAAAAGAATAAAAAAAGCTATAAAACTCTGTATATTTCATACCCTACAGGATACGCACCATTCAGTAGCTGTTGTAAAACATTAAAGAAAAACAAAATGAGCTAATGGTTATTAAGAAAAACTTCAGGTTCTCGTTCGCAGTTGAAATCAAATGGTGACTATTCAGAGGACAGAAATTCAAAAAAGAAAGAGGATATTGACAAACTTCCTCAAAAAGAATCGATAAGGAATAAAAAATATCACAAAACTTGCTTAGACACCGCTTTGGTCAAAAGATGGCTTCACTCTAAAGTAAACGAAAACTTTGATGACATTTATTCCGAATATCTAACTCAAATTCAGCCTAAATATTAGGATCAATTTAGAGAGTGCATTTATTGGTATGTAGAAAAAAAAGAAAATGTAGAAATTAAAGAGAATGGTGAAATTTGGGGGAAGTCGGATGGACAAGAAGTAAAACTGCCTGATTCAGTACAGATGGCTTTTTATGTTGATCCAAAAATAAATAAATTAAATAAAATTAAATATATTAGAAACACTCTACAGGAAAAAGCATTCAACTTGCCGATAGGCTAAAGCTGAATGCTTAGTTGACGACAAGAGGAATTACATGGCAAACTTGTATTTGAGAAAGGATCGGTACGATATACAAACATTGCTTCAAGAACGACGTGTGATTCCAATAAGGTTAAAAGTATATTTTTAAAAGCATTGCAAAATGGGACTATTTACATAATCGAGAACAATAGTTTATGGTTTTCAAATCGATCAGTGGCTTTACTAAAATTAAAAAGAAGAGATTAAATTTTCAAGAAAAATCAAAAGATATTTATCAATCTTTTTGATTAAATGAATTTATAAATTTAAATTGTGTGGCATAAAACCAACAACAAATATAAATGTTTGTAAGTGTTTGAAAATATTTTTCTCAATAGGAACTTTCGTATATATTTGTGTTGTGCCTAATTTAAATGAAAGCAAACTATACCATAGAGAGAACCTGTTCGAATTGTCGAAACAAAGAGCGAATAAGTGTTTCGAAAAGAGAAGCAGCTTTCGAACTCGTAGACATTAGTAAGGTTCTCGGACAAAGATGTAAAAAGTGTTCTTCAACTACTTTTTCGACAACATTTGAGCATCCTGATTTAGATTTTGAACTTCTTAAAGATTGGGCGACAAATTCAGATTTGCACTTGATGCCTCAAGATGAAGAATTATTCTTGGCGGACGAAAAGTATTTAGACTATATTTTAAAAATACTCGATACTGTTTCGATTTCCCACCAAAAGATAAATTTACTAATGGACGCTCTTTGTGTCATTGTTTACGATAACTCATTAGAAGAAAACCAACAGAAAGACGAAACACTTAAAAAACGAGTAATTGTTGAATTGAACAAACGAACTGAAAAATTGAATCAAGCAGAAGATTGGATAATGGACTATATTAAAGAAGTCGTTTATCCACAATTAGAACTTACTGTAAAATGAAAAATGTGGCACAACATTATATAAGTGATAATGGGTTTTACGTCTAAAAACAAACATCCTGCAAGGAATGAACTTTACGGAAAATTGAAAATTACGGCTTCAAAAGTCCCCAATACGCTTATACTGGCCGTTAGAGGTAAGCGTAGAACAAAACAAGAACTGACGATTAAATTTTAAAATGAGTAATTTAATACGAATACTATTATTTAGTCTTTACGTAATTTTAGGGCTAATAATTGAAGGTTTTATTCTATGGCTATTTCCTTTCACAGGCATTGCTGGTCTAGTTTGTTGGCCAATAGCGATATTTCTTTCATTAGGGTTTGGTTATGTTCTAATTAAATTAACTAAAAAATCATCAAATGTTTGGCGAACTCTGGGTGTATTTTTTGTTCTTATAATATTCCAATCTTTTGTTCAATTAGTAACTACGCCCCAGGAGAGCGGTGTTTTCTTAACAATTAATGACACAAAAAATGCTTATTATAAGTTTGACAAAATTGAAGTTAATGATTTCCCAAACCTAAGCAGAGGAGAAAGAGTTGTATACATTTACAAATTTAAAAGTAATCTTCCGAGCTCTTTTATCACATTGACTATTGATAGTTTAAAGAATGATGATGAAAATACTAACCCTAGAGTTTATCTAATTAAAAACATAAAAGGAAAAAAACACTTTGATAAAAATAAAATTAACATCGTAGAAAGTGATACAGCAACCTTAATAACAGAATATTATAATAAGACTGACACATCGGTTTATAAAATGAATAGAAATTTTATGAATATTGGAAGTGGAGGCTACAACGATAGAGTTATATCCATTTTTATTCACGAAGACAATCTTAAATTTAATTCAGGTATGGAGATATTATTATATAAAATATTGAGTTGGACAAAAAATGCCAACCACTAATAACTAAGTTTTCGTCTTGCCCGAAGGGCTAAAAATGAATGCTTAGTTAACTACAACAGAATACATGGCAAACTTTTGTTTGAGAAAGGATCGGTACGATATACAAACATTGCTTCAGCATAAATGAATTGTGAACTCAAAAAGGTGAAAATTATATTTTCAAAAGCATTGCTAAGTGGAACTATTTACATAATCGAGAACAATAGTTTATGGTTTTCAAATCGATCAGTGGCTTTACTATAATTAAAAAGAAGAGATTAAACTTTTAAGAAAAATCAAAAGATATTTAAAAAATTTTTTTGATTAAATGAATTTATATTTTTAAATTGTGAAGGAATAAACCAACAACAAATATAAATGTTTGTAAGTGTTTGAAAATATTTTTCTCAATAGGAACTTTCGTATATATTTGTGTTGTGTGGCATACAAAAAGTTCACCGCACAAACAGCACATTTGGTTTTTGCCGACACGAACGCCAACGCTAAAAAAACCAAAAGAGCTGTTTTTTTGCCAACACTCGAAATGAAATAGAAAATGGATACATTCAATGACATAAAAGAATTGGTTTTTGCTCTGAATAGAGAGTCGAAACTTATTTCTGAAATGTTTAGTAAAAGAAAATCTATTGACTATAAATTCAGTGATGCATTAGAATTAGTTGACTATGATGAAAATCGCATTGACTTCCTAATACAAAAATCCGTAATAAGAGAAAATGGAGATACTTTAGAACTTGATGACTTGTTTTTAGAATTCTTTGAACAGGTTTTAGATGTTAATGAGGAAATCAACCTATCATATATTGACGAAAACATTAAAAACATAAAGGAAAACATTGATTATTTCTTAAATGAGAGTAATGAAAACAGAAAATATGGGTATCTAAGATTCATTAAAAAAACGTTCAAAAAAATTGGGCTCATCACACTAAGAAGCGTTGTTGATTTAAGGCGAAATATTGACAACACATTTAAAAACGAATCGAATTACAAAAACAAACAATTAAAGCTTGAAAACCTTGATGAAAAAAGAACAGTTATCAAAAACTTGATAATACAAACATTAAAGATTATAAACGAAGATGAAGTCACCTTTTTTAATAGAGCTTTAGATGAAGAGTTAAATAGAATTATTATTGACATTAAACATCAGCTCGGGGAATGTTCACACAATTTAATTGAGATTGAAAAACAGATAATTGATTATTTGAATCAAATAAAAATTCACGGAAAATTTTTAGAAAAGCTAAGAAAATTAAAATACTTAAAAGACCATTTCTTAATTGAAGCGGAAACCGATGTTAAACAAATTATATCAAACAATAACTCAGTAATTTTTGAACCAAGAACTAGCGAGCCTTTAAATTTATCCATAGATTTTTTAAGAGAAGACGAAAAGGTTTTTGATGTAATTGAAAAAATTGCGAAAAATCATAACGCCCGAAAAGTCTTTAAGGCAGAATTGGCAGATAGCATTTCAGATGAATTTCTCGAAAACAGTATTGAAGAAGAAATAATGATAAATTATGAGGAAATCAAAAATAGTTTTCTTGCAACAAGTGATAACTTATTCAATTTTATTTTAAGTTATGACTTTTCAAAAACTGTTGAATTTAATGAACGGGTTACTATCTTCTGCCAAGTTATTTCACTTTACGAGCAAGACTTAGACATAAAAAATAATTTTCAAACATCCAATGGTATAGAATATGCTATTGTAACAGCAAGATAAACCTATGATAACTAAATATACTTCAGACATATTTGATGTACTTCGTAGAGGACAATTTATCTGTTCAAACAGTCCAGACGAACACATTCAAACACTCTACAAAGTCTTAGAAGATAGCGATACTTTTGAGGATTTGTACGAATATTTTAATCAAATCAATTACATTTTAGAACAAGGTAACGAATATTTTTACTTTTCTCGGAATGAAAGAAATGTAGATTTAGATAGAAAATTAGAAAAGGCATTTGGTTGGATTGATATGATAGATTTTTTCAAAACGTTTGACTCGTCTTTTGATGTTGGCTATAGGTTTTCACCTTCTGATGTAATTAATCAGTTGAAAAACAATGCGGATTTAAAATCTAAGTTAGACAATTTTAAAAAGCTTAGTGACGATAAAAAGAACTATTCAGATAGAGTAAAGAAAATTATTGAAAAGTTGGAAAAAGACAACTTTATAACATTAGAAAACGAAATTACCGAATCCTATAAAGTACTTACTTCATTTAATTACCTTAAAGACCTTATTTCAATTATAAATATTCCCGAAGAAATAGAAAATGAGATACCTGAATAAAATAATCTTTATAAATAGTGCTTCGGTAAAATATGCTGAAATTGAATTGGATGGCAACGTTCATTTGATTGGGACGCAAGGCGTAGGGAAAAGCACTTTGCTTCGTGCTATTTTATTTTTTTATAATTCAAACAAAACGAAACTCGGTATTCCAAGAGAGAAAAAAGGGTTTGATGAGTATTATTTTGAATTTCAAAACTCGTACATTATTTACGAAATTGTAAAAGACGGATTTCCATTTTGCGTGTTAGCTTATAAATCAAATGGCAAAGTAGCTTTTAGGTTTATTAATTCTGCATACAAAAGGGAGTTATTTATTGATGAAAATAATAGAGCTTTAGAAAGTTGGGACAAAATAAGAAATGCCTTGGGTAGAGCAATACATTACAGCCCATTGATAACAAGTTATGAAGAATTTCGAAAGATAATTTACGGAGACAACAAAGGGTTAAAACCTGATTTTAGGCAATACGCACTAATTGAAAGTAAACAATTTCAAAATATCCCAAGAACGATTCAGAATGTATTT
This sequence comes from Edaphocola sp., assembly GCA_035497795.1. Lineage (GTDB taxonomy): Bacteria > Bacteroidota > Bacteroidia > Chitinophagales > Chitinophagaceae > Edaphocola. The sequence continues at coordinate 42,466 of DATJCU010000214.1, read as the reverse complement.
CTGAACTCAAATTTGGAAGCTAAATTTATCAAAGACACCATTATAAATTCTTTAAATGAAGATGAATTTATAATTGATATTGAGAACTATTCTAAAAACCACTTACGTGATTTTGAAACTCAGATAAACGATATTAAGATATGGTTTAAGGAAAATAAAAAAGGACAAATTGTCATCAGGAAGCAAGCTGAAAAAGTGATTGACAAATACAGAGTACACAATTTAGTTAAACGTGAAAAGAAAGAACTTGCCATTGAATTGAACACAAGAATTCAATATATAAAAAGAGAAAAACCAATTTTAGTTTCCAGTTATTCCAGAGAAAACGAAGCATTAAGCAAACTTATTGACCAAATAAATAAATTAAAAGAAATTCAGAAAAGAAGAGAACAGAAAATAATTTCTGAAATTGATTATCTAAAAAAAGAACTCTCAAAAGCGAAGGATAAACAAGAGGAATACAATAAATTAAACATTGACCAAATTATTCAAAAAGTGTCTCAAAAGGACGCTTTAACTAACAAGGTCAAAGCTTTAGAAGAAGAAAAACAACTTCTAACTTCAAAATTTTCTGAACTCAATCAAAAATATGATGCATTAATTACACAAGCTCAAAATCAAAACCAAGAATTCACGAATCAAAAAATCGCCGAAATCAATAGTCTCAATAGTGAGTTCAGTGATAATAAAACAAAAGTATTTAACAATTATGAAGAAATAATAAATCAAATTAATACGGACAACAAAGCTGAAAAAGAAAAGACAATAAATAGTATAAACACGATTTCTGATGAAGAAAATAAGGTTAAAAACAAAAAATCGGAATTAAAACACCAAACTTTTTTTAGTGATGAAATTGAGTATTGTAAGGATGAAAAGAAAAAACTTGAAGCAACTATTTCAAAATCGAAAAGCACCATTTTAGATGCTAAAAACCAAACCACAACTACTCGAAAAGAATGGGAATTTGATACGAAAGAAGTTGAAAGAAATTATCTAATAAGATTCGACCAAGAAACTGAAAAAACTCAAAAACTATCAGACAAAATCCAAAACATAGAAAACAAAATTAACCAAAGTAAATCATCACTTTATGGATGGCTAAACGAAAATATTCTAAATTGGGAAAACAGTATAGGAAAAGTGATAGATGAAGAAAATGTGCTTTTCAACACAGAATTAAACCCTAAAATAATTGATGAAAAAACAACCTCATTTTTTGGAGTTGAACTTAATTTAAGCTCATTAAGTAATCGAATTAAAACTGTTCAAGAATACAAACAAGAAATTTCCGATTATCAAGAACAGATAAAACTAGTCCAAAATAACATCAAACAAATAAATTCGGATAAAGAGGATAACCTACAAAAACTTAAAAGCAAGTTTGGTAAAAAAATCAATGCTCTTAAAGATTCAATTTCTGAAAATGAGTATATCGATTCGCAAAGCGAAGAAAAACTAAAGAAAAACAAAGTTGAATTAGACGGATGGGTTGAAAAGGCCAAACAAACAAAAGAAACCCTATTGCAGCAATTAGAAAATGATTTAGAAGAATTGGCTGCTAAAAAATTGAACGCACAAAACAATCTTGACAATATTAAAAATGGAATAAAGAGGAAAATAACCTTAAAAGAGAACGAAAGAAATACCGAGTTAAAAAACTTAGAAGAAGTAAAAAATGAAAAGATTAATGTCTTGAATACTTCAATCTCAGAAAATAAAAAAGAAATAGACAAACGTATTCAAGAATTAAAAGAGAAGCAAACTAAAGAACTCGATAATAAAGGTGCAGACACAAAAAGACTTTCTGTAATTAATGTCAATTTAGAAGAAATTGAAAAGAACTTAGTGTTTATTAAAAACAACGAACGCATTGTAATTGAATATGAAAAAGATAAAAGAGAGCTTTTTGATACTATACCAACATTAAAAGCAAATAAAGTTAGTGAAGAAAAAAAGCAAGAAGTAATTATAGACGAGCATAAAGTTGAGATGAACAAAATGAACACTAAATGTTCTAAACAAGAAGATGCTGTAAAAACAATAAAATCTCAGATTGACGAATTTGATAATGACTTGAAAGAATTAGAAACTTTTAAATTGTCAGATACTTTTGAAACGATTCAAAAATATTTATCAGATGAAATAAAAGAGTTGGAACATATTAAAACCGCTACTTTACTTATTTCAGAAATAAATAGTAAGCATTGGAAAGGAATAGATATATTTAAAGAATTGCAGCAAACTACCAATGCTTTTACAGGTAATTTTGACGAACAGAATATTTTTAGCTTCAAAGTAAAACTAAATTCAGATAACGATTATTTAAACTTTGCGTCCGACTTAAAAGAATTCATCGAAGAAGACAAAATAGCTGAGTTTGAAAAAAGAGTAAACGAGCGTTTTGCAAACATCATCCATTTGATAGGAAGAGAAACTACTGAACTTAATTCTAAAGAAGCCGAAATAGAAAAAATAATCAAAAAAATAAATGATGATTTTGTAACTAAGAATTTTGTTCAAGCCATAAAGGAAATGGAAATGCGAACGAAAGAGAGCTCAAATCCAATAGTAAAACTGTTAATACAAATAAAAGAGTTTAATGATGAATATAGTTTAGAATTAGGCGAAACCAATCTATTTACAACTAAAAATACAAACTCAAAAAATCAAAAGGCAATAGACTTATTAAAAAAATTAATTGAAGAAATTGAGAAAACAAAAAGTCCCACATTAACCTTATCCGAATCTTTTGATTTACAATTTAGAATAGTTGAAAATGATAATGATTCAGGTTGGGTTGAAAAGCTTTCTAATGTAGGAAGTGAAGGGACAGATGTTTTAGTAAAAGCAATGATTAATATTCTACTCTTGAATGTGTTTAAAGATAATGCTTCCAGAAACTTTAAAGACTTTAAATTACATTGTATGATGGATGAAATAGGGAGACTTCACCCCAATAACGTAAAAGGAATTTTAAGATTTGCAAACGAACGGAACATATTATTGATTAATGGTTCGCCAACTAGTCAAAATGCGACCGATTATAAATACACCTACAAATTAGCAAAAGAACAATCTAAAACTGATGCAAAGAAATACATCACAAAAATCAACAGATTGGTAAAAGTAAACGCCAAAGTACTTAATTAATGAAATTAACTTTAAAAATAGCTAAAGTATTAGTGCGATTAATCAATGCAGAGACTGTTCCGAATAGTACTGCTAAAAGTCAAATTTTAGAAGAATTAATTGCCGAAAATATTTTATTCAGGAAAGGGAAACACAAAAAGCATCTAGAACTCATAAATGAAGAAGGCTTGCAAATGTACTTGGCAAACCAATTACAAATTAACAATCTACACGATTATATATTTGCTTTAGAAAATGAAGAATCTAGTCGTGCGGAATTTGTAAAAATTACAACTGATTCTAAACACTCAAAAGAGCGAACATTTAAAGGGTTTTTAGTTAATTGTTACACAACGATAAAAGCAGAATTAAACGAACAAGAAATAATCATCAATCCATCTTTAGGTAGTTTTATTTTTATCTATGACTATGAAACATTTAAAATACCTAAAGAAATAACCGTTGTAGGAGTTGAAAATCCAAGAAACTTTAGACACATTCAAGAACAGAAATATTTATTTGAAGATATCAATCCATTATTCATATCTCGTTATCCTCAAAACCAAAGTAAAGATTTTATTAAATGGATGAAATCCATACCAAATAATTATTTGCATTTTGGAGACTTTGATATTGCAGGAATTGGGATATACATTAATGAATATAAATGTCATTTATTAAACAAGGCCTCATTTTTCATTCCAGAAAACATTGAAATGGCTATAAAGAGAAACGGCAATAGAGGAAGATATAACAACCAAAAAATAAATTTTGACATTAAAAAGATACAAGAACCTTTAATCAAAAATTTAATGAGAATAATTAAATCAGAAAAGAAAGGACTTGACCAAGAGTATTACATAAAAGCCAACACTTGAAGCCATACACATTACAATTACTTACGGTTTTAAAGTTTATTTTTGGAATTCGTGAACTTCGTTTCGCACCAGCCAAACCTGCAACCGAAAATTGAAAAACAGTATGTCTTTGCAAACGCTGATAGACGGACAAAAAAAGTACGACCGCACAACTATGCGTATAAGCAAAAGCGGATTTGGTGCTAAATAAAAACGAAATGAATATTAATAAAGGTAAGTGTTTATCGGAAAAGTAGGTGGTTTTTAATCTGCTACTACTCATAAACTATACCATTGCTGCCATTTTAAAGACTCGGCATAATTTCAAATGAATAATTAAAACTAATTTTAAAAAGATACAAACCATAATGAAAAACTCAATTATTTTATTCCTAACAATTTTGATATCTGCAACTGCTTTCGGACAAGACAACAATAAAAGACTTTATCAAGCTATTTTAAAGAAGGATACGATTTCAGTAAGACAACTATTGAGTGAAAAAGCTGATCCAAATTATATTGAAGAGTCTGGATCTTGGATGAAAGTAAATATGTTAATTACTGCAGTTAATAATGGAAATATAGAAATTGTGAAAATGTTAATCTCTAATAAAGCCGATGTGAATTGGAAAGACGGTTTTAATACAACAGCCATAATATATGCTGCATCAACAGGAAATAAAGATATTGTTGTTTTGCTCTTAGAAAATGGTGCTAATATTACTGACAATGATGGACAAGGTAATACAGTTTTATCCGCCGCCAAAGAAAGTAAAAATAAGGATTTAATAAAATTTGTGGAATCTAAATTGAAACAAAAAAAATAACATTATCCTGAATTAGAATAAAAAAACGACAGCTAAAATTAATAAGTTCTCGTCTTGCTCGAAGGGCTAAAGATGAAAACGTAGTTAAACGAAACCACTTACAGTCCCTACCCTATGGATTGCTCATTTATTGTTTTTAGGATTTTTGAACGAGCACGAGATTAGAATTTTGTAGCTTAGTGTTTATTTTTTTATTAAGAATTTTATGTGCTTTTATCTATAAATGGGGAGGTTTTTTCACAGACTGACCTTGTATGCCAGCACCAAGATTCGTCAAACCAACCGTAAAATTTTATGGACGAGATCACGAAAGTTGAAGAATTAATGTTGACAAGGACACTTGAACAATACCTTAATTGGAATGGAATTTTTCAGTATTATGAAAGTCGATTGAAGAATTCTTAATTAAAAACCAAAGTGATAACATATGTTATCGTTTTTGAGCTGATTCTTCTTTAATTTTGTTTAATTATTAAAAAACAAACCGTAAAGAGATGAAAATATTAGAGAATAAAACAGTTTTAATAACAGGAGGAGCATCAGGAATTGGTAAAATAATGGTTCGTTTACTATTAGAGCGAAAAGCCAAAGTAATTATCTGGGACATCAATCAAGAAAGCATTGATCAAACAATCGCTGAATTTTCAAACAAAGGGGAAATATTTGCCTACAAAGTGGATGTTTCAAACCCAGAACAAATTCAAGAAACCGCTAAAAAAGTAAAATCAGAGATAGGTGTTGTTGAGGTGTTAATCAATAATGCGGGGATTATAATAGGTAAATATTTTCACGAGCATTCTACAAGAGAAATTTTAGCAACTGCGGACATCAATGCCATTGCACCCATGCTGATTACTCATGAATTTTTACAAGGAATGATGGACCAAGATTCAGGGCATATTTGCAATATTGCATCGTCTGGTGGATTAGTTTCAAATCCTAAAATGTCCGTTTACGCAGCAAGCAAATGGTCACTTATCGGCTGGTCAGACAGTTTGCGTTTGGAGATGAAGCAATTAGATAAAAAAGTGAATGTTACGACCATAATGCCTTACTACATCAACACAGGAATGTTCAATGGAGTACAATCCAAAATTCCAATTTTGGAGCCTGAAGCAGCAGCATTAACGATTGTTAAAGCGATTGAGAAGAATAAAAAAATGATAAGTATTCCAGGCTACATTTACAGATTTACACGTTTCGGTCAAGCTCTAATGTCGATTAATGTTTTTGATTGGTTTGCTGGAGAGGTTCTTGGAATCTACAAAACAATGGAACATTTTACAGGTCGCACAAAATAAGAACCTATTAAAAAAATGAAAATGGAAGAAACATCAAAAGATATTATCGCTCAACTGATTGAAAGTCAAAGAGCATTTCTCTCAACCAACAAAACAAAGGATATTAATTTTAGATTAGCCCAACTATGCCAAAACCCTAAAAACAATAAATGAGAAAAAAAATAAAGTGTGAGCCCAATATAGTGAAAAGTATATTTTAAAAAGCATTTCAAAGTGGGACTTGAATAAAGCATTTTAAATTGTGACGCATTAAACCAACTACAAATATAAATATTTGTACGTATTTGAAAATATTTTTATCAATCGGAACTTTCGTATATATTTGTGTAACCGCCAATGCTAAAAAAAGACACGACATACAAATAATATGTTTTTTAACTCAATCGACTTTGCGATTTTCTTACCAATAGTTTTTATACTTTATTGGTTTGTGACAAACAAAAACTTGAAACTCCAAAACTTCCTAATCGTAGCAGCAAGTTATTTATTTTACGGTTGGTGGGATTGGAGATTTTTATCGTTAATTTTATTCAGTACCATTGTTGATTATTTAGTCGGAATCGGATTGTTAAAACAAGAGAACCTGACAAAAAGAAAAATCCTACTTTGGACGAGCATTATAGTAAATCTTGGATTTCTTGGTTTTTTCAAATACTATAACTTTTTCCTTGATAATTTTATTACTGCTTTTTCATTTTTTGGAACAGAAATTAAAGCAAATTCATTAAACATTATTTTACCTGTTGGAATTAGTTTCTATACTTTCCAGACATTGAGTTATTCAATTGATGTATATAAACGAAAACTTGAACCAACCAAAGATTTTATTGCTTTCTCAGCATTCGTAAGTTTCTTTCCGCAATTAGTTGCTGGACCAATTGAAAGAGCAACCCATTTATTACCACAGTTTTATAAAAAACGGACTTTTGATTATTCAAAGGCAGTTGATGGAATGCGCCAAATACTTTGGGGCCTATTTAAGAAAATTGTAATTGCAGACAATTGTGCTGAATTTGCAAACCAAATATTCAATAATTCAGCAGATTTAAACGGAAGCACCCTTGTTTTAGGAGCATTGTTTTTTACTTTTCAGATTTACGGTGATTTTTCAGGATATTCAGATATTGCAATAGGGACATCACGTCTTTTCGGTTTTGACCTAATGAGAAACTTCAACTTTCCATACTTCTCAAGAAACATTGCAGAATTTTGGAGACGTTGGCATATTTCTTTATCAACTTGGTTCAGAGATTATCTTTATATTCCATTAGGCGGTAGTCGCGGTGGCACTTGGATGAAAGTTAGGAACACCTTTATCATCTTTCTTGTAAGTGGTTTTTGGCACGGTGCAAATTGGACATTTATTATTTGGGGATTTCTAAATGCGTTATATATAATGCCTTCAATTATTTTCAATACACACAGAAACAATCTTGATATTGTGGCAAAAGGGAAATACCTGCCAACAATACGAGAATTCTTTGCTATTGGAATTACTTTTTGCTTAACAGTATTTGCTTGGATTTTCTTTCGTGCTGCCAATGTTACCCATGCCTTAAGTTATATCTCTGAAATATTTTCAAGTTCATTGTTTACCATTCCGTATTTTTCAGGGATTGGAAAAGCAGTTCCAATAATTCTTCTGACCATTATTTTTTTAATCGTAGAATGGCTTGGGAGAGAGCAACAATATGCGATTGCACATTTTGGCAAAAAATGGTATCGTCCTTTAAGATGGTCGATGTATTATAGTATTATTTTAGCAATTTTTCATTTTGCAGGAAAAGAACAACAATTCATTTATTTCCAATTCTAAAATAAGATTATGAAGAAATTTATAATAAAAGTTCTCCTTTTCATATTCTTTGGGTATTTATTGGGAGAAATAATTACAAGGATGTATAAACTTAATATCGACGTGCCTAACTTTTATCAAGATAAAGATGGTCTAATAAAAAACAAACCTAATCAAACTGGATATTATATCAATGGGAATAAGTGGATTATTAACAAATATGGTCAGTACGGCTATGAACCGAAATCATTAGACAGCTTGATTACTGTTATTGGTGATTCATATATTGAAAGTATTATGAATCCGCCAGCATGTCATCAAGCATTTTTTCTTGCAAATATGATAGGTAAATATAATTTCTATCCATGTGCAAGAAGTGGTGCAAGTTTTATTGAGTTTATGGAAATGGCAAAATCCCTGAACCATTTGAACCCTATAAATCAGTTATTATACGTTCACCATGGTGATTTTATTGAAAGTATCACAGAAATAACAAATCAACCTCTTACGGTTCAATTATCTATTTCATCAAATAAAATTAGCTTCCCAAAGCTAACAAGTAATCGCTTTAAAGATATTTTATACAATTTTAAGTTTGCCTATTTCCTATACAGGAATTACTTAGTCAAGAGTACAAATGTTTCTACTAACAACAGAGATTTAAAACAAACAAATATTGATTATGTCAAAGTTCAGATGCTTCTTGATTTTGTAAAAAAGAATTATTTCACAGATAATATTATACTTGTTTTTAGCCCTGATAGCGATAAAAATTTAATTGAATTAGTAAAGGAAAATAGTTTTCAAACAATTGAACTCAAGACAACTAATTATAAATCATGGCAGTTAGACAATGATAGCCATTGGAGTTGTAATGGACAAGAAGAAGCTGCAAAACAAGTAAGCAAATATATAGACAAAAGCAAATAAGGGTAACAAAGTGTAGCAGCAATAAGTGTTTCATTTCTAATTGAAATATTCTACCCAGTTCAAAATTCGGAGTTGCTAGACAGTTTTGAAGCCTGCAATCTCTTACTTTTACTACCTTCAACTATTACCGCCAAGCAGAACAAAGATAGTGCGGAAATTAACCGCTATAATCTAAACATATTTTGAGGAGAAAATTTCATTTGCGGAGCATAATGTTATTATTATCAAAAAATCAACAAGTTGGATAGGACAATATGGCGAACCAAACCTTTTAGCAAAAGAGTTGCATAAATACCACTATCATCAACTAAGCTATCATCTTTCTGAGAGCTTAAAGCTGAATGATTTGTGGATGGCAACCGAATAATTCGCAAACTTTTATTTTTGAGAAAGGATGGCTACGATTTACAAACATCGTCTCAGGAATGATTTATGAGCCCAATAAGAAGGAAAGTATATTTTTAAAAGCGTTTCAAAGTGGGATTTGAACCAAGCATTTTAATTTGTGATGAAATAAATGAACAAAAATTATAAATGTTTGTAAGTGTTTGAAAATATTTTTATCAATCGGAACTTTGGTGTATATTTGTGTTGTATGCCATGCTGAAAAAGACAACCAAAAAAAAGACAAATTTGATTTTGTCCGGCATTAAAGCCAATGCTTCGCAAAAACCAATAGATTCTATTTTTTTTGCCACGCCCGGATAGGCAACAAGGACACGAACGAAATGTATATTGAAAAACGAGATTAACTGAAAACTTGGCTATTATAGCTACTTAAATTTATGCAGTTATGAACCGACTAAAGGAACTTTTGAAGCCCAATAAATAAAAATAAGCGAGTGCGAATAGGAATCGACATATTAGAAAATGAAATAGCTACTCAGTACCCAGATGTACTCGAAATTTTACTGCGTGACCATACCACTCAAAAAAATATCTTTTGGGCTACGAACAATTACGAACATCTAGGAACCCCATACAATGCTGATGCTTATATCTTTCCAGAGTTAATTACAGGAGAAAACGGCAATATCATCATGCCTAGAGTACATAAAGACAAAATTTTACAATTATCCAGATCTAAAGAAATGGCGGAAGTTTTTACGCCTTCATGGATTTGCAATGCTCAAAACAACCTAATTGATAATGCTTGGTTTGGAGAAGAGGGTAGTTTCAATCTAGAAAAGACCCTATCTGACGGAACTAAAGGTTGGAAAGTAAACACGAATAAAATCACCTTCCCAAAAGGTAAAACTTGGAAAGACTATGTAAGTGATAAGCGACTTGAAATAGCTTGCGGAGAAGCTCCCTATATTACCAGTCGATATGACAGTACAACAGGAGAATTCATTCCTATTCAAAATAGAATTGGACTTTTAGATCGTAAGTTGAGAGTAATAAATGAAAATGTCGATTCTACAGGTGATTGGTTAAAAGCAGCACAAATTGCATATAAAAATACCTATGCTTTCGAATGGCAAGGCGATAGTTTGCTGCTTGCAAGAGAAGCCATGCTTATAACGTTCATTGAAAATTACACAATTAAATTTGACAAAGAACCACTATTGAAATCAATTCAATATATAGCCTACATTATCTCCTGGAATGTGTGGCAAATGGATGGACTAAAGGGCGTAATACCAAACAGCTGTGGACATAAAACGGAGACAATTATAGACCTTTTTGGAGAGACTGAGACCAAACACACTTTCTGCGAAGGTTGCGAAAAAGGGAATATCCAAAAACACAACGGCACTTATGCTTTAATAAAGGATTGGTCTAATAAAGATTTGAAAACAGGAAATATGGGAAGGAAAATGAAATTCGTTGACCTTTTAAATAATCGAGGAAAATGAAATACCCAACTTCTAAATATCACACATTATTAAAAATGCCTTATTTGGCATTCCATGTGACCATTAAAAACATAATTATCCCCACATGAAATTTACATCATCATTAAAACTTAAGTTAATCTATGTTTTTCGCATCAATGATGATGCTCATAGAGGATGTTTGAAAATTGGAGAAGCAACATCGGATAATGAAAACATTTGGGGTCTTGAACCAAACAGCAAAGCGCTTAAAAGTGCTGCTAGAAAACGTATAGATCAGTACACGCAGACAGCTGGAATTACTTATGATTTACTTTACACTGAATTAACGATTTATAATGATAAATATGGTTTAAAATCTTTTTCAGACCATGAGGTCCACAATGTGCTCACTCGCTCAGGTATAAAAAAGAAATTATTTGATTCTAAAAACAAAGCTAATGAGTGGTTTGTAACGGATCTTGAAACCGTCAAAAAAGCGATCACCGCAGTAAAAGAAGGTAAAGATTCACTTCATGCCAGTGATGTTTCAGAAACCCAAAACCCAATTGTATTCAGACCTGAACAAAAAGAAGCAATTCAAAAAACAACCAAGCAATTCAAAAAAAGCAATGAAATGCTTTGGTTCGCAAAAATGCGTTTTGGAAAAACTCTTTCCGCACTGCAAGTTGTAAAGGAACATGAATATACAAGAACACTTATCTTAACGCACCGACCAGTTGTTGATAAGGGTTGGTTTGAAGACTTTGGGAAGATATTCTACGATACACCACAGTACTTTTATGGTTCAAAAAATCAAGGAAATCAGTTTACTACACTAGAAAGAGAATGTAAAAAAGGAAATTCTAAATACATCTACTTTGCATCAATGCAAGACCTTAGAGGTTCTGAATTGGTAGGTGGCAACTTCAATAAAAATGATGACCTTTTTGGTACAATTTGGGATTTTGTAATAGTAGATGAAGCACACGAAGGTACACAAACTGAACTAGGAACAAATGTGCTAAGAGAGCTTAAAAAAGAAAACACAAAGGTGCTGCACCTTTCAGGAACCCCATTCAACTTACTTGACAATTACAAAGAAGAGGAAATCTATACTTGGGATTATGTCATGGAGCAAAAAGCCAAAGCAGATTGGGATACAATTCACTTTGGAGATCCAAACCCTTATGCATCACTGCCAAAATTGAATATATTTACCTACGATCTTGGAAAGCTCTTACACGGCTATATTGACGAAGAAGTAGCGTTTAATTTCCGTGAGTTTTTTAGAGTAAATGAATCAGGAAGTTTCCTTCATGAGAAAGACGTGCTTTCTTTTTTAAATCTGATTTGCAAATCTGATACTGATAGTAATTATCCCTATTCCACTGAAGAATATCGCAATAATTTCAGGCATTCACTTTGGATGGTGCCAGGTGTAAAAGAAGCAAAAGCATTAAGTACAATGCTAAAAACACACCCTGTTTTTGGTCAATTTGATATTGGGAATGTAGCGGGTGACGGTGATGAAGAAGAAGCAAACGAAGAAGCACTTAAAAAAGTAGAAAAAGCGATCGGCGATAATCCGCATGAAACCTATACAATCACGCTTTCCTGTGGACGTTTAACGACAGGTGTTTCCGTTAAAGCATGGACGGCTGTTTTTATGCTTTCAGGTTCTCACAATACTTCTGCTTCTGCGTACATGCAAACCATTTTCCGAGTGCAAACGCCTGCTACAATTAACGGTAAAGTTAAGGAAGAATGCTTTGTTTTCGACTTTGCTCCTGACCGAACGTTGAAAGTTATTGCCGAAACCGCTAAAGTTTCAGCTAAGGCAGGCAAAACTACCGATTCAGACCGTACTATTATGGGTGAATTCCTGAATTTCTGCCCCATCATAGCCTTTGACGGTTCTCGAATGACCAATTATGATGTAAATGGAATGCTTGAACAACTTAAGAAGGTTTATATAGAACGAGTGGTAAATAATGGTTTTGAGGACCAACATCTTTACAACCGAGACCAATTGATGCAATTGGATGAGGTGGAAGTGGAAGAATTCAATGGGCTCAAAGAAGTGATTGGTAGTACCAAAGCTATGCCCAAAAACAAAGACATAGAAGTAAATAAACAAGGATTTACAGAAGAAGAATACGAGCAAATAGAACAAGCCAAAAAGAAGAAGAAAAATGAACTCAGTCCCGAAGAGCATGAACTTATAGACCGCTATAAAGAGCAGAAAAAAATGCGAGACACCGCTGTTTCTATTCTTCGTGGTATTTCTATTCGTATGCCTTTATTGATTTATGGTGCTGATGTAAAAAATGAAGATACTGAAATATCCATAGATAACTTTACGGACTTGGTGGACGACCAATCATGGGAAGAATTTATGCCAAAAGGCGTAGATAAAGCAACGTTTAAAAAATTCAAAAAATACTACGAACCCGATGTTTTTCGTGCAGCTGGAAAACGCATCAGAGCCTTGGCTCGTGCCACCGACCATTTGACCATTGAAGAACGCATAGAGCGGATCACCCACATTTTTGGCACCTTCAGAAATCCTGACAAAGAAACCGTGTTGACTCCTTGGCGAGTAGTGAATATGCATTTGGGCGACTGTTTGGGCGGTTATGTTTTTTTAGAGGAAACCCGAGAAAAAACAATTGCACAGCCAACCTACGTCAAGCAAGGTGAAGTGACCGAAGACGTTTTTGCCACGGATGCTCGTATTTTAGAAATCAACTCTAAATCTGGTCTGTACCCCTTGTATGTAACCTATTCCATTTTTCGAAATCGAATCAAGGAAAAATATCCCGACAAAAATCCTGAAACACTCACCATTGAACAACAGCAGGAATTATGGGACCTTACCGTAGCAGAAAATGTGTTTGTGCTTTGTAAAACCCCTATGGCAAAAAGCATTACCAAACGCACTTTAGTAGGCTTTAGGGATTCTAAAGTAAATACCCGCTATTTTGAAGACTTAGTTTATCAAATTACGCATCGACCACAAGATTTTATTTCGAAAGTAAAAAAAGGAAAATCTTATTGGAAATCAAATAATGATAATGATATGAAATTTAATGCAATAGTGGGCAATCCACCTTATCAGGAAATGGATGGTGGAAATAGTGAAAGTTCCAAACCTATTTACAATGAGTTTGTTAAAATAACAAAGAAAATCAAACCAGATTACTTTTCTTTAATTATGCCTGCTCGTTGGTATGCTGGGGGAAAAGGTTTGGATTCGTTTAGAGAAAACATGCTAAATGACAAAAGGATGTCGCATCTATTTGATTTTCCGAATTCCAATGATTGTTTTACAAACGTGGATATAGCAGGAGGATTGTGCTATTTTCTATGGAACTCAAAATACGATGATGATTGTACAATAACAAACAATATTAATGATGAATTAGTAAGTGATAAAAGGCCATTAAATGATTTTAAAATACTTATACGTGACAATAAAGCAATTCCAATCCTACATAAAATAATTGAATGGAATAAAGAAAAAAAAATATTAGCTGATAGAGTATCTTCAAGAAAACCATTTGGGCTACCAACGAATTACATCCCAAAAGATATGGGTATTCCATGTTGGTTTATTCAAAAAATTGGTTTGGCATATGCTGACCCTATTGATATAACTGATAATTACAGCTATCTGACCAAATGGAAATTATTAATACCTAAATCGCCCATTGCGGGACAGACAGATTTCACTAAACCTGTTGGTTTTTATTATGATGGGAACACCCTAATTGCTAAACCAGGTGAATGTTGTACAGAATCTTTCATTATTGCTGGAGCTTTTAACTCTGAAGATGAAGTGATATCATATAAATCTTACATTTTTACAAAAATCGTTAGATTTTTATTGCTTCAACAAGTAATCTCTCAAGATGTTACAAAAAGATGTTTTGGGTTTATCCCCGATTTTGAAAAATATGACGGTATTTACACTGACAAGCAATTATGTAAACTATGGGGAATAACTGATGATGAATGGAATTATATAGATTCAAGAATCAGCAATATTAAAGTAAAATAGACCAACTACTTTACAAAAATTACAACTTGAGTGAAGGAGAAATTGAGTTTATTACTTAGTAATGATAAAGAAAAGGTTCTTGCGGCAGCCAAAAGAGAAGCAGAACCAGAAGATCCAAAAGGAAATTATAAAAGACCTATGGTTTTGGAATTTTTAAGATTAAAACCCCAAGCAGCTTATTATGAAAAAGACTTGGAGCAAGCACTTATTAATCTCATGAAAACCTTGAAAAACGCCCGATTAGACAAGACAACCAAGCCAAGCTTCCCAAAAAATCATATTTTTCAAGAAAACAAGAAATACTAAGGCACAATTTTGTATTTTAGAACTTTATTTTTTAGCGCTTCAAACAGATAAAATGAAGTACCATATATTATTGACACCTTTCTTAGGTTTAATAAGTTCCCTTTCTTTCGCTCAAAAGAAAATAACATCCGGAATAGGTCTAGATATATTCCAAACAAAGCTCAACAATGTGGATAGAGAAAACTTTAGTGGTTACGGACATTCTGTACCGGATTTTACTCAAAATGATAAATTAGGTTTTGGGATAAATGGAATTGTCCGTTTGCCTGCTTACAAAGGTTGCGGACTTGAAACAGGATTAGGATTAACAAGGTATTCCGCTCAATTTCACTTTGATTATTTTCATGCGTTTATGAATAGGCAAGTGAATGAGCAATTCAACATCAATTTAAATTATTTGAGAATACCACTCAATTTATACTATGATTTCAGTATTTCAAAAAAATCATCCATCATTATTTCAGGAGGAATAAATTTCAAACTTCTATTATGGGCTGATGACAACTTTGATGAAATCGTTTTTGAGAAAATCGGTCTTCCAAAAACTTATAAACGATATCAATCTTCCATACTTGGATATAATGTAAATATTTCTTACAAATATAATTTTCAAAATAAAAAAGCAGTCGAACTTGGTATTTTATTGGGAGCTGATATAAGTAAAACCGTAAACAGAAACACTTCACGATTGTTTGGCTTCTACGGTAATCTTTATCCTACATATTATTCTCAATATGGCATTTCAATGAAATATTTTTTCACTCAAAAATTAAAATAATAGGAGAAAGTGAACCATTAAGAGGTTCTTTTCTATAAGGATTTTGTATGGTTTACTGATGCTACAGTCAAAAGCTTAGGAATTATTTCTAAATCCAGGGAGAACAGATTTGTCAACTTTTGGGTCATATTCTCGAATACCACTTACCTTCTTTTAATATTGAATAAATGCATTACAAACTTTCAGACCTATTAATCGGACTATTATTTATTGGACTAATCATCGGGACAGGTTTTATGCAGACTCAATTAAAAAGCGATATACAAATTTACATGCTGCTATTCGGACTCATGACATTAGGATCCTTATTGGCACAAACACATATTAAGACTTCAATTCCATTTTATATTTTACTGGGAACAATGCTTTATGTAAGCATTTTTATCATGACCAATATAATTTTAAACCTATTAAGCTCCAACGACGTTTTGTTAGTTGACAATAATGGAGCAAGACATCTCCTTATACAAAGGAATGCGATATGGGGAGTTTTTGCAGGAATTATGCTCTCTCCGCTGATCGTTTTTTTGTATCATAAAAAAATAAAAAGAAATAAAGTATTAGAAATTTCACTGACGACCATTTTTATTATTATTACAGCAATAATTTATATCAAATACCAAATACTTTAACAGCAGACAAAAGCTATATAATAAAAATTCCCATTCGTTCATGCGGCTAAAAATGAAACCACTATTGAACCGAATCGACCATATTTAAGCTTGGATTGATTAGTCCACACTTGGAAAAATCGGTGAACTTTCACAAAATAACATTAAGTTAGAAAACATTTTATTAGATTATAGAATGAGATGAAAATTTATAAAAATGAATAACTTTACACCAAAGATATACAGGATAAAAATGAATATCATTTTCATATACCTAAAATTTCAAAAATTGAAAAAAACTTGTATTATGCACAATAAATTGTCTACTGTGTCATTTATTATTTTGTGTTTACTGATCCATTCAGTAGCGGTAAGCGGACAAACAAAAACAAGACTTAACAGTATTTACCTTGAAATAGGTGGAAATGCTCTTTTTACTGCTGTAAATTATGAAAGACAAATCCTAAAAAACCCTAAACTGAATTTTCACATTGGAGCAGGGATTTATGGGCTACAGTCCTCCTACCTGACCATTCCTTTTGGCTTGAATTTTCTCATTCAAATCAAAAATTCAAAGGCATACTTTGACTTCGGTCTTGGAGCTACCTATTCCAAAGCAGACGTGGCATTATATGCTATAGTAGAACATAGAGATCCGAATTATAAGAACACGAATTATTGGAATTTTATCCCTAGTGTAGCTTACAGAAAAATAACAAAAAGAAACTTTCTATACCGTTTTGGATTAACTCCAATTGTGAACCAATATGGATTTTTCCCATTTTTGGGTTTTTCATTTGGAAAAACCTTTTAAATCAAAAGCACTGAGACGCTTTGCTCAGTGCTTCTTGTTATTAATTTTCGAAATGTTTAAATTTAAATTTGAAGCATTGCAATGCTGAATTAGGATAAGGTCTTGGTAACTTTCACTCTCCAAGCATCAGGACCGTCCTCTAAATATTCCCAGCTAAAAGACTCATTACTCTCTGCCTCAATTTGATAATATAATGGTTTCGGATCGTGGTCGTTTGTAAAAACAAAAGCTTCTCCGGCTTTTAAATCATCAAAAGCATTAAATACCATTTCATGTCGCTCCGCAGGTGGAAAAGGACGGGCATCAAAATCTTTAACTACCGTTATATCTTTTTCATCTTGCTCACTTTTTTTATTTTTTGTTATATGGATTACATATTCACCTGGAGTTTCTTTCTTATTGGTCCAAGTAAAATGACCTGCAAACTTATTGTTGAATATTTGTTGAATCTCCTCTGGTGTTTCTAAAGCAATTAATTCCATAGTATCCCCTTCCTTCATCATACCATAACGATGAAATATAACATGCTTCCAATCTTTAGCTTCCACTTTTCTCAAATCCATTAAAGTGGAAATATCAGTAAATTCTCGACCTTGAGACGACTCCGTTCTAGTAACTTTCACTTTCCAATCTCTTCCCCCTTTATTTAGATAATCCCAACCGACCACATCACCATGAATAGAACGGAATTCATAATACAATGGCAAAGGATCATGATCATTTATAAATGTAAAGTCCTCACCAACAGGTAATTCACTAAACATTTTTAATAATAACTCATGTCGCTTTATTGGGATTAAAACCCTTACATCTATTTCTTGGTTTGTTGCTTCCATTCTCAAATGTTTTTTATAATGATTACAATCTTCAAAATTAAATAAATATTAAGATAGAATTGTCCTAAATAGGTAAAAAGTGCAAGTTGATAGTAATTGGCTTAGGGCTAAGCATTCAATTCTTGTATTGATGTTGGAAAGTATAATCGGTTTTAAATTGAAGAGCGTTTTTATAAAAGGATTCCATAATTAATAAAAATATAGTATTATCTTCTCTTTTTGGCTATAAACAATGGAATTTCAAGTTTATGTCTTAAGCTATTCACAGTTTCTCCAAATAGGATATCTTTAAATGCCCGATGGCCATGACTCCCTACAATTATCAAGTCCACCGCTTCTTCCTTACAGATTTCGGTAATAGCAGCTACCCTGCTTCCAAATCCAATTTTGCCATAAGACGCATTTCCATTATCCTTGAAAAACTGGATATATTGATCCATGATACCTTTGTCTTCTTGTAGTTCTTGATCATTCGCAGCAGCACCATAAGTCCTTGCGGAAGCACTTTCCATAACGTGAATTAAAACGAACGTAACATCATTTTTAAATAAGGATGCATAATAGATTACATCTTGGTCGTTTTCGCCAAAATCTAAAGCAAGTGCAACCTTTTTAAAATCTTGTGGCGTTTCCGATACCACAGGATTCCAATATTTTTTATGCATTTGTACTTTATAGTGCTGCTTTCTCTTTAATATCAATGGATAAAAAGTAGTTAAAAACAACAAAAATATAAAGCCAACAATAAGAATTAAAATGGTAGCCTTCAATAAGAAACTACTGGTAGCAGCCAACCATTCTTTACCACTTTCAAAAACCTGCCAAAGATTGAGTGAAATTATTATAATAGCAATCAACCAACTTACGATTTTCACAGTAGTAGAAATGGTAAAATCACCCATTAAGGCTCTATCACTTACAAAATGAATTAAAGGTATAATTGCAAATGCTAATTGCATACTCAATATAACCTGGCTGAAAATCAACATGGCATCTACCTCTCCAGGCCCTAAAATCCATATAACTAATGCCGCAGGGATTACTGCTAATAATCGAGTTATTAAGCGTCTGGCAATCGGATTAATACGTAATTGCAAATAACCTTCCATTACTATTTGACCTGCAAGGGTACCTGTAATCGTTGAACTTTGACCGGCTACTATTAGTGCAATTGCAAAAAGATGGGAAGCCCATTGATTACCTAACATTGGCGCTAAAAGTTTGTGTGCATCTTCTAAACTTGCCACCTCATTCATGCCTGCTTTATAAAAAACACCTGCCGCTAATATTAATATCGCTGCATTTACTAAAAAGGCTAAGTTTAATGCAATAGCACTGTCAATAATATTATATTTAATAGCTTTTTTAATGGATGCTTTATCTGAACCCGTTTTTCGAGTTTGGACCAATGCGGAATGAAGATAAAGATTATGCGGCATAACCGTCGCTCCAATGATACCAATAGCGATGTACAAAGAGGCTTTATCTGGAAGTTTAGGATTTAGACCAGCAGCTATTTCCATAAATGAAGGTTTTACCATCAGCATTTCTATCCAGAAACAAATTCCAATAGTGGCTACAAGTGCCATGATAAAGGCTTCCAGTTTCCTTATACCTAATTTCTGTAAATACAACAACAAAAAAGTATCAAATACAGAAATCCCAACACCCATTAATAGCGGTATGCCCAATAATAAATTTAAACCTATTGCCATTCCCAGAACTTCTGCTAAATCACAAGCAGCAATTCCTATTTCAGCAAAAATATATAAGATAAAATTGAGCCCTTTAGGATAATAATACCGATTACATTGTGCTAAATCTCTTCCTTGAACAATGCCTAATCTTGCACTTAAGGATTGCAAGAGCAATGCCATTAAATTACTCATAAGCAATACCCAAATCAAGGTATAGCCATAGCCACTACCACCAGCAATATCTGTAGCCCAGTTGCCCGGGTCCATATAGCCGACACTTATTAGGTATGCAGGACCAAGAAAAGCCGTAACCCTTCTCCATCCTTTCTTTTTTTGATTAGGATCTACACTGTGATGAATATCACTTAAAGATTTGTCATTTTTTGACATTAGAATTTATAGTAAATAGATTACTTTCATTCATTTCAAATCTTGTAATTTAGTAATTTATCTTATCTCATCTAGTGATGGTATTTCTTCTAAAATATCATCGTCATTGCCATAATTTTCAGGTACACTTTCTCTCATCCTTCTTACCTCTACCTCCTGTTCATAATAACTGGTGCCACCACCAGCAGAATTATAGAAACTGCCTCTACCACTACAAAGGTTAAATCCTTCTGGTACCTCAAAGACTTCACCATTTTTATAACCAGACTTAGAATCCGCATATAGTTTTTGAAAGAACTTACCAAAGATTGGTGCAGCTGCAGCGGCTCCTTGACCAATAGCGGTACTCGAGAATCTTAAAAATCGATCATCATTTCCAACCCATGCACCTGCTAGAAGCTGAGGCGTGAATCCAATAAACCATGCATCTGCTTGACCATTTGTCGTACCCGTTTTACCGGCAATATCACCACTCAATCCATAGCCACCTTTCAATCTTCTGGCAGTTCCTCTGTCCACTACCCCTTTCATCATGGTAAGCATTTTAAATGCCACATCTGCATTAATGATTTCTTTTTGAACGGGAATAAAGTTTTCTAAAATATTACCATCCTTATCTTCTATTTTCAATATAAACCTTGGTTGCGTATTAATTCCGCCATTCGGAAACATCGTATAGGACCATAACATTTCAAATAATGAAATTTCAGAAGCTCCTAAAGCAATAGAGGGTAATTCTGGAATATCACTACTGATACCGCATCTATGACAAAAATCGACAAAGCTTTTTATGCCTGTTTGATTTAATAAATATAATGAAGCATTATTAATGGAAGCCGCTAATGCGGATTGCATAGACATTCCGCCATATTTACTTCCTCCTGCATTATACAATTTCGATTGACCAGCAAACTTTTGAGCAGCAGTACTGACGTTATCACAAGGAGAAAATCCATTATCCACTGCTAAACAATACAATAGAGGTTTTATAGTGGAACCAACTTGTCTTTTTGTATTAATATTTACGTGATCGTATTTGAAAAAATCATGATTAATACCGCCTACCCATGCTTTAATTTCTCCAGTATATGGACTCATAGCCATAAAGCCAGATTGCATAAAAGACCTCATATATTTAATAGAGTCAATCGGCGTCATGGTAGTATCTTTCACATTTTGATCATTAGACCAAGTGAAAACAGTCATTTTAGTTTTTTCCGTAAATGATTTTTCTATCTCCTTAGTAGAATGTCCAGCACTTTTCATGTTTTTATACCGATCAGAACTCTCTTTTAATCTTTCTAAGACTCTTTTAGGTTGGTCTTTATTCCAGATAGAACCCGTTCTTATTTGAGCCTGAGATACGAATAATCTCTGCAAATATTTCATTTGCTCTTCAACAGCAGCCTCCGCATATTTTTGTGCTATAGGATCTATCGTGGTATATATTTTCAATCCATCCTTATAAATATTGTAGGGTTTCCCTTCACTGTTTACATGCGTTTTACACCATTTCTTAACCTCTTGTTCTACTACTTGTTTAAAATAAGGTGCAATACCATCAATTTTTAATTGTCTATGGTAATCCAATACTATAGGTTTGGCTTTTGCAGCACTCGCCTCCGAGCTCGAAATGTAGTTATACTTTTCCATTTGGTCAATAACTATATTTCTTCTATCTAAGGCGTATGCCTTATTTCTTCTAGGATTATATAGGGTATTACCTTTTAACATGCCCACCATTACTGCTGCTTCCTCTAAAGATAAATCTTTAGGCAGTTTATTGAAAAAAGTAAGGGAAGCATTTTTTATACCATAAGTATTATCACCAAAAGGAACCGTATTCAAATACAAGGTAATAATTTCTTGTTTGGTTAAGTTTCTTTCCAGCTTAACCGCCATAATCCATTCTTTTAATTTAATAAATGGAAGTTTTAGCATAGAACTTTCTTCTCTAGGAAAGAGGTTTTTGGCTAATTGTTGTGTAATGGTACTGCCTCCACCTTTTTTACCTAAAAGAAAGATGGCTCTTAAAACGGCTATGCCATCTATACCACTATGTTCATTAAATCTAAAATCTTCGGTAGCAATTAAAGCATTGGTAACCTTATTAGAGATTTCACTATACTTTACGTCTGATCGATTTACAATATAATATCTGCCTATCAGACCACCTTCCGAATCAAAAAGCTGTGAAGCTGTTGCTGCACTTGGGTTTTCCAATTCTTCCATAGAAGGCATTTCACCCATCCAACCTTTTTCAATTCCTACAATAATTATTGCAAAAAAAACGAGGCAGGTTATAAAAACAGTCCACATTAATCGGATTAGTCTCCTTTTCATCTGTTATTAAACATTAAATCTTTAGCAAAGAAAATGATTTTTTTTGTATAAGCCTAAAATTATTATTGATGCTTATAGTTAAAATTTACAATGTAATATATATACTTCTATTCAAAATCAAAGTAATTTCAATAGCACTTTATCAAACAATATGGATTCCATAGAACTTTCAATATTTAATTTAATATAAACAATCTGCTTTATTGATAAGGTACACCCTATTCTTCTACAAGCACCACTCGAAAACCATAATTATTAAAACTTAAATTTGGATCATAAAAATTTCGTTTTGCTACACGACTATTAGAGGAATTATTAAACCAACTGCCACCGCGCACAACACGATATTTTGCGGAATCTGGTCCTTTAGGATTATCTTCAGGACTTTCATTATAATAATCCTCAGCATACCAATCATTACACCATTCCCAAATATTTCCACTCATATCATAGATCCCCAGTTCATTTGCCTTTTTGGTGCCAACGGCATGCGTTTGTCCGCTACTATTATCATTATACCAACCCACCCGATCCAAATTATCACTGCCACTAAACTTATATCCTTTACTTTTTAAGCCACCTCTTGCGGCAAACTCCCATTCTGCCTCTGTAGGTAATCGATAGTTTTTCCCCGTTTTATCCGAAAGCCAAGAAGTATAGGCAAGCGCCTCATGCCAATTAACATTAGTTACAGGATGATTACTCATTCCTTTAAATCTTCGATCGTGATCAAAAATAATATCATTCTCCTCACAAAAAACTCGATATTGAGCAACCGTAATAGGATATTTTGAAATCTTAAAAGAATGAACGATAACGGTATGAACCGGTTTCTCAGCTTCCTTTCTGAACTTCCAATCATCTCCCATCTTAAAAACACCTCCTTCTACTGAAATCATTTTGGGTAGTGTGTCTTTACGACCAAAACCCGTTATAAATGGAAATAAATAGCATAAGAATAATAATATAAAGAATTGCCTCATAGTTTATTGGCCCGTAGTAATCTCATTTTAAATAGTGTCAATAAGAATTGAAAATAATACATCAAGTGTATCCGAATTAAATATCAAATGATTGATGCATATCAGGAATAGCAACATTTTTAAAACCTTTCTCAAGTATTTTCTCTCTCATTGAAACTTGCGCCTCATAATCTCCATGTACTAAGAACAATCGATCTACTTTTGAAGGCTCTTGACAAGATAACCAACGTAATAGATCATTATAATCACCATGTGCACTCAACCCAACAATTTCTTCTATTCTGGCATTCACTTGATGCACTTCACCGAATATTTTAACTTCCTCATTTTTAGCCTTAAGTCTTCCACCCAAGGAATTAGGCTCACAATATCCAACAAGTAAAATAGTGTTTTTTGAATTTTCTATGGTATTAGAAATATGATGTTTTACTCTTCCAGCTTCAGCCATCCCCGATGATGAAATAATAACAAGAGGATCTGATCGGAAATTCAATGCCTTTGAAGCTTCTACATCTTTAATCATCGTCAAACCTGGGAAATCAAAAGGATCGTGGTCTTGTTGCAATACCTCTTGCACTTTATCGTTAAACAAATGAGGATAATGTTTGGTAAGTTCAGTAGTTTCTACTGAAAGTGGACTATCTACAAAATAAGATACAGGTGGTAATCTTTTTTGTAAAGAAAGCTCATTCAAAGCATACAGTAATTCTTGTGTGCGACCCAAACTAAAGGAAGGTATTATCAATTTCCCTTTTTTAAGAAGACAGGTTTCTACAATAATTTTTAAAAGCTGCTCAGTATAAGAATGAATACCATCATGTAATCTATTACCATAAGTGCTTTCCATAATAATCATATCTGCTTGAGGAAAAGGATCTGGAGCCCTTAGAATAGAATCATTAAATCGACCAACATCACCACTGAAAGTAATTTTATGTGTTTTATCTCCCTCTTTTATCTCCAAATGAACGCAGGTACTTCCAATTATATGACCCGCATCGGTATGCATAGCTCGAATATGCTCATCAATCTGATACCATTCTCTAATCCTTACTGTCTGAATTTTACTGACTACGGCTGGCACATCATCAGAAGTATATAAAGGAACAACTAATGGTCTGCCTTGTCTTTTTCTTCTTTTATTTATATAACTCGCTTCACTTTCTTGTATTCTGGCTGAGTCACCTAATAATAATTCAGCAAACGCTTTGGTAGCACTGGTACAGAAAATAATACCCTTAAAACCCTCAATGACAAGTTTTGGCAATAATCCTACATGATCAATATGAGCATGAGAAAGAATCACATAATCTATGTCTTTCGGTTTAAAACCAAAATTAGTATTCAATTCTAATGTATCACTTCCCATACCTTGAAACATACCACAATCTAATAAAACTGTTTTGCCGTTATCGAGTGTTATAAGATGCTTAGAGCCCGTTACACAACGCGCTGCACCATGGAAACTTAATTTCATATTATTGCTTTAAGACAATAAAAGTAATCATTTTTATAAAAAAACGGAAGTTTTATCAAATTATCAGTAATCTATTTAATAATCATCACTAAATTTCAACCAAGTTTTAAAACCATATCATGGAAGTTTTTAAAAATATAGTTTTTTAATTTTAACCATCTCTTTCACTTGAATTGTTTATTTTTGATTTTTATAAAAAACAAAAACATGAAAAAGCATTTTATTTTTTCAATAGCTTGTATGACTGTTATGGCTGGAACAATACATGCCCAAAAACTGAATTATCCTAAAACGGATAAAATGAATCAAACCGATAACTATTTTGGAACAACTGTAAAGGATCCATATCGATGGTTGGAAAATGATACTTCTAAAAAAACAGAATCTTGGGTTAAAGACGAGATACGATTTACCAATAAATATTTAGAACAAATTCCCTATCGAAATACAATTATTGATAGATTAACAAAGCTATGGAATTATGAAAAACATTCCGCACCCGTTAAATACGGAAAATATTATACTTTCTATAAAAACAATGGATTGCAAAATCAATCCGTACTATATATTCAACAAGGAATCAATGGTGATGCTTCTGTTTTAATAGATCCAAATAAACTATCTGAGGACGGAACAGTAGCGCTACAAGCTACAGCATTTTCGAAAAATAAAAAATATTTTGCTTACGCTGTGTCTGCTTCTGGAAGCGATTGGCAGGAAATATATGTAATGGATGTTGCAACGAAAAAATTGATTTCAGAAAAACTTGAATATGTAAAGTTTACAGGTATTTCATGGAAAGGAGATGAGGGATTTTATTATAGTGGTTATTCCAAACCAGAAGATGATGCCACCAAGTTTTCTGCAAAAACCGAATATCAAAAATTATATTTTCATAAAATAGGAACCCATCAAAATGATGATATTTTGATTTATGAAGATACAGACCATCCTTTAAGATATGTTTCAGGTGGATTAACCGAAGATGAACGATTTTTGATTTTATCAATATCCGAAGGTACTGATGGTAGTGAGATCAAGGTGAAAGATATTAGTATCAGCAATGATTTACCTTTTACTACCATTGTAAGAGGATTTAATACCAATGCAGAAGTTGTAGATAATGTTGGAGACAAGCTATTAGTAAGGACAAATTTTGAAGCACCTAACTATAAATTAATTTTAATGAATCCTAAGCGTCCTGATGCACATAGTTGGGAAACGATTATTCATGAAACAAAAGAAAAGCTTGAAGGAGTCTCAACAGGAGGCAATAAACTATTTGCAACTTATTTGAAAAATGCAACTACTTCGGTTTTGCAATATGATTATACCGGAAAGTTAGAATACAAAGTAAAACTTCCTGGAGTGGGTACTGCCAGTGGTTTTGGTGCATTCAAAGAGGATACCGAATTTTATTATACATTCACAAATTTTGTGACACCACCGACTATCTATAAATACGATATAAAAAGTGGTAAATCTGTATTGTATCGCCAATCAGCAGCACAATTCAATCCAGATCTATATGAGAGTAAGCAAGTATTTTACCCATCAAAAGATGGTACTAAAGTTCCAATGTTTATTACTTATAAAAAAGGTTTAAAATTAAATGGCAATAATCCTACCATGTTGTATGCTTATGGAGGATTTAATATCAGTCTTAATCCAGGTTTTAATATGACTATCATTCCTTTCCTTGAAGCAGGTGGAGTGTATTGTGTGGCAAATCTAAGAGGTGGAGGAGAATATGGCGAAAAATGGCATAAAGAAGGCATGTTAGAAAACAAACAAAATGTGTTTGATGACTTTATTGCTGGAGCAGAATATTTAATCAAGGAGCAATATACGAATCCTAAAAAGCTTGCTATTCGAGGTGGATCTAATGGAGGATTATTAGTTGGTGCTTGTATGACACAAAGACCCGAATTATTTGGAGTCGCTATTCCACAAGTGGGTGTATTGGATATGTTACGCTTTCACAAGTTTACTGTTGGCTGGGGCTGGGTTGTAGAATATGGTAGCAGTGATAAAGAAGACCAATTTAAATATCTTATTAAATATTCTCCTTTACATAATATCAAACCAGGTGTTTGTTATCCTGCAACTTTAATTACCACTGCCGATCACGATGATAGAGTTGTGCCTGCACACTCCTTTAAATTTGCAGCTACCTTACAAGAACACCAGAAATGCAGTAATCCTACTTTAATCAGAATTGATACCAAAGCGGGACATGGAGCTGGAAAGCCTACTTCTAAAGTGATAGAAGAAGCAGCTGATATTTTCTCTTTCACACTATGGAATATGGGAATAAAAGAAATTAAACTATAAATGGACATCACCATAAAAGAAGAGAGGCTGAAAAAATTCAGCCTCTCTTTTATTTTTATACTTTCTAAACTATTTTTATAATTTGAAAGTTAAACCAATTTTACCACCACTAACATTTCCACCACCTGCTTCAAGTTGTAAACCAACTTTGTTGGTGAAAAAGTATCTAAAACCTACCTGACCACTAAATCCAAGAGAAGAACCTAAGCTTCCAGAATAACCAGATGGATTATTAAAAATAAAATAACCTAAGGAAACACCTGCATAAAGATCCATTTTTTCAGGTAATTCTAAAATTCTATTAAAATGATAATTTGCATTAGCACCTACTCCAATAATAGAAAATCTATAAGCAGAGGTATATTTCCATGAACGGTAAGAACCTTCAATACCAACTGTAATATCGTCAGTTACACCAAAATCCACACCAGCATAAACAGGAATTCCCCATCCAGAAACACCTAGTCCTAGATTAAGTTGTGTTCCGCCTTTTCCAAGACTTCCTTGAGCATTTGCATAAGTTAATGCTGTTCCCACTAATGCAAGTGATAATAAAGCTTTTTTCATAAAATATTAATTTTTAAAAACCCTACTCTATTGGCTTTTCGGATTTCCGCCTCCTGAACACCTTTCAGGATAGGTCGTTTTTAAAATGGTTTCTGAACTCCATTTTTAATTAAGTACAAAGATGTAATCTTTTTCCATAAAAAACAAATTTTAATTTTTTGTTAATTTTTTTTATTTTCATAAAAGGCTCAATAATTTAAACTAATTATTAACAATCTGATGCGTACAAAATGAATTTTGTTTAAACCATTTCTTTCATCATAAAAATGTTTTTCGTGGTAGTTAAAGGATAAACAATTATTTTCAGTAATTTTGACCTAGATTATGAATAAGAAAATCATTATAGCAATTGATGGCTATTCCTCTTGTGGAAAAAGTACGCTAGCAAAAGCATTAGCTAAAGAAATGAAATATACATTTATTGATTCTGGAGCGATGTATAGAGCCATTACACTTTATTTTATTCGAAGAAATGTACATTTAGATGACTCTAATAGTGTTCAAGAAGCATTAAACAATATTGTACTTCATTTTGAATTTAATGAGCAAACTAACAAATCTGATATTTTTCTAAATGACGAGAACGTTGAACAATATATACGAGAAATGACCATTGCCCAGAAAGTCAGTGAAGTAGCTACCATCAAATCAGTAAGGCAATTTGCCGTTCAACAACAACAATTAATGGGTGAGAAAAAAGGAATTGTTATGGATGGCAGAGATATCGGAACGGTAGTATTTCCAGATGCAGATTTGAAAATTTTCATGAATGCAGATATAGAAATAAGGATTAAAAGAAGATTTTTAGAGATGCAAGAACAAGGTCAAAACATTAATCTTGAAGACGTAAAACACAATCTTCAAATGAGAGATTATATTGATAGCAATCGAGAGGAAAGTCCATTAAGACAGGCAGAAGATGCAATCGTTTTGGACAATAGTGACTTGAGTCCAGAAGAACAACTGAAAATGGCACTGAAATGGGCCAAAGACATCATTTCAAAATAAAACTCCTAAATAAAGCATCCCAACAAAAATGAAACTATTCAAATTCAGTTCTTTTTCTATTGTATTACTTTTGACAATTGTGTTTTTTTCATGTCAAAAACGTGCTTTAAGAATCGATTTAAGCAATATCGTAAATTGCCATCAGAACAATCCACATGATAGCCTAGATATTATACAGCAATTAAATAATGCGACTTGGCAATTATTTACACACCAAGGCTTTGACGAAAAGTCTGAAAACATGAAAAATAGAAATATTTTATTGAATATAACCAATGGTTATTTTACAATTTCTGAAAACGGTTTTCAATTATTTGCAGGTCCCTTTGCTATTGAAAGAAATCAAGACGATCCGAGCTATTTTCAGATTGTTAAGAATGAAACAAGTTATATGGGTGGTAAAATTATTATTTGTAATGATCAGTTATTATTTCATGATAGCTACAGAGATGCTGATGATAATTTGTTTAAAAAACTAAAATAAAATCTTCAGCGGTATCAATTTTCAGCAATAATTTTATCCAATATTATATTCATTTCAACTATTTAAGTCCAAGATTGTGCACCTTCTAAGAAAAACTGAACATCTTTCATACTGCGTATATTTTGAACAACTAATAAAAATGTAGTTCCCATCTGTTTCATTTTTGCCTGATTCGTACCACTTTGGATATAACTCATTATTTGATTAAAGGTTTCACTTTCATAATAAGCAGAATCTGGATTGTTGATAAAGTATAATCTCATTACTTTATTCTTAATCATTAGTTTTTCAAAACCTAAATCTTTCGCAATTTTACGACAACGCACTACTAAAAACAATTCCTTAACTTCTTTTGGAATGGGGCCAAATCTATCCAATAGCATTTGTTCAAAGCTTAATAACGCTTCATCGGTTTCTATCTGATCTAGCTGGGTATATAAAGACAATCGTTCTGTGATATTAGTAACATAAGTTTCCGGAATCAAAATTTCAAAATCTGTATCTATGGTACAATCATCAACATACTCTTTCTTACGATCCAATTCTTCCGCAAAAACATCTTTAAATTCTGTTTGTTTTAACTCTCTAATAGCTTCCGCTAAGATTTTCTGATAAGTTTCAAAACCAATATCCGCAATAAATCCACTCTGTTCTCCGCCTAATAAATTACCAGCTCCACGGATATCTAAATCTCTCATTGCAATCTGAAAACCACTTCCTAATTCATTAAATTCTTCTAAAATTTGTAATCTTCTTCTGCTTTCATTTGGTAAGGTTAGTAAAGAAGGGGTTAGTAAATAACAAAATGCTTTTTTATTACTTCTCCCTACTCTCCCTCTTAATTGATGCAAATCACTCAATCCAAACTGATGTGCATTATTAATAAAAATGGTATTGGCATTACTGATATCTACACCCGATTCTACAATATTTGTACTCACTAATACATCAAATTTATGAGCTATAAAGTCCATTAAAGTCTTTTCCAGCCTAGTACCATCCATTTGTCCATGAGCCATGGCAACCGATATATCGGGACAAAGAGCTTTAATTCTATCAACCATTGCAGGTAAACTCTGCACTCGATTATGGACAAAATACACCTGACCGCCTCTTTCTACTTCATAATAAATAGCATCTCTTATCAAATCCTCGTCAAAACCAATCAATTCGGTATGTACAGGTTGACGATTTGGTGGTGGCGTATTGATTACACTCAAATCTCTAGCTGCCATTAATGAAAACTGTAATGTTCTCGGAATGGGAGTAGCCGTTAAAGTCAAGGTATCCACATTTAGTTTTTTCTCACGTAATTTTTCCTTTGCTGCCACACCAAACTTTTGTTCCTCATCTACTATAAATAAACCTAAATCTTTAAATTCGACATCTTTACTCATTAATGCATGCGTACCGATTAATATATCTATTCTCCCTTCCTTAAGCTTAGCATATATTTCTTTTTTCTCTTTTGAAGATTTAAAACGATTTAAGAAATCAACTGTAACTGGAAACTCTTTTAAACGTTCGGTAAAAGTCTGATAATGTTGAAATGCCAATATCGTAGTCGGTACCATTAATGCAACTTGCTTACTATCAGCAACAGCCTTAAATGCAGCCCTCACAGCAACTTCAGTTTTACCAAAACCAACATCTCCACAAATTAATCGATCCATAGGG
Source organism: Edaphocola sp. (assembly GCA_035497795.1). Lineage (GTDB taxonomy): Bacteria > Bacteroidota > Bacteroidia > Chitinophagales > Chitinophagaceae > Edaphocola. The sequence continues at coordinate 11,439 of DATJCU010000214.1, read as the reverse complement.
TTAACCGATTCCATATCTCTTTTTACATCTGCTACCACCTTAGATTGGTCAGGTGTATCTTCATACATAAAAGAGGCCTCTAATTCGTTTTGTAAATAAGTATCCTGACTAAAAATAAACCCTTTTGAAGCTTTCCGCTCTGCATAAAGTTTAATCAGATTAATTGCAATTTCTTTTACTTTACGCTTAGTTTTATCTTTTAATCTATTCCATACATCACTACCCAACTTATGAACTTTAGGCGCAACACCTTCCTTTCCTGAATATTTAGAAATTTTATGTAATGAGTTAATTCCCACATATAAGACATCATTATCTTTATATATAATTCTCACCGCCTCTTGTTTGGCACCATTGACATCTAAGGTTTGCAAGCCACTAAACACACCCACCCCATAATCAATATGACTAATATAGTCACCAGGTTGCAATTCTCTTAGAGCCTTGATTGTTAACGCTTTTCCTTTTGTAAATGCCTGTTTAATTTTATATTTATAAAATCTTTGAAAAATCTGGTGATCAGTATAAACTAAAACTTTTTGATCATGATCAATAAAACCATTACTAATTCCTAAGGCTATAGGAACAAAATTGACAGCAGCATTTGTATCTTCAAAAATGGTTCTGATTCTTTCTAATTGTTTGGCATTTTCAGCAAAAATATATACGGTATATTGTTGTTCAATATATTTTTTCAAATTTGCTGTTAGCAGTTCGAAATTTCTATTAAAGGAAGGTTGTGGCTCTGTATTAAAAGTAATAGATAAGTCTTTATTAACATCATTTAACACAGTATTAGAAAACAATACATGATGAAATTTACCTAATTTTTGTTTCCATTCTTCAATGGACTCAAAATCATCAGCATTAATTATTTTTGACTCTTCTTCCTCTTCAGCGTTTACTTTAATTTGTCCCTTATTTTCTCTTAAAGATTCTTTTAATTTACTTTCAAAATATGCTAATTTCTCTACTACTAGATCCTTATTTTTCATCCAAATGACGGTGTTCTTAGGAATAAAATCTAATAAGGAAACCTTTTCTTTTGTTTCAAATTTCGTTTCTATATTTGGAAATATGGACACTCCCAAAAGCTTTCGCTCTGACAATTGAGTTTCAGGATTAAAAATTCTGATACTATCTACTTCATTACCAAATAGTTCAACACGATAAGGATGTTCATTCCCAAAAGAATAAATATCGAGGATACCACCTCGCATTGCAAACTGCCCAGGTTCATATACGAAGTCTTCGTGTTTAAAACCTAAAGATATTAATCGTTCAAGAATCCCTTTGATATCTAAGACATTATTGACTGTAATCTGGATTACATTTTCGTTAAGGGTTTTAGCTTGTACCACTTTTTCAAATAAGGCTTCAGGATAAGTAACCAAAACTTTTTTATGTACTTTGTCACCACTAAGCTTGTTTAAGGCTTCAGTTCGTAACATTACATGGCTATTGTTGAGGTCAGTATAGACACCTGTTTTTCTATAAGAATCAGGAAAAAAGAAAATATTTATTGCACCACTTAGGTGTTCAAAATCGTTGTGGAAATAGGCAGCTTCATCTTTATCGTCTAAAATAAAAATATGGTTTTCATCGGATTGTTGCCAAATACTAATAGCTACAAAGGTGATGGCATTAGCTTTAAGATTCTGTAATTGAAAAATTTGTTTGGGAGTGGGCAATGTACTTGCGGCTGCCAACTGTTTTAAGCGGACATCAGATAAATACAGGCCTTGCAATGTTTGCAGGTTCATATGTTCGCAAAGGTAAAGAATTTAAATAATTTCAGATGAGCCAATCGAATACTTTAAGAAATTATTTAAAATTTTAATTTTAAATATTAAACCGAAAAACTAAATACTTCTTGAGTTAATTAACAGTTTAATCTTACCTTCGTAGGATGAAGCAAGTTTTCCTTTTAGATGCTTTCGCTCTAATATTCAGAGCCTATTATGCATTAATCCGAAATCCAAGAATTACCTCCACAGGTAAAAACACAAACGCTCAGTTTGGATTTACGAATACACTAACCGAATTATTAAATAAATACAAACCCAGCCATATAGCAGTTTGCTTTGATACTCCAGGCAAGACAGAACGGCATACTGATTTTGAAGATTATAAAGCGAATAGACAAGAAGCTCCTGAAGATTTACTAGCAGCCATCCCTGATATAAAAAGAATCATAGAAGGGTTTAATATTCCAATTATTGAGAAATCAGGATATGAAGCAGATGATATAATAGGTACGCTTGCATGGCAAGCAGCTGATGCTGGTTACGAGGTTTTTATGGTTACACCTGATAAAGATTATGGCCAATTATTAATAAAGGAGAATGTTTATATATTCAAACCTGCTGCTTATGGTAATAAAGAGGAAATTGTAAATGCTGCTAAAGTTTGTGGAAAATGGAATATCGATAACTGTTCTCAAGTAATTGATTTGCTTGGATTAATGGGTGATGCTGTGGATAATATTCCAGGCATTAAAGGTGTTGGAGAAAAAACGGCATCAAAATTACTTAAAGAATATGGCAGCGTAGAGAATATTTTAGAAAATGCAGATAATATAAAAGGTGCTTTGGGTGAAAAGATTAGAGCCGATAAAGAAAATGCAATACTTTCTAAAAAACTGGCTACTATAATTACCAATGTTCCAGATATCCATTTTCATGAAGAAGATTTTGAACTGAGTCCTTTAGATGTCGAAAAATTAAGTGAAATTTTCAATGAACTTGAATTCAGAACTATCGGAAAAAGAATACTTGGAGACGAATTTAAAATTAATTATGCCGACAAGGTACAATTAGACTTATTTGGCAATCAAGTACCTGATAATAATGCCTCAAAGAACAATAAAGTGCAGGAATTATTATTCCCAGAATATGATAATATAACAAATATTAAACATGATTATAAAATCATACGAACTTTAGAGGAAATAAGTGAATTGATCAATCATCTTTCTCAATTTAAAGAAATTTGTTTTGATACAGAAACGACCGGGATAGATCCCAATCAAGCTGAAATAGTAGGCATGAGTTTTAGTGTGGAACCCAATAAGGCGTTTTATGTTCCTATTGCTGATAATAAAGAGGAAGCATTTAAATTAGTCAACGCATTTGCACCTTTATTTGAAAATTTGGATTTAACTTGGATTGGACAAAACCTAAAATACGATTTAATTATCCTTAAACGATATGGTCAATTTCTAGCAGGAGATACTTTTGATACTATGGTTGCTCATTTTGTAGCCGAACCAGAAGGAAGAAGGAATATGGATATTTTAGCACAGCAATATCTCAATTATGATCCTATTCCAATTACTGATTTAATTGGTAAAAAAGGGAAAGGTCAATTAACAATGCGAGATGTTGAACTAGAAAAAGCAGCCGAATACGCAGCGGAAGATGCAGATATTACCTTGCAGTTAAAAGAAAAAATAAAACCACTTTTAAAAGAAAAAGAAGTAGAGGCTGTCTTTTACCAAGCGGATAATCCTTTAGTGAAAGTATTGGCTAATATAGAATATGAAGGTATTAAGGTAGATGAGACCTTTTTAAATGATTATTCTAAAGTGTTGGCAACAGAAGCGGAACAATTTGAAGAAGCTGTTTTCCAAAAAGCAGGAGTGCGTTTTAATTTAGCATCACCAAAACAATTGGGAGAAGTATTGTTTGATAAACTAAAATTAGATAATAAGGCTAAAAAGACTAAAACAGGACAATATGCTACTGGAGAAGAGGTGCTTAGTAAATTAGCAGCAGAACATGAAATTGTGAATGATATTCTTAGTTTTAGAGAATTAACAAAATTAAGAAATACTTATGTAGATGCACTTCCATTAATGATCAATCCATTGACAGGAAGAGTGCACACCTCCTATAATCAAACGGTTGTTGCTAGTGGTAGATTAAGCAGTAATAATCCAAATCTTCAAAACATTCCAGTGCGTTCTGCTAGAGGGAAAGAGATAAGAAAGGCATTTGTACCAAGGAATGAAGACTATATTTTACTAAGTGCCGATTATTCTCAAATTGAATTAAGAGTAGTCGCAGCTATAAGCGGTGACGAAAATATGATAGACGCGTTTAAACATGGCATGGATATTCATGCTGCCACTGCTGCAAAGGTTTATGATATTGCTATTGAGGAGGTGACCAAAGAGCAAAGGTATAAAGCCAAAAGTGTAAACTTTGGAATTATTTATGGGCAAGGTGCATTTGGACTATCACAGAATCTTGAAATTAGTAGATCAGAAGCCAAAGAAATTATTGATAATTATAAATTACAATTTTCAGGTATCGCCCAATTTATGGAAGATGTGATAAAAAAGGCTCAGAAAACAGGATATGCAGAAACATTATTAGGTAGGAAGGTTTGGTTAAAAGATATTAATTCGGCAAATGCAGTGGTTAGAGCTTATGCAGAACGTTTTGCGATAAATGCACCTATTCAAGGATCAGCAGCAGATATGATAAAATTAGCAATGATTAATATTGACAAAGCTTTTAAGAAGGAAAACCTAAAATCAAGAATGATTTTGCAAGTTCATGATGAGTTGATATTCGATGTACATAAATCAGAACAGGATCAGGTAAAAGCAATGGTTTTAGATTTGATGAGTAATGCTTTAGTTTTACCGAATGAAGTGCCAGTGGAAGCAGATGCAGGATTTGGTAACAATTGGTTGGAGGCACATTAGATAGATTATTAAAATATTATATTGCATTAATATTAAAGTTTACAAAATAAAATTTGGGATGTCTTATTATAAACATCCCAAATTTTCTTTTATTATACTACTTCAAATTTTTAAATACTTCTATTCTGATCGAATGCTTCTAATTCATTAGCTACGGCGGTTAAGAAACCTGCTCCTAAAGAACCATCAACAATTCTATGGTCATAACTAAGAGACAAATACATCATATGACGAATTGCAATAACATCTCCCATCTCGGTTTCCATAACCATAGGACGCTTTTTAATAGTACCAACGGCTAAAATAGCTACTTGCGGTTGATTAATAATTGGTGTACCCATCAAACTACCAAAAGTACCCACATTCGTCATTGTAAATGTACCTCCTTGAGTATCATCTGGTTTCAACTTATTGTTTCTAGCAGCATTCGCAAGTCTATCTACATCTTTAGCTATTCCTAATAGATTCTTAATCTCTGCATTTTTAATAACAGGAACAATTAGATTTCCAGAAGGTAAAGCAGTTGCCATACCTAAATTAATATCCTTCTTAATTATGATTTTGTCGCCATCTAAACTGGCATTAATCATAGGAAACTTTTTAATACAATTTACTATAGCTTCTAAAAATATTGGAGTGAAAGTAATCTTTACACCATTTTGTTTTAGAAAAGCATTTTTATGTTTATTTCTCCAATTAACCAGATTAGTTACATCACACTCGGTAAAGCTGGTGACATGTGGTGATGTAGCTTTACTACGAACCATATGATCTGCAATCAGTTTACGCATCCTATCCATTTCAATAATTTCAACATTACCACTTGGATTAACTGCAGCAGCAGGACTTGCTGTAACAGCAGGACTAGGCGTACTTTGTGGAGCTTGTGTAGCTACCTGAGGAGCTGGAGCAGCACCTCTATTAGCAACATAGTTTAAAATATCCTTTTTACTCACTCTTCCTTCACTACCTGTTCCTGGAATATTCTCAAGCTCTACCATTCCGATACCTTCTTTGGCAGCAATATTTAAAACTAAAGGAGAATAAAATCTTACACCACCAGTATTAGTCGGAACATCAGCCTGTGGTGCAGGGACACCTTGAGGGGCTGAGGCAACTACGTGGTTAACAGGAGTTGCTGCGACCTCCTCCTTTATAGCAGGTGTTGAAGTGGGTGCATCACTACCTCCAGTATTAATTCTAGCAATAACGGTACCAATAGGCACAACATCATTTTCTTTAAATAAGACTTCAGTAATTGTGCCTGCAGCTGTAGAAGGGACCTCACTATCTACTTTATCAGTAGCAATATCCAATACAGTTTCATCCAATTTTACAGTATCACCAGGATTCTTATGCCATTTTAAAACGGTTGCCTCCATGATACTTTCACCCATCTTAGGCATTATTAAATCTACAACAGCCATATATGTTCAAATTATTTTAACGATTATGATGCAAAAGTAATATTTTACCTTTGACAAACAAAATTTAAAAGAGATTAATATAGACAATATGCATTTATGTCCTTAAAACTAATTTTCTTTAATGATTATTTATTAATAATAACTCGAGTTGGAGTTGGACCTTGTATACCCTGTTCATCAAAAGCCTTTCTAACTAATTCTGTAACTCCAAAATAAACATCCCAATAATCATCTTGTACGGTATAAGGTCTAATAGTAATCTTTGTCATAAAATCAGAAATACTATTAACCGCTACAGAAGCTGCAGGAGTAATCAGGACTTTCGGATGTTTGTTAATAGCCTCTAAAGCCACTTTCCTAGCAAGATCAATATCTTGATCATTTGAAATAGCCATATCTATATCTACTCTTAAATTTCCATGGGTATTAAAATTTACAATTACTCCAGTTGATAATGCTCCGTTAGGAAGAATTACGGTTTTACTATCTGGAGTTAGAATAATTGTATTAAAAATTCCTAATTCTTGAACTACTCCAACTTTATCCTGAGCTTCTATAATATCACCGACTTTAAATGGTTTAAAAATCATCATCATAATCCCGCCTGCAAGATTACCCAAAGATCCATTAAGTGCAGCGCCAATTCCTACAGCTAAACCCGCAATGATAGCTGAAAAACCCATAATTGGGACACCTACAACACCCGCTACTGATAGAAACAATAGTACTAACAGACTTCCATTCACTAAGGAAATTAGAAATTTGCGAAAGGAAGGATCCATGTTTTTGGAATTAATGCCTTTGCGTATTAAATTTACAATTCTCTTGATAATCCAACTTCCAATAACATATAACAAAATAGCCCCAATAATTTTAGGACCAAAAAAATAAATAAGATCAATAAGTTTATTGGTCCATTGGGTACCTTGTTGGGTAATGGACGACATCGTAGTAGGCAAAACAGATTGAAGGAGTGTAAATGGAAACATATTCATTTAATTTTTTCGTTAAAAAATTTTGGACGAAAATAATAGAAAAATGTTAAATTAAAAACGAATAGCACTCCATTTACATATTGTTATGAAAAATGTATATTGGAAAAAGATAATAAACAATAAGTGCGGCAGAGGAGATTCGAACTCCCATGTTCTTTCGAACACAACGACCTCAACGTTGCGCGTCTACCAATTTCGCCACCGCCGCATATAATGAATTGACAAAGGTAAATAATATTCTCACAAAATTATCGTTATCTTGTTACAAATAAAGAAAAAAAATAAAAGATTTCAAAATAATGCTTATCTTTGTAGATTCTTATGTATAAAAAATTCATTGTTCCAATTTTCTTGATTGTGAGTCTAAGTTCTTGTAAAGGTTATGAATCTTATTTGAAAGATCCAGATCCAAACAAGCGATTAACTCATGCTAATGAATACTACGAAAAAAAGGGATGGTATAAAGCTAATACGCTTTATGCTTCTTTAATTCCGACGGTTAGAAATACTAAAAACCACGAAGAATTATTATATCGTTATGCTTATACCTTTTATAATCAAAAAGATTATTTAAGTGCTTCTTATCAATTTAGAACTTTTGTAGATAACTTCCCAACAAGTAAAAGAGCTGAGGAATGTGAATTTATGTTTGCAAAAAGTTTATATAAAGATGCACCTGGTTTCACCTTTGACCAAACCAGTACTATTAAAGCCATGTCGGCTATTTATAGTTTTATTTCCATATATAAAAATTCGGAGTTTACTCAAGAAGCAAATAAAATGCTCGATGAATGTTCTGAACGTTTAGAAAAGAAAGATGCTGGAGCGGCAAAACTTTATTTTGATATGGATCAATATAAAGCTGCAAAGGTTGCCTATAACAGTACTATTAATGAATACCCAGAATCTTTAAATGCTGATTATTATCATTATATGATAGTAAAATCAGATTTTTTATATGCTAAGAGGAGTACATTAAGCAAACAAGAAGAGCGTTATAATGATGTTCTGGCTTCTTTTAATACTTTAAAAGAATTATATCCACAATCAAAATACGTTACTATATCTTCAAGTATGGTAAATGAAGTTAACCAACAAATTCAAAAAATAAAAAATAAAAATAATGAGCACAACTAAAAAACTTGTTTCTACATTAAATCCTTTAATCGAAACTAGAGATGTTGCCGAAATGAAAGTAAAAACCGGTAATATTTATGAAACTATTGCTATTATTTCAAAAAGAGCAAATCAATTAAATGTTACTATGAAGGAAGAACTTCATCGCAAATTAGAAGATTTTGCTAACCATACAGATACCTTAGAAGAAGTACATGAGAACAAAGAACAAATTGAAATATCAAGGTTCTATGAGCGTATGGCTAACCCTGTTTTGCAGGCAATCAATGAATTTAATAATGATAAAATTTACTACAAAGTAAAAGTACAAGAGTAATACTTTTTATTAGTTTTTAAGAGGTAGTAAATAATATTATTATTTACTACCTCTTTTTAATTAACCCGATTTTAAAAGAAAAGACAATAAAAAGAAATATTTATTACTTAAGAATAGTGCTATAAATCCTTCCAGAATGAGGTAAGATACACAAAAAGTAAAGTATCGCATCATCATTTCTACTGTAAAAAGATTTAGAAACCTAATAGAATTTTTTTTTGAAAAGGAGCGGCCTAATTTTTTATGTCAAATAATGAAAATAAAATTTCTCGGTAGAATACATTACTCCCAAAGAGTTGTCATGCTGAATTAGGCGCGCCAGAACATATTTTACTATCAAATTTCCTCAACCAAAAAAGAATGGAATAATTACAAGCCTATTTTTGCTTTTATCAACATAAATGATGCTACCGTCATCAGTCAGTAATTTATGCGATATATTATCGGGGAAATTCATTGGCTTTACAGTAAACTTATCATTGTTTATATGATAACAGATCAACTGATGCTGTTGCTTTTCATCTTGAATATACGAATATAGCATATACACTTCACCTTTAGACTGATTATATCGCGATTGCGTAATTACGCTCAGCAGTTTGGGCAACTTGGTAATATCTTCCCGCGAATTCACTTGATTGGGCCAAGTATTAATGTTATCTGGCAAGACTATTTGTCCTATTTCATTATTTTCTATTTTGAAAAGTTTGTTGGATAAAGGCAACGTAAAAAAAGGAAAAGTTCCAGTAACAGAATACAGATCACCCCATATTCTTGTATAGACTCCTTCATAAATAGATGGCAATTCAAATCGCTCTACATATCTTCCTGCCTCCAACACAAATAACGATAAGGTATTTTTCGAGTGCTTATCATCTCCTAAAGGCTTCTTGACAACATAGAGACTATCATACTTAGCCAGCAAATAATTTGCAGGAAAGATGTATGGATTATCCATATCATAAACATAATCCATATAAGCATATTTACCAGAAACCAAATCTAATACCACATCTATTGGAGGGGCCTGTGACTCTTTATAAAAAACTCTAATATTAAGAAATGCACTTTCCCCAGTAGTTACAGACAACAATTTATAACTTAAATCATTGCTGTTGATCTCCCCCGTTAAATGATATTTAGCCTTGACAATATCGACTAACGAATCTGTGGATATATGCAAAGTTTCTAACTGTTGTATTTTGAGATTAAATTTAGACAGACTGTTTTTCAACTTATCCAAGAAAAATAGGTTATTTGCAAAATAGGCCATATCCATGCTTGACTTATACCTAAAAGGTAAATCTATTGCAGCAGAAATGGGTAACTTATCACCATTATTGTCTTCGATGCCTGCCTGTATGTTTTCAGTTTCTTGTATTTCAATTGCATTCAGAAGTTCTTTCAAATTAGTATTAGCCAGTTCAAAGAGGGTTTTTTGAATCACAACATTCCCTTCTTTATCAATAATACGTATTTCGCTTAACGACGAAATATTTAATTGTTTATATTGCTCGTCATCAAAAATAAGTTTGTATGACTCCAAATTGTCAAAATGGCTTCTGATATAGGAAGCATCGTCCAAATATTCAGAGGGTAACACTACTAACTTTTGATAAGCGGTGAAGGCATCATCATTATTTATTCGTTCCAAAGTCGATGTACAATTAACACACTCTGTAATATTCAACTTTACGATTATTTGTTGAGCGTTTCCGACACAAGCCGACACAAAAAGCAAACTAAAAATAAAAAACGTTTTCATAATTTAAAATAAGCTCATAAAGAGAAGTCATTAATAAAATAAAAAGAAATTTCCAAATAAACCAACTTCTATCAATATGGTGTGTGTATCATCTAAAAACTATTAATCTGTTAGTGGAGTCATTTCTTCCACCACTTCCACCGGTTCTGGATAAGGTGGAATTTCAGCATCAAAATATGCACCCTCTTTTAAAATTTCCCAAACTACACCAGGAGCCGAAGGTGTAGTAAGTGTGTTACCATCACGGACATAACAAGTATATCCTGGCGCATATAGACAAGACAAAGAGTAGGTCTCGTCCAAATTCAGACTCAATTCAGGATATCCCTTAACTTCTTGTGCAGAAACGAGCTTACTGATAGTGAGCATTAAAAAGAAAGTTCCAAAAAATAAAATCTTTTTCATATTGCAAAAATTTAAACAGTTAAACGATATGACAAAACAAAACAAAACAAAACAGCAATACAATCCAAACTTTCCTTGTTAATTAAAAGCCAATTCATTCAGACATTAAAACTCCTTACAAATTAATGCAAGGAGTTTTAAATAATATGACAGCTACCTACTCTTCGGTATTAAACCAGTACCATCGGCCATGACGGACTTATAATTCTGTGGAAAGATAAATTCTACCTCTTTTTAGCAATTAGCGAATCACTTTTCAAAAAAATAGAAATCACAATAGCACCAACAAAAAAACTTAAACAATCAAAAAAATCAAATTTCACATTCTCACCTTTAAACAAACTAAATAAGGCATTTGCACACATTAGCAAAATAAAAGTAAAAAAGACAGGCCAGATATATTTTATAACTATTTTCATATCATCATACTTTTTAGCTTATGATTAAAGCTTTAATAGTGTGAAGAAAATCAAATCAAATCAAATCTACAAATTTGTGGTGTTATAAAAAAGTTAAGGCACAAAAAAACTCCTTGCAATTAAATGCAAGGAGTTTTAAATAAATATGGCAGCTACCTACTCTCCCGGAGTAAACCAGTACCATCGGCCATAATGGGCTTAACTGCTCTGTTCGGAATGGGAAGAGGTGAACACCATCGGCAATACCACCATAAAAAGGTC
>DATJCU010000213.1:0-2368 GCA_035497795.1 Edaphocola sp. | reverse complement strand
AAAAAAATGGCAGCCCCTAACATCATGTATAAAACATTGGGGGTTTGGTAATTACGTGCAAGTTTCTGCCCCGCATCAACTTTTGTAACGGCAGACAGGGACGAGTCCGCAATCCCCCAACGTTTCATACATGTAGCCGTTGTGTGGCATTTTAAAACAAGCCTCCTGCAAGGGATACCAAAACTGAATTATAATAATAAATTATGAGAAGATTTAATTCTTGGATTGTAGTATTGCTGATTTTAGTATTGCTGATTTTAGCAACATCATGTATTAATGATAAAAATAATGAACAACCCAATGTATTTAATGAGAATTCAGAACTTAACTGGATTATTAAAGACAGCTTACTTGTAATAAATGGAAACGGGAAAATACCCAGTTATGACAATTACACCAATGCTCCATGGTATTCTCAAAAATCAAAAATAAAAGAGGTAAAAATAAGTGAAGGTATAACTGAAATTGGACGATTTAATTTTTATAGTATTAATAATTTAAGTAAAGTTATCCTTCCTCAGACTCTCGTTTATATAGGAGCAAATGCATTTCAATATTGTAAAAAGTTAGATGGTATTAATTTTCCATCTAATTTAAGGCACATTGATATTTATTCCTTTGCTAGCTGTGAAAGTCTCAAGAATTTAATAATTCCAAATTCACTACAAGAAATTGAAGCAAGAGCTTTTATATTGTGCAGTAGTTTAGACTCAATTAATGTGATAAGTAGCAACCTGTTCTCATCCGAAAAAGGAGTTTTGTTTAACAAACAGCGTTCTATCCTTATATGTTATCCTGCAGGCCGAAAAGACAGCACTTATATTATTCCAAATAATATTAGAACAATTGGTAATGATGCTTTTTTTGGAAATAACTATTTAAAAACCATAATTATATCCGATTCAGTTCAAAATATCGGGAAAACTGCTTTTTCAGAATGTCATGGATTATCTATAGTACAATTAGGCAAAAGCTTAAACGAAATTGGATATGAAGCATTTGAGAATTGCCCTAATCTTAAAAGTTTTCAAGTTGATTTTAATAATAAACATTTCTCTTCCCAGAGTGGCGTACTTTATGATAAAAATAAAACAAAACTAATTAGATATCCTACTAGTAAAACGATATCTAGTTTTGAAATTCCTATTGGGGTCGAAACTATAGGAGGTGGTGCTTTTGCAAAATGTAATAATTTAGAAAGAGTTTTATTACCAAAATCAATAACAAAAATTGATGGGTATGCTTTTTATATGTGTGAAAACATTTTAGCTATTAAAATCGATGGTAATAAACTAATTGAAAATATAGATAATTTTGCATTTGACGGAATGAATAAAAATGCAAAGTTTATTGTCTCTGAATCAGTAAAATCAGAATATAAAGCATCAGACAAATTTTCTAAATTTACGATTGATTAGAAAAAAACGCCACACAACAATGTATAAAAATAATAGCCGAGACAGCAGTAAATTCAAGGGTTGTAGCCCGCTTCAGCTTTTCTGTAGCTTGGCAGAAAAGTGCCACGCAGTCGGCTACTATTCTTATACTAAACGTTGTACGTAATGCCAAGGCATAGCGCACTTAAAAACTGCAAAAATCATGGGAAAATTTTCAGATGAAACACGCAAAAAACTCTCAGGCAATTACAAAGGACCATCGAAAGATGTTGAGTTCTCATGCGGTAACTGCTTAAATATCTTCACATTTGTTTATACCGATATATATTTAAAGACATCGGGAGATATTGAGTTTGTACCCGAACCAGCATGTCCAAATTGTGGAGCCACTGAAGAATTAATCTTTAGTGATTATGGACAGGAAAGAATAGAAAACATGTTGTTTAGCGGGCAAATTCGAAAAGCTAGATAAACCTGAAGGAATAAAAATGTGTTGGCACCAAAAACATACAGAGGCAAAAACAGCAATTGGACAAGATAAATACCGATTAGCAGACTTCTTTGATATGTGGTGGGATACGTATAAAAAGAGTCCCCGGCATTTTATTACACCCGAACAATATAAGGCTGTTAATGCCATGCGCCAATGCCGAACGGAATCCCTTGGCATCGACCATTATGCCTGTCCTGATTGTGGCGAAATAACCCAAGTTTATCACAGCTGCAAAAACAGATTTTGTCCTACATGCAGTTGGCAAGACACTTTGAAATGGGCAGATAAGATTAAGCAAAAAATGCTTGCATTACCCCATCGTCACACGGTTATGACGCTTCCACACAAACTCAACAACTTAATAAAGGAAAACAATGACAAATTGCTTTCTGCGTTAATGCGAACTTCTGCAGATACAATGAAAGAGTGGATTAAAGAAAAATACCATTTAGACCCGGGCGTAATATCAGTGCTTCAC
>DATJCU010000212.1:0-4537 GCA_035497795.1 Edaphocola sp. | reverse complement strand
AATTGGTAGATTTTGGTTTAATGAATATATAGAGCTTGTGGCTCCAAGAAATCCATCAGGTATAAAACTTAATAAATATTATCCCTACACAGAAGAAAGTGTTGATCATACAGTTGATTGGGAAGAAAAATATATTGGTTTAACAAACAAACAAATATATGAGTATGGGCAAGGTAAAACAATATATGCTTGGCGGATTAAAGACTTAGAAATATTTGATGAACCAATGGAACTATTTGAGTTATGGAAAAATGTTATTGACTACGTAGGATATGGCGTTTCAAAACTAGTAGGTCCACTAGAAAGACCACCTCAAAGTTGGCAATATGTATATGTAAAGGAGCAAAACAATGGTAAGAAGATGGGTTGATTCAAGCTTATGGAGTGATCCAAAAATCACAGATAATTTTACTCCTGAAGATAAGTATTTTTGGCTCTTTTTATTAACAACACGCTTTAGCAATTTAAGTGGCTGTTTTGAAGTTTCAATTAAACAAATAGCTAATGAGATGGGATATTCAGAAGAATCTGTTAAAAGTCTATTAAAAAGATTCGAGTTCGTACATAAATTAATTTCCTACTCTAAAGAAACAAAAGAAATTTTAATTTTTAATTGGTGGAAATATAACTGGACTACTTCAGATACTTTTTATAAAGGGTTAGATAAATTTATACTAGAAATCAAAAATGAAGTTTTTAAAGATTTAATCTTTAAAGTAAGAGAATTACACAAAAATAAACATAAGGTATTAAATACCTTATCCGTTTATTCAATAATTCACGAAAATGATACGGTATTAAATACCGTATCAGATTCCCCTATATCTATATCTATATCTACTCCTATATCTACTACTAATACTAATACTAAAAACAATGGTAATAATAATGTTATTTTAAATAACCAGAAATCCAGCAAAAAATTTAAAAAACCAACTCTTGAAGAAATTAAAAAATATTGTGAATCAAGAAAAAATGAAGTTGATCCAGAACAGTTTTTTAATTACTACAAATCTAACGGCTGGATGGTTGGAAAAAATCCAATGAGAAACTGGAAATCTTCAATAATCACTTGGGAAAAAAATATTGCTAATAGAGCTAAACAGCAAAGTAATTTTTCAAATAGTGGATCACCAAAAGAAAGAGAGGTAAAAGATAGTGGCAAATTTGATAGACCGATTGACAACTGATAATGCTCAGGAAAACGTTCTGGAAGCAAAAGAAAACGAATATTTAAAAGATGGACTTCCGTATTGCAAAACTTGTAATGAACCAAAGTACTTTGATTACAATGGCAAGATTGTTAATGCTGTATGCAGTTGTTTCACTAAGCAGCAAGAAGAAGAAGCTGAACGTGAAGCACGAACAGCTAAAGAAGAGATTATTTTAAAGTTAAAAGAAAAATCCCTTTTAGGAAAAATGTTTAAAAATGCAAGATTTGAAAATTTAGATCCTAAACGAGATAACGATCTGATGGAAATTGTTGATCGAACTAAGCTATACGTTGAAAACTTTAAAGCAATTAAAGAAGAGGGACAGGGGATTTATATTTTTGGAGATGTTGGAACAGGCAAGTCTTATTTGACAGCTTGTATTGGAAACGAATTAATGGACAATGGATACTCAGTTTTGTTTACTAACTTTTCAGAGATTTCGAAAATGATAAGAGAAACATATGATTTTGATTCAAGAAAATCTGAGTCTGAGGTATTAAGAGAACTAACAGATGTTGATTTACTGATCATTGATGATTTAGGAACTGAGAAGAACATTACAGCAGAAAATTCATTCCTGCAAGAAAAGGTCTTTGAAGTGATTAATAATCGGTATATTAACAAAAAATCAATAATCTTTACTTCAAACTACTCAATTAGTGATCTTTACAATCGAGGAGTAGAAGAACGAACAGTTGATCGTATCTCAGAGATGTCAACAGTTAACTTTAGAGTTAAAGGAATAAGTTACAGAGTAAAAGCAAGAAATGCACCGCTATTTTAAGAAAGGAAATTAAAATGAAAAAAATATACGTTAAACAAATGTCAATTTTTGACAAATACACACCCGAAGAAGCATTAGCTGATGAAAAAGGATTAACAATGCTTGAAAATGAGATTAAAAGATATGTTTATCTGAATTTTAGAGGCAAGAAGAACGGAATACCAATGAAGAAACTTGCTGAAAGATTTAATATCTCAGAAAGAGAAGTAAGAGATGTAATGGCTAATGTTACAGAGAAAAGTATTATTGACTTTGATTCAGGCCCAACTGGCTACTTTGCTTGTAAGCCAGGAGAACGAAGAGATTATAATCGAATTAAACGAACTATTGGCTCAGTAAGAAGAGTCATAAATGGAAATCCTGAAATGTTAGATTTGTTTTATGCTGAATTAAACACGATTAGAAAAGAGTTGTAAAAAGAGTGTAAATGATTTGTAGAACAGCACCATTAATTAAAAAACCCCGTAACAAAGGGTTAAAAAATCAAAACACATTAAAAAATCATAATTAAACCATAAAATAATCAGAAAAACAGTAAAAACAGAGAAAGTCGTGTAAGTAATTTAAAGGAGGTTATTACTTTGAATAAAACTTTTGAAATCACAATTAAAGATTTGTCAATCAAATACGGAATTAAAAAAGAACATTTAAAATATTTAAAATTTAAAAAAAAGTACTCAGATACTAAGCTGCAGCAAACAGTTTTTGAAATTAAATATGGAAAAGGATGTCATAAAACGAACTACTTTAATTATTTTTTGCCGAGAATTCTAAATAAAAAATATGATTTTATAAAGTTGAAAAATGATTTCTTTACTGATTTTAAATTATCGCCCCAACTTAACAGATTAATTGTTGAAAATATTTGGGAAGATTTAATGAATTACCGATTTAAACTAGCAGCAAGTACTTAGCTGCTTATCAAAATATGAAAGGAAGGAGGTAAACTCATTGTCAGTTTTTTATAACAAGAAAACAAAAAAATGGGGATTTAGAGCATATTTGTACGACAAAGAACAAGGGCGGAAGCGACAATTCACAAAAACAACCTTCTTAACTAAAGCTGAAGCTACACATGCTGAAGCTCTATTTATTGCCAATCATGATGAAGAACAAATAAGATCGATTACATTTCAAGAAGCCTTAGAAAAAGCCTTTAAACTGCTTAACAAACGCGTAAAGTCTATAAAATAAAGATTGGTCCTGTCACCCGCACCAAACAGACTATACGGCTTTAATAAGCCGTTTCACTATAAAAAAACGCTTTATAATAATTTAATAATAAATAATAATAAAAGCTGTAAAGTCGGCTTTTTTTGTTATTTGCATATATTCAAACAGTTAAATGAAACCTTATAAGCTATAAAATCAAGCCACCTTAAAGGTTTTATATATTAGTATGGGTAAATTAGCACAAAACAAATAAAAAGACCTTAAAACGAAAACTAAGGCATATATATTTTGTAATAATGAAATCATAATGAATTATTTAAACAATTTAACTAAAAGTGTAAAATTACACTAAGTTTTTAAAAAATTATATATTTATATATAAAAAAATATTATAAAAAAACATAAACAATTTAGACCTTTTTAGGTCTTTTTTTGTTGTAATAGAACAAAAGGCAGAGAAAATGATAAAGATAGTTTTTTTGGTCTTTTTAAAATATTTTAAATAAAGGAGGAAATGACTTATGACCAAAGCTGAAAAAAGAAGATTAATCACGTTGCTTGCATTCTTAGTTGGTGCATTCGTACTGATGATCTTAATTGGTGCTAACATTCCGTTCGAAGCGGTTGTTGCTCCAGATCCAATTCCAACAAGTCAAAAGTTCTTAGAGTTCTGTGTAGATGCCAAGAATTGGCTAGTAAATTACGCACCGCTTATAGGAATTGTTGGTGTAGCTGGCTACTTAGTTTTAAAGTTACAACCTAAGAGAAGAAAATAGTCAGATGTTAATTACTCAATTATTTAAAAGGGTGGCTTTAATTTTTTGTTAAGCTGCCTTTTTAAGAAAGGAGACTAAAATGAAAAAAAGAGTATTTAGCATCATCTTTTTGACGCTTTTAAGTTTTGGAATTTTAACAATTTTTAGTAGTGATATTAAAGCAGCTCCACCAGAGGGATTTGATTATAACTCAGTCCTGAATTTATTTTGGACTGATCAAGAAGCTATCTCTCAAGAGGGGGAGTATCATTTAGTTACAGATGAGATTGATGGCATGCCTTATTCAATTCCTATGTTAGCGAATTGGTTAAAAACTGCTGATATGGGAGATATTATTGGAGCATTTAATGATGTAGGAGCAATTTATCCAGGACATGATGTAGCTTATGCTTATTATATTTTTATGGTGGATATTGAAGAACTCCATTTTTATAATTTTAAAATGCAAATAAAGAAAACAGTTCCATTTGATGAACTTGTTTCAGTAACAACAGACGATCCAATGGTTGGCGATAATACAGTTTCGGTTCAGTATATGGTAGATAATGAACAATACGATTTACAAATCGTTAATAAAGGAAGTCAATTAG
>DATJCU010000211.1:0-4729 GCA_035497795.1 Edaphocola sp. | reverse complement strand
AAGGTTAATGGCAAGTAAGAAGCCGTTTTGCCAATAAAATCGAAATTTTGTTGTATTTTGGTATTACTTCAATACTTAAACTAAAAGCCAACACAGCGAAACGTTAAGGCCTTAAAACGCAAAAAAACCTCATGCTAAGGTATTATCCTTAAGCACGAGGTCTTGATTGTTAACTGATTATTTATTATTTTTTATTTAATTTTTACTGGGATCATCCTATATTCGCTTATATCATTAGTCATTTTATAAATAGAAAAGTCTCTATCTTCAAATAGTTTCATTATTTGTTCTGCAACATCAGCATCCATTTTATTACCTAAATAAATAGCTGATATATTATTGAATTTAAGTTCTCTTGATTCTTTGAAAATTAAAATTGATCTCCATTCCTGTTCATACTCCCAAACATGATGTTTTGTGAACAAACCCTCCAAAAAGAACTCTAAAACATCAAATTTACCACGATTTTCAATATCTTTTATATCTATCTTATCAAGTATCGTTGCATCCAAAGTTACTCTGTTATCAGAATATAAAACTTCATGTAGTAATGTGCTTGGATTATTATTATTTTGAAAAAAATCCTTGAAATCATATTCAATACATATTCCTTCATGAGAAGATGCATAATGTGACCACATTAAAGGATTATCATATTTTGTAGTTAAGGAAGCAATACCAAACTTATCATCAATCAGATTAAAAATTCTTTTGTTAAAGTCGTAAACTGAATCATCTAATATTGATTCCACTTTTTCAGCTTCTGGAAGTAGTCCAGCAAACATTGACATTTCTTTGAAATGTTTAATATCAGGATTAAGTGGATCCATGCTAATATCTTTTAAGTTATCTACTCCTATTTTTTCAGCTAATTCTTTCATTTGGTTTGATAATTGGTTTTCATCAATTTTGTCTGAAATAAAAGGTTTCAAAAAACCCATAAACTCAAGAGGAGCTTTTAATATTTCTAAAGCAAATTCATCCATAGCTTTTTCAATATCAAATTCATCAACTTGAAGTGTTTTTTTAATTTTAGTAAAAAGAAAAGTCATATATTTTCTTACGTTGTCTGCCATTGGTATTTTTTCTAGTTCATTAAACAACTCATCAAAATTACTAATGTCTTTATCTTTTCTTAATTCATCAAGTATTTTTGATATATCTTTAATATCAGTTATTTCAGCTAATCCTTCTCTAAATAGCGCATTAATCCCCATTCCAAATACGCAATCATAAGGGTCATTAAAAAAGCTAGGTTTATTATGATAAATGAAGTTTCCTACAATTGATTTTATTCCATATTGCTTTTCATGTATTAAATCATTCTTAATATTATCTGAAAATCGATTTATTGGAATATATTTATATAATTTAAAATCATTGTTTGCCAACTTTGAATTTAGATTTTTAATATAATCACTATAATCGTTTTTCTTATATCCCTCAATTATTTTGTTTAACTCCATTTAATCACATCCTAACCCTTTTACTTACCTTAATTATACTATTATAGAATAACAAATATTGGTACATTATTACAGCTATTTTGTAATCACGTACTCTCTTTGATAAAAAATTGGAGATTCCTTTACAAATATGCTCTTACGTGCTATTATTTAAGTGACTATTTAAAAGGAGTTAATAAATATGCGGCAAGGTATTCTTAAATAAACTGTCAATTTGATAGCGGGAACAAATAATTAGATGTCCTTTTTTAGGAGGGCTTAGTTTTTTGTACCCAGTTTAAGAATACCTTTATCATGTGATTCTAAAGTATCCAGAGAATATCTGTATGCTTTGTATACCTATGGTTATGCATAAAAATCCCAGTGATAAAAGTATTTATCACTGGGATTTTTATGCCTTTTTGGCTTTTGAATGGAGGAAAATCACATGAAAATTATTAATATAGGTGTTTTAGCTCATGTTGATGCAGGAAAAACTACCTTAACAGAAAGCTTATTATATAACAGTGGAGCGATTACAGAATTAGGAAGCGTGGACAAAGGTACAACGAGGACGGATAATACGCTTTTAGAACGTCAGAGAGGAATTACAATTCAGACAGGAATAACCTCTTTTCAGTGGGAAAATACGAAGGTGAACATCATAGACACGCCAGGACATATGGATTTCTTAGCAGAAGTATATCGTTCATTATCAGTTTTAGATGGGGCAATTCTACTGATTTCTGCAAAAGATGGCGTACAAGCACAAACTCGTATATTATTTCATGCACTTAGGAAAATGGGGATTCCCACAATCTTTTTTATCAATAAGATTGACCAAAATGGAATTGATTTATCAACGGTTTATCAGGATATTAAAGAGAAACTTTCTGCCGAAATTGTAATCAAACAGAAGGTAGAACTGTATCCTAATATGTGTGTGACGAACTTTACCGAATCTGAACAATGGGATACGGTAATAGAGGGAAACGATGACCTTTTAGAGAAATATATGTCCGGTAAATCATTAGAAGCATTGGAACTCGAACAAGAGGAAAGCATAAGATTTCAGAATTGTTCTCTGTTCCCTCTTTATCATGGAAGTGCAAAAAGTAATATAGGGATTGATAACCTTATAGAAGTTATTACTAATAAATTTTATTCATCAACACATCGAGGTCCGTCTGAACTTTGCGGAAATGTTTTCAAAATTGAATATACAAAAAAAAGACAACGTCTTGCATATATACGCCTTTATAGTGGAGTACTACATTTACGAGATTCGGTTAGAGTATCAGAAAAAGAAAAAATAAAAGTTACAGAAATGTATACTTCAATAAATGGTGAATTATGTAAGATTGATAGAGCTTATTCTGGAGAAATTGTTATTTTGCAAAATGAGTTTTTGAAGTTAAATAG
The DNA here is from genome assembly GCA_035497795.1 of Edaphocola sp. Lineage (GTDB taxonomy): Bacteria > Bacteroidota > Bacteroidia > Chitinophagales > Chitinophagaceae > Edaphocola. The sequence goes on along the minus strand of DATJCU010000211.1, from coordinate 1,862 downwards.
TGTTCTTGGAGATACAAAACTATTGCCACAGAGAAAAAAGATTGAAAATCCGCACCCTCTACTACAAACAACTGTTGAACCGAGTAAACCTGAACAGAGAGAAATGTTGCTTGATGCCCTTTTGGAAATCTCAGATAGTGATCCGCTTCTACGATATTACGTGGATTCTACGACACATGAAATTATACTTTCTTTCTTAGGGAAAGTACAAATGGAAGTGATTAGTGCACTGTTGCAAGAAAAGTATCATGTGGAGATAGAACTAAAAGAGCCTACAGTCATTTATATGGAGAGACCGTTAAAAAATGCAGAATATACCATTCACATCGAAGTGCCGCCAAATCCTTTCTGGGCTTCCATTGGTTTATCTGTATCACCGCTTCCGTTGGGAAGTGGAATGCAGTATGAGAGCTCGGTTTCTCTTGGATACTTAAATCAATCATTTCAAAATGCAGTTATGGAAGGGATACGCTATGGTTGCGAACAAGGATTATATGGTTGGAATGTGACGGATTGTAAAATCTGTTTTAAGTACGGTTTATACTATAGCCCTGTTAGTACTCCAGCAGATTTTCGGATGCTTACTCCTATTGTACTGGAGCAAGCCTTTAGAAAAGCTGGAACAGAATTGTTAGAGCCATATCTTAGTTTTAAAGTTTATGCACCACAGGAATATCTTTCACGGGCATATAACGATGCTCCCAAATATTGTGCAAATATCGTAAATACTCAACTGAAAAATAATGAGGTCATTATTATTGGAGAAATTCCTGCTCGATGTATTCAAGATTATCGCAATGATTTAACTTTTTTTACAAATGGGCTTAGTGTTTGTTTAGCAGAGCTAAAAGGATATCAGGTTACCACTGGCGAACCTGTTTGCCAGACCCGTCGTCTAAATAGTCGGATAGATAAAGTAAGATATATGTTCAATAAAATAACTTAGTGCGTTTTATGTTGTTATATAAATATGGTTTCTTATTAAATAAGATGAAATATTCTTTAATATAGATTTGAATTAAAGTGGAAAGGAGGAGATTGTTATTATAAACTACAAGTGGATATTGTGTCCTATTTGTGGAAATAAAACAAGACTACGAATACGAGTGGATACTATACTTAAAAATTTCCCTTTATACTGCCCCAAATGTAAGAACGAAACTTTAATTAATGTTCAAAAAATGAATATAATAACAATCAAAGAGCCAGACGCCAAGACGCAGAGCCGATAATTTGAGAAATGAAACTCTCATCTTATCGGCTCTTTTTGTTTATCTGAATTTTACTGACTAGCCTTCAATATTTCTTGCTTCATTGATACCTTTTGCTAGTGCTTCCATTAAGGATAGTTCTTTGTCTGTAAAGCTATCCATGTATTTTTCTACCTGTAACCTTCGAGTGCTTTTAATCAAATTATCTGTAGGTAAGAAAAATTCATCAATAGATACATGGAGTAATGATACAAGATCATACAGCACTTGTGTACTTGGGTGTTGTCCTTTGTTTTCTATATTTGTTAAATAACGTGGGTCAATTTCAATCATTGTTCCCACTTGTTCACGAGTGAGACCCCGTTTCATTCGAGCCTCTTTAATCGCTAAACCAACGGCTCTAAAATCGTATTTATCTTCTTTTTTACGCATACTAAATCACCTCTATACATTTTACTGTTCCTATATAACCATAAACAGGTATAGAAAAACATGTTATATAGTTTATGAGTTCCTATAGAACACTGTGGAATTTATTAATGCGATGAATCCAATTTCAAATAGAAAGGTCGCTGATTTTATTTACCTATACAACTTTATAAAATTTAGTCATACTCCTAGAAAGTAGATAAAATTGGCGACTTAATGGAG
>DATJCU010000210.1:0-3866 GCA_035497795.1 Edaphocola sp. | reverse complement strand
TTTATACCAGCGCCATTAATTGACAAAGCAAAGAGTTTGGGTATGGATTACTGGGTTCAAAAAAATGAAGGCTTGTTTTTTGTGTTTTTTAAAATAAAAGAAGAGTAACGAGTTAGATTGGCTCCATGAATCGCTTGAAATACACTAGTATTTCGATATTATATTACATTTAAGTAATGCAAGAATGGACAACCATAATTGAGCCTAAAAACAAGCTTCTTAATGTAGGCTTAAAAGAGTTGTGGCAATACCGAGATTTGTACCGAATGTTAGTTCGCCGTGATATTGTCACTTGGTATAAGCAAACGATTCTCGGCCCGCTTTGGTTTTTTATTCAACCTGTTCTTACCACCTTAATGTTTATGGTAGTGTTTGGTGGGATCGCTAAAATAAGTACCGATGGGCTACCACAACCACTATTTTATTTAGCGGGAATTTGCCTTTGGCAGTACTTTTCGGAATCGCTAACCCAAACCTCTAACACATTTATTACAAACGTTAATGTCTTTGGCAAAGTTTATTTTCCGCGGCTTTTAGTTCCTTTGGCAACAGTGACTTCTAACCTAATTCGATTAGCAATTCAAATGGGATTGTTTTTTGGGGTTTTTGCCTACTACATGATTTTTACGAGTGTTTCTATACACCCTAATCTTTATGCCCTGTTAACGCCAGTATTGATTATTTTACTTGCCGGGTTAGCGCTTGGTTTTGGCATTTTATTTTCTTCGATGACCACAAAATACAGAGATCTTGTTTTTTTACTTTCTTTTTCTGTTCAGCTTTGGATGTATGCCACGCCAGTGATTTATCCTTTGAGCACCATATCCAATAATACCCTTCGCTTTATAATGACATTAAACCCCATTACCAGTATTATTGAAACCTTTAAATTCGGCATGCTTGGCACAGGTTCTTTTAGTTGGGGCGCTTTGGCCTATAGCTCTTGCTTTATGCTTGGCATATTGGGCTTAGGCATTATTGTTTTTAATCGCGTACAACGCTCCTTTATGGATACGGTATAAAGAATATGAGTAGCGCTATTGAATTTGAAAACATATCCAAGCAGTATAGGCTAGGCGTAGTTTCTACAGGCACGCTCTCTCACGATTTAAATCGGTGGTGGCACACAAAAATGCTACGCAGAGAAGATCCCTATTTAAAAATTGGTGAAACTAATGACCGCGCCCGTAAAGGAGAAAGTGAATACGTTTGGGCATTAAAAGACATTGGTTTTAAAGTAGAGCAAGGTGATGTTGTTGGTATAATCGGTAAAAATGGAGCCGGAAAAAGCACATTGCTAAAACTACTCTCTCGTGTAACCGCCCCAACAACAGGAGTGATACGTGCCAAAGGGCGCATTGCAAGCCTATTAGAAGTGGGCACCGGTTTTCACCCAGAGATGACAGGGCGAGAAAACATTTATATGAACGGTTCCATTATGGGCATGTCCAAATTTGAAATCAATCGCAAACTAGATGAAATTGTGGATTTTAGTGGATGCGAACGTTACCTCGATACGCCCGTAAAACGATACTCCAGTGGCATGATCGTACGATTAGGATTTGCGATTGCCGCGCACCTAGAACCCGAAATCCTCGTAATAGATGAAGTCTTAGCTGTGGGCGACGCCGAATTCCAAAAGAAAGCCATCGGCAAAATGCAAGACGTCTCAAAAGGCCAAGGCAGAACAGTGCTCTTTGTAAGCCATAATATGGCAGCAGTAAAAAGCTTGTGTAATACGGGAGTACTACTCGAAAATGGGCGCGTGGGAAGTATTGGGGTAATAGAAGATGTAATTGAAGAATATCTATCCAATTCTATTAAAGATTCAAGTATTTCCTTTAAGGTTTCCCATAAAGAAAATTATAAATTTAATTCCTTCCGTATTTTAAACTCTAATGGCATTGAAACAAATTCCTTTATGACAGGGGAATCTTTATTTTTTGATATAGGAATTCAGAATTGCCTTTTTGATAATTCGATTGGCATTGGTGTTTATTTTTATAATTTAAATGGCGAAAAACTAGCTGGAACGACATCCTTTTTTGGATCTGTAAATAGAATAAATAAATCTAATGAAAGTAATAATTGTCTAGTCAAATTAAAAATACCCCAAATAAATCTAACTGCAGGGACATACTTCATTGAACTTGTTTTGGCTCAAAAAAATGTTAAAAGACTTGATCATTACGAAAAAATCGCCCAAATATCTATTATTGATGGCTTAACAAATATAGGTTCTCATTTAGGATACTTTTATATTAACGCTGAGTGGATTATCCAATAATGAATATCTTAGTTGCTACAAATCATTTACAAACCACTGGAGGAACAGAATCTTATACTTACGCCCTAATTGTTGAATTAATTAAAAAAGGACATCATGTAGAATATTTTACTTTTGAAAAAGGCGAGGTTTCAGATATAATAGAAAATCTAGGTGTTAAATTCAGAAAAAAAATATTTTATGATTTAATATTAGCCAATCATTACAATGTTGTTGACCATTTGCATAAAAGAGGATTTATAATTCAAACATGCCATGGAATTTGTAATGAATTAGAAAAGCCCTCTCCAAAAGCTGACGCCTATGTAGCCATATCATATGAAGTACAAGAGTACCTTTTGAAACAAGGTATAAAAAGTTCATTAATACTTAATGGCATTGATTGTAATCGATTTACATCCAAAAGAGATCTTTTTCCAAAATTGAATACTGTTTTATCATTATGTCAATCTGAAGAAGCAAATAAAACAATTCAAAAAGCTTGTACTGCAATAAATGTCGATTTTATTAAAGCAAATAAATATATAGAAAATACGTGGTTTATAGAAGACATAATTAACAAAGCTGATCTCGTAATTGGAATTGGAAGATCACTTTATGATGCAATGGCTTGTGGTCGAGCCATAATTTCTTATGATTCGAGATCATATAGTAAATCATTAGGAGATGGCTATCTAAATAACGAAAATATCCATCAATCACTTCGTTATAACTGTTCTGGACGCTATTCTCAAAAAGAATACTCTTTTCAAGATTTAATTTCTGAAATGAATAAGTATAATTCTGCTGACGGACAATATTTTAGAGATTTCTCCCTTCAAAATTTGAATATTGAAATAGTTACTCAAAAATACATTTTTATCTTTTTATCAAGAAAAAAATGGTTTTTAAGAATCATCAAAATGATTGCTTTAATTAAGCATAATTCATACTGGAGTTATAAAGTTATTCTTTCAAAAATAAACAAATTAAATATATTCAATTAATCATTCATTACTTAATATGTAGTAATCTGAATCATTTACTGTTTGAAAGAGTGGGTAAAAATAGCAATCTTCCTTTTTGCCAATATCCACCATTTTTAGGAACACCACGAAATTCAATTTTTTCGTCATTAATAAGCATTTCAATATATTTTTACACCGCCACAGGAAAATAATTTACACCGCCAAATTGTATTTTACACCGCCATTATTTAGCAGAAATCATAATTAATACAAGAATTTATATTTAATTAAAGTAAATAAGGGTAACAGTTTGTTTACCCGTTCGGTAAAATTTCACTATTATTCATCAAATTTAGTTTGTTTTTCCCGTTCGGGAATGTTATATTTATGAAATGCAAGTTTTAGAACCAAAAGATATTTCCAAAATCGTCAAGGAACGACGGAAAAAATTAAATCTAACACAAGCGGAATGCGCTGCTTTTTGCAATGTTGGGAATCGTTTTTTTTCGGAACTTGAAAATGGTAAGGAATCTCTGCATATAGGCAAAGTTTTCGGAGTATTGCAGATGCTCGGGATAAATATTCACGCTATCGAAAAAGAGAAAGATAGATGAAGTTAAAGGTGTTTTTCG
>DATJCU010000209.1:0-9604 GCA_035497795.1 Edaphocola sp. | reverse complement strand
TAAGAAAAACACCTGTTAATAACAAACTAATTTTGTTAACCATTTTACCTTTCCTTCTCATTTAACGCCTCCTCTATACAACAACTTTTATTGTGCATTTGAAAATGTTGATTGATTTCAGAAGAACCTCTTCCGCCCGCCGTTAGGCGGGTCAATCTAACATTTGCTTAACCTGTAATTCCGGCCCGTAGGGATTGGCGTGAAAATTGCCACAAAGGAGCGCAGCGACGACTGCAATTTTCATGACAAAAGGAATTATCAGGTTGAAGCAGTTGTTAGGTTTATTTTTCTTTCCTTAAAAAGACTACATATTTCATATATTTTGTAGCTTTAACATTATGATCATCGTCAAAATCAAAACTTTGGTTTTCATATGAAATTGCAATTCCACCTTTATAGAACCAAAACTTTGCTTCTGAATATCCTGCACCTTCGCCATAAGTCCAAAAAAATGGTTCGATACTTGAGGTTTCTATGAAATCCAATGTCCATTTCCCCACACCATTATTCGGTTGATAAATGTCTATTAAATCATGACAATCAACTGAAAGACATTTTTTTTCTTCATTGAAATGTATATTTATCTGTGCATTATGTATGCTATCCATTTGAATATCTTCATTTTCTACTTTAATTATTTTGTTTGAATCATATGCATAGACACCAACATAACTTTTTAGGATATCACTAGTTTGATTTAATAATTTTTGTGATTTCATATCAGAAACTTTAGTATATGGCTCTTCATATTCATAAGTCCCAAGCCAATCTTTTTCTGGTTTATTTTCCATGTAAAAAATATAAACCATATCATTATTATCTATCTTTATTTTTGATTTATTATAACTAAATGTATTTCCATTATTTTTGAATTCAATTTCCTTTGAAATATGGATTTTATCCTGAATTATATCAATTTCTCGAATCAAAACTTTATCATCAATTAGAACCAACTGTAGGATTTCAGGGGCTCTGCCTGAACCTTGGAATCTCCTTCTTTGTTGTTGAATATAAAAACCTACGTTTTTTTTCAATGCAATAATTGAAGTAACATTTTTTAATTGTATATTATTACTTACTTGTTTTGGATAGGAGCCAGCTTTTATACGATCAACCTCTTTTGCTAAGGTATCCGAAATATCTTTTTCTAATGGATGCAAGTACCCTGAAAAGCACCAGCCTGTATAACCGTTAGCTCCTATTACTTTTACCCATTCAGCAGAGATATTATCAATAGTTTCTTTTCTCCCACGTTCAACTATTTCAACACCTAAATTTGGTTCTAAGACTGTAATAATTTGTGCACTAATATTTGCCTCTGATCTTAATCTTAAATAATCTGAAGTATAATGAGTAAAAGGTAGCGCATCTAATGAACTTACTAATAATAATTCAATAATAATAACAATATACAGTTTCATTCTTTTCTCCCTGCGCCGGAGGCGTCAACCTAACAATTGCTTAAACCGCAAACCGGCCTGACCGGTTTGTCGGCTTTGAAGCTTTGTTAGGTTTTATTTATCTCATTGCAAATGAAGTTTATTCTATCTTCAAATTCATACCTAAACCATCTGTAAGTGTTTTTAATAATTTTATTTTAGGATTGCCAGAACCATTTTCTATTTTACATATACCTGACTGGGCAATTCCTAATTATTAAGATTCTATTCAGAATAATTATAATGTCGTGTTGCATTCAAGAATTCTTTATTACTGCTATAATCATTAACTATAGTAATTTCTTTCCATTGATTTTCAGATCCCTTATAATAAACATCTGTCAATCCAGTGCAATAACCAAATCCTAAACTTTCTATTTTTGTAACTGAAGTTGGAATAATAACACTCTTCAAAGCTCTCCAATACATAAAAGTTTCATATCCAATAGTTGTAACACTATCTGGTATATTTAATGTTTCAATTTTTGATAAACCATAGAATGAAGTTTTTTCTAAAACTTTTACACCATAAGGAATATCAATTTCTGTTATCGCTGAATCATCTGCAAACGTTCCTTCTTTAATAGTCTGCAATTTATTAGATAACGTTACAGTTGTAAGATTTTTACAAGCTGCAAATGCATGCTCTCCTAAATTTGTTACAGAATTTGGAATACTAACAGATTTTAATCCTGTTTTGTAAAATGCATAATTCCCTATTGATTCTACTGTATTTGGTATTAGTATCGATTCCAGGTTTTCACATACATAAAAACAATAATCATCAATACTTTTTAAATTAGTAGAAAGCTCAACAGTTTTCAAATTTCTACAATTATAGAATGAATTTTTGTTTATTACTTCAATAGATGAAGGTAATTTTACTCCACATATACCATTACAATTTTGAAAATTATTTTCTTTTACTTCTATTGTTTCTGTACATTCCAAAAGATCAAAAATAACAAAATGATTTCCTATGGAAGCAATCTTTGACCAATCTAATAATTTATCTGTAATTTTTACCTTATATATTGTTTCCGAATCCATAGATTTTAGAATTTCAGAGAAGTCTTCTGCAGAGCAACTAACTGAATCAGATTTTAAAAGCCATTTTGCATATAGCGTTATACTTCGTGTTATCTTTGTTGAAAAATCGAATTTTGTTGTTAGTTTCTCATCTGAATACCAACCCTCAAAAGTATATCCATTTCTTATAGGTGTCTCTGGAATCATTACATATGCATCTAATTCAACAGACTGACTTACAATAGAAGTGCCACCATTTGAATTAAAACTAACTTCATTATAAGCAGGCACAACTTCAATTTTTATAGATTTAGTTCCAATTGAATCTCCATCTATATTAAAACCTTGTACAATAATTCCCCACAAGCCTTTGGATGAATTTGGTGTTATGGAGGCAGCATAAAATCCATTCAACTTATAAAACTGTGAAACAGAATATGTAGAAACATCTATTATCAATGGTTCTAAAGATTCTCCATTAGAAAGATTTTTTTGAGTTACAATCATCTTTGACAATTCTACACTTGAATATATAATTGCATAATAGTCCTTTGAGAATTCCAATGTTGATACTTTTTCAATTTTCTGACTTCTATAGTCTTTTGTAAAAATAATATTTGTAATTCCTTTTTCTTCTTGATTGTTCATAGAACAACCATAAATTAATATTGAAAATATAATCACAAATCTAAGTAACCTTTTTTTCATAAAAACTCCTAAGGTAAACACATTCTTGATAAAATCTGTCGGAAGATTTTTCATACTAACAGTAAGTGGCGCAGTGCGCCATCAACCTAACATTCGCTTAACCTGCATTTGCGGCTTGTCCGCAATGTCAGGTTGAAGCGGGTGTTAGGTTTTACTCTAAATAGGCAGAAGCCAGTTTTTTATGATTTTACTTTTAATAGAGCAAGAATCTGCTCGAGTAAAGTTTCAAGCATTAGTCCGTACTTAGAACTTAATGAAGCGGTGCAAATTGAACATCCATTGAATCTGATCTCAGGGGAGATAAAACCTTTCTTAAAAGTAATATCTTTTATTTCATTCAATGCAAAAACAGTAACTTCATTATCCCTAGCATCGTTCGTAAAATGGATTTTTACGTCTGTTAGTAAAAAACCTTTTTTGCCTGAATTCATAATGGTGTCATCATAAGCCAAAATAGGGTTTTCATCTGCATCTGGTTTGTAAAAATCGATAATCTTAGCCATTCTCTCCTGATTGTTTGAAAGAATTATTTTCGCAGTATATGCTTCTTTTACTCCATCAAATATTTCATGATATTTTTTTTCAACAGCTTCATGCAAAGAAGCAAACTTTTGTTTCCTTTCTGATATTTCTATTTGTTTCGCAACTTCGGCTTCTTGTTTTTCTTTTTGAATCCTTAACTGCTCTTGACGGTGTGCATTTTCTGCCTCAATAGCAAGTCTTTGAGATTCTATTGCTTCCTGATTTAAACCATAAAAACTTAAATTCCAAAAAGATATAAAATTCTGAAATGATGCATCTTCTTCTTTAAGAAGTTTCATATAAATTTGTTCAAGATATTTTTTATCCGGATAAAGCTCAACACATTTGCAGAGATTTTTTATGATATCATTACCTTTGGAAAAACGCATTGTATTTGAAAAAAGTTTTTCAGCCTCAAACTCATTTAAATTCAATGGAACAGTAAGAACTCCTTTTTCAAGCATCTCTTTTGAAAGTGCATAGTAAAGATTTTTATAACACTCAAAAATTGCATGACACATTATTTCTTTGCATTGCTCATTTGTATAAAGCGTATTTATTTTTTCGCTTACACTTTTTATGTCTTTTTCTGCCTGAGAAGATTCTGATATTGAGTTGATTCCGTTTTGAACGGCATTCAGAATTCCTGCCTGAATAGCACCCTTTAGTGCGCCTTTAAGTCCAAACCCACCACCTTCCCATTGCCCATGAAATATTTGGCTTTCTTCAGACCTTTCTAAATCGAGAGTTTGTGCATAAGATTGAATTTTATTATATTCTTCGATAACAGGTTGAATGTAGCTTTCATAGTTAAAATCAAATTCACTTTCATACTTTACTACAAATTCTTCTTCTGATGAATTTATTCCGTTGCTAAAAAGAAATCCTATTAGTTCTTCCAACTCATAAGACAGAAGTTTGTTTGCTTCTTCAGTAAGTGAACTAACAAAAGTAAGATAGTTACTTTTCTGACCATCATAAATTGTGTTAAATATTTTTTCTGCTTTGACTGCTTTCTGTATCCATTCGCCAAAAAGTCTTGTCGATTTTTCTGCCCCTGTCGGGTAAGAAAAAGTATATTCTGAAAATGTAAATACACTCATAATGTTCTCCCATTAACGTCTTTGATATTTCTCATATTTATTGCAAATGTACAATGCATGAAGCATTCCAGGAATCACACCTAAAAAACAAAGTACAAAATTTAAGCCAAAATCAAGTCCGCTTCCTCCGCCGGCAATAACTCCAAGCGGTGGAAAAACAATACATAAAATCCATTTCATAATAAAACTCCTATAAATTTATTATTCGATAATCATTCATTCCCAAATGAACCTGGATAACCGATTTTTCTTAGTTTTACTTGCGTTTTCAAAGGTAAGGATGTTCCATAAAAAGCCTGACTTCCATAAGACTTTCCTGTTTCAACAGATTCTGGAACAGTAACTTCTGAAAGCATTGAACAAAATTTAAACGCATCTGTACCAAATACTTTTATAGTTGATGGTAAGGTCACTCTTTTTAATTTTAAACAATTACTAAATCCAGTAACAATCTGTAAACCCTCTTCAAAAATAACTTCTTCTATATTTGAACTATCGAAACTGTACATTGCCTCAATAGGCAGATATTTTACATTTTGCCATTCTTTTCTCACAGTTATTAACTTTTCTTCAAAATCTACACAATCAGTTTGAAATTCAAGAACTTGAGTAAGTGTTTTGATAGAACCTTTTAACGAAATGTAAAATACTTCTGGATTTTTTTTATTCTTCTGAGTACGAATCTTACATTTTTCCAATGTTGCGGGTAAAACATCTACTGTTATATGACTTAATGGTGCATTTCTTGAATATGTTTGAACCAGCGTAAACTGTTTTAAACCATCTGGAAGTTTTATTAAAATCTCTGGTATGTCTGGGAATCCAAGGAATTCAATGTCAACTGCGGTTACAGGGATTTCTTCAATTTCTGATGGAATATCATAAAGATTTAAATTGTTCTTGAAGCCAGTAATAATAATTGACTCACCATCATCAGCTAATTTGTAATTAAAATCTTTCTCAGGATTTACAGCAAAACAATTAATTGCCGATATTAGCAATATAACAAAACCTAATAATTTCTTTTTCATATATAACTCCTATTTGTATTAGTATAACGATATCTTTCCCTGAATTAGGCTGTCTTACTCCTTTTCCTCCTTAAAAAGAATGTTCATTTTGCGGATTCTTTTTTTTCTCCGGATTCATTCTTTTTTGAGCCCGCCAATAGGCGGGTCAACCTAACATTTGCTTAACCGGCATTGCGTCAATTGGCGCGAAACTTGCCGAGCGTAGCGAAAAGCAAGTTTCGTGACAATAGCAATGTCCGGTTGAAGCAGTTGTTAGCTTTCTCCCTCTTCTTTTTCTGACAGATCAACTTCTTCATTTTTCTTACATTCCTATTACTACCGTTTTTCTTTCTTAATTCTCTTTACAAACAAATTCTTCTTTTTCTGATAAACCAGATTCTCTTTTTGAGAAACCATCTTCTCTTCATTTACTCTTTCTGAAAAAAATCTTCTTTTTTGACAAGTAAATTTCTTCACTATTTATCTTTTCGTAACCAACTCTTCTCTTCTTGACAAATAATCAACTTGACCTATTCTTCTTCCCTATAAATAATTCTTCTCTTTCTGACAAACCTATTCTTTGTTCATTCTTCTTCTCGTAAAAACTCTTCTCCATTTGACAAATAAAATCTTTCTTATTCTTTCTTCACGAAAAATCTCTTCTCTTCCTGACAAACCATTCTCTTTTTGATGAATATCTTTCTTCTCTTTCCGCGCGCGCAGCGCCAAGCTAACATTTGCTTGACCTGCATTGCGTCAATTGGCGCGAAACTTGCCGAGCGAAGCGAAAAGCAAGTTTCGTGACAATAGCAATGTCAGGTCGAAGCAGTTGTTCGATGTCTTAGTTTATAATCTTGCAGCCTCAAACAGCTCCTCAAACTCATAATAATTTTTACTCAGAAATCCTTTTCCATCCATTAAAAATGATTTCTCTATTGGAGGATTAAAAAGCATTCTTGGCTTACCAAGTAATAATAATATATGGGGAATAGTCTCATCATACTTTTCATCGTCTTTGACTTGTTTAAATAAAGTTTCAATATAATCTTTGTCTAATTTTAATTTTTCCTTTTTAATATACATTTTAATGGTATTTACCAACTCTTCAAATGTATTTACTTCAATATGATTTTCAATTTTTGCAACATAACTTAATCCTTCCTTTATTCCTGGTGAAATTGTAGATATTTTATTACCAAAGTATGGGGCAAAATACGAACATTTATAAATGTTATCATTTGCTTTGCAGAAATATACTTGAGCTTGTAAAAACAATGACATGTTAGGAAGTTTATTAACATCTCTTGCATACACTTCCTTTTTGTTGGTATTTACCATTCCTTCTTCTTCTAAATGTTTCATAAATTCCTCACTTAAAACTCTTTGTTTATGTCCATTATATGAACATTTGTGTAAAACATTATATATATCTGTCCAAGATTTTGCTAATATTTTGTTTTTTGAAAAATGATTGTTCCGTGTTAATGAAATAATTATAATTTTCTTTTCTGTTTTATATTCATTATACTGTTTGATCAACTGACTTGTTGTATCAGAATTATTCACTTTTGCTTCGATAATCACAGTTGTATTCATTGTTTCAATTACTATGTCACAGCGTTGAGAATCTAATTTCTTTTCAAGATAAACAGTTAAAATTGGTGACTTTATACACAAGTAATCACTTAATTCATGAATATTAAGTGAGATTAAATATCCCAAGTACGCCGTCAGCCTTGTTTCTTTTATTCCAGATCCAAAGGCAGATAGAAGATTATTGGTTGCAAGATTACTTCGAATAATTACATTTTCATTCTTCATTTATTTTCCTCATGCGCCGAAGGCGTCCATCGAACATTTGCTTAACCTGTATTTTCGCGCCCGAAGGGCTTGGCGCGGTTTTTGCCGAGCGTAGCGACTGCAAATAACCGTGACAAAGAAAATATCAGGTTGAAGCAGTTGTTCTACGTCTTATTTAATAATTGCCTGAATTATTTCATCCAGAAATGAATAGATAATATTTCTTTGTTCTTCTATATGTGTTTCTTTTGAACATAATTTATTAAAATACTGTTCTTGAAGCCTAAACCATAAATAACGACCGTCATTTGTCGGCGCTTCATAATAATTACCTTTTACTAGTTTCTCTAATTTACTAGATATTCTTTGAGGAACCCAATATTTGTTTTTATAATCAAATTCTATATAAACACCTATGGTCTCAGTAAAATAAATTCCTAACCATAAATACACATTCTCATTTTTATTATTTTCAAAATATACAAATTTTCCATACTTTTCGGAAGTAAAAGGCAGGGATTTATTATACTCCTCAAATACTACTTTATCATAATTCTTAACAACTTCATTAACACATTGATAAAAACTATAAATTGATTCAAGATTTGAAATATTCATTGATTTAACCTCAATAAAACTTATTACTTTTTTCAGATAACTCAAATAACCATTAACAATTTGTCGCTGCTCTACTTCAATCATTTCATTATTTAATAATAGAAATTTACAAAAACCATTCCAAGTTTTTATTATCCAACCATTCTCATTAGGCCATTGATAATTAGCTATAAAACATTTATATGAATCTTTTAAATATTCATTGTTATTATATTGATCAAAATGCATATTTTTATCGTAGATTTTTACTTCAATCAAATATTTATTATTATTAATATCTTCAAAATAAAAATCTGGTCTTGAATCAGCTACAGCATATTCTCTAATTGTTTCATTCATGACTGTTACTTCTTTATTAAAACAGTACTTAATGAATGCGTTTTGGAATGATGGAGCGATATCCATTAATGCCCACGTAATATCAGATAAATCATTTTCATTATTTAATCTATCTGCAAACTTACTAAATAATTCTGATATTTGGTTATTCATATTTTCCTCTGCGCGAAGCGTCCGTAGAACGCTTGAGTTAAGCCGCGCCGCGAAGCGGCGTCGGCTTGAACGAATTGTTAGACATTATTTGCCGACTACCTTGGTGATCTCGCCTTTCACGTAGTGAACAAATTCTTCCAACTGATCTGCGCGCGAGGCCAAGCGATCTTCTTGTCCAAGATAAGCCTGCCTAGCTTCAAGTATGACGGGCTGATACTGGGCCGGCAGGCGCTCCATTGCCCAGTCGGCAGCGACATCCTTCGGCGCGATTTTGCCGGTTACTGCGCTGTACCAAATGCGGGACAACGTAAGCACTACATTTCGCTCATCGCCAGCCCAGTCGGGCGGCGAGTTCCATAGCGTTAAGGTTTCATTTAGCGCCTCAAATAGATCCTGTTCAGGAACCGGATCAAAGAGTTCCTCCGCCGCTGGACCTACCAAGGCAACGCTATGTTCTCTTGCTTTTGTCAGCAAGATAGCCAGATCAATGTCGATCGTGGCTGGCTCGAAGATACCTGCAAGAATGTCATTGCGCTGCCATTCTCCAAATTGCAGTTCGCGCTTAGCTGGATAACGCCACGGAATGATGTCGTCGTGCACAACAATGGTGACTTCTACAGCGCGGAGAATCTCGCTCTCTCCAGGGGAAGCCGAAGTTTCCAAAAGGTCGTTGATCAAAGCTCGCCGCGTTGTTTCATCAAGCCTTACGGTCACCGTAACCAGCAAATCAATATCACTGTGTGGCTTCAGGCCGCCATCCACTGCGGAGCCGTACAAATGTACGGCCAGCAACGTCGGTTCGAGATGGCGCTCGATGACGCCAACTACCTCTGATAGTTGAGTCGATACTTCGGCGATCACCGCTTCCCTCATGATGTTTAAC
>DATJCU010000208.1:0-2377 GCA_035497795.1 Edaphocola sp. | reverse complement strand
AAAAATGAGCAATTTTTTGGATATTTAAAGTTTAAATTTAATTGAAATGGCAACAGTAGATAATATACGAAACGGATTGATAGACAAAATTCTATCAATTAAAAACAAAGATTTCTTAGTCGCTCTTGATAAATTAATTACCTCAAGTTCTTCTGAATCTGACATTATTGAATTGACGAAAGATCAAAAAATAATGCTGGAAATGAGTGAACAGGATATTAAAAACGGAAAACTGATTTCTCAAGAAGCCATGGACAAAAGAAATCTGGAATGGCTCAACGCAATGTAATTTGGACTCGAACTGCTGATATTCAGTTTGTGGGCATTTTAGAATATTGGGTGAATAGAAATAAATCTAAAGCCTACTCTAAAAAACTTGTAAAATTAGTTTCAGAAAGAACAAAACAAATAGCTGAGCAACCTTTAATTTTTAAAGCAACTGACTTTAAAGATACGAGAGTCGCTTCAATGGGAAATTTTAGTATTTTCTACAAATTCAATACTAAAGAAATAATAATTACTGCATTTTGGGATAACCGACAAAACCCTAAAATGTTGTTGAAAATATTGGAAAACAAATAAAACGTTGCCCAATAACCAGAGTTTCGTTGCGTCCGTAGGACGTGCAATGAAACTCCTATTATAATGCCATATGCCGTTTTAGGATAATCAACGAAACTTTAATAAGCGTCTTGGATACTCTGTTTGAATCTGTTAGATTTGAAGATGCGGCATGGATGTGGTAGAAGTGGATTATTGGTCAACATCTTGTAGCATATAGCTATGTTGAAAATGGTTTGAAGGTGCTTATTGAAATAAAAAACGATTGGTCTAAATTCTGTTTTAGTGTCTTATTTGTAGTTTTATCAATGTTTAAGAATGAATTGAAGAATTGAATAGAGCTTTACTCCAAAATTTGTTTATCAAATTACTAATATAATAAATGAAAATAATTTTACTTATAAGTAAAATACACCTATATTTGCCAACCATATGTTCTCGGAATGTCAATTAATTAAAATACCACAGCTTAGCGGACCAAAGGGTTCTGTTTATACTATATTGGTTGATAAAGAAGAAGCTACAGCGTTCGCAAACTTTGTAAAGAATAATGCTTCATTTAAAAGTGAAATAACAGATATTGTTGGACGTTTAAAAACTATGGGGTTTAAAACAGGATTTAGAGAGTTTTTTTTTAAACTTTATGAGGGTAACCCTGGAGATGGTGTATGCGCACTTTATGATAGCGAGGATAGTAATTTAAGATTATACTGCATTCGCTATGGCTCGCAAATCGTTATACTTGGTGGCGGAGGCTACAAGCCAAAATCTATTAGAGCTTTTCAAGAAGATGAAAATTTAAAGGAACAAAATTTTATTCTAAGAAACTTATCAAAATTTATTACCGAAAAAATGAAAGATAAAGAAATTTGGTTCAGCGAAGATGGCTTAGATTTTGAAGGTGATTTAACAATAGAAAACATTAATTATGAATAAGTCTGCACAAGAAAACTTTGATTTTATAGATGATATTTTGGAGGAGATGTCCTCTGTAGAAATGAAAAAGATAGAGCAACGCATGCTTAATGCGGAAAAAATCCGTAAGGCAATGGATTCTAAAGGTTGGAATAATTCCAATCTATTAGAAGCTTTGAATATGAAAAGTCTAAGTATTATAACTAAATGGTTGAGTGGAACTCATAATTTTACTCAAGATACTTTAGTAGAAATTGGCGATGTTTTAGGAATTAATTTCTTTGAAGCAAAAGAATCGAAAGTTACAATAGAATTTAATTTTCCAATTATGGAAAACAAAACAAGTGGATTTGATCCTTTTAGTAGCCTGGCTTATATATTGAATTCACATGAAATTAATTTATCAAGTTCTATAAGCTATAATTGTCCAGAATATCAAGCTTAAATTATGTCTGAAGATAAACTATTTAATTTCCAAATAAAAGGAATTGAAATCCTTGAAACGAGTGTTATAAGACCAAAGAGTAAAATTGATGGCAACACTGTATTTGGGTTTGATTTACAAGTACAGCATAGCTTTAATTTAGAAAAAGATCTGATGATAGTTACTTGTAATATTGAAGTGTTAGATAACAAATCCAGAGATAAATTGGGTCAGGTTAATGCAAGTTGCTTATACTATGTTGAGAATTTTGAACAATATTTTAATAAAGAAAAAAATGCGCTAAACTTACCACAAGGCGTTATTACAATGTTGAACTCTATTTCTATTTCAACTACCAGAGGTGTAATGTATGGTGTTTTTAGGGGGACGTTTTTAAATGGAGCTATATTGCCTGTTGTTAATCCTAACATGCAGATAAAGGAATAAAACTTCAATTATTGTTCGTATTTATTTTAG
>DATJCU010000207.1:0-1802 GCA_035497795.1 Edaphocola sp. | reverse complement strand
CACCAAAAAAGGAACTACCGCCTTGCGCTGCGCCTCCAGCCGGCCATTACTCACAATCTCCAGCTCAAAAGCCCCTCGTTTTACGGGCATCACACCTACTTTGGTAATGGTAGGCTCTACATAAGACAAACGGGCTGCTTCTGCAGCGGCATCTGCACCAGAAGCATCCCCTGCGCTGGAGGTGGAGCAGGCGTAAAATAGAATTAAGATTAGTGAAAAAGTCGTTTTTCTCATGTAGTTATTTTTAGTTAGACAGAACTATTGATGTTTATTATTTTTGTTTAAATACATCAAAACTCATCTGATTTAAACAGGCTTTCAACTTTATTCATATTGTGTGATCATGAGCAAACTGTTTGCTAATACATCAAAGAAAATGACTTTAACAAACTATCAAACTCAGTTTTGTCTTCGTTAGATTTAATTACTCCATCTAATCTGAAAGCTTTGTTATTGATTACAATGAAGCCTTTTACTTCAAAATGATTGCAACTAAGCTCTTTTATAATAGGTTTAATTAATCGAAAGTGCAATGATTCAAAATTTTCATACTCGATTAAAAAACTGCAAATTGAATCAGCGTAAACAAATTCAGGAATAATATCATTTAACGCTGTCTTTAAGAAAGTTGGACTCATAGTAAAAGAAGAGCCACTTTCTTTAATAAAAAACTTAATAATCCGTGTATCATCAATTTGAATACTCCAATTTAATGAACTATCATATTCTAAAAGAGCATCATCTAAATGGATTAGATTTTCCTTCTTTTGCGAAAATAGGGGTGATTGAGGAAAACCTTCTCTATTTTCACCATAAAGGTTAAAATTTAATATATTGAGAGTGATGGTAATTCCAAGTGTTACTATAAATGATCTTTTCATAATTTTAAAAACATTAAATTTAGATTGACAATTTGAAACGTTTCTTAAGGATACATTCAGAAAGCTTTATTAATTATTTAATAAAAGTCTTTTTGTCAAAATTTTGTCAACTCAAATCTTATTAAGACTGGATTGTCTGATTCCTTAATTTGCTTATTAATTAACGCAAGATCTTTATCGATGATGACAGCATCATTACTCGAAAGAGATCGACAAATGTCTTTTATCCTATAAGAAGAGGTCATGCATATAAATGACTTGCCATCAGGCGAAACCGAAATCATATTAAGGAAAGTCATAGGAAGTCCATAAACTAAGATGTCTTCAGGCTTGATTATAACGGATTTCAAACTTTCTTTACAGTAAAAGATATAAATATTTTGCCCATCCTTTATGCACTCGATAGCAATATGGCTATCGGTTTCCATAAACGAAACTGGGCCAAATATTCCAGAATACTCATCTAAAATACGGTTGAGAGATGTCATTCTATTAACCATCTCGTTGAAATTTATTTCTGCAATCTCTTTTCCACTGGTTTCGGGGAATTTAATGTTTAAATCTCCAAAATCAAATAAAATTCTTTGTACTTCCAATTCGTCTTTTCTCAATACATAAACTGATCTATTCGTAGGATTAGAAAAAGAAACTTGATTTTTGTGTTTGAAAAAAGGTTGATTGCCATATAATACATTTCTTAATTCTATCGGAAACGGAGCAGCCTCATGGATTACGTTGCCTTCTGAGTTAATGATAAAAAGATTTAAATTATTGAACTTTTTGGTATAATGGACATTTTTAATGGTTTTTCTTCGACGATACTCTCTAATGGACATTTTTAATGGTATTTATTTTCATTTAATTTGAGATTGCATTGTTTTTTTTAGGAACTTTAAAAATCTGTATAAACGGAAATAGGCT
>DATJCU010000206.1:0-5210 GCA_035497795.1 Edaphocola sp. | reverse complement strand
AGTCAATCGAAAGTGATAATGTCTCATTATGTCGCAAGGGACTATGTCCCAATGTGCTAAAATAGCTTCCAACAAAGGAGGCTCTGTGAAAAGGAGATGCACACTTATGGATGATGAAAAAATAGACATTATTAAAGATGTTGTGGAAAAAGGGAAAAGCAAAAATGCAGCGGCAGTAAAACTAAGTCGAAGCCCGAGAAGCATTAATCGAATGATTAAAGTGTATAAAGAAAAAGGCGAAGCTGGTCTCATTCATGGAAACAAGGGACGCATACCGGTAAATAAACTAGATCATACAATGATTTTTGAACACTATCAAAAGACCTATTATGATTTCACTATGACCCATTTCTCGCAAATCATTGAAGAAAGAGAGGGCATAACTGTTAGTGAAGCTACAGTTCGAAATATCTTTAAAGAAAACGATACGGTATCTGTAAAAGCCCATAAAAAGACAAAAAGAGATCTTAAAAAGAAACTTTCAGCAATGAAAAAACTTTCCCTAGATCAACGGGATCAGCTCATTCAGCTTGAGACAGAGGAGTATACCGGTACCGTTCATCCGACTCAGCCCAGAAGTAAGTATTTTGGTGAAGAGATACAAATGGATGCTTCAGAGCATCTTTGGTTTGGGAACAGCAAATCGCAACTGCATCTTTCTATTGATGATGCTACAGGACGCATTGTAGGGGGTCATTTTGATAGACAGGAAACACTATGTGGATATTTCTCTGTATTAAAACAAATCCTTACAGTACATGGAATTCCCATAAAGTTCAAAACTGATAGGCGAACTATTTTTGAATATAAAAGCAAAAAAATGAAAGACATGTCTGATGATACATTTACACAATTTTCTCATGCATGTCATACCCTAGGAATTGAATTAGAAGCAAGATCAGTCCCAGAGTTTAAACCAAGGATAGAACGCAGCTTTGGCACACTTCAATGGCGACTACCACAAGAAATGCGACTTGCTGGCGTTTCTACCTTGGACGAAGCTAACGAGTTCCTCAATTCCTACATATCGAAATTCAATCAGCAGTTCGCAATTATGGACGGTATACCATCTTGCTTTGACATACAACCTTCAAAAGAGCAAATTGATCAAACATTGGTTACTTTTGCAAAACGGACAGTCAGCAACGGACATGATATTGCAATAAATTGTAACCGTTATGCTTTATATGACTCTCAAAATCAACAGAAATTTCTTCGACCTAAAACGAAGGTCTCGGTAATTACTATGATGGATAAATCTATGTTTGTTCTTCACGATGAAAAACTTTTTGCCCTTGAAAAAATCCCTGAAAGACAGGCTCTTTCAAAAAGTGTTGATTTTGTTGAACAAATACCAGCTATAAAAGCAAAAAAACAAATCCCAGCATTTGATCACCCTTGGAGGATTAGCAATAGTAAATTTTTCAGAAATTATGCCTATGTAAATTTATAATGTTAGGTCATTTTCGCTTTCGCTTGACAAGAAATTTTTTATCAGTATTCACAAGTATGAAAATAAAAGTTGCTGTTTTTTATAACTGTGATATACTCTAGAGAGATATTTCTATGATTTTCCCTTAATATAAGGGAGGAGTATAACTGGATGAGAAAAAGGAACAATTATGGAAAAAAGAAAGAAAAATCTTGTGTGGTTAATTCTAATTTTGGGTGTTTTATTAATTGTCTATCTCGGAACAGGCTTTTTTGTTATACAACCTATTAGAGCAATTCCAGAAGGAAGAATAATTTGGTATGTAAGAATGGGATTAAATATCCCATTTGTATCATCTGCTGATGGTATACTTCTAAAAAATGATATCACTGTAAGCCTTTTAAGTAGAGCTATGATGATTTCAAGTGTTCTAGATTTAATCGATGATAAGATATTATTAAAACTGCCATATAGCAAAACGCTTTATAAATTATCAACTAAGGGTATTGAATTTGAAGAATAAAACAGAGTGAAAAAACATAAGTTTTATTATCGTTGTTTTAGTTAGATTTTTATATAAAAGTAAGTATATTCAAATCATAAAAGAAAGAAATACAACGTTTTTCGTAATGTATTAATAACCAATTGCTTTTACGCCCGATAAAGCTTGAGTATATGTAAAGCCTTCATATTCTAATTGTTCAATTAATTTATTTCTTGAAAAAGAAGAATACTCTAAATAATCTTTAGCTGTTCGTTCCGCTTGATAATTCCAATCAGCACCACATTTTTCAACAGCATAAGTAGCATCTTCTGTTGAGAACCCCTCATACTCTAACTGCTTAATTAATCCTTTTTTTGAAAAACCTTTATAATCTAAATAATCTTTAGCTTTTCTAAGAGCTTGTGTTTTTCCTAAAGAAACTGATTGTGAGGAAGTATTTGTTGGGCTCAAAGGCTTTGAGTTTATTATTGTGTTTGTAGTGTTATTTAGAGAACTAGTAGAGAAATCATTATTAATTATCCATAAAGCGACAACACCTATAATAACCAACAATAAAAAAACACGACCTCTTTTCTCAGCCATAAAAATCTCCTGTTATTAATATGTTTTTATTTAGGTAGGTTTATTACATGAAATATAGAGAATATTCCAGTATTCTCATATAAATATGATAAAACAACTTCGTCTTCATTAAGTTTTATTTTTGAACCATCTAAATACTCAATTGTGATACTGTTTATTTTTACTTTTGTTGCCGTACTAGTTTTAAACGCATAATCCCATTCGCCGTATATAAGTTTGTCTGGTGCATATGGTCCTGTAAATCGTCCAGAAAAAGAACGGTGTACTATGTCATCAACAGCATTATAAGCTGTCGCATTTACCCTAAGATATTTGATTGTCTTATTTGAAGTATTCAAAAGCGAAAGTGTTAAAGATGAATAATAGTAAGATCGTCCGACAACTACCCTGCTTATTGTTATTAAATCTCTTACTTCCTGTTTTGTATATGGTTTTCGAAGTATTTTAATTTTTTTTGATGCTGTTACAGTTGCACTCTTATCTGAAACATCAACACTTATTGTGAAGGTCGTATCAACATCAACATTTTTTGTAAATGTAAAGGTAGAGCTGTTTTCATTTACTTGCAGTACACCATCTAAATACCAAGAAAAAATTAATAAATCACTATCTTTATCAACCGCATCAGCCGTAGCAGTAATTAAATCGCCAGAAACAGGTTTAACATTATTAATTGTCAATGTTACTTCAGGGGGATTATTAATTGGAGTTCTTGTATCACTAAATAAATCAATTATTTGAGTACAAGAAAAAAACAATAAACTAAAACTAAAAATTGAAAATGCCAATAATCTATTCATAAACCAATCTCCTAATATTACTATTTCTTAGCAAATATAATTCTATTATACTAGTCCACAGTCTCTAGTCAAGTATAAATTTGATTAAATTCTGTGATAGGTCGAACGAAAGGGATATTGTCCTAAAGATTCGTAAGATGATTAATTTCTATACAATAATACTTTATTATCATAAAGCGTTATTATATATGTAAGTTCTAAACTCAGAGGCGTTCATTTTATTATGACGACCATCATATGTTTTACTATTAGCATTATACGATGATGATTTAGAAAAAATGACTATTGAACCACTTAATAGCATATTTACATAACGATTTATTTTAGAACTTGCAATTTCTGCTGCTTCATACCTAGAAACATATGTACCATCTGTTAACTCAACAAGCTCTTCATAACACTTCATAATGATTGGATTATTAAGCACTGGTTCAAGTATTTTATTATCAAGTCTAAAATAAAACCATTCTTCACTTGTTCCAAAAGAATTGAAAGTTAAGGAATCTGGCTTACAAACATAATAGGTAGACCCAAGTTTTAATTCAATACATTCTGATTCTTTTGAAACACTTGCGTCAGTTAAATCTAGCCCTCCCCCACCTGGCAAAAAAGCATGATTACTAGACTCGATACTGCCAACAGCTTTTAAAATTTTTACAATATCATTTATTTTTGTCCACTTTACTTCTTCTGGATAGAAGTTTGGAAATATACCTTTTAAAATCTTTTTCCAATCAGATGTATTTTTTGTACAGAAATCATCTATGTTTGTTTTATACTTATTTAAAATTGAAATAAATTCCCCTATAAGAGGTCTTTCTTCTGGGGAATTGCTTGTAGCTTTTTCTATTAAACTATCAATAGGGTCTATAAATATTTCAGAAATATGATTCTTTAAACCGATTTTACTATCTTCTGAATGGTAACTACCATCAAACCCTGTTTCATCCTCCGTTAATAAAATCCATAAAGTTTTTGCTAAAGAGTAAATATCAGCTGCCGATTTATTAGCTTCACTCGGATTTCTTCTCATTTCAGGAGCCATCGTATTATAGGGTCCAATTTTTTCTCCTGTTACATGAACCTTACCTGGATAGTCCACCAATCCAAAATCAGACAACACCCACAATTCATTGTATTTATAAATATTACTTGGTTTTATATCGCGATGATAAATATTTCTTAGGTGTAACTCCTCAAGAGTTTTTGCTAATTCAAGAATGCATTCTACAGACAATAGAACTCGTTCTTTAGGTTTATGTTTTTTAATATAATCAAATACTGGCTCTGCTATTGGCATTATGTAAAACCATTTTGTTTTTTTATCTAATGAGTAGTACAATATCGGAAGTATTCCTTTATTGCTTTTCTCTTGGGAAACAATTGATATTTCATCTTTAAAGCGTATTGATTTCTCTCCTTGAGGAATATTTTTTAAAATCTTCATTGCATACTGGCAATGGTCTTTTTCTACTCGCCAAACGACTCCATTCCCACCGAATCCCAGTTCTTCGACTAATGTGTATCCACCTATTTCTTTTCCTAGTTTAAGCATCAAATTAATCCTCTTTTTTTTTCTCTGAATATTTACTTAATTTAGAATACATACACTTATTTATTGTATGTCTAAAAAGAAAGAAACGCAAGGAGAATTATGATAAAAAAAACTTCCCTTAACATTCCGTCCCCAATATATTTCCTAAAGCAATCAATAAGCTTTTCTATTTTTATCTGTTAAAATAAATCTTATAGATAAAACTTCTCATGGCCTGTAGTATAACAATTTTTCTTTAAGTTGTCTAAGCAAAAGGCTTAGCCAAACAAGACCGCAAGAAGCGACACATTTAAGAGGTCGCAAGCTTGCGGTCTTTCTTCAAGGTACTTCCTTAGA
>DATJCU010000205.1:0-12926 GCA_035497795.1 Edaphocola sp. | reverse complement strand
TGCGGACTTCCATTTTTTTCATCAAATATCGCTGCCTAAAAAATTTATTCTCTAATGAAGCGTTATGCTAGGGTATGATAATTCTTGGATCATTTTTAGGAAGAAATAGGAAGTTTTTGGGTTTTTTCACAGCCTGACGGTATTGGGCTTACGCTGGCTAAAAGCATTTTGGACAGACATCAAATAAAGATTGAAATAAATTCAATACAGAATGCAGGTACTAAAGTTGAACTTACCTTTAAGAATCAATACTTTTAATCCTCTATTACTATTATTAGATAGATTTCTAATCGAATTCTAATCTAATTCAAATTTCCCTATAATCTTTGATGAATACCTTTGAAGCTTTAAATAACAAGCTTTGAAAAAAACACTATCTACCATATTAGTGCTCTTATTTTTTATACATACTAGCACAATCGCACAAGACACCTTAAAATTAAACCCATCTGAAATAGAAGCCATATTCTTGAAAAATAATATTGATCTTATTTTTCAAAAACTAAATATTTCAAAGTCAGAGTCTTCCTTAATTCAATCAAAATATTGGCCTAATCCCACTTTGGAAATTAGTGAGGTGAACTTATGGAAAAATCAATCTGTTGAAGAAGGTAATCCAATTATTAGCAACTGGGGCAAAACAACTCAACTTGCAATTTCTATAGAACAAGCTATTCTTACAGCAGGCAAAAGAAAGAAAAGTATTTTGCTTCAAGAGCTGAATGTAATAAGTGAGGAATTAGTATTAAGAGATTTATTAAGAAATTTAAGAAGAGACTTAAGAAACTTAATAATCGAAATAATTGCACTGCAACAAGAAGAAACAATTTTTAAAAATCAAACAGAGGCAATTCAACAACTAACAAATGCCTACAATAATCAATTCCAAAAAGGGAATATTAGTAAATCTGAATTTGTAAGATTAAAAGCTGAAGAAATAAGTTTGCAACAATCTTTAAAAATAACAAGACAAGCCTTGTTTGAAAAGAATGTGGAATTAAAAAACTATTTACAAATTGGTAATTCTGAGTTTTTATTTATCCTTAGTGAAATACAAATTCCTTTAAAGTCATACGCATCATTCGACCTCAACAACTTTTACGAAAAGGCAATAATCAATAACCCAGAGCTTTTGTATTTAAAAAATGAAGAAAAAAAGGCACAGGTTAATTGGGATTTTCAAAAAGCACTTAAAACACCTGATCTGAAGCTCTCTATTAATTATGATAGAAATAGTAATATCATGAAGAATTTCATAGGATTTGGCGTTGCTATGGACCTACCTGTTTTTGACAGAAATAAAGGGAATATAAACATTGCCCGTTTTGAAATGGAGCAGTCACAATTAAAGTCTCAAAAAAACAATATTGATATTAAAAACAATATCGCTAAAGTGCTGTATCAATTTCAATCTGCTCAAGAAATGTATGAACTTATTGAAAAGGATTTCGATAATGATTTAGATCAATTACTATATAGTCATATCAAGAATTTCAAGCAAAGAAATATAAGTATGCTTGAATTTATAGATTTTTTAAACACCTATACTGAGCATAAGACAATACTAATAAATACAAAAAAAGACATTAATCAATATTATGAAGATTTACAATTTATTATTGGAGAAGACCTTTAACAGCATAAAGAATTCTGGACAATTAGTAGCATTATTCTCCTTTTTTACACTATTTCTGTTCTCTTGCAATGCTCATGATGTTCTAGAAACACCAAAAATGGAGCGCTTTCATTTGAATAATGATCTGAAAAAGCAGGTTGAAATCCAAACTGTTCTAAGAAAACCTATTCAGAATTCGGTTACTTTAACGGGTGAGGTGGTTAGCAATTCTGATCGAACTATTCCATTTACAAGTATGGTGGATGGCGTGGTAAGTGCCACCTATTTTTCACTTGGAGACTATGTCAAAAAAGGACAAATTTTGGCAATAATAAAAAGTGCTTCTCTCAATGAGATACAAGACGACACACAGTCTGCCCAGACCCAATTATTAGTAGCCAAAAGGAAACTGTCTTCCATAAAATCAATGCATGAGGATGGAATTGCTTCCGAAAAAGACTTGGCAGAAGCACAAGCAGAAGTGAATATGTTGACCTCAAGTATTACAAAAAGCAAAAAGAATTTGAAATTGATGAATGCAAATACAAATGGCATTCAAGTCAAAGCACCAAGTGATGGCTATATCATTAATAAAAACATATCAGAAGGTATGCCAGTAAGTGCAGGAAATACACAATTATTCACTATTTCTAATTTAAATAATGTGTGGGTCATGGCAAATGTTTATGCCAGCAATATGCGTCATATTTACACGAATCAAGTCGTTGAAATTAAGACACTTGCCTATCCTGATGAGACTTTTCATGGTAGGATTAATCAAATAGGGCAGGTATTTGATGCAGAAGAAAGGGTATTAAAAGCAAAAATAATACTGGACAATCCAAAAATGAAATTAAAACCGGGAATGTCGGCGGATATTATTTTACCTATAGACAATTCAGGGAAAAGCGCATTAGCAGTTCCTCAATCGGCATTGATTTTTGACAACAATCAAAATTATGTTGTTATCTATAATAATGATAGTGACATGGTCATACGTCGGGTTTTCGAGTTGTCAACCAATAATTCCTTAAGTTATGTAGAAGGAGAACTAAAAGATGGAGAAAAGGTTATTACTAAAAATGCTTTATTAATATATGAGACAATAAAGTAAATAATTAAAGAACCCAAAATTCATTTAAAAGAATATCATGCAAAAACTTGTTCAAAATATTGTCTCCTTTTCATTAAAAAATTCAATTCTAATAATAATTGGAGCCACACTCTTACTAATTGGCGGAATATTCACTTATATCCATACCCCTATTGAAGCTTTCCCAGATGTAACTAATACAAGAGTTAGAATTATTACACAATGGCCAGGAAGAAGCGCTGAGGAAATAGAAAAATTTATAACCTTACCTATTTCAAAGGAAATGAATACGATTCCTAACAAAAGTTCTGTTCGCTCTATTTCTTTATTTGGCCTTTCAGTAGTAACAGTAATTTTCGATGATAATATCACTGATTTTTATGCGCAGCAATAGGCTTCAAATCGTATGAACAGTGTAAAACTGCCTGTAGGAGCAGATTATGGAATAGAGCCTCCATCTGGTGCTACAGGAGAAATATTTCGATATATCATTAAAAGTGACTTACCTATAAAGGAGGTCACCGCAGTACAAGATTGGGTAATTGAAAGGGAGCTTTTATCAGTTCCAGGTGTAGCTGACATTGTTAGTTTCGGAGGAGAGGAGAAAATATATGAAATAAAAATAAATCCAACAGAATTACACAATTATGATTTATCACCATTAGATGTTTACGAAGCAGTATCCAAAACAAATGTAAATGTTGGAGGAGACATTATTTCAAAAGGAGACCAAGCCTATGTTGTAAGAGGTGTTGGACTTTTAGAAAGTAAAGAGGATATTGAAAACATACAAATTAAGGTAAAAGGGGCCACTCCCATTTTAGTAAAACACATTGCAGAGGTAGAAGTATCAGCAAAACCACGTTTAGGACAAGTAGGATACAATAAAGAAAATGATGTGGTAGAAGGAATCATCATTATGTTAAGAGGTGAGAACCCAAGTGAAGTGATAGAAAGAATAAAAGAAAGAATTGCAGTACTCAATAACGATGAACTCCCAAATGGTGTAGAAATCATTCCAGTAGTTGATAGAACAGAATTAGTAAATACTACGGTCAAAACGGTATCCAAAAACTTGATTGAAGGTGTGATTCTAGTATCATTAATTGTTTTTATATTTCTTTATAATTGGCGGACTACTTTCATTGTTGCTTCTGTAATTCCACTCGCATTTCTTTTTGCAATTATAATGCTAAAAATCCAAGGTTTGCCTGCGAATTTAATTTCGATGGGTGCTTTAGATTTTGGATTACTATTAGAAGGTACTCTTGTCATCGTTGAACAAGTATTTGTTGCTTTAGAAAAGAAATCAAAAAAAATAGGAGTTGAAAGATTCAATAAGATTTCAAAAGTTGGAATTATCAAAAAGAGTGCTGGTAGTGTCGCAGGTTATATATTCTTTGCTTTACTCATTCTTATTGTTGCTCTGATGCCCATATTTTCATTTCAAAAGGTGGAAGGAAAAATGTTTGCACCCTTGGCTTTCACCTTGGGATATGCACTTTTGGGTTCTTTAATTTTAAGCCTAACTTATGTTCCAGCAATGTGTAAGTTATTATTGACTAAAAATATTGTTGAAAAAGAAAATATCATTTCAAAGTTTTTTAGGGTGAATATATTTAAAATGTTCCAATTTAGTTTTAAATATAAAAAAGCATTTCTCATTGGTTTTGGTATCCTTTTGATTGCAAGTGTAATGAAATTTTTAAATTATGGATCTGAATTTTTACCAAAGCTAAATGAAGGTGCTATTTATGTAAGAGCAACACTACCTAATAGTATCAATTTAAAAGAATCGGTTCGACTGACTCAAAAAATGAAAGATAGATTATTAGAATATGAGGAAGTAGAATTTGTATTAACACAAACTGGAAGACCCAATGATGGCACAGATCCTACTGGATTTTTCAATATTGAATTCAATATTCAGCTAAAGCCAGAAAAGGAATGGAATAGAAAAATAAATAAGGATAAGTTATTAGATGAAATGCGATTAGATTTAGAACATTATCCAGGAATTAATTTTGGATTTAGTCAGCCGATTCAAGATAATGTAGAAGAATATGTAGCTGGAGTAAAAGCACCTTTAGTTATTAAAATATTTGGAAATGATTTGTTTGAATTAGAAAGCATGGCAGATTCAGTGGCTAATGTTATCAAAAAAGTAAGAGGGGTTAGTGAAGTGAATGTATTTAAAAACATAGGATTACCTGAATTAAGAATTAAATTACATGATTCTAAAATGGCAAAGTATGCTGTCTCTATGCAAGATGCACAAGCTGTGATTGAAATGACCATTGGAGGTCAATCAGCCACTACATTCTATGAAGAAGAAAGGATGTTTGATGTCCGATTACGTTTTGAAAAAGAATATAGAAATACACCTGAAAAAATTGGAGACATTCTTATTCCTACTATCAATGACAAAAAAGTACCTTTAAAAGAAATTGCAACTATTGATTATCATACGGGACCTGCATTTATTTATAGAGAGGGTAACAGCAGATATATTGCCATTGGCTTTGGAATAGAAGACAGAGACTTAGGAAGCACTATTGATGAGGCAAAAGCATTGGTAACAAAGAATGTAAAGCTAGGCAAACAACATAAAATGGAATGGGCCGGTGAGTTTGAAAGTAAAGAAAGAGCTACTCAACAATTAGCAGTAGTTGTTCCAATATCATTATTATTAATCATGGGCTTACTCTATTTCAACTTTGGAAACATGAAGGATACTTTAATAGCAGGAGGAACCATACCTTTTGCATTTATAGGCGGGTTTTTATCATTACTCATAACTCAAACAACCTTCGGCATTTCAGCTGGAATAGGCTTTATTATTTTATTTGGAGTAAATACGATTAACAGTATGATATTAATAGCAGTCATAAAAGAGAATTATATGAAAATGCCTTTGGTTGAAGCTGTTATTGAAGGGGTTTCAAGTAGAATAAGGCCTATCGTTATGATTGCATTAATGGGTTCTTTAGGTCTTTTTCCAGCTGCATTATCAAACGGAATGGGATCTGAAATTCAAAAACCTTTGGCAATTATGATAGTAGGCGGCATGATGATTTGTATGATTTTATCATTCACTATTTTACCGATAATGATATATTTAGGCTATAGGAAACAAGAAATAAAAAAGAATTTTTAATTAAAATCGGTGGTGGAATTCATCAGGAATTTATTATGGCACTTTCTTTTCTGGAAAAATTAAAGATAAAATAACAGATAGGATTAACAAGCCTCCTACTACAATCAAGGACAGTACAGAAGAAATTTCTATCCAAGGAGCTATAAGCATTTTCACTCCAATAAAAGTCAAAATAATGGAGAGTCCATAAGGAAGTTTGCTAAACATATTGATGAAATTCGCTAATAAAAAGTATAAGGATCTTAAACCTAGAATTGCAAAAATATTAGAAGTATAGAGTATAAAAGGATCTTTAGAAATAGCGAATATGGCTGGAATAGAATCTACTGCAAATAGCAAATCAGAAAATTCAATAACCGCTAAAACCAGAAGTAAAGGCGTTGCCATTTTCTTACCATTTTTAAAGGTAAAAAACTTATCTCCATCGTAAGTGTCACTTACCTTAAAAAGTTTTTTTATTATTCTTACCGCAAAAGAATTGCCAAAATCTTGACTTTCTTCTTT
This sequence comes from Edaphocola sp., assembly GCA_035497795.1. Classification (GTDB taxonomy): domain Bacteria; phylum Bacteroidota; class Bacteroidia; order Chitinophagales; family Chitinophagaceae; genus Edaphocola. The sequence continues at coordinate 6,557 of DATJCU010000205.1, read as the reverse complement.
CTTATGTTTGCCCCAAGATCGAATACCAGCCACAGCAAGAAACAGACCAAAAGCTATTAAGATAATATTAAACGGTTCATGATTTCCAAGTAATCCCACACTATTTTGAATATAGGAAAGCTTAATTAATCCTACGCCTGCAAAAATAAAAATAGCTCTAAATACGATAGCTCCTATAATGCCCCAAAAAAGTACTTTATGTTGTAAATGTTTTGGGACTTTAAAGAAATTAAAAATAAGAATAAAAACAAATAAATTATCTACTGACAAAGCTTGCTCCACCCAATAAGCTGCTTGAAACTCAGCAATTTTATTCACTGCAACTTGATGGCCACCCGCATCTTTATTATAGAGCCAATAGATAGCACCTGAAAAAAGCATGGCAAGAGAAATCCATAGTGTGGACCAGCCCAAGGCTTCTTTACTGCTTATTACATGACTTTTTTTATTAAATACTCCTAGGTCTAATAACATCATTAATAACACAATCACCGCAAAGCCAACAACCAATCCAGGATGTAAATTTAATACATTAGTACCCGACTCATTCATTTAAAAATAAATTGAAATTTTATAAAAATTTTTCAAAGCTAAACATAAATTATAACAAAATAATTGAAAGATAACATTCTCAATAAAAGTTTTATGTAATTTATTTAAGTCTAAAAATATTTCAAAAAAGAATGTCAATATGGATGTATAATAAATATTATCAAAAGATTATATGGTTTTAGAAATAATCAAGTACTTTCTTGTTTGAATAGACTTTATCTTTGCAGGGTATGAATCAAAAACACAAAGCCGGTTTTGTTAACATTTTTGGACCTCCAAATTCTGGTAAGTCCACATTAATGAACGCACTCGTAGGGGAACCTTTATCAATCGTGTCGCCTAAAGTTCAAACAACTAGGCATCGAATTTTAGGTTTTATTACTGAAGAGAATTATCAAATTATTTTCTCAGACACACCTGGAATCATCAATCCTAAATATAAGTTGCACAATAAAATGATGCATCAAGTAAAAAATGCTCTAGAGGATACCGATGCAGCTTTATTAATGGCAGACATTACCGAAAGTGCTGAAGGATTTGCCACTATCATCAATGAATTAAAAATAAAATCACCTAAAATTCTTTTGCTGAATAAAGTAGATTTATTAAAAGATAAGCATTCTTTAGAAGCTATTATAAAGGATTATAGAGAAAGATTAGAAGTTCAGGAAATCATTCCTATTTCTGTAACTAAGAAAATTAATCTGGATTTAGTAATTCCAACTGTTTTAAAATATCTCCCTGAAAATCCTGCATTTTTCCCTGAAGATGATATTTCTGATCGACCTACTCGATTCTTTGTTTCAGAATTAATCCGTGAAAAGATATATCTACTTTATGATAAAGAAATCCCCTATCACTCAGCAGTTATGATTCAATCTTTTAAAGATTTACCTCATATTGTTCACATCAGTGCGGATATAGTAGTTACCAGAGAAACTCAAAAAATGATTATTCTTGGAGAAAAAGGGAAATTAATTAAGCGACTGGGCACCAAAGCGAGAGAAAGTATTGAAGAGTTTTTGGGTAAAAAAGTTTTCTTAGAATTATTTGTAAAAGTGCGGCCTAAATGGAGAGAGAATGACAACTATTTAAAAGAATATGGTTATTAATCTAAACTTTAATTTTGAGTGTACTCCTGTATATTCAAAATTATTAGAGGAAAACAATGTACAATTATCGCTGTTACGTTTAGATCAGATTCATCCTATCATTTCTGGTAACAAATGGTTTAAACTAAAATATTTTATTGAAGCTTATAAAAATGGAAAATATGCTGGGATATTAAGCTTTGGTGGTGCCTATTCCAATCATTTAATTGCAACAGCAGCTGCTTGTAATTTTAATAAAATTCTTTGTATTGGTATTATTAGAGGAAAAGAAGGCTTAGAAAATCCTAGTGATACCCTAAAAGACTGTTCCAATTTAGGAATGAAATTAATTTTTATAGATAGATCGGAGTACAAACAAAAAGCGGAGGAATCTTTTCTTATCAAATTACGAAATCAATTTCCAAATTATCTGATTATCCCAGAAGGTGGCCAAGGGCAATTAGGTGTAAAAGGAGCGGCAACAATCTATAACTATATTCCGGAACACATAGACATTATTACTACTGCAGTAGGCTCTGCTACCACTGTTTGTGGATTATTATCTGCTGCTCGAAAAGAGCAATCTATCTATGGTTATACTGCATTAAAACAAGGAGCCTATCTAGAGAAGGAATTAATAGCATATAATCAAAATAACAATGGACATCTAATTACTGATTATCACTTTGGTGGTTTTGGCAAGCACACTCCAGAGCTACTCGAATTTATGAATACCTTTAAAAAAGAACAAAATATAATATTAGATTTTGTATATACTGCTAAAATGATGTACGGATTATTAGATGCTATCCAAAATGGGAACTTTAAGAATAAAAATATAATTGCCCTTCATACCGGCGGTTTGCAGGGAAATAACAGCATTAATCACTTGCTTTATTAATGACTTTAATCATATTGTTAAAATTCTTAAATTTTCATTATATATTCACAATTTAAAAAACCGATTCCATACATTTGTAATACTTTTGAAATTATGAAAAACAAGTTGATTTACAGCATCTCTTTTTTATTAATGAGTTTGTTCTCTATTAATAAATGCTATGCTCAAGCGGATATCATTCCAGTATTACCAGATTTTAATATTGAAACTAAAGATGGAATAAACATCCTCACATTTTACAATACTTATGAATATGGCATTAAGGTAATTACGGTTTCACGGTCAAATGACAGTTCGGTAAACTTTACAACTATTGGAACTATACCACAAACTAAAAGAGGAAATGCTGTTTTTATAGATGCACATCCATTATTGGGTAAAAATTGGTATCAAATTAAGATGGAATTCACATCAGGCGTTGATTTTTCAAGCAATTTGAATCATGTTACATTAGATTCCGCAGACTTAAAACAACAAAAAGCTATAATAAATACAGAGCAATTGCAAGAAGATGCCAATAAAGCAATGGAGAATTCAAAATCAGTAATAGCAGTTGTTGAATCTCAAGTAAAAAACTCAAATTTCGTCCAATCAAAATATGTTTTTACCAATACCTTTACAGGACATGTCAATATAGAACTAAAGGACGCTTATACTACTAATTATCGAGTCGAGTTTTATAATCAAAACAAAAAGAAAGTATTGACCATACCGAGAGTAAAAGAGCCTGTTGTTATTTTAGACAAAAGAAACTTCAATAATCTAGGTTTATATTCTTTCAAGTTGTATAAAAATGACAAGTTGATGGAAGATGGTTTTGTAAGTATTTATTAAATTTTGGAAAATGTTTTCTGTCTCTATAAAAAATGCTCGATTTAACGCTCCAATTGGTTTATATCCACAGGAAGCAAAAACTGGAAATGCAATTTCAGTGGATATCACCGTAAGAAAAAATTCGAATATCAATGCATTACCTTTTATAGATTATACTGAATTATATGAATGGACAAAAATTGTAATTAAAAAAAACCACAGCACTTTAGAAAGTATTGTTACTGATTTATATAATTCTATTAAAGAAAAAATTCAAGATGCACATATTTCAATACATGTAAGAAAATTGACTCCGCCTATTTCAGGTCAAGTTGATTATACAGAAGTGAGTTTTAGTGATGAATAATTTTTATTAAGGAAATAATAATAGATTACAATTTAGAAAGTTGTTTTTAATGCTGATTTAAACTGTACTATGGTTTTAATATTTTCGAAAAAAAATCAATGTAAAACGTTTCTCTTTATTCAAAAAAGGAAAGCATCCCGATAATAGTCAGAACCGCAGATTACTGTTCGATTTCATTCTCATAGACCCAGTGACTCATGCCACATTTCTAATATGTCGAATCGTTAAGCAAGCCATATTTAAAGTTGAAGATAGAGAATTTTTTTATTGTTATGAACCAAGGAATTAAATTTATTATAAAATTAAAATGTTTCAAATTATTTCCAAAAGTCTAAACCAAATTTATTAATACAAACTATCTTACCCTTATTCACAAAAAAAATGATTGTATTTATAAAGGAATCCTTCCTTGTTTTTATATTTTTTCTTTAGGTATGGAATTGCTGGAAGTAGATTATTATCTTCAACAATATACAATTCTTCATTGTAATATAAATATAGTTCTGTCCAAATCGACAAAACAAACAAACTAGCTTTTTTAATATCGATCTTATTGTCCAAAAACTTAATATTTTCTATAATATTATATGGTATAAAAAATCCAAACCCAGGAGCAAATGGATTAGAATCTACAGGATTAGGCAAATAAAAAATATCATCCCTTTTAGCAATAGTTGTGTCGATAAACATGTACATAATACTTGGATAGTCAAAATCCTTTTTAAGATTTTTTAAAAAGGAGTTTTTGTTTAAATCAAATTTTTCCAAATCTTCTATCTCTAAATGATTTATGTTAAAAACTTTCCAATTTCCTTTTGGTTTGGGTCCAGTGAAATATTTAGGACTCCAATTTTTAAAATATTCATAACGCTCTATTAATGAATCTACTGATTTTTGATTCATAACAATTGGAGTTAAATCAACAATTTGGCTAAAGCCTTTTAAATTTAAAGATAAAATAATAATAATATTTGAAAAAAGTATTTTTAACATAACTGAAGTTTTTACCATGGTTTAATAAAAAAGGATGCCCCTTTTTAATCAGAAGATAGGGAATAGTTTTTATTTTATTAATTTTTATTTGCTATAACTAATTACAAATAAGATAAATTCATCTTCTTCTTTTGTATCCCATCTTTCTAATTTAAATTCTTTAACAATTTGAATTTTATCAATTTTGTCGAGGTCTAATTCTGCAGGATTGTTTACTAAGGGAGCATTATTAACTTTAAAAATCACTTTATATCTCTCGTCCTTAAAACATTGGAGAAGTTTCTTTTTAGATACAATTTTTACTTTATCTTTAGTGAAGATAAATAAAACACCTCTATTCCTTTGCTCTCCAAAATATTGACGTATCAATGAAGTATCTGGTCCATTACCAAAAGTGCGAATCACATAGGAACTATCTCCTTCTCCAAAAATAACTCCTATTTTATTTGGATTAATTTTTGATACCTTTCCATTATATAGTTTATTATTAATAAAAATAATTGGTTGATAGTTAAGAGAACTCCCAAATCTTGTGATCAATTCTATGGAGGGTTGTTTTGAATCCATGGAATCTTTATGTTGACCTATTGCATAAAAATGAGTGAACAAAACAATCAAAACTAAAATATATTTCATTTGCTTTTAATTATCTATTTGCCAATAACTTTATATAAATATTTAAATATAATGCTCATCAATTAATCTATTAGTTGCAAATAATTAAAAAAATTTTATAATTTCTCATAAAGATATAATGACAAATAGAATTTTATTTAATTAATTTCAGGATAAAATTCAACGTTAGAAACAAATGAAAACATATCGAGTGAGATTTTTACTGTTGAAACACATTTTTCATTATTGGAATTCAAATACTATAATTTTCCATAAATTTTTGTATTTAATTGTGTATCATTAAAAATATTTATTCCTTCTTTAAACTCCCAATCTCCTCGCTGTTTAAACGTTGTAAATTGCCAAGGTAAAAATTTAAAGTTACAAATTGTGTATCCTTTTGAATTCAATTTAATTTTAATTGTTTCTTGTGCAGCTTTCTTTGGCATTATTAAAAAGAAATACCTAAAAATGCAAATAAAAATAATGATAAATAAAATAATAATCATCTGCTCCATAAATAGCCTCTTTTTAACGTTCCACTTCTACAAACAATTGCACCAAAATTTACTGTAAAGATATTACCAATAAAAACATTTTTTAATTAAAATTGATTATTTAACTTTATTTCAATCCCATAACCAAAAAAATTACTACTTAAAATGTTGGTAAAAATACTATTGCCATTTTTATCATTACCATTAGAATATATTTAATATTGGGCTCCAATGGTTAGATTTGGGCTATATTCAATATCAATCCATTTTGTTTTTCCTACATCACTAGTAGTTCCTTTATTATATGAATTACCATTGATACTAATAACAATATCGTAATATACATTATTCATAAATCCTACTGAAAATTTATTATTAGACAAATACAAACCTGCGGTTACTTCTGCCTCAATTGCAATATATGGAGAAAAAACACTACTCAATTCACTTCCATACCCATCTGCTCCATACCCTTCAAAATCAAAGCCTAAAGATCTGCCAAATCTTTTATGCATTCTTTTCCCCCAATCTTTCCAATTAGGTAAATGGCGTTCTTCCAACAAACTACCTGATTCCTGTCCCACTACCAAATTATCAAAATGTACCTGCTCTACACTTTCATTCGACAAATATAAGCTGGCTTTTTTATATTGCAAAACACACTTCCAAAATATTAATTATTAAACAATAAATTGAAATACACACTTTTTTAAACAGTATCGATTTCT
>DATJCU010000204.1:0-1655 GCA_035497795.1 Edaphocola sp. | reverse complement strand
AAACACAAAAAGATAACATACTTATATCATGATAAATACTGCAGTCAAATTCAATTATTAAGAATGAATAACGAACTGAATAAAACACAAAAAATCAGAATCGAGATTAATGAAAATTGACCGAAGGTGAAAATTTATCACGCTGAATAATTTGAAAATTAACGAATAGAAAACATGGTTAAAAAGCTCAAAAATCAAAGAAATAATTATCTTTAATGATAAATTAGAGAAGTAAATTAACAGACAGATATATAAATTGCAGAAGTAAGAAACAATACGAAAATGATTAAACTAAAGCTAAAAATTTGAAACGACAGATTTAAAAGCGAAGATGACAAATAAACTGACTAAAAACTGATTGACACTTTCTATAAATCCGATAATTAGATTGACAGATAAAATATCAGCAACCTGAAAAACAAAACGTCGATATTTCAGACGACGGGAATAACCAAATTTTTAATCACCTGTTCCCTATTCAGTTTTTAATGGTTAGAAAGTCTAAACGACAGATTGGAAAGCGAAGATGAAATCTAAACTGCCTGAAAACTGATTAGCATTTTCTAAAATCCAACGATTGGATTAATAGATGAGTAAATCGTACCAGGCTGCAACATGCGGTCATATTTCAGGCGGCGGGATTTTTTAAACAATTAGTTTCGTGCTTCGTATCAGGTTCTTAACGGCTGGAAAGTTTTAAGTTCCTTTGCCGCCCGAAAAATATACCGCTTACCGTTGGCATTAATACAAAAACGACACCACATAATGAAAAGCAATTTACCAACAATAGTTATTATCATAATTTTTTCTCTTGCACATTCGAGTTGTTTATTATCTCAAGAGCAAATAACATTTAGGGATTATAAATGCACAATTACTAATAAACAAATCAGAATAGATGAATACATTGGTAATTCTATTGTAGTATCAATTCCGGATAGCATTGATGGATGTGTAGTAACAGAGATTGGAGAAAATGCATTTGGAAGCAAAAACATTTTGCAAATTTCAATTCCATCAACAATTTCACATATTAAATATGGTGCTTTTCAAATGAATCAAATAGAAAATATTGAAGTGCCTGAGTCGGTTAAATTTATTGGAAACAATATACTAAGAGGTAACAGGATTAAAACAGCTAAATTTCCCGAATATTATCAAGGTTCTATTGCTGACCAGTTTCTGGACAATTCAGGAATAAGATTTAATGATTTTGAATATATAATATTTAATGAAAAAGCTGTAATATCAAAATACTTTGGGAGTGAAACAGATATTATTCTTCCAAGTAATATTGAAGGTTATCCTGTTTTAGCAATTGGAGCATATGCTTTTAGAAAGAAAAAATTAAATAGTGTTGTTTTTCCTAAAAGCACCATAGATATAGGAAGTTATGCATTTGAAGGAAATAATTTGGTTGAATTAAATCTTCCAAAACTTAAAAGGATTGGTGATTCTTCTTTTGCTAATAACAAAATTAAGAAACTAGTTTTGCCAGAATCAATTCTTGATATTGGAGATGCAGCATTCATGAATAATGAGATTAGTGAACTTAATTTACTAACAAAAATTAATTTAATAAGACAGCAAACTTTTGAAAATAATAAATTAACTAAACTAAAACTCCCCGAATCTTTAAACATGATAGAAGGGAA
>DATJCU010000203.1:0-2344 GCA_035497795.1 Edaphocola sp. | reverse complement strand
GATCCTAGGGTGAAAAGATGGGCAGAATACTTTAAAGATAATGATCCAGATGTTTTTGAGTTTATGGCTCATGCAGATGAAGGTGGAATTATGCTTAATGAAGAATATGGAGGTTACATTACGCCAGAGGAATTTGTTCTTAGGTTAGATGACTTTAGATATAAAAATGAAAAAATAATGAAGCTATTTGCATGTGAATTTGGCAAAAAAGATGCTGCTCAATATGTTGCTGATCTGAAAAATACTACGATAATTGCAGCTACAGGAAAAGTAAAAGCTAAAATTAATAGTTATTTTGGCATTATATTTACTCAAACAAAGGTTATAGACGGCAAATGGGAAACATTTTATCCAAAGCAATAGTGATTTTAGTTCTTTCCCTTGTATTTGATTTAAGGGCCGAACTAAATAATACTTGTTGGTCTCTTTCTATAAATACTTGTAGTGACGATAGATGTTGGTATTCTTTTAATAAAGGCTGTTCATTTTATAGTACTGATTCTATTAAGCCTTTTTCTTCAAATGATTTGGAAATAGGGTGTGATTACATTTTAAATAATGCAAGTCCAGATATTCACTATTCAGGTTTTTTATCTCCTATTTCAAAAAGAAATTCTTGTTCAATAAAATCAAGAATTTCTAGGCATAATTATTTATTGATTCCATCTTTTGATTTATTAGGAAATGATATTGGTTTTAGAGAATATAGTTTACGGCCTATCTCTGCTACATCTTTTAGAGGGGATAGTCTATATCTCTATTCAAATACCGCCATTCCTTATACACCATTTTTTATAAAAGAATGCAATCAATCTATTTGCAAAATAATAGTTTTAGAAGAAAAAAACATATATTTCCCTAGACTGGATACAGTCCTATTTAAGTATATATATGATGATAATCAAAGGAACGGTCCATATAGGTATCGTATTCCTATGGAATTTCCGAATGGCATTCAAATTGATTGTGATTTTATAAACGTTTTTTCTTCAAGAAGTGTATCATACACAGCGACTCTAGAGCTAAAATCCGAAGGTGTTTGTCCTATTGAAATTACAAAGGAAAAAGGCAAAATAGATACAGTTTATGTGCGTTCTGTTAAAACTACTGATGGCTATAAAGCTTTAATAAGCACTCGTGAGTCTTATGAAAAAGAACTGAAAAAATTAAAAGAACGATAAAAAGATTATATTAAACCTATGCAAACAATCGCTTACTATAGAATTGCAAAAGAGGACATGGATTCCACAGGCTATGAAGCAGGTCTTTTCGGCATGGAAGGCCGAGGATTGTACGCAGGTGCTAATGTTGGTGGGGTGTACGCTCAGGTGGCGCAGAATGGCGGGTGGAGCTATGGGTGGTCTATGATGGTCGCAAACGGAGGGTATAATTCTGAAAAGGGGTTCGCCTATAATTACATAGGAAGGGATATTGTGAATTCTGCGTTTAATGAAGATTGTGCTGATGTTCCTGCTATAGGTGAAAATCTGGTTCCTGAATCAAATTTTCTCGTATCAATTTGGCATGTTTTTACTGAGGATGGTGCATTTGGCACTAATTATGTTGGATCAACTCCAGAAGATAAAATAGGTAAAATGCCTATTACGGGAGCATTGGATTTGGCAGCTTTTCTCCATGATATTGCATATATCGATGCTGGGGCTTCGGGGCCAACGTCTGCTTTTTTTAATACTTCAAGAAAAGTTCTTGCTACTGATTTTAGACTGACTCTTCGTTCTTTTGCTGCGGCATTTAGAGACAATACAGGAGGAAAAAGTCATACAGGGGGCGCTTTAGGAACGGGTATAGTGTTTGGAACGATGGCGATTTATAAGACCTTGCTTCATTATTCTAATACAAAACGATCTCCGTTGGATAATTTATGGTATTAATGAATATCAAGATTAGATTCACAGCAATATTATTTTTTCTTTTTTTTCCGCTGATTACTGGAGCGGAGGAGGTTGCTAAGAATCAAGACACAATCATAACAAAAAAAGATTTATCATTCCAGCAAATAAAAGAGTCTGGATTTGGTTATAGAGGTGATTTAGGTGCATTCAGCTTAGTTATGGATCCTATCCTGTTTAAGGATATGAATTTCATGTTTTCTCCAGGATATTCGCTTAATCAATTTATCGATCTTCGTGGTGTTTTTTGGTCTTTACATTTTATAAAAGATGGTGGAACTTATCGATTTTCGCCGAATGTTTTTCTTGCGGGCATTGCTCTTGCCAGTGGCTTTACGGGAGAACCTTCCCAATATAAAAAAGTCTTGTTATATTTTTGGACAGCATTTTTTTTTGTTTTGAATCCTTCAGTAGATTTTTTTCTGTGGCAAAAA
>DATJCU010000202.1:0-51223 GCA_035497795.1 Edaphocola sp. | reverse complement strand
CATGACCCACCTCCTTAAAATCCGTAATCATAAAATGATCCAACATTCCTTGAGGTAAAAAACTAGAAATAAACTTTAAATGTTCCATAATTTAGGTAGCAAAGTTAAGACTTCTCCCCAGATTTTGGATGTGACCCCTTTTTATTGCTAACTGTCTCTAGTCGAAATGTAATTTTAATGACTACTTATTTGTACTTTGATTGAGAAAATATAAACCTATGTCTAATTCAGTACATAATAGCTCAAATAAGGGTTAGGAAAAAATAATCTATTTATTTCTTTTTCCTAAAATCACCTCTTTGTAATGCCTTGTAAAATTCAGCCCATTTAAAAGGATTAAATAAACCTACAGGTGCCTGTTGACCGTAAAAAGAATTTTGATATTCTGTTTGTCTTTGTATTAAAGAAGCACCTTCTCCATTTCCATGTGGCATATTGCGCATCAACATTGTAATAACATTTTTGCTTGTATGCTCTTTTATTGCTGCATTGATATCTGGATTATATTCCTTGTACCTCATGGCATAGTCGAATTCTTCCTCCGTCATATAACCTTGCACGATGACTTCCTTTAACATAAAGGTATCTTGAATAAAATATTGAGTTGTAGTATAAAAATTCTTACTCCAATCTTTAGGAATAATTACTTCTCGTGGCGCAAAGCCCATTCGACTAAAAATAAGAGTATCTCCTTTTTCAGCTAAAAGAGAAAAAAGTCCACTTTCTGAACTTAATGTACCCACATTGGTATTCTTAATAAAAATACCCATATATGGAATCACATCGCTTGTATCAGATAATTTCACTACTCCAGTGACCTGCACTAACTTGTCATTTTGTGCAAAAGCCATCGAAGTCGAATAACCTAAAAATAGAAAGAAAAAAAGTATCTTCAAATTGGAACGCATAGTAGCAAAAGTATATCTTTAAATTGAAAAATTTTTGTAAAATTTATTGAATTCATTATTCTTTAAAATTATCACTTGTCGCATCATTTCTGATATCAAGATAATTGATCTTGCTTGTTTAAAATATTCTCAGCTAGTAATTCTTTTAAACCCACTAATTCTATGTTCATCCTATTTATGTCTTGATGTTGTCTTTCTGATAATTCAAGCTGGCTATTAATACTTTTATCCAATTTCCAGTCAATATTACTATTCAATCCATAACATTCTTCTATAAGCTGAATAGCTTCTTTAAATTGAGCATGCATTTTATTGATTTTAGGAATTAACGTAAGAGTACTTGATTTTGTTGTTTGGTCTCCAGCTTCATTATCATCTTGATAGAAATTTAATGCTCTTGTGATTCTGATATTAAAGGTAATCAATGTAAAGTAAAAACTTGCTTTACTTTTTTCATTAAATTTTGGTTCTCGAGTATATCGGTCTAAAGAATCATATGCGTTACTATTTGCAGATTCTGCTCTCATTTTATAATAAGTCCATACTTTAGATGGTCCTGACTCTTCATAATTATAAAACATTTTTAAAAAAAAGTAATAGTTATCGGTGACAGCTTGTAATAGATATTCTGGTAGTAGTTTTTTGTCCCAAGTAGGAAAAAAGAAAAAAGCAAAAGCTATTGAAATACCACCACCAGCAATAGTAGCCAGTATTCTTTCTTGAATAACAGCAGTTGAAAAGTCGTCTCTCAATGCTACTAAACCAATTAAAAAAAATGTTATAAAAAAAGCTGCCCAAGAATAGTTCTTTCTAAGATTATAAATCATTAAAATGGCTCCAATTAAAATCAACAAATATTTAGTGATTTCGGTAAAAGGAAGCATTAATATTAATCCACCTGCCAAAACACCACCTATTGTACCGATACTTCTCTGTATTCCTTTTTTTAAGGTAGCACCAAAAAATGGTTGGGTAACAATAATGGTCGTCATGGGCATCCAATAATTATGATGATCCATAGTCAAATGTCCTATCCAATAGCTGACACCCGCAGCAAAAGCCATTCTTAAAGCATATTTAAAGGTAAGGCTGTCAAATCTTATAAATTGTTTAATATTATAAAAAAGGAATTTAGGATGTAAAATATTTAAAACTTTAATTAAAGAATATTGCCGATAAGTAGCTTTTTCTTTTTGCATACTTTCGGTAAGGGTTTCTAATGAAAGCTTAGCCAGAATCTTAAATCGGTTAATATTTATCAAGATAGAGGTCATTTCTTTACTGGAGCTATCCGGTAATTTCTGTATCTGTTTCTCCAATTGCTCCAGCCTCTCAAATCTTGTTTCTATAATAAGTATTTCCTCTGCATGACCTGTTAAAAGAAAATAACCCATTCTATTAGCTATCTGTTCCATTGCCAAAAGCAAAGCAGTCATTTTCTCTTTAAGGGTATTGATTAGTTTTTCATTCATTAAATTATTAGAATGATCGGAAATATTAATTATTTGTAAACATGCCAATGCAGCACATTTCCTCGCATAACTGAGTTGATGACTTTTGTCTTTAGGTTGATAATTACTTTTAAATTGTGCTAAGGAATTGTCTAAGGCTTTTCTAATTTCCTGTTCTTTTAAATAAATTGCTCTAATAGAGCTATTTTGTGCATTCTGGTCCCAATTGTTAGCCACCAATTTTATTAATTGTTCTAAACTTAACCATATATGTCCAATAGTACGTCTATAAGGCTTGCCTTGTGGCAAAAAAGAAAAACTAAATATTCCGATAAGAATGGCCCACAAACCACCTAAGGCGGTATATCCTGCCCGGATATTAAGGCTATATAAATCATCTGCTGGATAATTGGAAGCAATTAAATAATTCAAATAAACATTTAATGCCAATGCCATTCCCCAATCACCAAGGTTTTTCATCAATCCACAAGCAAAAGCAATTGGAATAATGAAAAGTATAGACCAGAACATTGAATCTGCCACCCATCCTCCTATCCAAGTGAATGCAATAGAAAATACAAAAGAGGACAACAATAATCTGCTGCGCATTCCAGCAGTTCCTTTTAAATCAATAAGAGAAACCGTTTCAGCTCCTATTATCATCCAAAAAAAATGAATATCACCTGTGTAGATACTTAAAGATATAGGTAATATTATGGCAATAGCCACTCTTAGACCCCATCCCCATGCAGGTTCAATGATTTCTTGACTGATTCGATTTTTGAATTGCTGATATCTATGTGTAATGAATGATTCCAAATAAATATTTTAATTAATCTAAAGGTTTTTAAATCATAAACGCTACGATGCTATTCTAGATTCTATTCTTTAATACCATTAAATGAAAATGAAACTAATTTCTCTAAATTCGGATGCAAACTTAAATATACCGGACAGGTCAATGCTGCATGTTTTAAAATAGACTTTTCTTTGTCAGTATAATTTTCCTGACCCTTAATATTCATATCCACTTCAATTTGACCGATTCTTCGTGGATCACTTTTCATGATTTTATTGATGTCGACTTCAGTTCCTACAATATTTATATTATGCGTATTGGAGGCAATGCCCATAATGGTTAGCATACAGTTGCCCAATGCTGTAGCAACTAAATCTGTTGGAGAAAATTTTTCACCTTTACCATTATTATCAACAGGGGCATCAGTTTCAATGATTGTATTAGATGCTAAATGTGTAGATTCGGTGCGTAAATCACTTTTATAAATTATTTTTGAGGTCATTTTAAATAAATTTTTATAAATTTACAAAGATATTCGCGACTTTATGAGATTTGGTTTAAGATTTTTTTTTATTGTTCCTTTTTTATTGTTCCTTAATCTTGATGCTGAGGCGCAATTAAAAAAGATGAAATATAGAAACAGACTTCCTGATTCTGTTAAATTTGTCAATACTCAAGAAATTGCTCCTAAGGTGAAACCACCTAAAACATTAAGTAGAGAACATTCATTCGGACTTGCGATTAATACAGATGGAATGGGATTGCAATTTAATTATGGTTTAATTAAAAATAATGAAGGTAACCGTCTAGAAAAGGATAGGTTTTATGAACTTTTGTATTTTCAATTAGAGCTAGGAGAACGTTATCATCCTAAAGAACATAGAATATTTCCTGATTTTGGTAATCAATTGCCGGGTTCAACTATGTTTTTGTCTGCACTATCAAAAGATATGATAAAGTTTGGTAAGATTAATAACTTTTATATGACCAAAGTAGGTGTTGGATACAAATATTTGATTGCCGGACATGCCGAAGCTTCCTCTTATTCTATTCATTGGAATACCAATACTGGTGTTTCATTAGCACTATTAAAACCATATGTTTTTATAGTTGATGGAGGCTATTTTTCAATAGATCCAGAGAATCCTGATCTTGCAAATGAGCTGAATAGCTTAAGATTTACCGGTGCAGAGGGTTATAGGAAAGGATGGGACAGTTTATCTGTTGTTCCAGGTTTTTATGTGCGTTCAGGCTTAATTTTTGATTTTGCACAAAAGAGAAAAAATGTGTCTGGTTTGGAAGTGGGCTTGGGAGCTGAACTATATACTCAAAAAATTCATCAGATTGCTTTTCAAGATCCTAAATCTTTATTCCTCAATGCATTTGTACGTTTGGAATTTGGTTGGAAGAAATAATTTAAGCTTTCAATGATAAAGATTTGTAACTTTGTGGCTCATTTAGTTGAAGCCTATTTTAATTAATATTTTAAGAAAGAATGAAAGATATTTCCATTTCGAACATGCCTCAAGAAGATATTTTGGATGAAACAGCAGTAACCTATGTTAACGGTAAAGCAAAAAAACCTAATTGGTTAAGGGTAAAATTGCCTACTGGTCCAGAGTATAAGCATGTAAGAGGTTTAGTGAATACTCATAAATTACATACCATTTGTGAAAGTGGCAACTGTCCGAATATGGGCGAATGCTGGGGAGCAGGTACTGCAACATTTATGATTTTAGGAAATATTTGTACAAGAAGTTGTGGTTTTTGTGCTGTAGCTACTGGTAGGCCTGGTGCAGTTGATTGGGATGAACCTCAAAGAGTGGCAGAAGCAATCCATCTGATGAAAGTAAAACATGCCGTGATTACTTCTGTAGATAGAGATGATTTGAAGGATGGTGGTTCTATAATTTGGGCTAATACCATTAAAGCGGTTAAAGCATTAAATCCAAATACAACTTTGGAAACCTTAATTCCAGACTTTAAAGGAAATCTAGAAAATGTTCAAAATGTAATTGATGTTGCTCCAGAGGTGATTTCTCATAATGTAGAAACTGTAGAACGACTTACTCGTAAGGTCCGTATTCAGGCAAAATATCATCGTAGTTTGGAAGTTATCAGAACTTTACATGAAGCTGGTGTACGAACAAAAAGTGGTATTATGCTGGGTTTAGGAGAACTGAAAGATGAAGTGTTACAAACAATGCAGGATTTAAAAGACAATGGATGTGATGTAATTACTATTGGACAGTATTTACAACCCTCACCAAAACACTTGCCAGTAGTACGTTTTGTTCATCCTGATGAATTTGCTTTGTATAGAGAAGAAGGTTATAAAATGGGAATAGATTTCGTGGAAAGTGGCCCTTTAGTACGCTCTTCTTATCATAGTGAAAAGCATGTAATACCTGGTTATGGTATTCAAAAATGGAAATCAGAAAAGGAATTAAATAATTAAAAATATTTTAAAAAGAGCGGTTAAATTCATCAATTTAACCGCTCTTTTTTTATCTCACGACTACAATATCTAGTAATTGCTTTTCTTCATTTTTTAGAAGAATATTCGTTCTCATTAATTGTTCTATTTTGTTGGCATCAGAGCAATTCTTAATTTCTTCAAGATTCTCAAAAAGGTATTTTCGAAGAAGTTTTAATTTGAAGTATGCAAAAGAGCTATTGACATCATTAAGGTAGTTTACATCCGGATCAGGAATTTCAATTTTGTGCATTTTTTCCCAGTTTTCGCTAGGGGTATGTTGTACTTGTAATAAATCTACTGCTTTTTCCTTAATAGACTTCATAGGATAGGAAGTAAAATAATTCTGTGGTGGAAAAGCTTTATTATCTTGCCAGTATTTGTAATAAATCATTGCAATATCATGCGCTAGCGCATTTTCAAAAATATCTAAATCTATTTCTTCAAAAAAATAGACAGCAACTGTTTTCCCATCTTCATAAATGCGATCACCATATTCAATAAGGATTTTAATTAATTGCCATTCATCTTTATGCTCTTCTTGGAAGAAATTAACGGGTACATTTGAAGAACCAGTTTCAGTAATATTTGGCATTCCTGTTGAAGGAATGTTGGTTTCTTGTTCTGTTACATTCCTTTGTGGACCTTTTTTATTTTTTTCACGAATTACATTATTGATAATAGAAATAAAAGGTTCTTCTTCAATGCCTAATTTTTCAGATGCTTCTTTTATATAATGTAGATGTAAACCTAAATTTTTACTTTTATCAATCTTTGCAACAGTAGTTGCTATTTCATTAATTAATTCAGATTTTTTAAAGGGATCATTCTTTGCATCTGCTAATCCTAAATCAATCATAAAGTCAATGATATCTACTTTATGTTCTGAAACATATTGATGAAATGCTTCACTACCTTTTTCTCTTACAAAACCATCAGGATCTTCTCCTTCTGGAAGTAATACTAATTTTACTATAAAGTTTTCTTCCAAGGCCATATCCAATCCTCTTAATGCAGCTTTAATACCAGCGGCATCACCATCATAAAGAATGGTAAGATTGTTAGTAAGATTACTTATAAGTTTTAATTGACCTGTTGTTAAAGAAGTACCACTAGATGCCACTACATTTTCTATTCCTGCCTGATGGAGTGAAATAACATCGGTATAGCCTTCCACCAAAAAACATTCTTTATTGTCATAAATTGCTTTCCTAGACTGATACAATCCATATAAAACTTTATTCTTGACGTAAAGTTCATTTTCAGGACTATTTATATATTTTGGAGCTTTATCGTTTTGTTTTAATATCCGAGCACCAAAGCCTAAAACCTTGCCGGTATTACTAAAAATTGGGAAGATCACTCTGCCTCTATAATTATCATAAGTCCGTTCTGGTCTTACTTTTATTAGACCGGCCTTTTCTAAAATATCTTGAGTAAATCCTTTTTCTGTGGCAGCAATCAGTAAGGCATCCCATTGATCAAGGCTATAGCCTAATTTGAATTTCTTTATTGTGTCATCTCTAAAGCCTCTTTCTCTGAAATAACTGAGTCCTATATTTTTACCTTCTTCATTGTTTAAGAGAATGTCATTAAAATAATTAGAAGCAAATTCGTTAACTATCCTTAAACTTTCTTCTGCTTGATGCAAGGCTTGATAGGCACCAGAATCTTCAGTCTCTTCCAGTTCAATATTATAAAATTCAGCCAGCCATCTAATTGCTTCCGCAAATGAGAACTTTTCATGTTCTTCCAAAAAGGTAACCGAATCGCCTCCTTTGCCACAACCAAAACATTTGAAAATATTTTTTGCAGGATTCACATGAAAAGAAGGTGTTTTTTCATTATGAAAAGGGCATAAGCCTATATAGCTCGCTCCTCTCTTCTTGAGTTGAACAAAGTTATTTACGACTTCTACTACATCAGCCTGATTTAATATCTTCTGTACACTTTCCCTACTAATCATTTTTGGTTAAAACTATAATACATTAATGGCCTTATTGATTTTCATTTTGTTCTTGTTCATCAGCCTCGGCATCTAATTTTTCCAATAATGCTCTAGCTTTTTCCTCATCCTCTTTTAATACCAAGAGTTTAATTCCACCTACAGCTAATGCCGGTAACATGGTACCCGAATACTCATTAAGTAATGTACAATTAATGCCATTTTCTAATAGTACCTGCTTACGAATATTTGCTAAAAAATAGTCGAAGAATACTTCTAATGTTGCGAATTTTCCCATTAGGTAAAGTTAAGTTGTTTTTTTCAAAATTAATACGAATTATTTTTGACCGGTATTTTTAAGGAATGGTTATAAAAAATCAATTTATTTATTGAAATTTTAATTTTATTACGAATAATCGATTACTAATTCTTATTAAACTAAAATAAACTATCCTCTTCGTTCTTTAAAAAAATCTTGCATCAGTTGTCTACATTCATCCGCTAATATCCCGAAGGTTATTTTTGTTTTAGGATGAAATCCAAATTGATCTCCAATGGTTTTTTTATAGCCATTTTTTTCATCTGGACTGCCATACACTACTCTGCCTATTTTGGACCAGTACAGAGCACCACAACACATTAAACAGGGTTCTATGGTCACATATAAAGTTGCTTCAGGAAGGTATTTTGCGCCTAGTTCACTAAAGGCTGCGGTTAAGGCAATCATTTCGGCATGTGCTGTACTATCGTTTAGCATTTCCGTTTGATTATATCCTCTACTAATTATTCTTTCATTCATCACTACTATGGCACCTATTGGTATTTCACCTGTATCGTATGCTTTTTGAGCCTGGATTAAGGCCTGTTTCATGAAATATTCGTCTGTCATAAAAATAATGCATTGAAGCTTCACTAAAAACCCAAAGATATTTAATACTTTTGTCTTAATTAAAAAGAATATGATTCCGGAAGTATTATCCAAACAGAATTTTTTCTTTGCTGGTGTAGCTGGTGCTGGGATGAGTGCAATAGCCCAATATTTAAGTGGATCTGGCAAAAGAGTCTCAGGAAGTGACCGCTTGTTTAACCAAGCTGGCAATGAGGATACGAAAGCAAAATTACAGAAAGCTGGTATTTGTTGTTTTGATCAAAATCAGGCACATTTATCAAGCATTGATGATGTTTTGGTGGTGAGTACAGCAATAGAAAGTTCTAATGTTGAGGTAGCTAAAGCTAATGCCTTAAATATTCCTATTATTACTCGTTCACAACTTTTAGCTCAGATATGTGCTGCAAAGAAAACAATTGCTGTAGCTGGAACAAGTGGGAAAAGTACCACTGCAGCTATGCTTTTTCATTTATTGATTAATTGTGGTATTGATGCTTCTCTCATTACTGGCGCAGGCTTAGTGAGTTTGATACAGGAAGGGAAAATTGGAAATTGTCACGTCGGAAAAAGTGAATGGCTGATTATCGAAGCAGATGAGAGTGATGGTTCTTTGGTAAATTACAAACCAACAATAGGATTATTATTAAATATAGATAAAGACCATAAGGAGCTGTCAGAATTAGATGAAATTTTTACAATTTTCAAGGCCAATACTCAAGAACATTTTATTGTTAATAATAATCATTACTTAGCAAAAGAATTCAGTGACCATAAAGGAATTGATTTTGGAACCGGTACAAAATGGGAGGGTGAAAATTTTAAACAAGAAGGTTTCCGAATTAGTTTTACTGTTCAGGGTATAGCCTGCAATATCCCTACGATAGGACTGCATAATATGGAAAATGCATTGGCATGCTTACCTATTTCAAGCTTGTTAGGCGTTTCCTTAGAAGATGCTGTAAAAGCATTATCCAACTATCCTGGTATTTACAGAAGGCATCAGCTCATTGGAAAGGTAAGAGGGATTACTTTAATAGACGATTATGCACATAATCCTGCTAAAATAGCAGCAAGTATAAATGCTTGTAAGCCAGTTGCTTCAAAACTATTGGCTTGGTTTCAGCCACATGGCTATGCCCCTACTAAGTTTATCAGGAAAGAACTGGAAGAAGAGTTGGTAAAGAATTTGAGAACTGGTGATGAAATTTGGATGAGTGAGATTTATTATGCTGGAGGGACAACTACGAAAGATATTTCGGCAAATGATTTAATTAATGATTTAAAATCAAAAGGGATAAAAGCTTATTTTGTATCAAACAGAAATAATTTGATTCAGGAAATGAAAGATCATTTTACAGATGATAGTGTTCTATTGTTAATGGGAGCTAGAGATCCATCTTTAGAAGGTTTTGCAAAAGAAGTATATCAAGATTTAAGAGATTTAAAATGAAAATTAAAGAATAATAATTAAAAGTAATTTTTTATGAGTGATACTGAAAAGCTAAGAATTGATAAATACCTATGGAGTATCAGAGTATATAAAACGAGATCAATGGCTACAGATGCCATTGATTCAGGGAAGGTGAAAATGAATGATGCAGCGGTAAAACCTTCTAAAAGTGTACAAATTGGAGAAATATATTATATAAAAACTAAGGAAAGGAACTGGAAGATTAAAGTGACGGGTTTATTATATGCTAGAAAAGCTTTTAGTGAAGCCGTAAAATTCTATGAGGATCTAACACCACCCGAAGAGAAATTAATAGAGAAACCAATGGCCTCTAGTTTTCATACAGGTAAAAGACTGAGCAAAATTGGCCGTCCTACTAAAAAACAAAGAAGAGATTGGGATGATATTCTTGGCGAAATACAGTCTTAAATTAAGAAGACAAAAAAATACCATTAAAAAAAATTATGAGATTTCATAGTAATTACTTATTTTCACAGATTGAAATCAGTTAATACAATTTATTTTTAAAAGAAATTGATACAGTTAATATAAGCTGTTAATTAAAAATTATCGGAGAGCATGAAAAAACTATTATTAATAGCTTTAGCAACAGGGGTTTACTTAACTTCATCCAATTCCTCTTTTGGCCAAAAGGGGTTTTGGCAACAATTAGAAAGTAAATCGGTTATTAGTCAAAATCCAAAGACCAGATTGCCTAAAGATTTTACTTTATTTTACTTGGATCAGAATGGTATTAAAATTGCTTTGCAAAGAGCAGGAAATACCTATGCGTCAGGTGTTAATTTAACTTTTCCGACACCGGATGGAGCTTTCAAGACTTTTAGAGTTTGGAATACACCAGTATTAGAAGCAGAATTGCAATCACAGTTTCCTGATATACAGACTTATACAGGTTCATTCTTGGAGGATGCAAGTCAAACATTAAAATTGTCAACTGGAGAAATGGGAATTTTTATCCGTTCTTATGCATTTGACGAGGAAGATGTATTTGCTATAGAACCTTATAGTTTTAATCCGGATGGATATTATACTTTAAGTCGTTCAAAAGATTTTTATTCTTCTTCAAATGAAAGACCATGTGGAAGTGTAGATATGAGCACTGGAATTTTAGATGAAGATCCAATTAATATTAATCCGACCAGAAATCAAATTGCTGAAAGGGTTTTAGGCGCTACAAGGCGTACTTATCGATTGGCAGTTTCTTGCACAGGGGAATATGCATTAGCAGTTTCAGGTTCAGCAAATCCTACAGTTTCTCAAATTCTGAGTATTGTTACCTCAACTGTAAATAATGCAAATGGTCTTTGGGAAAGAGAGATGTCTATTTCTACTAAACTTGTGAATTCTAATCCCGCTATTTTGTATATAGATCCAAGTTTAGATCCTTTTAATGACGATGCGGATCATTCAGCAATGTTAGGTGAAAACCAAGCAAATATTGATGTATTTATAGGCAATAGTAACTATGATTTAGGTCATGTGTTTTCAGCATCCGGTGGAGGATTGGCTCAGTTAGCTTCTGTATGTTCAGCTAGTGGAAAAGCTCGAGCTCAGTCAGGAGCAGCAGGAGGACCAACTGATATTGGAACCTTTACGCATGAAGCCGGACACCAGTTTGGAGCAGGTCATACTTTTACTTCAAAATCAGGAGGTTGTGATGGAAATGGAATGCCAGCTTCGGCAGTTGAGCCAGGAAGTGGCACTACAATTATGTCTTATAATGGTGCTTGTGGAGCTGATAATACCCCTTTAATGACAACTCCAATGACCGATTATTACAACCAGTTTAATCTAAAACAAATGACACAAGTTTTTACAACTAGTGGTGCTTGTGGAACAACTGCTTTAGGACAAACTCCAGTTACTATGGCTAATATTAATGCAAGTTATATCATTCCGGGAAATACACCTTTTGAATTAATAGCAAATGAAGCTATGAATACGGTCGCTTCTAACAGTGCTCCATCATATTGCTGGGAACAAAGTGATGTAGGGCCTATAGATATGATTGAGGCTAATGGCGCTACTGCAACTGAAGGTCCGACATTTATGAGTCTACCACCTGTTAAAAAATTAGCAAGAGAATTTCCTAGGTATAAAACATTAGCAGCAAATAAATATAGTGATGTCGGAGAGCGTTTATCAACCGTAGCAAGAAAAATGAAGTTTAAAGTTACTGCACGTAGTATTGCCCAAGATGGTTGGGGCACTAATAATACTATTGAGGGAGATGTGAAAATTAAAGTTGTTCCTAGTACAGATGGAAACTTTAGAGTTGCTAATCCTGCGGAAACTACTTGGAATCCAGGAGAAAAATATACAGTTAACTGGTCTGTCGGAAACACTTTGAAGCCAGATGATAGTATTATGGCAGGTTTTGTAAATATTTACCTTTCAGGTGATGGTGGCTTAAGTTTTCCTGTAATTTTGGCTACTAACGTACCTAATTCTGGAACCTTTGATATTACAGCTCCTAACGTTAATACAACTAAGGCTAGATTAAAAGTAAAAGCTGTGGGAAATATTTTCTTTGATGTTTCTAAAGTGAATTTTACAATAACAGGTACCGGAACAATAGGCGTAAATGAACAAGATCTTTCCAAGAATATTCAAATATATCCAAATCCAGCGACTCAGGTTTTAAATATTAAAAATAATGCTTTTGATGGTGAATCATTGAATCTTAGCATTATTAATATTCTCGGACAAAAGGTTTGGCAAGGTAATATGACTCAAGAAAAAACAATAGATGTTTCTAGTTTTGCAAAAGGAACTTATATGATTTATATGAGAAATGATAAAACCTCAGTATATGGAGTTCAAAAAGTGATAATCAAATAATCAGCGTTTAATTTTTATACAAGAAAAGAGAGTTCTTTAATTTTTAAAGAGCTCTCTTTTTTTAATAGCTCTCTTTTCGTATTTCCATAATTATTAAAATGTGTTTACTTCTTATCTAATTAAGTATCTTTGCCCTTTTAAAAATAGGAATTTATGCCTCGTTCTCATATAAAAACAGAAGAATTAACTCAAAATAAATACCTTAAATTTATTGCAAACGCGATTTCAATAATCTGCCATCCAGTATTTATGCCGATAGTGATGGCTTTTGTATTATATAAAATTAGTGGTATTAGTTTTAGTAATATTAATCCAGCTAAAATGAAAGAATGGTTGGGGATTATAGCAGTAAATACTATTTTCTTTCCATTAGTAACTGTTTTTTTACTAAAGAAATTAAATTTTATTAATGATTTTTATTTGCGTAACCAGAAGGATAGAATTATTCCATTAATAGCGACCATGATTTTTTACTTTTGGGCCTATACCGTATTTAAAAATATTAAAACACCTACAGTGCCTCCTTTAATTCTTCAAATTTTCATGTTGGGAAATTTTTATGGAATTATTGCCTTATTTATGGTCAATATTTTTAAGAAAGTTAGCATGCATACTGCTGCTGCCGGCGGAATGTTAGGAATTTTAATGGTGGTAATGATAATGAGTAAAGTGAACTTATTAATTACATTATTAGTAGCTTTATTAATTGCGGGATTCATTGGTACTTCAAGACTTATTTTAAGAGCACATACTCGAGGTGAGATAGGTTTGGGATATTTTTTAGGGATTGCTTCTCAACTAATCGCATTTTTATACATGACAAAAATTGCAATGATTTTCAATTAATCTAAATTCAAAGTATTTATAATCTTCCTATATTTTTATTTCTACAAAAGATTATAACTTTATAATAATTAAATCATATTTTTAAGATGTAAAGATATCAGCATTATTTTTCCTTCTGAATTTTTTGTATCTTTATGAATTGATTTTTAATAGAATAAGTTTTGCGACCACTTCCTAATATTGAAAAATTTAAAGAAGGTATATTATCTGGTAATATTGCTTTATTAAGCAGAGCGATTACCTTAGTTGAATCTGAACGTATTGAACATAAGCGCTTAGCTACTCAATTATTAGATTCTATTCTTCCGTTCGCTGGCAATGCAATGCGTATAGGAATTACAGGGGTCCCAGGTGTAGGAAAGAGTACTTTTATTGAAGTTTTTGGAATGCATTTAATTAACCAAGGTCAAAAAGTAGCTGTATTGGCGATTGACCCGAGTAGTAGTGTTAGTAAAGGAAGTATTTTGGGAGATAAGACTAGAATGGAAAAACTTTCTGTCAATCATAATGCTTTCATCAGACCTACCGCTTCAGGTGGTAATTTGGGTGGCTTATCTTATAAAACTCGGGAGGTGAGTTTATTATGTGAAGCTGCAGGTTTTAATACTATTATAATTGAAACAGTTGGTGTAGGACAAAGTGAAACGGAAGTGCATGATCTATGTGATTTCTTTTTATTATTGATGCTTGCTGGAGCTGGAGACGAACTACAGGGAATAAAGAGAGGAATTATGGAAATGGCCGATGGTTTAGTCATTAATAAGGCCGATGGAGAAAATGTGCTACAAGCAAAAATTGCAAGAGCGGAATATGCAAGATCACTTCATTTTCTTCCTTCAAAGTCGTCTGGATGGCAGCCGGAAGTTTTAATTACTTCAGCTATAGAACAAATTGGAA
Source organism: Edaphocola sp. (assembly GCA_035497795.1). Taxonomy (GTDB): domain Bacteria; phylum Bacteroidota; class Bacteroidia; order Chitinophagales; family Chitinophagaceae; genus Edaphocola. The sequence continues at coordinate 36,700 of DATJCU010000202.1, read as the reverse complement.
TTCCAGAAGTTGCTGAGATGATAGCCAAGTTTAAATTTGTACAGCAAAAGACTGGCCAATTTGAACAAAGAAGAAAAGAACAAAATTTAAAGGCATTTAATCGCTTATTACAAGAAGTCTTATATAGAAACCTACTAGAACAAAGTGGATTGGGAGCTAATGTAGAAAAGCTAAAAGATGATGTGAGCCAAGGAAAATTAAATCCATATTCAGCAATTGTACAATTATTTCCTAATCTGCAATAATATACAGATTATTATTATTGAGATCAGATCTTGTTCTGTTCCTTTCGCTCAAGGTTAATCTTTTTAATTTCCTCCAATAATTTTTTAATTACCACACTCTGGCTATATTTATTTTCAATAAATATTTTTGCATTATTTCCTAGTTCTTTTGCAAGTTTTGGATTACTTAATAGGTTCAAACAAGCATTTGCAAATGCTTCTATATTGTCTGCAATAATTACCTCATTTTCACTAATCGTTGGATCCATTCCTTGGATGCCAATAGAAGTGCTAATAACCGCTTTACCCGCAGCCATACTTTCCAGTATTTTTATTCGTAAACCACCACCTGAGTTTAATGGGACAATTAAAATATGTTTGTCGGACTCAAACTCCTTTGCATCAGGTACTTCACCTAAAACAAATACATTTTTCCATTTCCCGGTTTTAAAACTATCGGGCATATTTCTTCCTGCTAAATAAAGGGTTGTGTCGGCTGCTTTTTCTAAAATTAAAGGCCATACTTTTTTGAGAAACCAATTAATAGCTTTTATATTTGGGAGCCAGTCCATTGCTCCAATATGATATAACTTTAATGGTGCAGTAAAGTCTGCTTGTTTGGTTGGTAATTGTTCTGATTTTAAGCCATATGGAATATTTAAAATTGGTAAATTGCAACCTAATTTTTTATAGTATGCAGCATCAATTGGAGAAATAGCAGCAATACAATCATACTGATTGCACATTTCTATTTCATATTTCTTTAATGCAACTGCTAGTTTCTTATAATAGAATTTTTTAAACTTATTCTGAGTGTTATGGGCAAGTCTTTCCCATATTTGAAATTCTACATTATGTTGTCTATAGCATATTAATGTATTTGTGTGCTTTCGAATTATATTAAGATAAGGCGTAACATATAAACCTTCTAATATAATTAAATCATATTTTTCCTTTTTTAAAATTTCGATTAATGCCTCTTCAAAAATATCTGTTTTGAATCTTGCTAAATTATAGGAATTCTTTTTTATAAAATGATATAAGGCATCAAGGGGCTTGATTCTATTGTCTACCGGAACTAACTTTAATGCAGCTACATTTTTAAATATTGGAGGTAAATTATTTTCATCTACCCAGTGTCTGCTCGTATTCATCAATAAAAGACTAAGTTTTATATTTTCAGTAAGCAAACCTTCAATCATATTAGATACTGCAAGATTCCCTCCATCATTTAGAGGGAAGGGAATCCTATTTCCGAGCATTAATACTTTCATTTTTTTGATAAAGCTTTATTTAAAATAATAGTAAATACTGATCCCTCACCAACTGTACTTTCACAGTAAATTTTTCCATTATTTAATTCAACTATTGTTTTTACATAATTTAAACCAATACCAAATCCTTTTACATCATGAATATTACCTGTACTTTCTCTAAAAAAACGATCAAAAATGAGTTTTAGATTATTTTTTTGAATACCAATTCCGTTATCTTTTATTATAACGTGAATTTCCTTATTAAATATATCTTTTACCTTAATCTTTATAAGTGGTATTCGATCATTAGGAGTGTATTTAATAGCATTATCTATTAAATTGTTGAAAGCGATTAATAAATGACTTTTGTCTCCCTCAATAAGTATAGGATTAGGACTCATTATCAAATCAATTTTTCCACCTTTGACCTCTAATATATTAATAAAAGTTGCCTTAGCTTCTTTTAGAATAGTTCTTATATCGATTACTTCCTTTTTTAATTCTATCTCTTTTTTTTGATCTAGAGAGACCTGTAAGACTCTTTCGACTTGTAATTGTAATTTCCTCGCTTCTGCCTCTATTATAGACGCGTAATTTAGTAAACGTTCCGGTTTTTCTATTATATTAGCTTGTTTTAAAACTGAAGAAGCCAATTGAATACTGGTCAATGGTGTTTTGAATTCATGGGTCATATTTTTTACAAAGTCTTTTTGTATTTCAGATAACCTTTTTTCATTGAAAACTAAGAAAATCATATAAGCTAAAAAGCCAAGTATAAAAAGAATAACAAAAGAGGAAAAAGACCATATAGTGAGTTCGTTGTTAATATAATTACTTCTATATGGAAAATATACAATAAAATAGTAGTTATCAATATTTGGATTCGGATAGGTCACCAGATTTACAGGTTTGTGACGCTTACTGCTCATGTTGATAAAATCCTGATATTTTAGATTATTGTTTACGCAATCATGAAGTCCAAAAACAAAATCGGCAAAAACACCATTATCAGAGAATTCTTCTTTTAAAAAATGACCTAATATTTCTTCATCAACATTTTCTTTAATATCTACTATAAAAAGATTATGTCCTGCTTTATTAACAATATTGTAAATTGAAGATTGTGATTGTTTTAAATCCCATATTTTAAAAGCTACGTTTTTTAAAGCAATAGTTACATTTAGATTGAATCTGGAGTTCTCAATTGAATACGCTCTTCTCACTCCATATATTTGGGTGGAAATGATACCAATAGTGCAAAGTATGGCAAGCACAAAGATTAATCTTAATTGAGTACTTTTCATTTTTAATAAGCTAGTTATTTAACTCTTTCAGGGTTTTTAGAAATAAACTCTCCCCAAGAGTTTGATTTTTTCTTACCTGTGTTAATTTTTGCTGAAGAAATATCACCTTTACTAGAATAATAATGGCATAAGGCTACCGCTACACCATCTGTTGCATCTAAATAACTAGGATTATCTTCAAATTTTAAAATTTGCTTCAACATTTTCCAGACTTGTTCTTTAGAAGCATTTCCATTCCCGGTCACAGATTGTTTAATTCTTTTAGGTGCATATTCCACTGTTTTGCTACCATGAACCATGGCAGCTGCAATAGCTACACCTTGTGCACGACCCAATTTAAGCATGCTTTGTACATTCTTTCCATAAAACGGTGCTTCAATAGCTACCGCTTCAGGTTTGTGCCTTTCTACTAACGCACTTACCCTTTCAAAAATATAATGAAGTCTATCGCCATGGTCTTTGTATTTTGCTAGTTTTAAAACACCCATTTCTAAAAGACTTATCGTATTTTTGTCCACAGAAATAACACCATATCCTAATATGATAGTTCCTGGATCTATTCCTATTATTATCAAAAGTAAAAATTTTATTTAATCCAACAAATGTAATACCATTTGTAGCTTTATGTACAAAAATAACAAAAAAATATTGCTTCGCTATGTCTTAACTCCAATAATACTTTTCATCTTATTGTATTTAATCTATTTGCAAATTAATGCTAAAGGTGATATCGCGGAACAATGGCAACAATTAAAAGGACATTTAAATAGAAGTTCTATTAAATGGTTTATTTCCGTTATAATATTAGCATTTGTAAATTGGAGTTTAGAAGCCAAAAAGTGGCAATTATTATTGAAAAGAATAAGGCCTATAAATTATCGATCTGCATTCAAATCTATGCTTTCTGGTATGAGTATTTCTATTATTACTCCTAATCGTTCTGGAGATTTTCTAGGGAGAATTGTGCATATTCCTAAGGGATACAAATTAAAAGCAGCCATTTCCAGCATGATAGGTAGTATTGCTCAAATGTGTGTTACGGCTACTTTGGGTTTTATAGGTTTGATATATTACCACCATCATTTTGGAAATTTGAATACTAAAATCGGATTGATTGCTGGATTGATAATTGTTCCAACTGCTATTTTCCTATTTTTAAATATTCAAAATTTGAAACCTTTTAAAAAGAAAAATAAATGGATAAAGCGCTTAAATTTTGGAATTTATGTTTTAAGAAATTATAATAGTAAAGATTTATTTCAAATACTTTCAATATCATTAGCTAGAGCCTTAATTTACAATTGCCAATTTTTAATTTTACTATTTATTTTTGGAGTTGAATTAGCAATAATTCCAGGATTATTGATTTCGTTTTTAATGTTTTGGGTAATTGCGATGATTCCTTCTGTAGCTTTAACCGAATTAGGCGTTCGAGGTTATGTTGGGGTTGCTTTTTTTGTAGGCTCTGGTATTATAGATACCGGATTATCTGTTTTGAGTGCCTCTTATGCTTTATGGTTAATTAATCTTGCATTACCTGCTATTATTGGAAGTTTTACATTTTTGAGAATAAGTAAAAGTTCAATTTAATCTTGTGGTAATTGATCACTTGCAACTGGTAGTGTACCTCTTTGTTGAAGAATTCTAATCCAAGATAAATCCTTGTTAGCTTCTAAACCAGAACCATAAGATTGTGATCCATCTTTGCTGATCGTTACGGGAACATCTGAAAAGAACTTTTGTAGCTGATTATTCCAAACAAGTTCTTGCGTTTTTAGCGTATCTCCGGAAGCACTTATGACAACAACGCTATCTTTTACAAGTATATTATTATTATGTGGATAAAATCTTGCTGTCCGAGCTTTTAAAATACTTTCTACCTTTAGATTTTCATCGAAAAACTCGACTATAAGACCATCCTCCATATCCAAATAAGGAGGATTAACGCCATCGTTTTGAATAAATTGTTTAGTCTTTAAACGAGCTTTAGTATGACCATCTTTACTGATGAGTAAAGTGATACTGTCTGCTTGGTCTATTTTCACTTGATCTGCAGAAACAGTTTGATCAGAACCGCCTACTTTATTTTGGTTGCAAGCTGTAAAAAAAAGGCTAGTTACCGTCAATACTACAAATGAGAAGTAGCCAATGGTAATTTTTTTCTTGAAAATTTTAGAAAAAATTGTTTTAAACTTAATTGAATTTATATCTTTCAAACCATCTTGCATTAAACTTCACTCCGACTGAAAACTTAGTATAGAATTCTTTAGCTAAACCATTAAGAACTGTCCCTCTATTACCTAAATCTAAGCTAATGTTTAAAGCACCGATTTGCTCCGTATTGGGACTAGGTTTAAAAGGTAATTGTATACCAAGCGTACCGCCATAGTAGTTTATATCAGTATTGTTTAAATTAAAATAATCTTTACCATAATAGGCACCAAATCGATAGGTTACCGCAGAAAAGTATTGTTTTGTAGTTGCTTTTGGGTTAGGCAAAATTTCACCACCTATAGCTACTCTGTAAGCGTTTTGACCCACTCCTACCTCAGGATTTCCAGTAAATCTACTAAAGCTCTTCCAATTGGAATAATCAAAATCTACACCAAAATCATAATTGTTTTGTTTACCATAATGGACGCCAAAACCATATTCAGTAGGTAAAGTCATTGCCCCTTTTAAGTCATATGAAGCTGAAACAGTATCTATAACCGATTGTCCAGTGGTAGATGCCGTTAAATAACCATTTCGTACAGCATTTAATTTATTACTGAGTGAGGCTGTTCCACCAATACTTAAGTATTTATCCTTCTGTATTTTTGCTTTATACATTAAGCCTCCTTTGAAATATAAAGAGCCATAGTTAGTGTTAGTAGAAGTGTCAGTAATTCTAGTGGTTAACATATAAGTAGTATCTAATGCAAAATAGGAACTGTTTCGGAAATTTCCGAACATATAACCTGCATTGACACCTGCACTAAATCCTCCCCATCCACCAGAGATTCCCATAAATCCGTAGTTTAAACCACCTTCTCCATTGTATGTTTGATAAGCCTTAATGTTGTCAATTACAATACTGTCTCTTGAATTGTAATAAACAGAAGAGTAGGGCATATAACCAATATTTATTGCTAAATGCTTTTGAATTAACGGGAAAGCAAGATTTAAATGATTAATAGTTATGGTGCTGGACTGCGTAACGTCATCTCCTATTTTGACATTATTACCTTGTGCTAAAAAACCAAAATTAAAGGAAGCACTCTTTAGATAAGTATAACTTGCTGGGTTTTCAGCATTCACTTCATGTTCACTGGCATAACCATTGGCCACTCCTGCCATTCCTTTTAATACCACACTTTTATGGTCGCTGATATTTCCCAATCCAAATCTTGAATATGGAGAGTTTATTTTGCCGGAACTTGGTTCTGGAAGATCCGAAACTTGAGCATCAGCAAAAGTTGAAAAAAGTATTCCCGAAAGGAAAAGAGTAAGTAATTTTTTACTTTGCATTATGGTTTAATATTAAATTCAAGCCTCTAAATAAAAATTTTGAGTCTGCAAATATCTGATTTTTTATTTTGTTTTCAAAAATTGATAAATATCCACCAGTTATGGCTACTTCTAAATCAGGATATGTCTTTTTATATTCGTTAATAAAATAATCAATTTCACCTGCTATTCCATTAATCACACCACTTTTAATACAACTCTCAGTATTAAAACCAATGAGTGGTGCATAACTCATATCATCTATTAACGGTAATTTATCGGTTTTGGTATGTAAAGATTCAAATCTTAATCTTGGACCTGGAGAGATTGCACCCCCTCTGAAAACCTTTGATTGACTTACAAAGTTATAAGTTATAGCGGTACCAATTCCAATTATTAAACTATCCTTTTCAGGAAACTGTTGTATTGCACCGGCTGCTAATGCGATACGATCGGTTCCTAATTTGGTTTCAGAATGGTAGGCATTTAAAAAAGGGATGGGCGTATCTTCGTTTAAAATAATTACATTTTCACAACTATTTTCTAAGCGCTCAATCAAAACTTTATCATAATCAATTACAGATGAGATTATTGCATTTTTAGGACGATGGGTACTTATAATATCCTCAAATGCTTGAGAAAGCTCATTCCGATCAAATTTAAATACATTAGTAATAATATCATGTTGCACAAGAGCTACCTTGCAAACCGTATTTCCAAAATCTATACAAATATTCATATGCCTCATTTTTTGGCAAATTAAAGAGAAATATTATAAAAAGAGATGGATTCAATAAATTTTATGATTTTTAGTAAGCAATTTAGTTACTTATAGACTTATAAATAATCTTTATTTGATTAATATTTAACAGTATCAAAGTATAATTATAAACCAAAACCAAAAAACAAAGGTTTAGTTTATTTAATTTTGCATACTTTATTAATACAATCTATAATATGAAGTTTATTTTAGGCATAGCATGTGCTATGATTATTTCGGTTGCCACTTTTGCTCAAGGAAATACGCTTTCTGTAAAAGGGATTATAATGGACGATCAAAGTGAAGTGATTCCTTTTGCTGATATTAAAATTTTTGGTAATCAAAATCCTTTACCTATTAATGCAACCGTCACAAGTGAAAATGGTAATTTTGAAATTAGTGTTCCAGAAGGGCAATATGAGTTAGAAATTGATTTTTTTGGCATGAATGCTAAGAAAATTAAATTATCACAACAAAATGGTATTATAGATTTAGGAAAGATCTTTTTGAACGATGAAAAAACCACATCACTTTCAGGCGTTGAGATTATAGGAGATCGCAGTCAAATGTCTTTAAGAATTGATAAAAGAGTGTTTAATGTATCATCTGACTTGGCCAGTCAAAGTGGAACAGCAAGTGATGTATTACAAAATATTCCATCAATATCTGTAGATGCCGACGGAAATGTTAGTCTTAGAGGAAGTCAAGATGTTCGTGTTTTAATTGACGGTAAAGTATCTGGCTTTGCTTCATCTGCTGACGCGCTACAACAATTACAGGCTAATATGATTGACAGAATAGAAATTATTACAAATGCTTCTGCTAGATATGATGCTCAAGGTGAAGCTGGAATTATTAATATAATTTTAAAGAAAGATAGGAAACAGGGATTTAATGGTTCAGCTACATTAAGAGGTGGCTATACCCCAGATGATGGTCTGGGTATTAATGCAAATTATAAAACTGGAAAGTTTAATCTATATGGATCTGCTAATTATGATTATAGAAGAGTAAATGGAAGAAGTAGCACCAATCAAAGGTTGGAAAATGCTGATACTGCATTTATCTATATACAAGGATATAAGCATAATCGAAAAAAGAATAATTTGAGTGGACGTTTTGGAGCTGATTATGATTTAAACGATAAGAATACTATTGGTGCCAATATCTCTTATCGTAAAGGTTTAGGAAAAAACCTTATTGACCGTACTTATGATAACTATACCATTCAAAATGATTTTTTAAATAAAGATACTAGAACAGAATGGCAGAAAGACGATGAAGAAATGCTGGAGGCTTCATTATATTATGATAAGAAATTTGGACGAAAAGGATCTTCATGGAAAACAACCTTAAGTGGATTTATAGATGAAAATTTTCAAAATTCAGATTATAAAGAATATTCTAGTACCACCAGTACTGATACCTTAACAGAGCGATCTAATGCAAATACAACACAGCATTATCTTTTGTTACAGTCTGATATGATAATGCCATTTTCTGAAAATGGTAAAGTTGAAACTGGTATTAAAGCACAAATGAGGTCTTTTAATAATGAATTTGGCTATAGTGCATTGCAAGGAACTGCCTGGGTAGGTGATCCTATGTTTAATGATAAGTTTGACTTTAATGAGAAAGTATATGCTGCTTATATAATGGGAAGTAATACCTATGATAAGTTAGGTATTCAAGCAGGATTAAGAGCAGAGTATAGTGAAGTGTTTACACATCAACATTCTGTTTCTGAGGGAAATACACGTCCGTATTTTAACTTGTTCCCTAGTTTAGCACTTTCTTATCAACAAACACAAAATACTACTTACCAGTTAAGTTATAGTAGACGTGTCAATCGTCCAGGACAATGGGGATTAATGCCATTTATGAGATTTGGAGATAACCGTGCAATGCGTGTAGGTAATCCAGATTTAGATCCTGAATTGACTGATGCTTATGATGCTGGAATTTTACATACTTGGGAGAAAGGCTCTCTTTTATCTTCTGCTTATTATAAATATACCAAAAACAAGTTTAATCGGGTAAGTTATCTTGGAAATGATGGAATTATTTATTCCAAGATGTATAATATTTTTAATAGAAATGCTTACGGATTGGAATTTAATCTAAATTATTATCCTACTAAATGGGGTAAAGTTACCTCTGGTTTTAATTTCTTTAGGGAGTCGATTGAAGGCAGTTGGGAAGGTCAAAATCTAAGTTATAGTGATTTTAGTTGGTCTAACCGAACCAGTGTAAATGTTAATTTACCACAAAATTTAAGATTACAATTGAGTGGAGTATATGAGGCACCAACAATTACACTTCAGGGAAAAAGACTAAGTATGTATTTTATGGATTTTGCAATGTCTAAAAATATTTATAAAAATAAAGGAACACTTGGATTCACATTGAATGATATTTTAAATTCAAGAAGATGGAGAGGTGAAGTAAACACTTCTGAGATTCAATCTCAAACCATGTTCCAATGGAGACAGAGAAGTGCAAGAATAACTTTAACTTGGAGAATTAATCAACAAGCAAGAGAAAGTGATAATTTATTAGAAAAACAAGGTCCTGTTCAAGAAGGATAAAACTTTAAAAACCCCATTTTAAGCTCGTTTATATTTCAATTATAAATAATAATCCATAATTGAAGCATTAACGAGCTTTTTTTATAAAAGGAAAGTATATTTTTGCTTTATGAAAAACATTATTCTTTTTGCATCAGGTGCTGGCTCTAATGTTAGAGCAATATTGGATTATTTTAAAGACAAAAATGAAATTCGACCCGTAGCGATTGTTTGTAATAATCCTGAGGCAGGTGTCAAGCATATTGCAGAAGAGGAGCATATACCAATAATCTGGACAGATAGGAAGCATATTCAAAGTAATGAGTTCCTCTCGCAATTAAAAGATTTGCAGCCCGATATGATTATTCTTGCAGGTTTTTTATTAAAAATCCCAGACGAAGTTGTTAAAAGCTTTCCGCAAAGGATTATTAATATTCACCCAGCTTTATTACCTAAGTATGGTGGAAAAGGAATGTATGGTCATCATGTACATCAGTCAGTTATTGACAATCAAGAGAAAGAATCAGGCATTACTATTCATTATATTAATGAACATTATGACGAAGGAAATGTTATTATTCAGGCTTATTGTAATGTTACCTCTGAAGATACTCCTGATAGTTTAGCTCAAAAAATTCATAAATTAGAACATTTCTACTTTCCTAGAGCCATAGCGCTTTTGTTGAAATAGTGGAAGTTATTCTTAATAGGTTATACTTATTTAGGTGCTGAAACAAGTTCAGGTTGATATCTTAAGATTAATGCTTTCTTATGTACTTGGTATATCCAAAACAACCTAAAAATTTCCATTCTTTTTTTAAAACTAAAAATTGAATGAAAAATAATATAAATCTAAATTACGAAAAATGGCTTTAATATTCCATTTGGAGAATTTTGCCTAAAGATCATCTTTTATAGTTTTAGTTGGTCGCATTTTTCCATTTGAATTCCAAACTTAATTAGGTTAATATTGTTTCCATAATAATTAAATTTACTGACAATACCTTATAAAAATTCCTATCTTTGTATTTTATGATATGCTACATTGCTATTTTGAAAGCTTTTTAGTCTAAATACTCAAGACTAATTTCAGATATATCATCTCTAAATATAATTTATAAATATAATTAAAAATATGGAAGCTAATAAAGTAAAAGAAATTTTAGGTAGACACATTCTTGCTGATGGTTATGATATTGTTATGGATTTTGAAAAGTCACATGGCTCCACAATTGTAGATAAGATTACTGGTAATGAAATTTTAGACATGTTCTCAATGTTTGCATCATCAGCAGTAGGTTATAATCATCCATATATCGTTGACCATGAGGCTTGGTTGGGTAAGTTTGCAACATTTAAACCTACTATAAGTGATATTTATTTTGAAGAATATGCCGAGTTTATGGAGGTTTTTGAAAGAGTAATTATTCCTAAAGAACTGTCTTACTGTTTCTTTATTGATGGTGGTGCTTTGGCAGTTGAAAATGCCTTAAAAGCAGCTTTTGATTGGAAGACTCGTAAGAACTGGTTAAAAGGTTCTAAAGATGAAGGAAGTCAAGTGATTCACTTTGAACAAGCTTTCCATGGTCGTTCTGGATATACATTGTCTTTAACAAATACTGCAGATCCTAGAAAATATCAATATTTCCCTAAATTTGATTGGCCAAGAATTGTAAATCCTAAACTTCAATTTCCTACAACTGAAGAGAACTTAAAGACAACTATTGCTGTTGAAGAAAAAGCAATAGCTCAAATAAACGAAGCATTGAATCAGCATGGCGATAAAGTTGCTTGTATAATTATCGAACCTATTCAATGTGAAGGTGGTGATAATCATTTCCGTACAGAATTCTTACAACAGTTGAGAGCTATTTGTGATGAAAATGAAATATTATTAATTTTTGATGAAGTACAAGTAGGAATGGGTATAACTGGAAAAATGTTTGCCTATCAATTATTGGGTGTTACGCCTGATATTATCTGTTTTGGAAAGAAAACTCAAGTTTGTGGTATATTAGCTAGCAAAGAAAAATTGGATGAGGTAGAGCACCATGTTTTTAAAGAATCCTCTAGAATCAATTCTACTTTTGGAGGTAATTTTATTGATTATCTTCGATTAAAATTAATCTTAGAAATTATTGAAAAGGATAATTTAATAGAAAATGTAAATCAGCAAGGCGAAATATTGTTAGCTGGTATAAAGGAACTTCAAAATAAGTTTCCAAATAAAGTTTCTAATGCACGAGGTAAAGGCTTATTATGTGCTTTTGATTTACCAACACCAGAGTTAAGAGATAAAGTGGTTGGTGATTTAATTAAAGATGAGCAAGTATTAATTCTTTCTTCTGGTACTCAATCTATTCGCTTCAGACCACAATTAGTGGTTACAGCCGAGGAGATAAAATTAGCTTTGGAAGCTATTGAAAGAGTTATCTCAAAATTATAAGTTTTTTAATCTTAGGTTTGAACACATAAAGAAAGGCAGGAAAAATTCCTGCCTTTCTTTATGTGTTCAATTTTAAATTATTTCTTATCTTTTGAATAATCATGAATTTCTGAAACAGTTAAAAAATCATAAAGAAGTTTTAATCTCGTATCAGCAACATCTTTTGTATTTTCAGGAACTAAATAACAAAGTGTGAAAAAATAGGGATGTGGAATTGGATCAATTTTTTTAGTTTTTGGGTTTTTCAGTCTATGGATGGTTTCTGCAAATCCTACTACCCAAACCACATCTTTTCCAGATTTAGAATCGAATCCTAAGCCTGTTTTATAATATAGTTTATAATCTTCATGGGTTTCCTGAAGCATCATACCTTTAACTATTCTTTGTGTCCTAGCAGAGAAAGGTAATAGGTCATGATATAATTGTTTCATAAAACCTACTTGCTCATCTGGAGATATTTTCAAAGTATCATTCAGCCAAAAATTATCAACTTGTTCACCAATCTTCATATTGCCATACTGCACAGAGTCTAAATAATCTTGCATTTTGTCTCTTCCAATTCTTCGTGCAACTTCTTGATAAAATGGGACATTACTTATTTTAAAAGCTTCTGTCATGGTCATATCTTTATTCCACTCTGGATAATTAAAACCTAAGCTGGTATCTTCTTCAGGCTTTAAAATATTGCCATGTCTATAATATTTCTTAATACCATCAAACTTAATTTCTAATTTTTCATCTAAGGCTACATTAGTTTCCAATGCTACTAAAGAGTTGAATATCTTAAAAGTAGAAGCCGGAGTTAATCTTTCTGAACAAAGATCCTTATTATAATAATTTGCTCTTTCTTTATTATTGTCATAATACTCAAAGGCACCTTCTGTAATGCCATATTTTTCAAATACTTTACCCCAATCTTTATGTTGATCGATTCTGACATCTCTACATGCACTCAAAGCAAATATAGAAATGATACCAAGTATTGAAAAAGAAAACAATTTTGATAATTTCATTTTTCTAATTTATTTATTGTATTTTTTTGAAGGGTATACCTATTGTGGCTCTTGACCCAACATAAATGTAAACTTAGCGGCAGCACCAAGAGAATTTCTTAAACCATTAGGTTGATATAAATTGTCTATTCCTACACCATAATCAAGACCTAATAAACCAAACATTGGTAAAAATACTCTTACTCCTAAACCTACTGAACGATACATTTTTAACGGATTATAATCCTTAATACTATTGTAACCATTACCAGACTCGAAGAATGCAAGTCCAAATATTGTGGCTTCAGGATTTAAAGAGAATGGGTATCTTACTTCTGCAGTAAATTTATTAAATATGGTATAGCTATTAGGTTCATTATTAGTGGAGAAAACATCATATCCTCTTAAAGAAACAATATCTTTACCAGCAAAATAATTAAAGCCTGAAAGACCATCACCACCAACCTGGAAACGCTCAAATGGAGAGAAACCTAAATTCTTATTATACATTCCCATAAAGCCCATCTTAGCAGAAAGTCGTAATACAAAGTTTCCTGCAATTTTTTGATACCAATCTGCATTAAATTTATACTTATGGTATTCTACCCAACTATATCTTTCTTTAGCAGTCATATAAGAATAGTCTTTATCGTTAAATAAAGATACTGGTGGAGTTAATGCAACACTTAAAGATATACTAGATCCTGATTTAGGAAATAAAGGTTGATCTAAGGTATTTCTCGCAATAGTTAATCTTAAGGCTAAATTATTTGAATAACCATTTCTATATTCAGGAACTTCAACAGGTAATAATTGATAATCTTTTAGTTTAAAGTTCATAAATTCAAGACCTACCGAAGCGACGAAGTTATTATCTGGCCATAATAATCTTTTACTTAAAGAAATACTTCCGCCCCAGTTTCTGATATAATAATCATTTGGAGTCACCTCTTTATTCATTATATTATATCCATATCCTGCAGTTGCGTATCTACCATAGTTAACTCCAAGATTTAATGCTATTGGTTTTTTCCCGCCTACCCAAGGTTCTGTAAAACTAAAGCTTAAAGAGTTATACCATAGTCCACTAGATTGGTATCTAATAGATAGTTTTTGACCGTCTCCCATAGGCAAAGGTGCCCAAGTCGATGGTTTTAGCATGTTCTTTAAAGAGAAGTTATTAAAAGTTAATCCTAATGTTCCTGTGAAACCGATACCACCACCATAACCAGCTGATAATTCTAACTGATCATTAGATTTTTCTGCAATTCTAAAATCAATATCTACCGTTTTATCTTGCTGATTAACCTTTGGTTCAGGAGAAACTTTTTGAGGATCTATAAATCCTAATTGAGAAATTTGACGGATAGAACGGATTAAATCGGATTGATTATAAATACTTCCAGGGTAAATATACATCTCTCTTCTCAACACATAGTCATTAGTCCTATCGTTACCTATAATATTAATATTCTTAACTTTAAACTGTGGTCCTTCATTGACAATAATATCAAAGTCTATGGTATCATTTCTGATTTCCTTTTCAATTGCTTCTGCTCTATAACCTAGATAACCATTATTTAAATAAATACTACCCACATCAATTCCGCCTTCAACAGTAGCACGTCCTTGAATTTTATTATTTAATAATTCTTTATTGTAAGTATCTCCTTTTTTAATACCTAATAATTCAGATAATAAAGAATCACTATAAAGCGTATTACCCTTCCAATTAATCTTACCGAAATAATATTTATTTCCTTCCTCTAATTTCAGTTCGACATTCAAATGACCGTTATCAATTCTATAGACAGTATCATCTTTTATTTGTGCATCTCGATATCCAGCTGTATTATATATTTCGATGATATTAGATTTGTCATCGTTATATTTTTTTTGTTCAAATTTTGAAGCAGAAAAAATACCATATCTGAAATAGGGGTTTAAATGGTCTAAAGTTTTTGAAAGCGATAAAGGACCTCCATTATTTATATAAGACTTAAAAGTACGATCTGGCTTTTGATAAACAGTGAACTTGTTTGCAGGATATAACGAAAGAATAGCCATTTCTTTGGTTCCTTTCATAGCTCTCTTTAATTTAGCTTGTGTAAACTGTTCGTTCCCTTCAAAATTTATTAAATTTATTTTTACTTTTTGACCTTTGTTCACCATGATTTTTAAACTAGCACCATTTGCCATTTTATTATCCGGAGTTTCTATAACATTTACAGTTGCATTATTATAGCCTTTCTCTGCAAAATAGATTTTAATTCTTTCTGATAAATCTTGTTTCATGGCATCTGTTATCATTCGATTTGCCATCAAACCAGTCTTGGTTTTAATTTCTTCTTCTTGGGTTTTATTTACTCCTGTAAAAGTAAAACTGGTAAGTCTAGGTCTTTCTTCAACTTCAATAGCAAGATAAAGCTTTTGATCGATTACTTTGTCAATGGCGATATTCACATTAGCGAACATTCCTTGATTCCATAAAACAGTAATTGCTTTAGAGATATTGGCATCATAAGGGAAAGTGACTACCATTCCTTTTTGTAAGCCAGAGACCGCCTTAAGTGTGCTTGTGTCTGCAAATTTCGCACCTCTAATAGTAACTTGTTCAATAACATAAGAGCCTGTTAAATCTGGCTCTCCAAAATTTAATTTCTGATTATTGACTGAAGAAGCGGATGGTATGTTTTGTGCCCAAAGCTCATTATTATTGATACCTAATAGCAATAATAAATTAAAAATAAAAAACTTCAAATATCTTAATTCCATTAAAATGGGTTTATGTTTTTGTACAATAACGAAAAAAATTAAATAAAATTATTTTCCCTCTTCTTCTTTTAACTGTTCACTCGTTTTACCAAATCTTCGCTCTCGGTTTTGATAGCATTCTATGGCTTTAAATAATTCGTCTTTTCTAAAATCAGGCCATTGAGTATCTGTAAAATATAATTCAGAGTAAGCAATTTGATACAATAAGAAATTGCTAATTCTGTATTCTCCACTCGTTCTGATTAACAATTCAGGATCAGGATAATTATGAGTAGATAAAAATTGTGAGAAAAGTTGTGTATTTATATCTTCTGGATTAAAAATACCAGCTTTTACTCGTTCTGCAATTTTTCTAACAGCTTCTACAATCTCCCATTGAGCACTGTAACTTAAGGCCAAAACTAATGTTAAACCCGAACATCCGGACGTAATATCTATTCCTTCCTTTAATTCTTTTTGACAAACATCAGGAAGATCACTTAAATTCCCTATTAATTCTAACTTGACATTATTTTTCTTTAAATGATCAGCTTCTTTTCTGATAGTGCTAACTAAAAGTTCCATCAGGGCATCGACCTCTATTTTAGGTCTGTTCCAATTTTCTGCGGAAAATGCATATAAAGTCAAATATTTTACTCCAGCCTCTGAACATGCTTCTACAACTGCTCTCACAGAGTTTACACCTTCACTATGACCAACGATTCTACTTTCATCGCGTTCTTTAGCCCACCTACCATTTCCATCCATTATAATAGCAATATGTTGTGGTATGCCGGATTTTTTTATTTGTGTTAATATATCCATTTTAAGAAACCGATTTCCTTTTAAGCCATTTTAAGGGTGCAAATATACAAAAAACGGTTTAGTATTAAGTTTTTATATCAATAGTTTTCTTTTGTGCTTGTTAAACCTATATTAAAAGAGATAGACACTGCTTAAATTAAAAAAACATTAAAGCTTTATTAGGTCTTTAATGTTTTTTTAATTTTATAACTATAGAATTAAATTAGCTGTTTTTAACGTTGTTTATAACTTTTAAAAGTGTGAAAATAGTAACCTAAAGATAAACCTGCTTGAGCAGAATAGAATATATTATTACTATTTTGTAGCGGATTAGTGTTTAAGAAATATTGGGTATAATGTGCCTTAGCATACATTCCATTACTAAATTCATAACCTATTGTGGCACCACCACCCATGTTAAAGGCTGTATAATCACTATAATGTCCAGTACCAATTCTCAATGGTTCCCCATTATTATCAGTAGTTCTTGGATTTCCGTTTAGACTATTAGTATATATCTGATGAAATTTTCCTCCAACTGTATATGCCAAAGATAAGCCAAGACCTACGAAGAAATGTTGATGGTCAAAAATTGGATCGCCACTTTTGAAAACTACATAGGCTGGTAATACCAACGAATTTATACGATACTTTCGGAAGTCATCTGCAAAAATAGGTACTCCAGATCCTGTAGCACTTTGGTTTTTAAAGGTACTCTCCGATCCAGTATTTGCATCAAAAATAATTCCAGTCTTTATATGGAATCTACTTCCATAATTAAAAGGAACATTTAAGCTAAAACCGGCGTTGTATCCAACCTGACCCTGAGTACTTCTATTACTGCCATTTATCTTTTGCAGCATTGTATTATAACTTGCACCTCCTTCAATTCCAATATCAACCTGAGCATTCGAGCTAAAAGTTGAGAAAAGAATAAAACAAACTGTGGGTATGAAATATTTCATATCATTTATGATTAATTAATCTTACAAAGATAATAGAGTTGTTGAAAAATCAAAAGAAAGTATAATAAACTTTTTGTCGAAATAAAAATATTATTACTTATCTAAGTTTGAAAACTGAGAATTTTGACTAATATATTCTGGCACTATATCTTTCATTTTTTTTACGGTATCTATTACTATATGTTTATGTGCTAATCTTATTAAATCATCCATTTCATTTTGTACCCAAGAAAAATCATATTCTCTCACCTTAGCGATTAAGATTTTATTATGATAAGTAGGTAAGGAGTTTTCTGAATTATTTAATAATTCTTCATATAACTTTTCACCAGGTCTTAATCCAGTAAAAATGATAGAAGCATTTACATTAGGCATTCTACCGGCTAATCTAATCATTTTGTAGGCAAGATCAGCAATACGAACCGGTTTACCCATATCAAAAACAAATATTTCGCCGCCTTTGCCCATTCCACCTGCTTCTAAGACAAGTTGACAAGCTTCAGGAATCGTCATAAAATATCGAGTGATATCAGGATGCGTAACAGTCAATGGTTCGCCCTTCTCTAGTTGTTTTTGAAAACGTGGAATTACAGAGCCATTTGAGCCTAAGACATTTCCAAATCTTGTTGTAATAAATTTGGTTGGTTGGCTATTTGAATAGGAACCAATATTAGAATTATTTCTTAAAAATTTATGATAAGATTGGATAAATATCTCAGCAATTCTTTTCGAGGCACCCATGGCATTTGTAGGATTCACAGCTTTGTCAGTTGAAATCATAACGAATTTATCAACACCATAATCTACTGCTAATTCAGCTAAGGTTTTGGTTCCTAATACATTATTAAGTATGGCAGTTGTAGGATGCTCTTCCATTAGAGGAACATGCTTATATGCTGCTGCATGATAAATAATATCTGGTTCATAAATTTCGAAAATCTGCTCCATTCTGATTCTGTCCTTTATATCACCTATAAAAGATTTGACTGGTGCATTAATATCAAGAGATAACATTAATTCATGTAATGGAGTCTCCGAGTTATCACAAAGAATAATTATTGTGGGTTCATATTTTAATAATTGCCTAACGATTTCGCTACCAATAGAACCTGCTGCTCCAGTAACTAATATTTTTTTTCCTTTAATTTCTTGAGCAAGTTTTTCGTTTTTTATGTCAATAACCTCTCTATCAAGTAATTGCTCAATTTTAATATTCCTAAGTTGACCTGCATCTAATTCATTATTTATCCATTTCTCACTTGGTGGAACTTGCTGAACCTTTAGATCTAACTCCAAACTATTGTCGACAATAAAATTTAATCTATCCTTAGAAAGGATATGATGCGCAATAATAATTAATTCTACACCATCTTTTTTCAATCTTTCTAGATTGTGTTTGGTGAGTTCAAGAACTGGTATTCCTTCAATTTTTTTTCCTATTAATTTAGGGTCTTCTTCAATAAAAGCGATAACTTTTATGTTAGAATTGGGATTGTTACTCAACATTTGCATTGCAAGAATCGCTTCTCGCTCCGCATTGTAAACGATTGCTTTAATTTTCTTTTTATTTTCAACGAAAAGACTTTCAAAAATAGTTTTAATAACGACTCTGTAAGCAATTAAAGAGAAGTTGGCACCAAAGAAATAAGCAGCTAAAGCTCCTCTAGGGAAAAGTGAAAAATTTGAATGATTGTTTTCTAACTCACTAATTATAAACAAACTAACACTGGAGAAAAATACAAGAAGTAAAATTCTTTTACCATCTTCGATAGTAGTATAACGAACAATTCCACTATAGGTCCTTAATATTAACATTAAGGTCGTATTTACTGCTATTAAATAAACAAATGCTTTTCCTAAGTCAATATTATTAGAGAGCGCAACCAGATTAAAATTAAACCGAATTAAAAAACCTATAAACATTACACCACATATGCATGCAATATCAATAAGGAAGATGATCCACCTAGGGGCAATAGAAAGATGTTTAGTCATTGTTTTTAGTATAGGTACCAAAATATCTTACAAAGGTATAGAAAATTGTTAATGAAACAGAAATATTATTATATTTATTAGACATTATAATATATAATGTTTCGTTTTTAAAAATGACAATTATAGTATAATCTTTAGCAATTGGTTTATGGTAACTATAGTATCTTTGCCAAGTTATAACATTATATACAAAATTATGATTACTGAAGCTGATGTACTCAAAGCATTATCCAATGTGATAGATCCTGATTTCCAAAGAGACCTAATTACCCTTAATATGATTAAAGATATTAAGATTGAAGGTAATAAAATCCATTTCACTGTTGAGCTTACGACCCCTGCTTGCCCTTTAAAAGAACAATTACATAATGATTCTTTCAATGCTATTAAGAATTTTATTGGCGAAGCATATGAGCCAATTATTAATATGACAGCAAGAGTAATAGGTAGAAATAAAGATGGAAATCCATTATTACCTCATGTTAAAAATATTATTGCAGTTGCTTCTGGTAAAGGTGGAGTAGGAAAATCAACGGTTTCTACAAATCTTGCGATTGCATTAGCAAAAGAAGGTGCAAAAGTAGGGTATTTAGATGCTGATATTTATGGACCTTCTGCACCCATTATGTTTGGAGTTTTAGGAGAACGACCAATGATGCGAGAGATAAATGGCAAAGGTATGATAGAGCCTATTGAAAGATTCGGTGTAAAAATCATGTCTATTGGATTTCTTGTAGATGAAAAGCAAGCCGTTATATGGCGTGGTCCAATGGCAACTTCAGCTTTAAGACAATTTATTAACGATGTTTACTGGGATGAATTAGATTATTTAATTGTTGATTTACCTCCCGGTACTGGAGACATCCATCTTACTTTAGTACAAACTTTACCAGTTACTGGAGCTGTAATTGTAACTACTCCACAGCCGGTAGCTATTGCTGATGCTAAAAAAGGTATTATGATGTTTAATAATGCTAATGTGAATGTCCCTATTTTAGGAATAGTAGAAAATATGTCTTATTTCACACCTGCCGAGTTGCCTGAAAATAAATATTTTATTTTTGGTAAAGATGGAGGAAGAAAATTGGCAGAAGAGTTTGGTGTTCCTTTTTTAGGTGAAGTGCCTATTGTTCAAAGTATTAGAGAAGGAGGTGATAGAGGATTCCCAGCGGTACTTAATGACGAAAAGGTTTCCTTAGAAGCATTTACAAGTATTGCAAAAAATATAGCTCGAAATTTAACTATTAGAAATGCTAATTTGGATGCAACAAAAATCGTAGAAATTACTAGGTAATATTCAACTTATATTTATAAAGCCTTTCTAATTAAAATGTGGAAGGCTTTTTTTAATGAAATGATTATATATAGCTGTTGAAATTACAGTAAAGGAAAATTTATACTAAAAAAATTACGATATTTGCTCATATTTTAAATTACTGTGGATATAATTAATCGAAATATACCATCATTGGCCATTGTAGTACCCTGCTATAATGAGGAAGAGGTTTTACCGGAAACAGCAAAGCGGCTTACAGCTTTATTAGGTTCAATGATTGAGAATAAATTTATTAACGATAATAGTTATATCCTTTTCGTAGATGATGGTAGCAATGATGCTACTTGGCATCTAATTAGTGAACTATGTAAACTAGGGAAAAGCTGTAAAGGATTAAAATTGTCTCGAAATTTTGGACATCAAAATGCTTTACTTGGAGGACTTTATAGTGCAAATGATACAGATATTGTTGTTTCTATTGATGCCGACCTACAAGATGATTTGAATGCAATTAAAGACATGGTGATAAAGTACATGGCTGGTGCAGAAATAGTATATGGAGTGAGAGAAGAACGTCAAACGGATACCTTCTTCAAAAGAAAAACAGCTTTGATGTTTTACAAACTTCTTTCTCTATTAGGTGTAGAGTCCGTATATAATCATGCTGACTTTAGATTGATGAGTCAAAAGGCATTAGAAGTTTTTAGAGAATTTAAAGAACAGAATATTTATTTAAGAGGAATGATTCCAATGTTAGGCTTTCCTACTGATACTGTTTTTTATGACAGAAGCAAAAGATTTGCTGGAGAAAGTAAATATAATCTCCGGAAAATGCTTTCATTAGCTTGGAATGGAATTAGTAGCCTAAGTATAAAGCCTTTACGTTTTGTTACCACAATGGGGTTTTTGGTCTTTTTTTTCACCATTATTCTTTCCATTTATGCATTGTACTCTTATTTATTCAAGGATACATCGGTAGGTTGGGCTTCCACTGTTCTTCCAATTTATTTTTTAGGAGGTATTCAATTGTTATGTATTGGTTTGATAGGAGAATATATCGCTAAAATATACAAAGAAGTTAAACAAAGACCAAGATTTATAGTAGAAAAATATTTAAATTAGATTGATGAAACTTAGATATCTTTGCATGAATTTCGAAATCTTTATAAAATCTTAATTAAGAATATAGTAATGAAAAAATTTATATTTTCCATATTTGCATTGTCTTTAATTTCATTGAACGTCGATGCACAATCTATAGAGCCTGAATTGGGTGTTAATTTAGGCAGTGTTCGTCAAAAAGTGGGTAATACCATTAAAAATAGTGATGGACTACTTACATGGGGTTTTGGTGTAAATTGGAAGCCATATGTTGCTGAAAATTTATATTTAAAACCAGGATTGTTTTATACTACAACAGGGTTTTCGGAACGAATAGCCAATCTTACTCATATTACAAAGATCAGCTATGTCCAAGTGCCACTTTTATTGGGTTATGATTTCCCAATTGGAGATGGTGGGTATGACGGTACTATTTTCACAGAAGCAGGTGCTTACTTAGGATATGCATTAGGAGGTAAAAGAACTGTGGGAAGTGTTAATTCAAATATAGAATTTGGAGATAAAGCAAATCAATACAGTCCTTTAGATTATGGGCTTAAATTTGGTCTAGGATACGTTGCACCTTTTAATATTTTCTTAAAAGGTCAGTATAATTTGGGATTAGCAAATGCTAGTAATGTTTCGAATGTATCAATAACCAACAGATATTTTAATCTATCATTAGGTTATAGAATTGCCTTATAAATACTAAAATATTTTAAGTCTTAATTAATTGCTTGTTTTTTATTCTATTTTGAAAAATTAATCTTAAACCTTTCTTTTATTTTTTTGTCAAAGGTGACAGAATATTTTAATTTTAAAATAAATAAAACAAAAAAAAGATGAAAAAAGGATTAATTGCAATTTCAGTTGCTACCATGCTATCAATTACTGTAAAAGCACAATCTATAGAACCAGAGGTTGGTATTAATTTTGGAAGTATTGAATCTAAAGTTGGTAATACCGTATACACTGGAGATGGAATGATGACCTTAAGTGCCGGTATTGGTTTAAAGTATGATTTAACGAAAAGTGTGTATGTGCGGCCAGGCATATTTTATTCTGGAACAGGATCCCAAAGGAAAGCTCTTGGAATTACTAATATTATAAAATATGATTATCTTCAAATCCCTATTTTATTAGGTTTTAATTATGACTTAAATAAGGCAGGTGCACTTTTTGCAGAAGTAGGTCCTTATATAGGATATGCACTTAGTGGTACCAATACCGTAGAAAGTTCTTTAGGAAAGAGTAAAACTAAAATTAATTTTGGAAATAAAAATTCTGAATCTAACGCTTTAGATTATGGGGCTAAATTCAGTATTGGTTATGTAACTCCATTTAATATATTTGTTAGAGGTCAGTATAACTTAGGTTTAGGAAATATAAGTAATGCTTCTAATACTACTGAGACTAATAAATATTGGAATCTTTCAGTTGGTTATAGAGTAGCTTTCTAAAATTATTAAATTAAATAAATAAATAATAAGGCTGTCAATAGAATTGACAGCCTTATTATTTATTTCAAATTTAGATTGATTTATTCATTAATTGCAGCAATGCCTGGTAAAGTCTTTCCTTCAAAATATTCTAATAATGCTCCGCCTCCAGTGGAAACATAACTTACCTTATCTTTAAAGCCAAACTTATTAACTGCAGCCACACTGTCACCACCACCCACCAATGAATAAGCTCCTTTTTGAGTAGCTTCAGCCACTGCTTCAGCCACTGCTTTAGTGCCTTTTTGGAAATTATCCATTTCGAAAACACCCATAGGTCCATTCCATAAAATTGTCTTAGAATTTAAAATGATTTTAGAGAAGGATTCTTGTGCCTTAGCTCCAATATCAAGTCCCATCCATCCGTCAGGAATTTCTTTATTATTACAGATTTTAGTATCTGCATTATTATCAAATTTATTAGCAATGACACTGTCCTCTGGCAAATGAATCTTAACACCTTGCTCTTTTGCTTTTTTTAATATTTCTTTTGCCATTTCAATACGGTCATCTTCACAAAGTGAGTCGCCAATATTTCCACCTAAAGCTTTAGCAAAAGTAAATGCCATACCGCCACCAATAATTATATCAGTCGCTCTATTCAATAGATTCTCAATAATTAAAATTTTATCAGAAACTTTAGCTCCACCAATTATTGCAGTAAAAGGATTTTCTGACTGTGAAAGCACCTTATTAGCAGCATTTACTTCAGATTCCATGAGTAATCCAAACATTTTATTTTCTTTGCTAAAATTATCAGCTATAATAGCGGTAGATGCATGAGCTCTATGGGCTGTACCAAAAGCATCATTCACATATACATCTCCGTAAGTAGATAATTCTTTTGCAAATGCTTTATCTCCAGCCTCTTCACCTTTGTGGAATCTTAAGTTTTCTAAAAGTAGTACTTGGCCTTTTTGTAAATTAGCTACTTTTGATGCTGTGTTTTCACCAATGGCATCATCTGCAAAAATAACAGGTCTATTTAATAATGAAGAAAGTTGATCCACAATTCTACTTAATGAAAAATCATCTTTTGTTAATTCTGGTTTTTTAGCTAAATCTTTGATAGGTCTACCCCAATGGCTCATTAAAATAATACTACCCCCATCATTCAATATTTTATTAATTGTAGGTAAAGCAGCTTTTATACGAGTGTCATCAGTTATTTTTCCATTTTTAATAGGAACATTGAAGTCTACTCGAACTAAAGCTTTTTTTTCAGAGAAATCGAATGATGAAAATTTACTCATATTCTTACAGTTTTTAATTTGTTTAAATAATTTAATGATGACAAAGGTACTGGAATATGCTTAATTTTTTGTTTTAAAAGGAATATTTTAATCCGAAAGCTATCAGTGATATAATCTCTAAAAGAATTGGATCAAATTATTTCTTTGTATTTGATGAACGTTTAATTTATTGCTTTTTAATATTAACTATTTAATAAGGGGTTTTTGGGAATTAAATTTTGAAAGAATTATAAAAAAATCAATCTTTGTAAGATTAACCTAATAATATGAATGAAAACAATATTTTCAATAGGAATAGATTAGGGTTTTTTGGAATCTTAATTCCTTTTTTACTCTTCATTTTTCTATCTTCATGTCGTTCTGGTAATGGTGGAGGACTAATCAATTCTATTTTCTCAAATGAAATCGATACTGATAAATTTAAGGAAGCAATAGAAAAAGATAGCCTTTTAAAATCAGACGATACCACTAATTTATTAGTAAAGGCTATAAATGAATTATATCAAGATAATGGATATAAGCCTTTGTGGATGGATGGTTATAAAATTTCTGAAAAAGGTAAAAAAGCTATAAAGGCGATACATGATTTAGAATTTGATGGACTCAATCCAGAACATTATCAATTGCAACAACTTCAAAAAGATTCATCCTCATCAAAAGATAATGAAGAATTTGCAATTAATTTTGAATTATTACTCACCTATAATATTGCAAAAGCATCCAAAGATTTATTGTTTGGAATAATTAAACCAAAAGATGTTGACCAAGAATGGCATATACCTAATGATTCTAATTTTACACTAAAATCAATCCTTAGTTTAGATAGTTTAAATGATAAAAATATTTTCGATTCTTTTAGACCTGAAAATCCTCGTTATGCATTGATGAGAAAAGAAATTAAGAAGTGGATCGAATTAAAATCAGATTCAGATTATATTTCCATTAAAGAGCAACTAAAATCTGGAGATAGTAATATAATATCTTCTGTAATCCATAAAGAGATTTATAATTCAGCCTCAGATACGGATTTAATAAAAAGTTATCAATACTTAAATCATCTTTCTACTACGGGTAAGATAAATGATGAGTTATTTCAAATTTTAAGCCGAAGCCCCGATTATTATATTGATTTATTGAAGATTAATATGGAACGATTGCGTTGGATACATCAAGAATTTGACAGTCAGTATATTTGGGTAAGTATTCCACAGGCTGAAGTGGACTATTATAAAGATGGAAAAAATTTATTTCATAATAGAGCAGTTGTTGGTGCTAAATCAACTAGAACGCCATCTATATTTCATCCCTTAGAAAATATTGTTTTTTGTCCACCATGGGGAGTTCCTCTGTCTATTGTTAAAAACGAATATGGTGGTAGAATTCCTTCTAAATATGAGGTCTTTAAAGGAGGTAAACGTGTTCCCAATAGTATGGTTAATGCTAGTAATTATCGTCAGTTTTCAGTACGTCAACCTCCAGGACCTGCTGCCGCATTAGGTTATGTGAAATTTAACTTACCTAATAAATGGGATATTTATTTACATGATACGCCAGGTAGATATGTGTTTGGAAATAAATTAAGATACATATCTCATGGATGTGTCCGTATAAAAAATCCAAGGGATTTGGCTGCATTGATTTTAGAAGATAAAGGTATAGGTATTGATTCTATTAATACCATGATTAGAAAAAATAAAACTAAATTTATAAATACAGATAAGATTAATGTTTATCTTGTCTACACTACCACTAATTCCGATAGTACTAATAATAATATCCTATATCTAAATGATCCATATAAAAAAGACGCTATTTTAAAAGAACAATTTGTAGCAGCTTTACGATATAACATTAATATTGCTCAGAGTAAGCAATAAATGAGTAGATTTTGGATATTCCAGCATTTCTCTTTACCTTTAAAGATTGGCAAATTATACTATTTACTAATAAAAGTATTAGAATACTGATATATCTCATGTTTTTAGATAATGTCAATCATGGTCTGTAAAGCAAAATTGTATTTATTTTGCATTTGTAAAACGTCAACATAATGCAAGTAAATTCAAATATTTTTTACAAGATTATTGGAGCAATGGTGCTACCAATCATGCTATCTTCTGTAGATGCTATAGCACAAAATGAAAGTGACTTTTCTTTAAAAGCACAATTCAGACCTCGATTTGAGTTAAGAGATGGGAACTTTAGACCTTTAAACGAGAATGAAAAGCCAGCAGCTTTAATTAGTGAGCGTATACGGCTTTCCATGGATTATTCTTATAAGAATATTTTAGAAGTTAAAATCGCACCTCAAAGTGTAGGAGTATGGGGTCAAGCAAATATGGTTCAGGGAGCTGAAAATAGTGGCAATCAATTGTCCTTATTTGAAGCATGGGCTAAATTAAGACTAAATGATAATTGGAATTTAAAGACGGGTCGTCAGGTGATTTCTTTAGATGATGAACGCTTTTTTGGTGAATTAGATTGGGCACAAGGTGGTCGAGCTCATGATGCCGTTTCTATTCATTATAATAAAAATAATTATGAATTGAAAGGTTTTTTTGCCTTTAATCAGAATTATAGATCTGTATATGGCAATAATTTAAACAATCCATCTGGAAATTATTATAATACAACAGATGCACTTCCTTATAAATGGATGCAAACATTATGGGCTGGAATACCAATAGATAAATATTCTAAAATTACAGTTATAGCGACGAATTTGGGTCTGCAAAATATTAGTTCCCCAACTTCTGATACGGTTGTTCGTTTCAGTCAAACAATTGGAGCAAATTATTTCTATAAAGATTCAAAGATAAGTGGTCAACTTGCAGCTTATTTTCAAAATAATCCAATTCCACTTAAGTCTACTAATAATGCTTTCATGTTTGCTGCTAATTTAGATTATAAAGTAAATGAAAATTGGAAAATTGGAATTGGCTCAGACTATTTGACAGGTAATGATATTAATCAGACCATCCCAAATACAAAGAATAATGCTTTTAATCCTTATTTTCATACTGGACATAAGTTTTACGGAAACATGGATTATTTCTATGCTGGAAATGGACATCGTGGAGTTGGCTTATCAGATAATTATTTAAAAGTAGTTTATAATTCTGATAGAGCTTATTCAATCAATGCGGTTTTCCATCAATTCTTTACACCCAATTCAATTAATGTTTTATCAACAATTGGTGAGTATAGCAAAAACTTAGGACAAGAGTTAGATTTATCTTTTTCAACTAAATTGAATAACTTTGCAAGCCTGACTGGAGGATATTCCTTTTTCTTAAATACTGAAACATTAAATTATTTAAAGAGTACATTTACTACTGATAGTTATCAACAATGGCTTTGGATAAGTTTAAATGTCAATCCTACATTATTTAAAATCAAAAATTAAAAATTTAAAATCAAACAATAACAATTAATAATTTAAAAATGAAGACTAAACAAATTATTTTAACAGCTGCATCGATGATGCTATTAGGTCTTGTAAGTTGCAAGACGAATTCTGAAGGTGGAGGGTCAAAAACCGCTACAATTGATATGGTTGCTGAAGGCGAACCAATGGAGGCAGAAGTTACAGCTGCACCTAATGTTCCAAAACCAGTAGGAGATAGAGGTCCGCAAAAGTTAATCGTAAATTTATTAACTACTGAAATCGAAGGTATTATTGCTGACAGCATTCCTTATACTTTCTGGACTTTTAATAATATCGTACCGGGTAGTTTTATTCGTGTTAGAGAAGGAGATGAGATTACACTTAATTTAAAAAATGATGCAAGCAGTGTTTTACCACACAATATCGATTTACATGCTGTAACCGGTCCAGGTGGTGGAGCAGAAGCTACTACAGCTTCTCCAGGTAAAGAGGCTTCATTTACTTTTAAAGCTTTAAACCCAGGTTTATATGTTTACCATTGTGCTGCACCTCCAGTTCCGCAACATATTGGAAATGGTATGTATGGTCTAATTTTAGTTGAACCAGCAGGTGGTTTAAAGCCAGTGGATAGAGAATACTATATTATGCAAGGTGACTTCTATACTAAAGCTTCTAAAATTAAGCCAGGTTTGATGGAGTTTGATAATGACAAAGCTGTTGCTGAACAACCTGACTACGTATTATTTAATGGTAAAAAAGGATCATTATTAGGTGCGAATATGCTTGAAGCTAAAGTTGGAGAAACAGTTCGTTTATTTGTAGGAAATGGTGGTCCTAACCTAACTTCTTCTTTTCACGTTATTGGTGAAATTTTTGATAACGTATATTTAGAAGGTGGTACTACGGTTTCTCATAATGTTCAGACTACTATGATTCCTGCAGGTGGTGCTGTTATAGTTGAATTCAAATGTGAAGTTCCAGGTGAATTTGTAATAGTGGATCACTCTTTATCAAGAGCATTTAATAAAGGAGCAATCGGTAAATTGAAAGTTACTGGTGAGCCTAATGAAAAAGTATTCAAAAAGCATAAGAAATAAACGCTTAAAAATTTTAAACAATTGAACAAGATTAATCAATTTTTAATTCTTGCTATGAGTATCTTGCTGTTTTCATGTCAGAAACAGCAAGATAACTCTCAAGAACAAACAACAAAAGAAGAAAGTAGTAAAATTCAGTCGATAACTACCACCGTTAAGATGGTTCATATCCCTGGAGGAACTTATAGACCTTTTTATACTTCTGATTCTGCTATAGTAGAAGTTGAACCTTTCGAAATAGATGAAAGACAAGTTACCAATGGTGAGTTTTTATCTTTTGTAAAAGCGAATCCACAATGGCGCAAATCAAAGATTAAAAGTAGTATTTATTCAGATTCAACTTATTTACGTGATTGGCCTTCAGATTTGGAATTGCCACCCAATGCGGAATTAGATGCACCAGTAAATTTTATATCATGGTTTGCCGCAAAAGCATTTGCTGAAAGTGTGGGGAAAAGATTACCCACTTTAGACGAATGGGAATTTATAGCAATGGCAGATGAAGAAACGCCTAATGCTAGAGAAAAAAAATCTTATTCTGATGACATAATAGATTTGTATGTTCAGAAAGATAGGCAGTTTAATAAAGTTAAACAATCACCACCCAATTATTGGGGTGTGTACAATATGTTTGATTTGGTTTGGGAATGGACTGATGATTTTAATTCAATCCTTACTACTGGAGATTCCCGTGCAGGTCAATATGATGATAAAGGATTATTTTGTGCTGCTGGTGGTGCCACTACCGCATCAGATTTATTAAATTATGCAGCATTTATGCGCTTTTCAATGAGAACCTCAATTAAAGCAAATTATACAATTTCAAATTTGGGATTCCGTTGTGCAAAAGACGCATCAACTAATAAATAAAATTAAATAGAATGAAATATTTTAGTGTATTATTATTGTCGTTTCTGGCTTTTGTTGCTTGCAATGAGCCAAAAACAGTACAAACAGAATTGCCAACGGAGTCTATTTTTAGATTGACATCTGATTGGCAAAACCAAGATAATCAAACCATGCAATTAAAAGATTTGCAAGGAAAGACTTTGGTTGTAGTTATGATTTACACTTCTTGTAAAACTGCATGTCCTGTTTTAGTAGCCAAAATGAAATCAATTGAGGCAGCAATTAATTCTAAAGCGATAGATAAGGTTTCACTCGTGCTGGTTTCAATAGATCCTAAGGTGGACATACCAGAACGCTTGAAAGAGTTTGCTATTAAAAATAATATGGATAATAAACATTGGGTGTTTTTAACATCTAATGAAACCAATACTCAGGAATTCGCAAATGTTTTGTCGATGAAGTATAAAAAAATATCTCCAATAGATTTTTCTCACTCAAACATTGTAAGCATTTTTAGCCCTGATGGTCAAATGGTTACACAGGAAGAAGGATTAGAAATAGATATTCAAAAAATTGCAGATATTGTAAATCAAACAGTAAAGAAATTTAAATAAATAGAGAATATTTTATTTCGATATTAATAAAGGTTGCCTAGGTAGACAACCTTTATTTTTTTGTTACTAAACAATATTCTAACTAAATTTATAATCATTTATTCCAAACTAGAAATAATTTCTAATTTCCAGAATTTAAGATATCCATTAAAGCATCTAAATTAGGTTCCAAAATAATTTCCGTTCTTCTGTTTTTGGCACGACCTTCAGCAGTTTCATTACTAGCAACCGGTAAATATTGAGATCGACCACTTGCAATAATTCTAGTGGGATCGACTCCATAATCAATGGTAAGAATTCTTACTATTGCTGTAGCTCTAGCTACACTTAATGCCCAGTTATCTTCAAATTTTATTCTAATAGGAATAGAATCAGTATGTCCTTCTATGTTGATCTTGATATCAGAATTTGTATTGAGCACTTCAGCAAGTTTTGATAAAGCATTCTTTCCTTCCTTGTTAATAACAGCGCTACCAGAAGGGAATAATAAGCTTTCTTGCATACTTACATAAACCTTGCCATCCTTTTGAGTTACAGTAAGTTGATCCGAATCGAATCCTTTTAATGCATCAGCCATTTTGTTCTTTAATAATTCTGAATGTGCTCTTTGTTGAGAGATAATACTTTGTAATTGTTTTAAACGCTCTTGTTGGCTAGTCAATTCATCATCTTGCTCAGAAAGTTTCTTATTGCTTAAATCTAATTGATCTTTTGTTAAATTCAATCTGTTTTCTCTATCGGTTATTTCTGACACTGCCTCATTATTTGCCTTTTCCATTAAGTCTAATCGCTGTCTTAAATTTTCAATTTGATCTTTTAATTCTACATTCTTATTGTTGCTATACTTCAAACTACTCGTCGCTTCATTGTACTTTTTGTTGGAAACGCAAGAGTGAAGACTAATGGATATTAAAATAAATATTCCTAATAATTTCGTTTTCATAAATTTAAATTTTGAGGGTTAAAATGCTCTTTTGGTTACGTGAAAAACTAATTCTTCCATACCTTTTCTGGCATCACTGTCAGGAAAAGTATGTAATATTTCTAAGGCTTCTTTCTGATATTCATACATTTTTTTTGTTGCGTACTCTATACCGCCATATTGTTTTACCGTGTTAATAACTTCTTCTACCTTGTCTTTTTTGTGGCTTCCATTTTTAACTATATAAATTAGTTTCTTTTTTAATTTAATGTCTACCTGACCTAAAGTATAGATTAAAGGTAAGGTCATTTTTTTTTCTTTGATATCATTTCCAGTAGGCTTTCCTATGTTTTCAAATCCATAATCAAATAAATCATCTTTTATTTGGAAACAAATGCCTAGTTTTTCACCAAAAAGACGCATTCGTTCTGTGCTATCTGAGTTTTCATTGACTGACCACGCTCCTACGGCACAGGCAGCAGCTAAAAGAGATGCAGTTTTACTTCTTATTATTTCAAAGTAAACTTCTTCTTTGATATCTAGTTTTCTAGCTTTTTCAATTTGTAATAATTCTCCTTCGCTCATCTCTTTTACAGCTGTAGAGACTAGTCTTAGTGTTTCAAAATCTTTGTATTCAACGGAGAGCAAAAGTCCTTTTGCTAATAAGTAATCTCCTAAAAGCACAGCAACTTTATTTTTCCATAAAGCATTAATAGAGAAAAACCCACGTCTTAAATTGGAATCATCAACCACATCGTCATGTACAAGTGATGCTGTATGCAAAAGTTCAATTAGAGCAGCAGCCCTATAGGTACTTTCTTGAGTTTCTCCAATAATTTTAGCAGATAGAAATACAAACATGGGACGCATTTGTTTTCCTTTTCTTTTAATGATAAAATTCATTATTCGATCTAAAAGTGCATTATTTGTTTTTACACTTCTGGAAAAATGACTTTCAAATGCCTTTAATTCCTTTTCTATTACTTTTTTTGCAATCTGCATTCAAATAAATATAATAAGTCAAAAACTAACTTCAAAGATAAGAAGTTTCGAGAACTGCTAAATTAATAATTTATTATGAATAAAATAATAGAAAATATCTTTCTGTTATTATTTCATTTAATTAGATAGTATTTATTATTGATATAGTGATAAATTTAAATAACAAGTTTTTTAATAGGATTTTAATGAAATTTTCAAATGATTATTAAGATATTAACAAAATAATAAAAAAATATCCTCCTACATTCTTTTTTAATTTAAAATAAGGTGCTACTTTTGCAAAATATATTAACAGTTTGAAAAAGCTAAAAACAAATAATAAAATAAATTTCGTTATGGTAAACAAAAAGTACATCTTGCTAGCAGGATTGAGTCTTGCTTTAGCTGCAGCTCCGTCTTATGCACAAGAAACAAAAAGTGGAACTTCTTGGAGTGGAAGAGACATGACTTACAGAGGTCAAGTTTATGACGTCCTTGATACTGCTTATGTTCCTAAATCCAGAATGGAACAACAAAGACAGTTTCTTAATAATCAATACGCATTCCCTGCAAAGCCACGTAACATGTGGGAATTAGGTGTAAGTGTTGGTTTCCAAAACTTATTTTCTGATGTAACAGATAAAATGCCTTGGGGTGCTTCTTCACCTTTCGATGCAATTGGATTTGGGGCATCTATTAGAAAATCTTTAGGTTATATGATGTCTGCTCGTTTGCAGTATAACTTCCAAAATGCACAAGGTATAGATTATCGTGGTCGTGATGCTTCCTTAGCATCCAACAGTGATATATGGACTAGTCCGACGAAAGGCGGATATAATCCAACAGGTATCGTTTTTAATAACTATAAGTTTACTGGTCATGAATTAACTTTACAAGTTGTTGCAGCGACAAATAATATTCGTTTCCACAAAGCAAAGAATGCTGTTAGTTTCTATGCATTTGCTGGTGGTGGAGCAATGTTATGGAATACTCAAATAGGTGTTCTAAATGAAAATGGTGAGCGATTTGATTATGCAGGTTTTGGTTTAGATGGAAGTTCTATCTTAACTAAAGATGGTCAGAAAGAATATAGAAAAGCACTTAAAAATGCTCAATACTTTGATTACTCTCGTGAATATTTAACTAACAAAGGTGTTAGTTTTAGTTCTGGCGAAAAGATTTGGGGTTTAAATCCTGCATTAGTAGGTGGTTTAGGCGTTCAATTTAAATTAGGAGACCGTGTTTCCCTTCAATTGGAAGATAAAATCACTTGGACTGGTTTAGATATTTTAGATGGTACTGAAGGTCCACATTATAATAATAATGATAAGGATTTAATGAACTATGCTTCTATAGGTCTTGGTTTCAATCTTGGTAAAAAATCTAAGAATGTTTTACCTTTATGGTGGATCAATCCTTTGGATCATATGTATAATGAGTTATCAGTTCCTCGTCACATGATTTTACCAGATCCAGTTCTTGCTGATTCTGACGGTGACGGTGTTGCTGATCAATTCGACAAGTGTCCTGATACACCTCATGGCGTTAAAGTTGATGCTTCTGGTTGTCCTCTTGATACTGATGGTGACGGTGTTCCTGATTATTTAGATAAAGAATTAATTACACCTACATATTGTCAACCAGTTGATGCTGATGGTGTTGGTAAATGTCCTTGTCCTGAAGATTGTGGTCCTGTTACAAGTTGTGGAAATATTGGTATCGGTACTATCGCATTTAGCGGAAATAGTGCTAGCCTTTCTGCTGCTGCTCAAGCACAATTGGCTAATTTAGCTGCTCAAATGAGTGCTAATCCAGATTGTAGAGTAGTTGTTATGGGTAACTGTAGCTCAGATTGTAACAAATATCAACAACAACGTTCTTGGGATCGTGTAAATAAAGTTATCACATATATGTCTGAAACTCAAAATATCAGTCGTGATCGTTTTATTTTCCAATATTCTGGTTCAACAGGTGATATTAATACTATTATGTATCGTACTGCAGAAAGTGGTGAAGGTGGTTCTTCAATTCAAGCTCCTCCATTCCCTCACTTACAATCTAATAAATAATATAGATTAAAAGTATAATAAAAGAGCTGTTCAGAAATGAACAGCTCTTTTGCTTTTAGACACTTTTTCTTATTAGTAAATAGCTTGATTATTTATAACTTTTTGATATTTATATGCTATTGTTTCCATTCATACAATAAGAAATCTTTACAATGTTTAAAGTGTTATTTCATATAGAAATTATTTTAAACTTAATAAAATCAAATTTTTTGAATTTAATCTGTCTTTTATTTTAAATTTTTAAGTCTATCTCCTATACGAGACTTTTTTTTGTAATATTTTATAATTGAGTTGAACTTCTGTTTTTTTCATTTAATTTTAATAGTTTGTGAAATTTAAAATTTGAACTTTCGGTTCGTTCATGTGAGGCAATTTAAATGAACGTAAGATTGGTTTATTTGTGTCTATCGAAATCTTTTATGATTAAGATGTAGATTTAGCTCTTAAAAAGGCTTGATTAGCTATTATTACCGTAATGAGTGTCCAATTCATATTAAACCTTCTCTATCTAGATATGAGATGAAAATCAAGCGATGAAGCCTACAAGTAAATCTGAAGTTAATTTAGTTGAGAATATTTTTGTGATTTGAGCGTTTTCCCGTCACAATAAAGGGAGGTTTTTAGATCTGTATAATGCTATGAAAGTTTCAATCCTGCATTTATAACAAAGAGTTTTTGTTATTTTGTAAACAGTATAATATTATTGATATAAATGATTATATAGTCTTTTTGATGTGGTTTTTGATTTATTATTTCTGGTATCATTTTATAAGCAGTTTTTGAGTTAACTATTTATACTTGTTCAAAAAATAAATTTCAATATTCGCTAAAAATTAAAAGATAGATATCAATTGCTGC
This sequence comes from Edaphocola sp., assembly GCA_035497795.1. GTDB lineage: Bacteria > Bacteroidota > Bacteroidia > Chitinophagales > Chitinophagaceae > Edaphocola. The sequence goes on along the minus strand of DATJCU010000202.1, from coordinate 1,237 downwards.
ACATTTGAAATAATAAATTATTCTTTTATTTGTTCCATTATTCTCTTTTGATTTACAGCGTTTAAGCCTATTTCCAATGCGTTTTAAGCCTTTATTTAATAATTATGATGAATGAGCTTTAAATGAAAAAGAATTCATTAAATGGCAAAATCGTCTTTAATGAAGAATTATTTCAAACTGGTAATCTTGAATAAATATTTTCAGAAAGTAAATACTTAATTTCTAGTTCTAAAGTACGATATATTACAATTTCTTTTTTCTTTTAAATATCTATTGAATAAATGGGTTATACTTTTTTTCTTTAGCTATGGTTGTAGGTATTCCATGTCCGCTATAAACAATTGTTTCTTCAGGAAGAACAAATAGATTTGTTTTAATACTTTTAATTAATGTATCAAAATTTCCTCCTGGCAAATCTGTACGACCAATACTGCCTTCAAAAAGCACATCACCACCAATTACCCAATTGTCTGCAGGATAATAGAATGCAATACTGCCAGGAGAATGTCCAGGAACATGACTGACTTCTAAAATTTCATCATCCAATTTTAAATTTCCTGATTCGATATGAAAATCAACTTGTGGACTCATCGTGAAATTTAGGCCAAACATCGTAGCACTATAAATTGCATTTTGCACTATAACTTCATCATCCTTATGTAGTCCAAAAGGAATATTATATTTCTGTTTTAGACCATCCACTCCAAATATGTGATCAATATGTCCATGCGTATTAATAATTTGAATCGGTTGAAGATTATTTTGAGCAATAAAATTATTCAATTCTCTTTCTTCGTTTGCGCTATACATTCCAGGATCAATTATCCAACATCTTTTATTTTCATTATAAATGATATAGGTGTTTTCTTGAAATGGATTAAATGTGAAGCTTTTTATTTGGAGCATAATTAAGTTATTTACTAGCAATAATACAGAAAAAATATTTCATTTTTAGAAAGGAAATAATTTTTTAGAAATTATTAAAGATTTTTTTGGAGATTATAAATTAAAACTATTACCTTTGCAATCCATTAATTATTAAAGCTAATGGGTTTTGATTCTGTAGCTCAGTTGGTAGAGCAATACACTTTTAATGTATGGGTCCTGGGTTCGAGTCCCAGCGGGATCACAAAAAAATTATTGGAAACTATTAGATTCTGTAGCTCAGTTGGTAGAGCAATACACTTTTAATGTATGGGTCCTGGGTTCGAGTCCCAGCGGGATCACAAAAAAAAGC
>DATJCU010000201.1:0-2709 GCA_035497795.1 Edaphocola sp. | reverse complement strand
TCAAACTTTGATAAATCGTTCTCTTGAAGCCAAGAGGTTACCCTTCCGAAATAATCACCATCATTCATTTTAGAAGTGCACAAAATCAATTTTTCGGGATCATAAAATTCAGGTTCGCATGCATCTGATCGTTGTTCTATGCCATGCAGCAACAGGTAATCCAAATCAGGATAGGTAGAGATAAAACTATGATAAGGTGCAATTCCCGTTCCCGTAGCAACCAACAAGACCTTAGAAGGCTCCTTAGGCAAAGCAAAATAGCCCAATGGCCACTCTACCATCACCTGATCACCAGCTTTAACTTCACGCAGCATAGGAGAGACGAAGCCTTCGGGAGGCTTCACCTCTTTCACTAAGACTTCTATATCACTGTCATTTTCACCGCTGTAAACAGAGTACTCGCGGGTATAACCCGCATTAAAAGGCCCAACATTAATGTGTTGGCCCGTTTTAAAATTTAACCCGTTACGCTTCAATCGAATCACAAAAACCGATTCATTAACATTGCGAATTGATAGCACTCTATGTGGAAAAACCTCTGCTCTATTCATTGTCTTCTTGATTATTAGAAGTAGTTATTAAATTCCAGTCTATAACTGTTTGCCATGCAGCCATAGAGGAGATGTGTTGATCAATTAACCGTTGAAGATTAGGTTTGCATCGACCACATGATTTTGACGCTCCAGTAATTTTTGAAACATCTTCAAATAGAAGATAGCCCTTGGTCATCACCTTCTCTATTTCTTTCACTGTAACTAAATTACAGTTACACACTATTTTTGATGGCATATATGATAGAACTATCAAACTAAAACTTATTCATCCTTTAAATTTAAACAACCGACTGATCATATTCGCCAAAAATAATAAAAACAATCAACTCTGCTAATACATATGGACAAATGAGTCTTCTTTCTAAAAACTATACTATTTAGCTTTATTTAAAAACGTTTGTCCTTTAAAACATGACAATCGTCAATTATTAGATGGCATTAATCAATGAGAAAATATAAATATAAAAGTTGTAGCTACTTTCATACTATCAAAACGAATCAATATATTATTTAAACAACAATTAAGTATTAAAATTATTTATAGATCTGTTAGCCACCATAAAAACAACTGCAAACTTTAATAATAAATTTGATATAAATGAAAAGAATTAGCTTATTAGTAGTAATCGGATTGATTTTATCATTCAAATTAGAAGCAAAAAAGATTGAAGGAAGAATACTATTTGAGAATGATACGATTGAAGTGACTTTTAATATTCCGATTAAGTTTTTTACACAAGAACCCAATTATGAGAAATTACAATATAAAGTAAAATACTTTGATTCTACGGGTAATAAAATTATCCTAAGACCAGACAAAGCAAAAGAGATTCAATTAAAATATAAAAATGAAAATGTTCGGATGCTTTCAAGATATAATTCGTTAAGATTAGGGAATATATTTTCAATGAGCACTAATATTTTCTTAAGATTAGAGACTGATGGAAAACTCAAACTATTTAATTATTATTATACTCAAAGTTCACCAGGCATGAATAATGAAACAACAAGTACAATGACTGGTGGCTACTCATATAATGTAGAGAAGTACATTTTGCAAAAAGGAGACGGAGAATTAAAAAGACCTAAAGGACTAACTTTTAAAAAAGATATGATTGAGTATTTTAGCGATTGTCCTGCATTAGTTGAGAAGATTGAAAATAAAGATTTTCATAAAAAAGACTTAGAATTTATAGTGACATTTTATAATTCAAATTGCAGATAATTAATGAATTACGGTGGCTAACACGTAATATAGCAAAAAGCGGTGAAGTGCTTAATTGGAGCGGTTTTCCCGTTTCAGCTTTATCTCGGTTTGATAGTGAATTGCTCGCAATCCGCTTCATGCCATATTGCCATACGTTAAATTACTCAGAAGAAAATGCGCTAAGTAAGAAGAGTAATTTTTATTAGAATTTGATTTCATATTAATAAATAGAAATCCCCTACCCCCAAAAAGCCCTTGAAAGTAACGTATTATTTACGAAGCTTCGGGGGTTTTTTAACGTATGAACTTAAAACTTTCACCTTTCGTTGGGCAATCCAGCTGACAAGTACCAATTGAAGTGCGTGATAAACCATAATTGGAAGAAGAATAATACCTACTCCCGCAAAGTCAGCAAAAATAATTCCTGCCATAACCGTCCCATGCACCAATGATTTTTTTGATCCAGCAAAAGTTGCGGTGATTGTATCTTCCCGTGAAAACTTCATTTTCTTTGAAAGAAATCCTATAATTATATATGCTATCCCAAATAGCAACAGCGACCCTGCAAACACCCAAAAAAGATCTAACCAACTGGAATTATCGAATAGTCCCAATACGAAAGACTCTGCAAAGGAGAGGTAGACAACGAGCAAAATGATAGACTGATCAAAAAGTTTAAGAAATCGGGCGTTTTTATAAGCCCAATGCCCCCAAAAGCGATTGAGAAGAAGCCCCAGCACCACAGGTACAAATACTTGCAACAACAATTTCACCAAGATGCCAGAAAACGAACCCAGTTCAATAGTTCCAGTTGCAATCACCCAGCCCATCCATAGTGGAGTTATAAAAATACCCAACAAACTGGAGATACTGGCATTAAATATGGCTCCAGGAATATTTCCTTTTGCAATGGAAACCATTACGACGGAAGAAGAGACTGTGGAAGGC
>DATJCU010000200.1:0-1726 GCA_035497795.1 Edaphocola sp. | reverse complement strand
CTTGTTTTACCACTTAATGTGTCCTGCTTCCATATATATTCATACTGACACTTCAGATAAGCATTGTCCAGTTTTTTTTGTGAAAAACCAAGAATAGGAATCAATAAGAACAATAGAAAATAAATCATTTTTTTCATAGTGGCATTATCTATAATCTCGTTCTATCAAATCACGATATACTGGTTTATCCTTTCCAAATGAAATTCCATCTTCTGCTTCCATAAAACTAGAGCTATGAGTTAATCTATTCATTTTTATTTTTAAGAATTCCTTCCTATCTAAGATTGTATACTTGCTGTTTTTAAGAGGCTTCTTTCTAAATAGAATAAGCTCGTCATTTACTCTCTTTATACCAACTAAACTAAAGTGATACTGGCTCCCTCGATCATAGATCTCCATTATCAGCCCTGGAAGACCTTCAAACTTCCAAGGACCATCGCTAACGGGAATATCAGGACTAAACCAAGCTGTCCAATTGCGACCACGGAAATTACACTCAGCCTTTTGACACATATAACCTAACACGCTTTTAACACTGTCAATTATATTCCAATCTTGAATATCTAATGAATCTATGTACCTTACTCTCTCATTGCTAACTGCATCAGTAACGGTCATTTTTCCTTCAGGATAATTCTTGTGTACAATTGTCGTAGATCGATAGTGCGGGAAACTGTTTAGCCATTTATTTCTGTCACGATGCACTTTCCATTCATTTAATGATTTATTAAAGATCTCCTTCCATACTTTTTTCCCATTTTCTGTCTTAGACAATGAGTCAGCTTGGAAAGAATAATAACTATAAGACTTCGAAACATTTTGCCCTATTTGTAATATTAGTAAGTCATCATATGTAGCAATATCAAGTGTATCTTTTAAATATGAATATTTATAATGACATTTCAAATATGCCTTGTCCAAAACTTTTTCCTGTGAAAAAACAATTGTAGGAATAAAAAACAGAAATAAAAGTTGAAGTAAATGTGCCATCGTCTTATTATTTATAGTCAATTTCCTTAAAATCATAATGAAGCCTTTTACGTGAACTTGTTAAATAGTTTATTTTTTTCCCACCCCAGTAAACATTTTTGATTAAATCAATTTCATCGGAAGATTTTCCACTAATAAAATCGTATTTTGCTTTAAGAAATGTAGTACGTTGAGTAAAAATAAAACCATTTTCGTAGAAATCATAGAAGGTAACAGGGGTGACGTGCCTATCGTTTATAACTTTTGCTATATACTCATAGTTTTTGTTCTTATCGTATGCATGTAAAATTAATCCTGGCAAACCTGTCAACTTCCAGGGGCCATCGCTAATAGGAATATCCTCGGCATACCATGCATACCATTCTCTTCCACGGAATGCACATCGTGCCAATTTACAAGGGTGATTTAGAATTTGTTTTGCTGAATCAATCAAAACCCAACTCTGTGGTTTATACTCTTCTGTGTATTTAAATCCAGCTACCAGTCTGCGCGTAGTTACAGTTAATGAATCTTTTGGGAAGTTCTTGTAAAGAAATTCATCGGTTGTGTGTGTTCCTATAAAGTTTGTGAAATCATTGGTCTCAAATGTTTTTATTTTTAAGTTTTCTACAATACCTCTTCCCTTAGGGTCATTCCATAAAGAATCTTCCATAAAAACATAATAGCTGAAAAACTGACTACTATGTTTTCCAATGCGCAAAATCATGGAATCTGTTTCTATTTTATTTTTCCTAAT
>DATJCU010000199.1:0-1549 GCA_035497795.1 Edaphocola sp. | reverse complement strand
TTTGTTTCGAGCTCGGAAGTTGCCTTTTTTTCATTAGATAATAATGATATAGATGAAGCTAAAAATGATTCTTCGAAAAATAATTTATTTATACTAGATGCATTAACTAACTCAGATAGATTGCTTGCATCCTTACTAATTCTACATAATATATTAAATGTAGGTATACTTATACTTTCTTTTTATTTTCTGAGTATGATTCCTTTTTTTTCTAACTCTGGGATAGGGATTTTGCTGCAATTTATCATCATAGCATTTGTTTTAATTCTCTTTGTAGAGATATTGCCAAAGCTACTTGCTTCAGATAAGCCTCTGAAAATAGTTTCCCGTAATATAAAAGGAGTTATTATAATTGATTCAATAGTATCGCCATTTTCTTCCTATTTAGTTCGTTTTACAAATGTCATTAATAAATCGTCTATATCTCAAAAGCATGAAATATCAATGGACGATCTTTCTAAAGCGTTAGAATTAACAAGCAGCGAAATATCTTACGAGCACGAAAAAGATATGCTTGAGGGTATTATTCGGTTTCGAGATAAAAATGTAAATGATATTCTTATATCCCGTGCTGATGTCGTAACTTTAGGTCTAGATAATACTTTTAGTAGTGTAATCAATTTTATTATAAATGCTGGTTATTCAAGAATCCCTATATTTGAAGATAATGAATATCAAATAAGAGGAGTCTTATATGTAAAGGACTTGCTGCCTTATATTGGCAAACCTGATAATTTTAAATGGCAAACGCTAATACGTCCTGCCTATTTTGTTCCCGGAACAAAGCGTATTGATGAACTACTAGAAGAGTTTAGAACTAATAAAAATCACATAGCTATTGTAGTTGATGAATATGGGGGTACAACAGGTATTGTTACTATGGAAGATATATTAGAAGAGATTGTGGGTGATATTAGTGATGAATATGATGACGAAGTCCCACTATACACACTTCAAGATGATGGATCATATATATTTGATGGTAAAACTCCACTTGTTGATTTTTTGCGGATAGTAAATATACCTGAAAAAGATTTTGGTGAGATTATTGATAATGTTGATACGCTGGCTGGTCTAATCCTAGAGTTAAATGGTACGTTTCCAAAACAAAAAGAAATATTCAATTATAAAGAATATATTTTTCAAGCAGAAGAAATGAATAAAAGGAGAATAGTTAAAGTGCGATACATCGATCCAGTAAATAATGATATTGCCTCAAAAAGAGAAATCCGTTAGATTCATTTTTCTAGTTTTCTATAACTGTTTTGCTTTTTAAGTCAAGCAATCTCTTAATATATTCAAACTTTATAGCCCAAATTTTTTATTCCTCTCTATTATAGATACAATTGAACTATGAATAACTCATGAAATGCTGATTAGAAAAGAATTTGTAGATAAACATAGTGTGATGGGTATATGGAAAATTACAGAAACCCGAGATGAGCTTTTCAATATGTTGTCCTTAACAAATCAGGAGAAAGCTCAACAATACCTCTCTAACATAAGATCCAGTAGAAGAACTCTAGAGTGGCTGTCCAGCCGATTGCTT
>DATJCU010000198.1:0-19312 GCA_035497795.1 Edaphocola sp. | reverse complement strand
AATCCAAAATCTTTCTTCCTGTTGACGTATTAATTGTAAATTCAGGTTTACCAGAAAATAGGTTAGTCCTATCCTTTGATGCAGATGCAAAATGTTTGATGTCAATATCAAATACTATGGTAAACTCATAATCCACACCATCTCTTTGGATGGCCTTGAGTCCCACTTTTTCTGGAACAAATTTCCCGTCCTTTTGTTGAAGCACATAATCCTGTTTGGTCCTCATGGTAGCAATAATATGAGCTGGAGATTGAAGTATCTTATCAACAAATGCTTTTTGCCGTGGAGTTACCTTATTCCAATTTGTAAAACTGTTTCCAGGTAATTTGGAATGAAAATCCAAAAGCTCATCCCATACTTGAGAAATAGAGTCTAAGATGATGACCTCCATGTTTGCCCTTAAGCACACATCAATAGCTTGAATATACTTTTCTGGTGTAAATGGTGGCTCCAATGTCAAAACATTATACTGACCTAGATGCGCATATAAATCTGCTGATCCATTCTCAGTATCAATAATGGCTACTTTAGTTAAGTCCAGGTTTGTTAATCCTTGTGCCAGCATTAAACTTGAATAGGTTTTCCCGCTTCCCGCACTGCCTTGAAGAGCCATTTTAATCTTTGCTCTTTTCCTTTCTGATTGTCTTAATTGCATACTCTTAAGTTTTTATAGGTTAATATTTAATTGAATTATTTTTAAGTTGAATTTGAATGAATTCAATGTATAATGAAAAAGACCCTCAAATAATGAGAGTCTCTTTCAATAAATCAGGAGGCATACTTCTCCATGGGTTCTTCCAGTAATTTCTTCATTGCATCATCAATGATATCATCATCAAACTCTTTCAGATATGCTTTGGTCACGCTCACATCATGGTGTCCCATTGATTCTCCAATTAAATCTGCTGAAATTCCCGCAAATTTTAGATTGGTAGCAAAGGTGTGTCTAATGACATAAGAAGCGACATCGGGGTTTAAACCTTGAATTCTGGCAATTTCTTTAAGTTGTTTGTTAAATCTACTTAATGTTTTATGTCTTCTGTTTTCAATCTGCATAGGTGTTAAGTTTTCTTTTAATAGAATAGGAAACACATAATCTGTAGGTCTTTTTTGGGCCTTATAATAATCAATGATTTGTTTTACAGGCTCCATCATTTGAATCGTAAAGTTGCCTTTGGTTTTAGATCGGATATAAAAAATTCTATCTTCTTGAATATTATCCCATCTTAATTTCATCAAATCCACGAAGTTCATACCTCCCATGTAATAGCTAAAAACCATATAATTCCTTGTATCAATTAGATGAGGGTTTTCATTTGTATCAACTGATTCCATCAGCTTCATTTTATCTCTACTTATGGCTTTCTTGATTCCTTTTCCTTTAAGCTTTGAGGTTTTATAGACAGTAAAAGGATAATATTTTTTATCGACAATTCCATTTTTTATTGCAAAGTTATATACTGCTTTAAGGGTCCTCATTTTGACACCAATACCTGCATCAGAATTATTGTTACTTCTTAAAAAAGTCTCATATTTATCCAATAAGGCGGGTGAAATTTCTCTAAAAATTATATTTTGATTCTTATGGAATTTGAAAAACGAATTATAAGTATATCTATAAGATTTTGAATTTCCAATTCTACCAGCTTTTATAAAATCATCAATTTTTTCTTTCCAAAATTCAGACACAGTAACTTTTGAAGATTTTTTACTTCTGAATTTGGCCTCAAACTGATTTAAGGTGAAATCAATATCATCAAGAAAAAAATTATCTATGATTTGTAAAGCCTCTTGCTTCTTTTTAAGCAAAACTCTATTCCTTTGTATATAATTTTTTTCACTCTTCTTGAACTGGCTATTTGCTTGATCCCAATCCTTCTTCAAACAGCTAATTCCTAATGTAATAATCTTTGGTTTTCTATCTTTTATAATTTTTAAAACAACAGGATATAGCCCTTCCTTATTCGGTTTATCTCTTAATAATATCTTTATACTTGCCATAATATTTTATCTTTTTATGAAGTGACATATTCCACTTGTCTTATAGATGGAATTTGTCACTAATATTTAGTTATTTAATAATTGTTTAAATTTTGCAATCAATCTATTTCTTAAAATCCTTTTCGTCTTTAATAAGTTATTTTTCTCTAGCAGATGAATGAACTTTTTAATTTGAACTTTTTTAATATTTCGGTTTTTTCTTTCGCTTAATTTCTCCCAGTGATTAAAACTTAAATAAGATGTCAATTCTTTTTTATCCTTCTCAGATACATCGGCTGGTATCTCGTCAATTATAGTAAGTTCATCAAATCGTTTAATCAAATCATTGAATAGGTTTGACAAGACTGTTTTATTCTTTAGATCAGACAAGGTATTAACGCCGAATGGTCTGAAACTTTTAGAACTTTTATATTTAATTTCAAATCGCAAAATATTAGCATCGAGATTGTACTGTTTAGCTTTGTCGTAAATTTTTATGTAGAAATTTGAATACTCAAACTGCTTATACTTACCTTTTCCGTTAAAATTTGAATCAACATTATGCAGTCCATACTTGTGAAAAAGCACATTATTTGCAATTATCTTTTTTGCAGGTACAGGGGTAAGAATATTTAATCCAAATTCCAGTTGGGTTATTTTAGCTGAACATGAATCTATAACTTTTCTGTTGAGATAATCTATTGTATTACATAGCCTCTTATAGCTAAAATCATTATAATTATGATCTTCTTTATGCTCAATATAATTTGCCATTTTATGCAGAGAGTTTTTTCCGAAAACAGATTCCGGATTAACACATAATTCCATTTTATGTAAATAAACCTTATAAGGGTATAGAATTTCACCTGTGTGACGTTCAATTCTTTGATAGCAATGTTCAAAATTATCCGAGCTAGTAAGGAACATCTCCATTTTATCTCTGTCTTGGTACTTTAGCCTGATAAAATCTATCATGATCGTAGATTTTTATCAGTTTTACTTATAAAACCATCCAACTCATCATTTAGATTAAGAACAGAAGAAACCCTACTATCCATAATCCATTGGTGGAGTTCCTGTTGGTGGAGATATATTTTTTTACCTCCAGGTTTGTAATGAGGAATTTCCTTATTACTGGTCATTTTATAAAGTCTTGAAACTGACAGTCCCAAAAACTCTGATGCCTCTTCAATTGATAAAATCTCCTTTTGCTGAATAGTTTGTTTTTTCAGCAATTCCTTTATTTCTTTTAATTCATTTTGGATAAATTCCATAACTTTAAGTGTTATGGATAGTCGACTATCCTTGTTAATAATGAGGCAAAGAACGACAACAAAAAACCCTTTGTTTTCATAGTGTAACAAAGGGTTAAGGCAAAGTGTAAGGTATAGTGTAAGGTTACTATAGATAATCGCTTTTGAGCTTTAAAATATGAGCATCTATCTTATTCTTTTCATCGTCAATTTTACCCTTACCTCTGGACAATGAAGCGTATATGTCTGTACTTTTTATGGGCTTATTTTGTTTGTTTAAGAAGACTTCACTCTTTTCGATAGCAGTAGGTGTAAAACCGTTAAAAAATGGTTTTAACGATTCCAAAAAGTAGGCAACAACATAGTTGTTTTTTGAAAATCGGATTTTATTCTCTAATATTTGTGGAGTTGGAGAACTAAACGCACTTATGAAATCTAACTCCTCTATTTCTGTATCATCAATTAAGTATAGTGTATAAGCCAGTTCATATAAATCCTGGTAGAAAGAATATTTGAGATCTTTGTTCTTGAAGAAAGTGACATCTGATTCCTTAATTAAATATTTATAAACATCATCATATTTTAATACTGATGAATATCTATCTTTTAAATTTTTAATAATTTCCTTCAGCTTATCCTCAATTATATAAGAATCATCATTTTCATACTTAAACACTCGTTTCAAGAGTATTCCAATATCATCATAAACACTTTTTAAGTAACTACATTTATCTTCAATATTTCCTTTTCTGGATATTTCATACTCCACTTCCTTATAAATTTGGATGTTCTCAAAATCAATCAAACTAGATAGAAAATCTTCTTTATATATAAATTCCGTATTAAAGACAGGCATTATTTCATCATCTTCAACCATTTCTTCTTTCATATAATATCCATATTCCTGGATGTAAGAATAACCGTTTTCTTTTATAGTAAGATTACCAATGAAGCCATTTTTGACAGCGTCAATACTATTGACAAATAGCATATCGAAATAAAATGAAAGTGGATTTTCTGGAGTGCTTCTCATAAATCAAAACTACAAAAACGAGATTTAGAAAATCTAAATGTTTGACCTATGTTTAACCTAGAGACACAAAAAAAAGCCCTACATCTCTGTAAGGCTTGCATTCACTGGTGGTCCAACCTGGGCTCGAACCAGGGACCACCTGATTATGAGTCAGGTGCTATTACATTTCAAATTATTGCACTTGCTTTCATTTATTTGATTTCTAGATACTTAGTGGATTTAATTTTTTCTCTTAGTTTCATTTTCTGACATATCTTATCTAAAATGTTTGACCTATGTTTAACCTATAGAATTGTAACTCTCCTTCTAGTATCTAAAATGGCAAATCACTATCTGGTTCATCAATAAAGTTTACTGCTTCTTTTTGAGTATTACCTGCACCTGGACTATTTAATAACTCAATTCTCCAACCTTGAATAGCATTGAAATATTTTGAGACCCCTTCAGGATTTACCCATTCCCTACCTCTTAAATTGAGACTTACTTTTACATCTTGGCCCACTTTACAATTATCAAGCAAATCACATTTGTCTTGAATGAATTCTATTAATATATGCTGAGGGTATTGTTCTTCCGTAGTGACAACTATTTCTCTTTTCCTAAAGCCACTACTTCCTAGTGCTTGTGTGTTATTTAATACTTTTATTTTTCCTGATATTTCCATTGATTGATTATTTTAGAATGGTGGTGGCAAAATGAACTTATAATACAAATCCATATCCTCAGTGTTTTTAATAGATTTTAAACTAGGTTCTAATTTTTCTATTCTCCAGCCAAATAATTTATGTTTATGCTCTTTAAAACCCTCTGCGCTTTCCCCTTCTCCACCAGTTAGTCTTGCGCTTACTTTAACTAAGTCTCCCTCACTTATATTATCCAATTCAATTATTCTGCCATTAGTAAACGACACCTGATACTCACTACAAACAAAATCATCAATACTCAAAATTAAATTTCGCTTTGTAAATTCCCTACGACTCTTGGTCTTGTCAAAAGTTTCTAGATCCTGAATTCTTATTACGGTTCCTACAAACTCTATTGCTTTACTACTTTCTATTATGCTTAGATATTTGAGTGTATGTTTAAAATCCTTTGGATTTAATGCTAAATCATCCAATTTTAAGCAATAATGTGTATGCTCTCTATTGTCATAAAACACTGAAGAAAACAATTGATATTCATTTCTGTTTTCAGCTTGATATTCAAACCAGTTCTTAAGTTTAGAAACACTGTCTTTAAAATCGTTATAATCTTCTAGTTGTTGCTTAAAGTAAGCTTCCTTCTTATACAGTCTTGACAAAATATCTAACTTACCATACAAGACTTTAAATTCCTTATTTATTAATAACTCTACTGAATCAAGCTTTAAAGATTCTCTTTTATCTTCAAGTAATTTGATAGTATCATTATGTAAATTCTTATGGTTTTCTAACCATAATTCAATGACTTCCATGCTACAAACACATTCAGAACTAATTAATTTGAATTCATGTATTGGATTAGAAAGCTCATTATAATGTTTATATTCTGTAGTTTCTTTTGGATTTATTGTGAAGTAATGGAAATTATTTAATTCAGGGGGATTGTTATACAGAACTTCGCTACAAGATCTGGAAAAACTGTAATAATTGATTTCATCTTCTTGATAGGATAAAGTAAAGTAATCATTGGTTTTATTACCAACAAAGCACAACACTTTTTCACCTTTATTACAAGTACATACACCGATACCTTTATGAACTTCTAAATATGTATTACCACTTATTTTAAATTCTGTAAACATGTCGTTTAGCTTTTCGATAAAACTAACGTTAGCGTATTTTTTGAAAGCATTTTTTACTAAAACAGCTTCTAGTGATTTGGTATTCATAGCAGACATATGTTCTATGAATTCTTCTTTTTTAGTCATTGTTTGATTAGCTCTAATATTTTTCCTTTGCCTATAAACTTCTCGTTTTCTATTACCTCCATATAAAATACAACCTCATTCTCATAAGAATCATCATAGACATCTACTAAAAAATCCATTTTTCTTATCTCATCCAATTTGATAATTAAAAAATCTTTTGACCCATGAATACCTTTGCCAGCTTCATCATCTAGTAATGCTTTTAAAATAGATTGATCTTCTACCAACAAATCAAAATAATATTTATAGAAGTTTAACTTTACAAAGTTTTGATCACCTTTTGAATAAATGTCATGAATTGTGTATTTTTCAAATAGCTGTTTATTTTCTTTTAGAACGGGATTAAATTGATATGAATAGTTGAAATCTAATAACTCAGTCATAGAGTATTTCACTCCATACTTCGATTTCATTTCGTCAACTTTAACAACTCTATCTTGCTTAGATTTTTCCCGTTGTTTTTCTTTTTGGTTGCAACTAAAAAGCATCATCAACACAAGTATAATAACTAACTTTTTCATATTCCTTTTTTATTTAGTTGTTCCGAAAATTAGTCAGGATGTTGAGTTAGACATACAACAAGCTCTGATAGGCTATGATTATTGATCTCTAAAAAGATTAAGCAAAGCTTTTGCATCAGACATCCATTTGTCGTTTCCTTCTTTTTTAATTCTAGCATATTCACCATGATAAAAGAATTCAGGATATTCTTCTAAACCCATTCTTTGCTTATCTGAAAATGTAGATGTGTTTCTAATCTGATATTCTGTTGCTGGTTTTGCAAAATTTAATGAGAAATTATAAATTAAAATCGCAGAAATAACACAAAATATAGAAAACCATAACCTAGCTTCGTAAAATCTAAAAAAATAGATTACTGCTATTAGTATTATAGTTATTGAAGTGTTGGCTAAAACCTTTCTGAAAAGCTTAGAAGCAGCTGGTTTTAGAAAGTACAAAGAGTTATTTCTGATGTAGTTAAAATGATATTCCCCATCTCCAATTACATTTTCGAAATAAAGTTCAATTTCATTTTTAAAATAGCCAACTTCCTTTTTAGTTTTTTTTAGAGAGGCATAATAAATATAAACAAGAAAAAAGACTCCTAGCAATAATAAGCCTACTGAAATAAAAGGGTAAAAGAACGCTAATATAATTACGGGTATATATGCTAATTTAAATATCATATTTATTCGATTATCAAATTTGAGTATAGTTTCTTAAAATCCTCAGTTATGATTTCTACATCAGTGTTATAGTTTCTGCCTAACCGGTCAAATGGAATTAAATATGTTCCATTCCTTTTTTCATCGATGAAATTATCATGAGTAATATAAATCCCTTTACTTTTATTAATTTTTATTGATTGTATTTTATCTACTCCTATAATAGCAGTATAGCCGTTAATGTCTTTAAATCTTATATTTCTTTGATCCCATTGAATATATTTCCTCTTTTTATACAAAAGAAAAAATGAAATTAAAAATATGGCTAAGAAACCTATTGTTAACAGACCTTCTTTACCATCAAAGAATAAAAAAAATTTTGCTAAAACGTATTTATACAAAACACCTATTAAACACGTAAGAAATATCGCGCTTTGAAGGGAACCCAAAATAGGGTTTCCATAATAATGAATTTTTTTTATTCCCGTTTGGGCTAATCTAAAATCGTAATCCATAATTATTTTTTTTAAAATAAGTTAATCGTCAATAATACTATCATTACAACTGATAGACCTATATATATTAAAATTGTATTTGGGTATGGATTGAATAGAGTTTTAAAGAGACGAGGTGGAATAATTAAAGACATGGTTTTCACAAAAGCCGCAGGCACTATTAACAATCCCACAAAAAATATCAATATGGCATATATCCAATAAAATGTGTAGTATAAATTAATTGCTAAGATAATATAGCCAATAAAAGGTGTTGTCCTTAATAGCATATTTGGAAATAAAGATCCAGTTGCTAGCATCTCACCATCCTTAATTCTCGAGGAAATCGAGCTATGAATACCGAAAATGATAAATGACATTGCAATTAAAATGTAATAGTAATTCATGTCTAAGAGGTCGCTAGTTTATTGGTTGTTTCTTCTGTTAACTTATTGATCATCATTTTATAAATATCATCAATGTCATTTCCTTTCTCAAGAGTATCTTCTATTAAAATGCTAACATCCATTGCCTCAATAATTTTTCTATGTGAAATTCTTAGTGAATCATGAATTATATTTTTTATTAAATTACCAGCAGCCATACCTTTTTCTTCTTCTATTGCTATTGGATTTATTTTTAGTCTTTTACATGAAAGTATATAAATATTATTTGCAATGATTATCTTCTTTTTTTGTAAGTCGGATTCATTGTGTAATATAAAATTTTTCATTTTTTTAGAATGAGCAATTTCTTTTCTGCTTAATCCACTTTTATCTTTTTTGAAATTGAAAATATTGAACATATGTAAAAAATTTGTTATTGACTAATTAACAAACATACTTGTTTTATCATTTATGATAACTAGTTGTGTTTAGTTAAAATGGAAAATAAAGTACAGCTTAAGTTGACAATCTGTAAGAGCATTAAAATTTTAAGAGAGAAAAACAAACACCCCAGCAAAGCCCTACTCCTAAATGTAGTATATTTAAAAATCCAATCTAAGTCGTCTAGAAATTATTGCACTAACCCAACAATATCCACACTTTATAAAATTGCAGAACATTTAGGTATTTCTGTTTCTGAATGGATAAAGATATAACCTCGTAATAATCCTCACTCCTTGATAATTATATCAGCAATATTACATCATTAATTAAGACTCTATTAGAATTTGCAACCTTGCAAATCAATTAATCTTTTATTTAGCTCAATTTTTTTCGGTTTATTCTTCCCTCCATCAATAAAATAGTGTTTTGCAATACTATGATGTACTGCTTTTGTGAATGCAGACTTAATACGGGATAAATGCACATAAATAGAATTAGTACTAGTATCAATTAAATCATCAACACGCTCATTCATCTTATCAAAATCTACTCTATTTGATATCAATTTATAATATTCTAAAAGTTCATTTCTATAGCTATGTAACTCCGTTAATAAAATACCATCAGTGTGATTTAAGAATACCAAATAGATACTTTTAGTTAGATGGCTTAATTTAATTTCTAAATTATAATCACTTAAAATTATCGTGAAATTTTCATCAATTTTAAGAATGCTTAATTCGCGTAACGTCTCATTGTTTTGTGTTTTTATATACCGTTCTACAATTGGTAAAACTTGCAATAAACTACCATTATCCTTTAAATTATTAAACTGATTAAAAATTATATCTATTGCTTCTCGTGCTTCTTTATCGAGATTGATATTTTCATCTCCATCATAAAAACTAGGCATATCATCAAACTCTTCAATATGGATATTACTTAAATAATATTTAGCGAGCTGAATAAAATTAAAAGCAGAATTTGATTCAAATTGTATAAATTCACAAGCTCTATCAATAGACAGTAAACCTGTTGTTATGTTTCCATTATAACCCAGATATCTTTTAATAGTATCCCAATTCAGATCCTCCAAAACATCATCTTTAGTTAATCTTGGGTAAAAGTATTTTATGGATTTTAGATTACTTGATAAGCCTAGTATTTCAGTCCAAAGAATAAATCGCTTCCCTTTATTCTTAAAAGCGTGTTGTATCGCACTATAATTTGATTTAATATAGTTAACAACCTCTTTTTGATTGCTATTTTCTATAAATATAACATAACCACTTAAATCTATAGGTTGACAAAAGTTATTAGAAAATCTATCTATTCTTAATGACTTGAATGTATCCATACTTAAATAACTAACTGGTATTTACCTTTTATCTTTTGATTGTAGAAAGAGCCAAAAGAATTCGCCTTTTTAAATTTGTTCCATACCTGAATTGGCACGTCTTTAAAAATATAAGCATCTTTAGAAGTCTCTAAAACCAAAAACCCTTTAGCACTATCACAACTATAGAATTTAGCCTTTTTAATCCAAGAACTAGAAGAGGTGTTTACAGAGTCTGAAACTTCAAAACTGGCATTTGTTATTTTAGATAACGCCTCAGAATAACTCAAGTAGGTTTGAGGCAATTGTTCACAATTCTGACTCTTACAGGAGAGAATGAAAAATAATAGTGTACTTATTAATAATTTATTCATGTGTAAATCTAATTCTTTTTAACAAGTATCAAAATTCGCTATTAATACTATCCCCTTTAATTGGGCTTGAAAATTTATAGATAAAATACTTGGCGCACCATCTCTTACAAATGCACAAGCACAAAATTTATATTTTTTGCAACCCACTTTATGTCGTTGCAAAGACCAAATTTATCCCATCAATCCATTATCTGCAAAACTGTAATAATCATCTTTAGTAATTATAATGTGATCTAAAAGACCAATATCCAGATATTGACTGGCTTTTTTCAATTTTTGAGTAATATTCTTATCTGCTTCACTTGGATTCAAATTACCACTAGGATGATTATGAGATAATATGATATTGCTGGCATTACATTTTAATGCCACACTAAATATCAACTTGGCATCGACAAATGTGCCTGAAACCCCTCCCTTTGATAAAGGATATATTCCCAAAACCCCATTACTTCTGTTTAAAAGTAAAATCTTGAATTCCTCCTGCAATTCAATAGTGTTTTTATTCCAGGTGTTTAATAGAATTTTAAAACTATCATTGCTGTGGTTTACTTTTAGCTTCTCATTATTACCACTTGAATATGAGACCATTATTTCTGATATTTCCATTTTATTTTGGCTTGTTTTGATTGACTTTCATTTTCTATTATATGCCTTTTCCAAAAAAGTTTCTGTCTTTGAGAAATGTTTATTCCGTGTTTATTTATTACCTGGAAAAATTAAATATATCATATCCCACATTGTGTCATAGAATTATTTCTAAATGATAGCATACTCTTATTTTTATCCAGGTAAGGCAAAATCAAGTAAAAGCACTTTTAGAAATTTTACAATTTAAAACACAGTCCAATCTATACTGATAGATTGGACTGATATTTTTATTCAACAGACTCTAAAATGCCATTTCTGGAAAACACATCAGAACTAGCAATTACATTTTGCTCAGCTCTATAAGTTTCCTGTTTTGGTCTTACTGCATCATCTGTTACATAAACCCATCTATGGGTCATGCTAATCTCCTCTCCTGTCTCCTTGACAACATAATTAAAAGGATCACAATCCTCTTTAATGATACTTCCTGGCATTTCTGTACCAATAAGTGCAGTACATGTCTGCTCATCAAACGTTGAAGGAATAAAAGCTCTCTTGGCAGTAGCATAAAAATTGCCAGTACTTTTGCTCATGACCATTTCAATGCCACCTTGCAGTTCCAGAACAAAGAATGATGTTCCATCCTCTTTCTGTCTTTCTTTGTAATTAATAATTCTAACCATTGTTTTTGAGTTTTTGAGTTTTACTTAATCACATAGAAAAGCATTGCATACCTGAATAAAAATCACAGCTATCAACTTGAATTTTTAATTCCAGGCAGAAAAAATACTTTCCTATATAATGTGGGTGGGGATGTTCCCTTTTCCAGAACTTAGTGGGGGTTTTGTACAAGGTACTCCGCTCACTCACAATGCATCTAAAAAATAATTTTTCTAAAATTTTTATATCATTCAGAACCAGTAGATTTATCCATTAGCATTTGTATATTTAGAATCCAAACTAAACCGCCAATAATGCCATTATTCCAAAATACAGTTGTTACTAAATATCTAGGTTCTCAAGACGGCACAAAACTATCTGAGATATGGGGGTTATATAAAACTCATTTCCTCAATCCTGTTATCCAAGAAAACATTAGGAATAGTAAAGAGGAGCAATACCAAGAAGGTTTTCTCAGGGATTTATTTGTGAAAATTCTTGGTTATACATTAAACCCAGAACACGACTTTAATCTCACCACAGAACTTAAAAATGTAAAGGACAGTAAAAAAGCTGATGGTGGAATTATTATAAAGGATAAGGTTGTTGGGGTTATTGAACTCAAAGGAACCAACACAACAGATTTAGGGAAAGTTGAAGAACAGGCTTTTGGCTATAAAAACAACCAAGCAGGATGTGTATATGTCATTACTTCTAACTTTGAAAAGCTGAGGTTTTATATAGACAATGCCATTGAACATATAGAATTCAATTTGTTTACGCTTTCTGAGCAAGATTTCAAATTACTTTATTTGTGTTTAGGCTATGAGAATATAAAGAATAACATTCCTAAGAAACTCAAAGAAGAATCATTAAGTCAGGAAGAATTAATCACTAAACAACTCTATAAAGATTACTCCCTATTTAAAAGAGAATTATTCCAAAACCTGTGTGACTTAAACCCACATTTTGAGCCATTGGAGCTTTTTAAAAAGTCTCAAAAACTACTAGATAGATTTTTGTTTTTATTCTTTGCAGAAGATAGAAATTTATTGCCTCCCAACTCTGTTAGAGTGATTCTAAAACAATGGAAACAATTAAAAGAACTTGATGCATATACTCCATTGTATGATAGGTTTAAAAAATATTTCGGCTATTTGAACACTGGATTTAAAGGCAAGCAATATAATGTATTTGCATATAATGGAGGGCTCTTTAAACCAGATGAGGTTCTAGACACTATTCAAATAGATGATGAATTACTTTACAAACATTCCTATAAACTATCAGAGTATGATTTTCAAAGTGAAGTAGATGTTAATATCCTTGGACATATATTTGAAAACTCATTAAATGAATTAGATGAAATTACAGCCCAATTAGAAGGAAAAACTATTGATAGGGCAGATACTAAAAGAAAAAAAGATGGTGTATTCTACACTCCCAAATACATTACAAAATACATAGTTGAAAATACAGTTGGAAAGCTATGTGAGGAAAAGAAGGCTGAACTAGAGATAACAGATGAAGCATACCAACCAGCTAAGCAAAGAAGTAGGAAGAGATTGGATAACCTCAGCCTTTATAGAGATTGGTTATTACAACTCACTATATGTGACCCTGCTTGTGGTTCTGGAGCATTTTTAAACCAAGCCCTGGACTTTCTAATCAATGAACACAGATACATTGATGAACTCTCTGCCAAGTATAACAAAGATGCATTTGTATTAAGTGATGTTGAAAACAGCATCTTAGAAAACAACCTTTTTGGGGTTGACCTAAATGAAGAATCTGTACAGATAGCAAAATTATCTCTGTGGTTAAGAACTGCACAGCCCAACAGGAAGTTAAATGATTTGAGTGATAATATTAAATGTGGAAATTCATTAATTGATGATGCTACTGTAGCTGGAGATAAAGCATTTAATTGGCAAGAGGAATTTCCTCAGATATTTGAAAAAGGCGGTTTTGACGTGATTATTGGCAATCCTCCTTATGGCATTTTTATAGATAATGCCTCGCAAGATTATTTTGAGGAACATTTCCCCTTGACAAATTATAAAATTAATCTTTATATCTTGTTCATAGAAAGAATGTTACAAGTGTTCAATAGAGGAGTTGTTCAATTCATTATTCCAAAATCTCTTCTTTTTAATTCTTACTACAAGCTAATAAGAGAGGAGTTACTTCTTAAAACTCAAATAAACGAGATTTTTACAATTACAGAAAAGGTCTTTGATGATGCAGAAGTTGGGGGTAGTCTAATAATTAATTTTACCATTACTAATGAAGTTAAATTAAACCAAGAAATCAGGTTGGCAGAAGCAAATAAGATTAATGATTTCATTACCACAATAGGGCTTATAGAAAATAATCAAAGACAAGATTTTTTCTTAAGCATTCCTAATTTCGAAATTTCAATAATTGATAAAAAGGTAGGTTCTATTTTAGATAAACTCTTAAAATTAAAACCATTAAGAAATTATTATAACCTTAAAAACGGACTAAATCCTGGTAACATTAAGCATATACTAATTTCTAATGAAAAGGAAACCCCTAATCATAAGCCTATTATTTGGGGTAAAGACATTTCTAAGTACTTAATAAAATGGAGTAAGGATTATATAAACTATGATGAAAACATAGGTAATACAATTAGCCTAGATGATATTAAATCTAAACAGGGAATGAAAAAGCAAAATAGAATTGATTTTGCCTTAAGAAATCCTGAACTTTTTGAGAATAAGAAAATCCTTATAAGAAAAACAGGAGACAAACTTATTGCATCCCTAGATTCAAAAAATTATTATTTTGATACTCTTGTTCACGGTATTTATAAAAAGGAAAATGGATTAAACCTTGAAAGTTTATTGTCCATTATTAATTCAAAACCAGCCACTATTTTCTATAGGATATTACACGATATACAAGGAAAAGTATTTGCTAAAATTAGCCTCGACAATCTTGGCTCCTTTCCTATTCCAGAAATTTCAAAAGTAGACGTTGAGAGGTTAACTATTTTAGCAAATTCTCAAACAGAAAATATTACTCTATTGGATGAGATGTCTGCCAAAGTTGAAAGGACACTTCACCGAGAATTTGAGCAACTTGATAAGTTAAGTAAAAAGTTAGAAAATTGGTATGAACTAACTTATTCGGATTTTCTAAAAGAACTCAAAAAGAAAAAAATAGACCTATCATTATCTCAAAAAGCAGAGTGGGAAGATTACTTTTTTGCAGAGCAACAAAAAGCTAATGCTCTAAAAACCCAAGTTAACCAAACTGATAAAGAAATAGACCGATTGGTTTATGAACTTTATGGACTAACTGATGAGGAAATAAAAATTATTGAAAATAATTAGATCATGGAGAATTTGGGTTTTTTAAGCAATAGAATTCAAGACAACACCAGCCAATATCAAAAATACTTTCATACAAAATTGTATTCGTTTTGTGAACTTGAGGGATTACGAAAAGAAAATATTTTTTGCTTAATTTTGGAGCTTTACCAAGCTAGTATATTTACATCCAATCATTTACTAGAAAGACTACTTAAGTTAGCATTAATTAAAAATCATACTAGAGGTTATAATTATTCAGACCCAATTGCTTATAATAAAATTTTACAAGAAGCCATTTTACAATTTGATGGGAGGGATATGAATGAGATAATTGAAAGATGCGCAAGTAAAAAAATACAATTGATTGATAAAGAGCAAGAAGCAGAATTAAAGAACCTTAAAGACAAAGTCAGAAACCCATATTCTCACGCAGAAACTGCAAAAATAAATCATCAAAGTCCTACACATTTTAAGGGCTTTATGTTCAACCTTAATGAAGCTAGTCAAAACCTAATTAATAAAGAGGAAATAAAACTCCTCCATCCTACATATATTTCAAAACATTCACCACCTCTTGCCCAATTATTTCAAGATAACAATTCAAAAATGAATGCTCTAAAATATTTTGATAAAATAAACCAGTATATCAACTATTTTGAAGGAAAATTTAATGAAAAATAAAGGAATGATTTAATCTCACTTCTTAAGAAGTATTTATTAAAAAAGTATAAAACTAATTGTTTATGAGTCTCTTCGAAAAGAATCTTTTTTCAGTTAGTTTACATATAGGATATGAAAATATCCTTTTGGAAAGTATACCAGAAATTAAGACGTGTATCCATAATAATTATTCATTAGTACAATATTACATAACATCACCTCAAAAATACTATCATCAAGAAATAGAAAATATCTTCTATAAATTCTTCATCAACACCATTAATACCTCAAAAAAATTGGAAGTAAGCCTTCCCAATAAAAATATTTTTTTATCATTTCTAATAAATATATAAATACAACCTAAATCTTAAATTAAGTGGTAAAATTATTGTAAATTCCCTTTAATCTTAATTAAACGAACTCCTAAAAAATATTAACTTACTTTTGCAAAAAAGTAAATTAAATCCTCAGCATTATGAATCTTCTTAAAATATCTGCATTTGAATATTTATTATTCAAATTAGTTGAGTGGAATAAAGAGTTGACAGGTAATGATAAAAATGATATTAGTGTCTTAAAAGCTCTAAAACTTTTATTTTTTGTTTCTGCTGTTGGAACTACAAAAGATTCAGAGTCCTCATTACTAGATGATTTGTTTAATGATTTTGTGGCCATGCCTTATGGACATGTAGAAAGTGAGATATATGATTTCATTAAAAATGGAAGCTTACCTAATATAACTATAAATAACACATCTACAATAATTAAAGATACCTTTAATGCTAATACAATTGATAAGACAATTAGGTTTAGAATCGATGAAGCAGTTAACAAGTTAAAAAGCATCAATATAGATTTGATTAGATATTCTTCTTTTGATTTAGTTGACTTAAGTCATTCTTGGTATTCTTGGCAATTAAACTATAAAAAAGCCGAATCTAATGGAAATAGAAGTGAACGTATTTCTATTTCTGATATAAAATCCGAAGACAAAATTTATCAACTATAAAAATTATAAATTTTGCCCTTAATTTTTTCTGATATATTAACGCATCTAAACACTACCTTTAAAGAAGATTGGTTAGAAGATTATTTTGAAGAAAATGAAGCCATCATTGATGAAAATCAAGCTATTATACAATCAAAAGTTGATGAATTAACTAATATAACTATTGATGTTTTCTATAAATCTTTAATTGCAGGTGAGTACACTTTAGAAACAAAAAATATCATCACCGAGATTGAAGAGTTAAAAATTAAATCAAATTTACTTTTAAATACTATACCAGGGAACAATTTTGATTCTCAAGAATTTTTACTAGCAACTCTTAAGAAAGGGTATATTGATATACTTAAAGTTTATAGTAATTTATACTTAAATTTTATCAAATTAGTTCAGTCACAAAATGAAAACCCTAATATCGATATTATATATGAAGCTCATTTTGACACTGTAAAGTTTTTTAATGAGGTTTACAATTCCAAGAGAAAAAAAGAAATCGCATTCTACAATTCGATTATATATCTTTACAGAGTTGATCATTTTTTTAATGATGATGCATCAATGTATCGGATTATTAATCAATTAGAAAACTCTATTAAAGAGCATCAACTTTCTAAATATTTTATACTAATTAAAGAGAAATTAAACTTTTTAAAGTTTAAATGGGAAATCAGACAGAAGAGCTTCAAAAATAGAGACTTCAAAGTTTCAAAAGCTTATATAATTGATGATGAACTATTCATATCAACTGATGATATTAAGTACAATCCAAGCTTAAGTAAATTACAGAATTGGAAAGAATACATAGAGTGTTATTATGAGGTGGATGATTGGAAAAGTAAGTTGAGTTCCTTCACAAATAACTTTAAACATGAAAGTTATAACACTTTATCTTCATTGAAATTGATTCTTCTTTTAAAATATTATAAGGATGTAAACAAGGATTATCGTAATCTTAAAGAGGTTGTTAAAGAGTTTGAACATAGATATAAAGAGAATTCTACTTCAGAACAAAGATTTATTTATAATAAGACTTATTTATACGCATTGAATAATCAATTCTCTTTTTTACTAAAACAAAAAGAACTAGAGGAAGTAAAAGTTAAAAAATTAAAAGAAAAAATTGAAAAGATTCAGAAAAAATGTAATATTGACAATTTCTTCACTGAATCAAAGTACATAACTTATAAATTAAATTTACTAGAATCTAAATTTCAAAACAGACAGAAGCTAGAGCACTCCATAAAAGATAAAGATGAATTAGATACTCTATTGGGTGCAGTTAAACTATATAAGGAAAAGTTAAAGTGGTCCAAAAATAACCATAATTTATTATTTCAACTTCCATACGAAGAATGTCTAATAGACTCCAATGTTGATGAACTTGATATTTTTTACGCTTCATCCATTGTTTTACCATTGCCTCATGAAGAAAGCGAGAATAATTATGAGGAAATAAGTGAAAAACTTAAAGGATTAAAACAATTAATCTTATCAGTAGCTGCTTTAAACAAGGAATTCACAACTATAAAAGAACTTCAAAGTGAAATTAAAACCAATCAAGTTAAAACACTTGAAACAATAGGTGTGTTTACCGCCATAATGGCTTTTATTCTTGCAAGCATACCCTCCTTCTCTTTTGTTAATGAGTTTTATCAAGCATTATTATTTACTGGTATTATCGGTAGCTGCTTGTTAATAATGGTTTCCACAATCTTCTTATTCACAAGAGGCTTCAAAAAAATACAATCGTGGTTGCTTATTGTTTTATCCATTGCTTTATTTTCTTTTACGTTATACAGTTTAAATCGATCAATAGATATGGTGGAAATTTCCATCAAGCAAGATTTTAGTAAAAAAATAAACTCTTTAAAAGTAGAGCAAGTAAAAGTAGATTCTTTAATTAATTCTAAACCAAAAGAAAAAAACCCAACTCCTAATTAAAGAAGCTGGGCATTCACTCAACTCAAAAACCAATGGTAGTTAGAATTACCATTGAGAGCCTTTGCCAGCCCACTTGAAAACTCAAATGCATTGGCATTCCTATCCAAAAAAGTGTCTATATAAGAGCTTTTATTGGATTGGGTAAAAAGATTAAAAACGCTCCATAAATTGATATCGCCATCCTCATTTCTACAAAAACTTTCATCTTGGTAATAGTCTTTTGCTACAGTGGAAATCTGTCCATCATTGAGTAATAATTCAGGAATCTCTAACTTATCCTTCTTCGGCAAATAATTGTAAAGCCTTGACTTGCCAATTAGCTGAGCAAACTGATGTTGTGATAAGCTTTGGTGTGACAATAGCTCTAAATGGTTACTTCGGTTCGATTTGTGCCAGTGATTTCGGTTTCGTAGTGCCAGGCATTTCGGTTCAAACTGTGCCATTTTTGCCTGTGTGTTAAAAACCCATAACGGTTCGATTTGTGCCACTTTGAAAGATCAAGTATTAAAACTTTGTATACCAAAGGTAGCCGTTACAGCAACTTCCATTTTTGAAAATAGTTTGGTAAAACCATAAAACCAGTATTAAAATAAAAAATTTGGAATACATGTTATACATCCATAAATCCAGAAAAATCTGTGAATATCGTGGTGAAACTTACCAAGTAAAGGGACAACGGTTAAATTTTAGACTTTGTATTTTGAGTATCGTTAGGGTTTTGTGTTTTAAATATCCATA
>DATJCU010000197.1:0-10571 GCA_035497795.1 Edaphocola sp. | reverse complement strand
TCTCCTTGGTAAATGAGATTTTGATCACGACTATTTTCTCTCGAAAATTTTCGGATCGTTTTAATTTTTGTGTACGCTTTTCTTACCTTCAACTCAGATTTACATCTGAGCCTACTGCTGTTCCTTATTTCAAATTCCATTCTATAACCCTTTGGTTATAAATCTGTAAGCTCTCTGGATTCGAACCAAAATATTGACCTGCTCTAGCTTCGTCTTTGGGAGTGCAAAAGTAAAATACATTTTCTATTCTACCAAATATTTTTTAAAAAAAGTTTACAAAACTTTCATAAAAAAACTCCCTTTATAAGAACTTATTCCCGCATTTGGGAGTGCAAAGGTAATAACTATATTTCTAATAACCAAATCTTTTAAAAAAAACTTTGGAATAATTATTAACCTCTCTTCCTATCTAACAACCTTCTTAAGAACTTTCCCCGTTTTCGTGGGGAGTGCAAAGGTAAAACGCCTTTTTTAATTAACCAAATGTTTTTTTAAACTCTTTTTTATTCATTTGCTTGAATGGTTAATAATAAATGGTTGAGGGGGAATGAAAGATGAAAGATGGGAGAATGAAATAGCCTTAAACATCAAATTTATTAAGGGGAGATATGTTTAAGAATAAGTGCCTTTTTGCTTTTGGAGAGCATAAAGGCACTAAAAAAGCCCCTGCAATTTGCTAGGGCTTTTTAGTTGAAGTGAACAATTTTTAATCATTTTATTCAGGACGATAAATCCATACATTCTCCCAAAACTTGCGGCCATCTTTCATTTCGATATACAATTTATAGAAACCACGAGGAAGATCCCCCACATACACCTTTACACTTTCAATATTATTTGAGCCCCCAGAACCGAACCATTTAACAGATCCAGCACTTAGATGAACATTTTCTACTGGAATAACCCCTGTACCTATATAGGAAGGCAAGCTATAAGGCATATTATCAAAACCCGCAACTTCAAGACGCAACGTATAATATAGCTCTTCGGCACTTGGTTCAGAAGCCTGAAACCTCAAGGTATCATCAACAGGATTGCCCAATACTTTTAAAGTAAAAGAATTATCGGTTCCATAAGAATCAGGAACTCCCAAAGAATCTACAATCCATCCGGTTTCCGATTTAATATAAACGCCTTTAATTTTCTCGAAAAAAAACGGAGAATCCCCTCCTTTTTTATTGCAAGAAGAAAATAGAACACCAATTAGAAAAATAAAGCCAATAAAATATTTCATATTTATTACATTAGAATTAAAAAATTAATTACATGAAGTTAAAGTCAGAGATAAATTCAATACCTCGCTATTGTTAGTTATGAGTTTATGTTCACTCTTGAATTGGCTAAAATACAAGATATTAAATGCACCGTTCCCAGAAACAATGGTTGCTGTTTTAGAATTATTCCAATTTTCAAATTTATTAACATTGGAAGTAACATTACAATGGTCATCTTTCATCTCTCCAGTTAATTTGGAAGAGATTTGGTTTTTCTCCTTCTTCCAGTTACCATTAGATTTTTTCTTATAAGAAATAGATTCAGCTATTACTCTATGCGTCAAAAATCCGTTTACCACTTCTATTCTACCAAACAATTTATTGTTACCACTATTAGAAAATACGCTTTCCGACTTAATTTTATTATTCCTGGTACAACCTAAACTATTAAAATCTAAAACATACTGTTTAGGTGTTGGATGCAAAGGTGTACTTATTTTTAAGGTACGAGTTCCAGTAGTAGTTGGCAAATAGTTATGATCTTTAAATTTAGCTTTTCTTGCAGGATAATGAAATTCACAGGCTTTATATACAAACCACATAGCTGCATAGGTAGTATTAGAAGCGTTTATTTCATATTGACTACCATCTCCCCAATCAATATTGATAGTGGGTTGCATTTGATAAGAATAGCAACCAGAACCTGATGAAAATGTCGAAGAATACATATTTTTAATTTCAACTTTCTTGGTACAAGGGTCAAAATTAACATTGGTATTAAACAATCCATTGGAAAGATCAACACTTGGAAGTACTTTATTCATTGTCATCAATTCAAATCCATTATTTTTGTACAAAAATTCTAATTCTTCAAGCTTTTCAAAAGTATTTTCCTTAGTTTCATTCAAAGACAATACTTCTCTTACTGTTCCAACTAAAGAATCATTCACTTTTATTTGATTTTCTCTATCGTAATAAATTATCATTTCGTTTCCTATATATACTTCTTTTTGGGCATTCAAAACAGATTTTAAGTTTTTATATCCTAAAATGGTTTTATTATCTAAACTCTCATAATTGTAATCTTTTTCTCCGTCTTTATCTGTTCCTAAAAAATAAGAATCTAACTCTGTTTTTCTATAAGAGGTAAACCCTTGATAACTATGTTCAATATTATCCAAAACAACATCATAATCTAAGGAATCTCCAGATTGACTACAATTAGTTTGAATACTATCCAAATAATCTAAATAATTATTTAATTGGTTCAAATCAATAAATTTTAATACGCCATTCTCAACCTCCGGGCTATTTGGAATATTCCCTGTAAGTTTAAACAATTTTTATTGCCCATCCAAGTCTTTCATTTCTTTTGTACAGGACGCAATTCCCAAAGCAAAAGTTCCCAGTAGAAACCCGAAAATCATAATTCTTTTCATCATAATACTATACATTTAAACATTATATAATACTACAAAACAAAACAAAACACCAAATTTATTTTGACAAAAAAAGATAAAATTTTGTTAAAAATGCAATACTTCTAAAAACATCAAAATATGTTTTTAGTATAAAATTGGATACGTTTTTCAATATTTCATCATCTGTTGAGCTAAATTTTTGCAAAGAATCCTTTACTGCCAAATTGAGGAGGATAGCTGCATTCAGCATTCCATCCTGTACTATCAGTGGTAGAACCTGCTAAATAAAGATAACCATTATAGTAGTTTAGGCTTGCCGTTGCCGATTCATCAAAATTTGATATTGTAGAAAAAACTCCAACTCTATCTATTTGATTTCCTCCTAAATAGATACCCAAACTTTAAATCCTAAAGGATTATATTTTAAAATAAAAACATCCTCCGCCCCTTTAATATTTTGTTGATAAGTGCCTGGAGTTGCAATATTAATCCTCGAGCTAGAATTATAAATATATAAAAATGAGAATATCTTTAACTAAACAATTGTAAAAGCATGTTCTTATAATAAATAGAAAAAAGCTTATCAATAGGAATGATTCCTTAATGGTGTATATTACTATTTAATAAGTTTTACCAATAATTTGGAGCTTACTTTACTCGTAAGTGTCTCTACTTTGTTATTATCATATTGAATAGTTATGCTTTCTTCAAATGATTCAGTAGCAATTATAGCGATAATCATACCTAATTCAAGCTTTTTTGTATTGAGATAACTTAAAAGATCTTCTGAAGAATGCAGAACTGCCATAAACACCACTTTATCTCCAACATTGAAATCTTTCAAAGGAATATATGTTTCGGATCTCAAAACTCCATTTATGTCTGGAATAGGAGAACCATGTGGATCTACTTTTGGATAGCCTAATAATTCATCCATTTTAGCAAAAAACGCTTCTGACTGAATATGCTCAATCTGTTCTGCAATTTCATGTACTTTTTCCCAACCAAATCCCATTTTTTCAACTAAATACATTTCAGTAAGTCGATGTTTACGAATTATCAGTGCAGCAATTTTTTTACCTTCATTTGTTAGTTTGAGCGGTTTATAACTTTCATAAAGAACCAATCCTTTTTCAGAGAGTCTTTTCATCATACTATTGACAGTTGGCATTTTTATGTCCAGTTGTTTACTTATTTCGTTAACACTGGCCTCTCCTCTAAAACTGATCAAATTATATAAAACCTTCAAGTAATTTTCTTCTGTTTGAGATAACATAAGCACAAATTTATTAAATAATTAGCGCTATCTAACAAAAAAGCCAAAAAACATTTTGTTAGTATCGTCTAACATTGTACTTTTGCAATTCTAACCTATTAACTAATAGATAAAATAATGACGAAATTAAAATTACTCTTTACAATTATTACAATATTAACTGGTTTTATAAGCTACTCTCAAACTGGAACATTATCTGGTAGCATATCAGACATGGAAAGTGCAACACTAAAATCAGCATCTATACTTATTCCTGAACTCAAAATTAGAACACAATCTGACAATAAGGGGAATTATATTCTAGAAAACATTCCGTATGGAACATGGGAAGTGGAAATAAAACATAAAGGATTTGAGCTCTCTGAAGAAATTATTACTATTAACAGTGATTCAGTTGCCAAGAATTTTTACCTAGAACTAGAATCAGATCAATTGGATGAAGTAGTGATTTCAGGAACCATGAAAGAAGTTTCAAAATTATCAAGCCCTGTTCCAATAGAAGTTTATACCTCTAAGTTTTTTAAAGCAAATCCAACACCATCACTATTTGATGCTTTACAAAATATAAACGGAGTGCGTCCACAATTAAATTGTAATGTCTGCAATACAGGAGATATTCATATTAATGGATTAGAAGGGCCCTATACAATGATATTAATAGATGGCATGCCAATAGTGAGTGGACTCTCAACTGTATATGGATTAAGCGGAATTCCTCAAGCTCTTATTGATAGAGTAGAAGTTGTTAAAGGTCCTGCATCAACTTTATATGGGAGTGAAGCTGTGGGCGGATTAATTAATGTAATAACAAAACGCCCAGGAAACGCCCCTTTAATTTCTATAGATGCTTTTGGAACAACTTGGGGAGAAATAAATACAGATGTTGCAGCAAAATTTAATGTTGGTAAAAAAGCACAATCCTTATTAGGGATAAGCTATTTTAACTATAGCAATCCTATTGATAACAATAATGACAACTTTACAGATGTAACACTTCAAAATCGTATATCCGTTTTCAATAAATGGAATTTTAATAGAAAAGACAATCGAATTTTTACAATTGCCGGAAGATATGTATATGAAGATCGTTGGGGAGGAGAAATGAATTGGTCAAAAAAGTATAGAGGTGGAGATGAAGTTTATGGTGAAAGCATTTATATTAGTCGTTGGGAGCTTTTTGGAACTTATCAGCTTCCACTTAAAGAAAAAATATTATTCCAATTGAGTACAAATGGACATGATCAAAATTCCGCTTATGGTAATATACCATATATAGCCGATCAAAAAATAGCTTTCGGTCAACTCACCTGGTTTAAAACCTTAGGTAAACACGACATTCTAACCGGTCTGAGCTATCGTTATACTTATTATGATGACAATACACCTGCAACAGCAGATGCAAATGATTTGGATAAAAACAAACCTAGTCATACCAATTTACCTGGATTATTTGTACAGGATGAAATTAGCTTAAATGCAGATAACAAAGTGCTTTTAGGCATGCGTTACGATTACAATTCGCTTCATGGAAACATCCTAACACCACGTATCAACTACAAATGGAATTCGGCTAATAAGAATAATATAGTACGCTTTGGTTTAGGTAATGGATATCGTGTTGCTAATGTATTTACAGAAGACCATGCTGCTTTAACAGGATCAAGAGAAGTTATTTTTAAGAATGATTTAAATCCTGAAACATCTTGGAATGGAAATATAAACTTCGTGAAGAAGATTTTTGCTGGGAATACCTTTATAGGATTGGATGCAACAGCTTTCTATACCTATTTTAATAACAAAATTATTGCTGATTATGAAACGGATCCAAATAAAATTATTTATGATAACTTAGACGGACATGCTATTTCACAAGGCATTTCATTAAATATAGATTTGGTCTTTCCAAATGGTATTAAAATATTAGCTGGAGCTACAGCAATGGATGTTTTTAGTAAAGAAGCAGGTATAAAAACAAGAGAATTGTTTACCGAGAAACTTACAGGAACTTGGAATATCGGATATACCTTTAAATCTATAGCCCTTTCTGTAGATTATACAGGAAACCTTTATGGACCTATGCGTTTACCTTTATTGAGTGATTTAGACCCACGACACGAATATTCACCATGGTGGAGTATCCAGAATATTCAGCTAACACAAAAAATAGGAAAAAATATCGAAATATATGGTGGTATTAAAAACCTTTTAAATTGGACGCCTAACAAAGGAAATCCATTTATTATATCAAGAGCTAATGATCCATTCGATAAAAATGTAAAATTCGATGCTAATGGACAAGCAATGGTAACGCCGAATAATCCTTATGGCTTGACCTTTGACCCATCTTATGTGTATGGACCTAATCAAGGTATCAGAGGATTTTTAGGGCTTCGTTACAATTTATATTAAATAAAAGAGAAAACATTTGAATAAAATTAAATTAATTATAATTATGGTTTTGTTTATGGGCAGTTTTGCAACTGTTCAAACAAAACCTTTTGCTATTCAGGACATAGATAGTTTAATGCAAGAACAACCGAAACCGATACTCATTTTACTATCGACAGACTGGTGCAAATACTGCCAAATGCAGAAAAAACAATTAGAGAAGAATAAGGACTTCCTGAAACAATCAGACGACTTTTATTATGTAATATTTAATGCAGAACAAAAAGAACCCATCGTATTTCAATCTCAATTATTTTCATATAGAGCGATAGGGCAATCATCAGGTATTCACGAACTCGCCATCGCATTGAATGGATCCGAAAACATAGCTTTCCCAACTTGGATACTTTTAGATACAAATTATGAAGTCCTGCTTCGTTATGGTGGTGTTATCAGTCCAAAGCAAGTAAAAAACTTATTAAATATTATTGACAAATCAAAAAAGGAATAGCCGCATCGACAATTGATTTTTGGAATAGCCTAGAAATTAAAGGAGTTTAGTCTGCACTCTAAGTACCTTTAGCAATAAAACTAATTTGGTAAAAAAACAAATCAATTTTATCTACATTGTTTAGTTTCGAAATCAGATTGGGTAGTATTTCAAAAACCAACTTATATGATTATTACATTCGCATATCCTTTGTCGATTTTAATGCATTTAGCAAACCCAAAGTTAATTCAAAATGAATATATTGAATCTAAAGTGCGCTACAAGATGGCTTTTGAAAATTATGTGTGATTAATAGGTAAAGGTAGTCCTCTAAAACATTCCTTTCAAAAAGGGAACTAATTCAGAAAGACATGTTTAATTGCAGTTGCTTTACTAGCAGAAAGGAAACCAACAATTAATTTAAAATTGCGTTTAGAACTAAATTCAAAAGAAGTATATTAAATTTGTTCATGATTGAATACTTGTCTATTGAAAGATAAATAAAAACAGTTCAGATATATATTTATTTATGTCAAAATTTAAAGAAGCTCAGATAGACCTGCACCTATCATGATTGGATCATTCGTGGATATGATGACGGCTGCATAAGGTTTGGTTTTTGTGCAATAATTATATCTTAACCAGAAAGACTAAATGGTATTCTTTAAAAATTTTTAAACAACATTAATGAAAATTCAAAGGATTAAAAATGACACCCATATTCTTTTCGAAACAATCCCATTTTAGAGCATGGTTAGAAAATAATCATAATATAGAAACCGAAATTTTAATAGGTTTCTATAAGGTTAATAGTGGTAAACCAAGTATGATTTGGTCTGAATCGGTTGATGTAGCGCTTTGTTATGGTTGGATTGACGGAGTCCGGAAGTCTATAGATGAAGAGAGTTATCAAATTCGTTTTACTAAAAGAAAACATAGCAGTATATGGAGTGCCGTAAATATTAAAAAAATTGAAGTGCTCACAAAGCAAGGTCTTATGCAACCAGCTGGTCTTGCTAGCTTCCAGAACAGAAAAGAAAGTAAATCAAAAATATATTCATACGAAAATGAAACAGTAGAATTATCATTGGAATTTGAGCATTTATTTAAATCTAATATAAAAGCATGGGAATATTTTCAATCATTAGCACCTTCCTATAAGAAAGCTTCAACAAATTGGGTTATGAGTGCTAAACAAGAAACCACTCGAATTAAACGGCTGAAAGAACTCATAAGAGACAGTGATGCAGCAACAAATCAATGGAAAGATAATAAATACAATAAAAAATTATAAAATAGACACTTCAATAATTTATTTTTAAGATTTAAATTTTAAATTTTCATATGGAAATTAAGAAAGGAAACTATGCACAAAAATATACGCTTTAGGGTAAGCCCATATTAGGTTATCAATGGATGATATAAACCTTACTTCACGAAAAAAATTAAATATTGTAAGTCTAATAAGCAGCAACCGTCTTTGCTATTGACCAGTAATTTCATATTGAACCGTGAAGCAATAATAGAGTTCTTTAAAAGAAGATGGCAAATTGAACGCTTATTCTAGCTGTTCAAATAAAATTTTCTAACAAAATACTTTTATAAAGAAAGCATCAATGCTACAAAAACACAGATTTGAATCACTATTAACTCCTTACACGATACTAGAGTTACCTCAATCAGTTTAAATGCTAAAACAAACACTGATATGTTACTTTAATATTTATAGCTTCTGTGAAAACTAGGAGAAGGCATAGCTAAAAATCATTCTAAAAAGAAGCAATCCGCATCAATACCCACGTTTTTTGTTTAAGGAACGCTTTAATTTTATTTTTCTTTGCCTAATCCTGATTTAGAAATGCTTAAAGCAATCATTTTTTACGTTTTTAGTGTTTAGTAGTCAAGAATAAGTATAAATATTGAAATAAATAGTGATTCAGATTATATTCTTTAAAAAAAGCTTATTAAAATATTAGGTAAATCACAAATCAAATAACAATATTTTGATTAATTGGTTTTATAGTTTTAAATTGTGGAGCAATACATTAAATTCAATTATAAATGTTTGTAAGTGTTTGAAAATATTTTTCTCAATCAGAACTTGCGTATATATATTTGTTATGTGGCAGCTTAAAAGACGACACAATAGACAATGAACGAAGATAATTTATACTTGCTTTTTTGCTATCTAATTTTCGGGGTGACTCTTTTGCTTTTGATATTGAGAAGTAAAAAGAAAATGAAATTCATATACTTCACATTGACAATCTTAGGCCTGACAATTTTGTCCTGTGACCGAATTAAAAATAAGGGACAAGAAATCGCAGATAAAACTGAACAGAAAGTAAAAAGCAAATCAAAAGATCTTGTTGACAAAGCTTTTCCTCAGTTTGACTCTGACAAGCCAGACACGAAATACAACAAGAAAAGATTTGAAGAATATTTAGAAGTTAAATTGACACCAGACATAAAAGAAATTTATTGCTTTGGTGATTTTCTCGGAATTGACTACAAAGTTTTATTTTCATTTACTTGTGACTCAACAACAATTAAGAGAATTATAGACAAGAAAAAATTGGAATTGACTGATGAAAATAATGACAGTGGGTTATTATTTATGGACGATTTTAATTGGTGGAACAAGGAGAAAATAGAAAAAATAAGACCATTCAAAAACGGAAAAGAAAACGAGTTTTGGCAATACTTATGGTATGATAAGGATGGCAAAAAAGCATACTATGAAGCATTTAGTCTTTGACTTAAGAAAAGAAAGCTGGCCGCATAACATACTGTATAGTGCATGCCCTCGGGACACACACTATACAGTAGCCATTAGGTGCAAGCGTAGCGGATGACAAAATTAACCAACGACAGTAAATAAATTTGACCAGAAGACAAAGCTAATGACATCAAAATATAAACTAAAATCTTTCTTTCCATTACTGTGTATTCCTCCAATTATTTTTGGACTCATTAACTATATTTATTTCGCACTTGACAAGACAAAGCCAACACCACCATTGAACGGACTTCCATTAATCTTGCTTTTGACATTCACAATAATTTGGCTATTCTTTGGAGAGTTTAGGACAAAAATGATTAAGGTTGAACTTAATGATGACCATTTATTAATTAAAACATTTGGAGGACTTTCAACGCCTAAAAAATATTTATACAAAGACCTTGACGGCTTTAAGACTTCGATTTTACATTCAAGAGGTAGCGACAACGAATACTTATATTTTATCAAAGACAATAAAAAGATTGGCAAAATATCAGACTTCTATCACAAGAATTATTTAGAATTAAAAAAAGAAATTACTACTAAACTTGACGATTTGGGTTTTGAAAAGTTTTCTTACAAAGACGAATTAAAGGAAATTTTTAACTGAGTTTGACAATAAAACTTTTTCAACAAATGATAAAGACCAGACATTTGAACTGTAACAACTAACCGCAGTGGACAAGAACGCCAGCACCTAACAGCACATTTGCAATAGGCAGGGTTTCGTGCTCCGCAGACAGTTTTTTGGTTATAGAAAGTTGGTTCTCCGCATGAACATTTGTGCTGAAAAGCCTGCCCATCGCAAATCTGCCAACCGTTGTATGCAACCAAACCAGCAAATCACTAAATATTTAGCTTATGTCTCGTCCTAAAATAGGTTTACACAAAAACGTGTAAAAATGGACAAAAAAAGTAAAGTCATTTCAGGACTAAAAACTGGCAAAATCATCATTCAAAAACCGAATAAGTATTTCACAGATTCGGAAAAACATCACAT
>DATJCU010000196.1:0-3856 GCA_035497795.1 Edaphocola sp. | reverse complement strand
TGCACACAGAGCTAATAAATAAACCTCAGTGCAACTCTGTGTCTTCTCCGTGCCCTCAGTGTAACTTACCGGGAAAAAGAAGAGGAAGTGTTAAAGCTTACTGGCTACGACTTCCTCTTCGGACTCCCCTAACTAAAATAGGAAGGAGGTACTGTGACAAAGATAAAGATTTAAATTAGAAAATCGCTCTGGGGTTACCCATAAGCGTAGGTGATTCTGCAAGGCAGAGGCATCTTTAAAACAATTTTAAATTCAATAGCTATTCACAATAGCTAAATTTTAATTATTTAATCTTTATTACAATGAAAAAGAAAGTGATTTTTGGTATAGCATCAAGTTTATTTGCGTTAGCAATGGTTTTTAATATGAATCTGTTACAAGGAAATAGTATTGGTGATGTGTCGTTGGAGAGTATTTCGGTAATGGCGCAGGCGCAGAATCCTGAGAATGCTATCTATACTGGCACTTATAAAAAAGATGAGGCGCTTAAAAATTGGAAAAGTTATACAATCAAATGTACTTATGGTCCTACGACAACTACACAGACTACAAACTCTGGAGGAAGTTATAATCAAAGTTTTGGCGCAAGTTTGCCAATTCCTGGTACACCTATAAATGTGTCAGCCTCTTCCAATGCTTCTGTAAATTACAATAAAACAACAACGACAAAAAGTCAGACTAGCGGATATACAATAGAAAAAGTCGTTTGTGGTTCTGGAGCTGGTTGGTGTCTAAGTTCTGCACCAAGTGGCAATCCTTGTAATTGATTAATGATCTTTTTGAAAATAGAATAGTATTGTTAATAGGAGACCATGTAAGTTTTATTCTTTGATATGTTTTTAGTTTATGAGCCCTTTTATCGTTAAAAAACGCAATATTCTATAACATATTCCAGAAATATAAACTTCATAAGCCCCTTAATTTAAAACTCATTCTATGCTAATTAAATAGTATAGAATGGGTTTTTGAAACTTTAAAATATAAGAATATGAAGAAAAATGTAAGAATTCTACTCCTGTTATTTTTAATGTCATCTTGCTCATATCTAAGAGAGCGAACTCCTGAAAAGTTTCAAAACGTAGATGCAGATCAAATTACACGAGATTCGGAATATGGTAATATTAAGGAAGGCTTAAACAAAAAGATAATAGTGACGGATATTGATAAATGCCAGGAGTTATTTTTGCCTAGCATTATTGACACAGTTTATGGGATTAAATTAGACAATCATCCAGAAGCACTGTTAGGTTCAATTGAGAAAATGAAACTTACCGATGATGCCATTTACTTGTTGGATAAGTATACTACAAAATCAGTAAAGGTATTTTCCAGAAGTGGTAAATATACCAACACAATTGGCCAAAGAGGTAGAGGTCCAGGTGAGTATTATGAACCAACCGATTTTTATGTAGGCGATAATGAAATTATAATTTATGACCAGTTTACTTCAAAACTGAACTATTATGATATGACTGGTAATTTTATCAAAGACAAAAAAATACCTTTTTATGCTTTGTCATTTCATCGATATAATAAAAACAGCTACGTATTCCACACATTTGATTCAGATAATTATCATTTGCCAAAAATATTAAATTATTCACTTATTTGGACAGACTCAACATTTGCTATTAAACACATAAATGCATTTCGTGAAAAGGATAAGTATACTAATTTAATTTCCGAAAACGATATGAACTTTCTTAATCAAAAATTATATTATCATGAGCCATACAATGATACTGTTTTTATGGTATCGCCTGATGGTAATCTATACGACGACTTTAAGTTCTCATTTCCAAAAAACAAATTGCCTCCAGAGCTTTTACTAAGAAAAAATTTCAAGCAGAAGATTAGGGATACTTCCCCCAATTCTACAAAGAACTACGTTGAGAACTATTCTTTCCCAATTATTACACAGGATTTTTTATACACAAAAATAACTGTAAATAGCCGTATTTTTAATGTGTTTTATTCATTGAAAACTAATAATGTTATAATAGATAATCAGTTTAACCAAAGTGATTCGCCAATTATGTTTTTTCCTCCATTTAACAATATTTTAAATTGCGAAGGCAACACTTTAATTGGTTACACAGATGCTAGTAATTTACACGAAAGATTTGAGCTTGTTCAAAAATATGATGAGATGCATTTACTTTCCGATGAGCTTATTGAATTTTTTAAGGATATTAAAGAAATAGACAATCCTATCATAGTATTTACTAAATTAAAAGTCTTTTAAATATGACAAAAGATAAATTATATATTATGGTCATTGTAATTTTGATTCTTGGTAATTCTTTACACTTTAGAAAATCCATTACCATTCATGAATCGGAAGTAGATCCGTATGAAGGTCTGCTTTATGATTTTGTAGGCGAAATACTCACAAATAACATGCAACTGCAATGGTTAGGCGAAGGTGTTGCTATTAATGAAAAGCTAATACTTGAAAATGAAGATTCTGAAATGATTTCATTAAAAGAAATACTAGAATATGACAAAAAACTAATTTTCAGATTCTCTGATATGGCTTGTAATGAGTGTATTGACGCACAAATGAATATGCTTAAAAACCATTCTGCATCATTTAATGAAAATGACATTATACTTATAGCATCAGGAAATAAAAGAAATTTATTAATTAAGAAGAATGAATTTCAACTGCCGTTTATGATTTATTTTATTGAATATGAAGGTTTGCATTTTGAACTTGAAAGAATGAATACTCCTTATTATTTTGTAATAGATAGAAATATTATTGCAGATTTAGTTTTTGTTCCAGCTAAGGAAATTCCATTACCAACTATCAATTACTTCAATATGTTAAAAGACAGATTTGATAATACATTATTAAAATGAAAAAAATGAGCTTATTCATTTATTGATGAAAACGAGACAGCAAAACTATGTCCATTAAAAAAATACATGTAAATGAAAATTATGTTTTTATTTTGGGTCGTATTGGGTTTTCACGCCTGCTCCTCCTCGAACGCAGAGGATGCCTCTGGTGCAGATGCTGCTGAAGAAGCAGCCCGTTTGTCTTATGTAGAGCCTACCATCACTAAAGTAGGCACTGTGCCAGTAAAACGAGGAGCTTTTGAACTGGAAATTGTGAGTAATGGGCGGTTGGAGGCTCAGCGCAAGGCGGTGGTACCTTTTTTGGTGCAAGAGCACATCAATGCTGTGTTGGTAATGGAGGGAGAGAGAGTAACTGCAGGTCAAACGTTGGGTCGTGTAGAACCGTTTACCTACCAAAAGCGCCTAGACGATGCCGACAACCGTTACCAGCAAACCCTTATCGATTTGGAAGATCGTTTGTTGGGGTATGGCTACCAACTTTCGGACACTTCAAAAATACCTGAGAACATACTAAAGATGGCGCATATTCGAAGTGGGTATAATGGTGCTGTTATTACGCTGGAGGAGGCAAAACGTAATTTGGCACAAACCACCATCAAAGCACCCATAAGTGGGGTAGTTACCAATTTGGAAGCTCGTGTTAACAATCCTTCCAATGCGTATAAAAAGTTTTGTGAAATATTGGATGTCAATACCATGCATCTGGTTTTTCATTTGTTGGAGACAGAACTTTCGGGTGTAAAAGTGGGGCAGTCGGTAGAACTTTCTCCTTTTGCCCTCAAAGACAAAACTTTTAAAGGCACCGTAAGTAGCATCAATCCAAGTGTAGATGAAAAAGGGATGGTCCGCGTTACGGCTGCCGTTCCCAATTCAGCCCACCTGCTTATGGATGGAATGAATGCACGGGTGCTGCTTAAACGAAGCTTGCCCAATTGTCTCATCATACCTAAAGAAGCCGTGCTGTATCGTCAAAACCGTCAGGTGGTTTTTG
>DATJCU010000195.1:0-1638 GCA_035497795.1 Edaphocola sp. | reverse complement strand
AACCAGAGCCCCAAGGTAAAAGCATGAATTTTTTTTGTGATGATTTTCAATATTTGGATTAATATCAACGGCTAATTTCTATACAAAAACTCTTTTAGAATATGCCGCCTTCTTCTCTTCGTTTGAAAGGTTGTTGATAGTGCGAGCTATTTTTTTAGTTCAATTATATCCTGTATTACATGTTGCTTTCCAAATTCACCTAGATTAGAAATGAAGTTGCCATCTTTGTCAATAACTGTTGAGCTAGCACAAGGATAGTGCATTTTGAAAAATAGTTTTTCGATATATTGGTTTTCATCTTTTGTCCAATTATATTTTCTAGGATAGTAATACTCCAAATTGTCATCGTTATTGTAAATCCAGAATTGGTTACTGTCAGCCAAGTTTTCAATATACTTTTTATAATCTCTATCAAAAATATTCCAAGTTGAATTCTGTTTTGTTTCGTTGCATTTATCTTTTCCTGGGTAGTATATTATTACGATATGTTCACCTTTTAAAGGTTCAATTTTATTTAATTGAGTTTTTAAAGAATCGAGTTGTTCTTGTTTTAATTTTCCTCTTGTTTTTGATTGGAATAAAATATTTATAATTTGATCTTCCAAATTATACTGATTATAGAGGTATCCTTTTTGTCTAGATATGCTATCAAATTCTTCCTTTGATATTTGTTGAAAATTATAGTTGTAAAAGCTTTCAGGCTTAGTTTGAGCAGTTAATAATTGAAAGCTTACCAAAAAAATATTAGGGAATATATGGATATGTTTTTCATATAATTTTTGATGTTATTTTGTAGTTTTGAGTTTAAGCGAAAGTTGGAAATCGCTTGCATTATTACAAATATATAGGTTACTTCTATGTTTTGTTTTTAAAAGGTTAATATGAATACCCATCTGAAAATTGTAGGATTACTTTTTACACTTTTTTCAAACATGCTTTATTTCACTCATATAAAGAATGGCATCGCCACACAATCTTAAGAATATTTGTGCAACGGCAATTGTATCTTTTTCGCAATAGGTAACAATCCGATTGATATTGTTTTCCTCATAATACACCTTATAGACTTCACTGCCATCAATATCGTCTTTGGGTGTTGGAATCCCGAGGATATTGGTCAAAAGTTTTAAGGAGGTATAGTTTTTATAATCGCCAAATTTCCATAGTTCTAAAGTGTCGAGATGAGGTACTTCCCAAGGTTTTTTTCCAAACAGATTCAGCTTATCTGGAAGTGAAATATTATGGATAATCATCCGCCTGGCGATATAGGGAAAATCAAATTCCTTTCCGTTGTGCGCACATAACAAATGTTTTGTTTGGTTGAAATGCGATACGATCAAATTTTTAAAATCGTTGAGAATTTTAATTTCTTCTCCATAAAAAGAAGTTACCCTAAAGGTCCTGATATCACCTTGAAATTTGAAATAGCCTACAGAAATACAGACAATTTTACCAAACTCTGCCCAAATACCAGC
Organism: Edaphocola sp.; assembly: GCA_035497795.1. Taxonomy (GTDB): domain Bacteria; phylum Bacteroidota; class Bacteroidia; order Chitinophagales; family Chitinophagaceae; genus Edaphocola. The sequence continues at coordinate 163 of DATJCU010000195.1, read as the reverse complement.
ACGATCATAAAAATCTTCTGCTGAAATTTCGGCACGTTGGTATTTTGATTTGAGTTCCCAAAGTTCTTGTTTTACCGGATCCAAATCGGAAAAATGATGTGTTTCCGGAACCGTCTCAATGTCCAGAAATAATAGGTCTTCAAGGTTGAGTTTACTGATCATA
>DATJCU010000194.1:0-12286 GCA_035497795.1 Edaphocola sp. | reverse complement strand
TTTTTTCTTCTATATTTTTCAAATATTTCTAATGACTCTTTTACTCTATCATTATCTATTCTTGAATCCCTTGATATAGAGCTTTTATGAATTCTATATACTACAGTTGTCTTATTCAAATAATAAATCTTATAATTGTTAGAATTAACCCGATATATTAAGGTCATATCGTCATAAATCCTATAACATTCATCAAAATAATCAATTCTTTCAAACAGTTCTTTATTAATAAAGAAAGTTGGAGAGTTTAAGAATACTGGCCAACGAGTATAAGCCTTGAGTTGACTGGTTGCAGTATTAGCTGAAAAGTAAAATTTTAAACCTCTATTTTCTATACTCTCATTTTCAATTAAAACACCCTTATCATTCATTTCCAATAAATTTGAAACGACAAACTTAGCTTGAGGGTTTTCTTTTATAAATAATAGATTATCTTGAATACACTTTTCCAATAAATGGTCATCAGCAGCAATTAATTTAATCCATTTACCTGCCGAGTTTTTTACCCCTCTATTACAGTTAGAAGGGATTCCAGTGTTATTTTGTGTAGTGATAATCTTTGTTCTAACAAACCTCTTATTATTTTCTTTGACCCATTCATTACAGATTGCAACTGTATTATCTAATGAGTAATCATCCGTTATTATTAATTCAATATTCTGGTAAGTTTGTTTTCTTACACTTTCCAGTGTTTCCAAAACATACTTCGAGCTGTTGTATGTAACAACTATTATTGATACCAAAGGTTCTTTTGATTCTTCCATTTTAATTACTGCAATTTTTTCCTTTTTTTCTCAAAAAATCTCTGACTATTTGCTTCATTGCAATTCGTTTCTCTAATTCATTCAGCGAGTACCAACTTGAAATAATTATTAATATAACACCCACTATATAAGGATAGGGTTGATCTAAAAACTTCACGGCCACAAAGCTTATTAATGCTAATGCAAATTGAATAAAAAATAATACTAAAAAAGATTTTTCAAATGAGAAATCATATTTCATCTTAGCAATCACGTATACCTGAATCAAGTAAATAATGTATGTTATCAAAAAAGAGAATCCCAATCCTGTCAATCCATAAAAATGATAGCCTAAAATATTAAATAACAGCGTATAGCCATTTCCTATAAACTCGTTCCAGAAAAACAATCTACTGGCACCTTTTGCTAAAAACACAAATGCTACTGCCCAACTCCCTGCTTTAAAAAACATACCTAATGCTGCCCAATAAACCATACCTGTAACTGCTACAAACTGCGTAGAATATAACAATATAACTGCCCAGTTTATAAATACCAGAAAAGCAATTAATATAGGAGCCAGTATAAGCAATGCTATTTCGGCTTGTTGGTTCATACTCTGCTTGCTAAGTTCATTGTCATGTGCTACAGCTGCTAACCTAGGATAGTAATCTGTTCCCATAGCTGTAAAAATCATTCCAACATAAGTCCCAATAATAGTGAAGCCGGCTGTATATAATCCTACATCTGCAACATTACCGGTTCGGCTTATATAAATACGTAGCAAATAGGCAGATGCAACTGTGGTTAAGCCACTTAAACTAATAGCAAACCCCATAACAAGCATCCCCTTTCCTTCTTTTATGGTTATATCCTTTGTTACTTTAACGGATTTCACTTTCACTTTCTTTGCAAAATACCAGGAAAAGAAAAGTGTAGTTACAGATGTTAGAATAATTACAGGAACAATCCCCTTTACACCGAATTTGTAATACAAAGGAACTGTTATTAACAAGCCAACAATACTCCCAAACAAGTTAGCTTTTGCAAGGGATTGCAACTTCCGCAATCCTTGCAATAGCACCATCTGTCCTGTACTTAACTGATTAAAAAGCAGTGTAATTGAAATCCAAACAAACGCTATGGTGTAATCTTTATTGCCAAAAGTAATTTGACTCAACCAAGGAGACAGTGCTAAGGTCAGAACGGCACCCAACAATCCTGTAATCCACACCATTTTGCGCATCACAGCTATTACAGTTGCAATGCGATGTTCATCTTGTGTTGCGTTTGATTCTGAAATATTTTTTACGGCACTTGTGCCCAAACCAAAATTGGATAACGCTGATATAAAACCCGTAGTAGAAGTAAGCAACCCAACAACCCCCATACCGGCAGGTCCCAGTAACACGGCCACAAATTTTGAGCGTATTATTGAGATAATTATTTGAAACACCTGTACTCCACCAAAAAGTGAAGTAGCTTTCATGATTTGTCGATATGATGTTTGCTGCTCACTCATAGTAGATTAAGTTATGAAGGTTGTAAAAGAGTTAACGGCCTTCACTACAATCTCTATTTCATCATCAGTTACAACTTGACTTATGGGTAGACTTAATTCTTCAGCATGAATCTTTTCTGTCACAGGTAAGAGTATATTATTCCATTCAATATATGCAATTTGCTTGTGTGGGGGAATTGGATAATGAATCAACGTCTCAACATCATTATTCTTTAAATGCTGTTGAAGTTCATCACGCTGCTTACATAAAATTGGGAATAGATGAAACACGTGAGCATCCCAATCTTGCACAACAGGTAGGGTTATTTCATCATTCTTAATATTTTCAATATAATAACGAGCAACTTCTTTCCTGCGACTATTGTCGTGATCAATGTATTTAAGTTTCACACCCAATATGGCAGCTTGTATTTCGTCTAATCTGCTATTTAATCCTTTATAATCAAATTGGTATTTTACTGATGACCCATAATTGCCCAATACTCTAATTATGCGAGCAAGTTCATCATCATCAGTAGTTACTGCGCCTGCATCACCAAAAGCTCCTAAATTTTTACCGGGGTAAAAACTATGTCCGGCAGCATCGCCTAATGAGCCTGTTTTTCTATTTTTGTATTTACAGCCAATAGCCTGAGCGTTGTCCTCAATTAGTTTTAGATTATACTTTTCACATATCTTGCCAATTTTGTCTGTGTAAGCACATTGTCCATAAAGATGAACAATCATTATAGCTTTAGTTTTATCAGTTATTGCCTCCTCAATTTTATTATCGTCAATCTGATAAGTGTTTATATCAGGTTCAACCAAAACGGGTGTTAATCTGTTATCTGTTATTGCCAACATGGATGCTATAAAAGTATTGGCGGGAACAATAATCTCATCGCCTTCTTTTATAACATCTAACTCTATATATCCTTTCAGTATAAGACGAAGAGCATCTAATCCATTGGCAACACCAATACAATGAGCTGCACCTATATATTTACTGTAATTATCTTCAAATTTCTTATTTTCTATCCCCTGAAGATACCATCCTGAATCTATAACCTTAGATACAGCATTATGTATTTCATATGAATACTTCTCCGTAATTTTCTTTAAACTAAGAAATTCCACCATCTTCTATTCCTCTAAATCGCGAATAACACCTTCTTTATCTCTTCTTTTCATATCCAAAACTATTCCACTATTTGTTACATATCCACGTTGAGTAGCTGGTGTCCCGAACCATAATGTATTGTTAGGAATATTCTTATTAATCAAGCTTCCGGCTCCGATTAATGCATATTCTCCTACCACTATACCAGGCAGCACAGTTGTATTTGCTCCAATGGATGCACCTCTCTTTACTATGGTTTTTTTAAACTTAGATTTGTCTATAACTCTGGATCGTGGTACCAGCTCATTTGTAAAAGTTACGTTAGGACCTAAAAAAACATTGTCCTCAATAGTGATGCCGTCCCACAACTGCACACCACTTTTAATGGTGACATTATCACCTATTTTTACTTCATTCTCAATAAATATATGGGAGCAAATATTACAATTATCTCCAATTTCGGCGTCTGGTAAAATTACACAGTATTGCCAAATGCGGGTGTTTTCTCCAATTTTTTCAGATTGTATGTCAGATAGTTTACTTCTCATTTTTGAGCGTTTTAAATTCTTGATAATCTCTTATATAATCATCTTCATTATAATATGTTGATGCAAGAACCAAACAAACCGAATCTGAAGAAAAATTATCTATTTCTCTCCATATACCTGGAACCACTAACAATCCTTGATAAGGCTTGTTTAGTGTAAAAGTTCTCTTTTGCTCTCCATCATCTAAGGTAATGTCAAAGCTACCCCTAACTGCAATTATCAATTGCTGCAACTCTTTGTGAGCATGTCCAGCTCTCGATTCTCCAATTGGAACATCGTACAAATAATATATACGTTTGACATCAAAGTGAATTGTTGTACCATTTTCAATAACACTTATATTACCTTGTGCATTATGATACTTATTTATTTCGAGTATGGAACAATTATATACTGTTGATGATTTCATATGTCGTTACTTATTCTGATTTTTAAATAAATCATAATCGTAAATATAATCTGATAAGTCAAAATGAGTTGATGCTAATATCAACGCTAAAGCATTAGTTGAAAAATTCATCATTTGTCTCCATACACCATTTGGCACATACAAACCATAATACGGTCGATTTAAAGAAAATGTTTTAACTTCAATACCATTATCCAGCAGCACATCAAAGCTTCCTGAAAGAGCTACTATAAACTCTTCGTTCTTTTTGTAGGCATGTCCGCCTCTTACTTCACCTCCTGAAGCATTATATATCCAATAGGTTCTTTTTATTTTAAACGGTATATCTTTATGTTCCTCTATCACAGAAAGATTACCTCTCGCGTCTATTATTTTAGAAAGATTGATTATTTTGGGTTTATCTATTATCATTGCTTTAATGCCAACATTGTTTTGCGAACTAATTCGTATTTTACAATAAGTAGTACACATTACTTATTATACTTACCACTTACCATATTTACCATTTACCACTTACCACTTACCACTTACCACTCATTCCTTATCACATAACCCAAAACTCATAATTTATACCCATATGCAGAGCCTTTTTTCAAGCTATATCCATATCCATACCTCTTCCCATAACCATAACGATAATTTCGTTTACTAAAGTCAACAGAATTCAGTATAAAATACATATTTTTCAATTTCTCTTCATTATAAATTGTTGTTGCATCTTCTATATTCCTTTTAGGAGTATAATCTGCACGTACAATATACAGATTGATATCTGCTATTCTATTAAGTATTAGACTATCTGAGACTAATCCAACAGGTGCCGTGTCAATGATTATAAAATCAAATTGTTTGCGCAAATCCTTTATTAACTCATCTAATGACGGTTTCGCAAGTAATTCGTTAGGATTAGGTGCAATAGGTCCGGCATTTATCATAAATAAATTTGGATGTATCCCTGAAGGTTTAATAAGCTTGTCGGCTGTTTGGTGTCCTGATAAAAACATGGTCATACCACCTTTATCTGGCACATCAAAATAGAGTCCAAATTTAGGTTTTCGGATATCCAATTCGATAATCAAAACTTTTTTATCTAACAGGGATAAACTAGTAGCTAAGTTTATGGCTACAAATGTTTTACCTTCACCACTGATACTCGAAACCATATTGATCACTTTTTTATCCACACTATCTATTACAAACAATAGGTTAGTGCGTAGCAAACGTACCATTTCAGTAAACCCATCATTATCATCTTCTTTGATAACCATTTTAGAGGTCTCTAATATTTTCGGAATTTCTCCTAAAAGAGGAACATTTGAAATCTCTGCCAATTCTTGCTTGTGTCCAATCTGATAACGCATCAATTCTTTAATTCTGATAATAATTATAGGTACAAGTAAGCCTAAAGCAACAGCGATTAAAAAACTCAAAATTTTATTTGGTGTAACAATTCCCAATATTCTAACGTAATCAATCAACTTTGCATTTGGTTCTGCTGTAGCCATATTCATGTATTTTTCTTCTTTCTTTTGAAGTAAAAACAAAAACAATGACTCTTTAACTCCTTGCTGACGAGTTATATCAGAATAAACTCGTTGTTGACGAGGTACTGCTCTTAGGCGCGCTCTATCCACATTTAGTTGCCCTGACAAATCGCGTAATGCAATTTGAAGATTACTCTTTTCATTCTGCAAACTACTCCTAACAGATCGATACATTGATTCTATTTGGTTGGAGAGATCAATCATAGCCTGGTTACTACTTGATGCCACACGCGAAAGCTTTGTTTTTTCCATCACCAAATTGTTATAGCTGGTAATCATACTGTTTAAACTTTCACTGCTAATTCCTGAGTTTGCAGGTAGAAGCTGATCGCTCGGATCTTGATTTTGAACAAAGTTGAACAAATCGGAAACAATGGCTAATTGAGTTTCAATATCCATTTTCCTTTGTTCAATTCCGGAAGTTTGAACATTATATAGATGCGACTGATTCGCAATATCTGTAATCCCTTGGCTTTGTTTGTAATCCTCTGCTTGTGAATCAACTGTACTCAATTCATCACTTAATTGCGATAGATGGGTATCTATAATTTGAGATGTTTTATCTGCTAAATTAAGTTGTTCACTCAACATTTCTCTGTTGTACACCTCAACTAGGTGTTCCATAAACTCTTTACCTTCAAGAGCATTGCGGCTATTTAAGGATAGCGTTACAACAGATGAAGTCTTAGATGTAACCTCCATTTCCAAGCTCTTAATAAATTGATCTGCCACATTGAGCGGAGGCTGAATTACTACTTCTAAGAGCATTTCCTCTTTGGGTGTAAAACCAGTTTTAACTGCATGTACTTCTCCAAAAGGAAACATGATAGCGTCGCTATCAGCTAATGATGATTTAATGGTGTAAGATTTATCTAAATGCTTGCCAGAAAATTCATAGATTCCATTTGGACGTAACAAAACTTCAAAGACAATTGGTTTTTCTCCGATTTGATCCAACATAGCATCTGATAAGGTTACATGTATTGGGCTTTGATTACCATACAAAATTTCTTTCTTGTATTTAATTATGTTCAAAAAAGATCCCAGTTGTGTATAAGATGTGTAGTTTTCTAACTCACGGACAACCTTATCTGCAATAAGTGAGCTTCCTAACATCTCCATCTCATTCTCTACATTACTCGTTTGAGTAATAAGTCCCATGCCATCAAACGCTGGAGTTGTAGATGAGCCACTTCCTTTTTGAGAATCTTGAAACAGCACAGACGTCTCAATTTTATATACCGGCAAGGAGAATTTGACGTAAATTACAGCTATTGCTGTGCAAATGATAAGTGAGATAACGAACCATTTCCAAAAAGAAAGATACTTTATAAATAGTCCTATAAAATCGAATGATTTTTCTGATAGTAATTTAAATTCCTCTTCAGATTTTGTAAGTTTCATAGTTGTTTTATTCCCCATACTTTATCTAGTTGCTGAAAATATTGTAACAGCCATGGTTGCTAATGAAATTATAACCGAGACGGATGAAATGCGAAAAGATTCCGCAGCTCCATATTTTGATGAATTTGCTCTTGATTGGTTTGGTTCTACATATACCACATCGTTTTGCTCCAAAAAATAGGCGGGAGAATTTATGATGTCTTTGTCATTCAAATTCAATGTGTAAAATGTTTTATTACCATCAGAGTCTTCTCGCAATACTTTAACATTTTCACGTTTCCCATATATGGTCATATCGCGTGCTAAAGCCAATCCTTCGAAAATAGTCAATCGTTCATTAATTGTGCTGTAATTACCGGGAGCATTCACTTCACCCAAAACATTTATCGAATAATTATTTATTCTAATCGTAACAATAGGTAATTCTCCAGTGAAAGCTGGTCTTAGTTTTTCAAGAATATAACCCTCCAACTCTTTTTTAGTCATATTTTTCACATGAATTTGACCTAAAACAGGAAAATTTATATTCCCATCATTATCCACAAGATAATTTTGTAAAGCCGGTTGTGAATAAATTTGCCCCCCCATTGACAATGTTTGCGTCTGAAGCTGTGGAGTAATTAAATTGTAAATACGAGAAGCCTCGGGCTCGGTGCTCACTACTGTTATAGAAAGCAAATCTTTTGGTTTAATTTTCACCTCATAAGACTGATTGTCAATGCTCTCAACACTTTTTTGTTGCTTATTAATTTGTTGCATATATGCAATATTTTCAACACTTGAGCACGCAGTGAATAAAAGTGTTGTCAAAAATAATAGATGTACGTTCTTCATCATAATTAATCATTTTTTTTACTATCAAAATACTTTTTATGAGTAATGTTGTCTGTCAAATCAATAAACGTATTTAATCGAGATATGTTTAAAAAAAGCATGAGAATATATAGGGTTAATCATATGTTTAGGGGTTTTAGGTATGTAGTTTGAGGTATGAGGAGACGCGTGAGGCGAGGTGTGTGAGGAACATGAGGTTGCAAGGTTACAATTGAGGTTTGTGGATGAGGCTATTGAATTGAATTAATTTTATCTGATGTTGTAAGCTCAGAAAGGATGCAGGATTCTGTTACGGTAGATGTGATATCATTGTGTTTAACCCCAGAATATTGAACATGTACAAAATCTAAAGTCATTTAACCATAATGGAACATGTATGAAGAGGAAGCATTTAGTTATGCTATAAACTTAAGCCGATTGCGCAGTTTATAGCAACTCATGTCTGCAGTAGTCAAAAAAAGAAGTCGTATCGCAAGACATGCATTAGTATTGAGCGGTGTCGAAATGCGGTCGCTGAGTTTGTCGAAGGGTTACTAAACGTATGCAAGCAAAACACAGTGATGGTCAATCCTCAAATGGTTGAATCTACTTCCCCAAGCATAACACAACTCGCACCACAACATAATGTATCAGGCTTATGGTTTGGATGGATTTTGATTATCATATTTTCATATATTTATTAAACGATTTCACTTCTCTCTATATGCAGCGTCAATAACAAAAAGGTCTTTTACTTGATGTAAATGATGCATAGCTATTAAACCTTTATGGAAATTAGGATAGGTTGTTACAGTTGTTTTTTCAACATACTCTTCGATAGTCAATCTTTCTATTTTATTGATATTTAATGCACGACCATAAACACCTTCAATATTTGCTTGTGAAGGTCTGTAAATTTCATCTCTGTATTTAAAAATAGCACCTCCATTTCTCGCTGTTTCAGAATTAATAATTACCGGGTTTTGCAAGTGAGGTTCAAGAAGTTCTAACTTTAATGAATCAACCCTATAAATAAACAACTCGTTCTCCATTGCAGAGTTTAAATCATCTTGTTTATTAATAAATAGCCATCTCTGGTTAGTGTTATCTACATAGAAGGATGCATCAGCAACCATTTCTCCTTCAAATGCAGTAGAATATAGCTCCCATTTATTTGGAAAACTAATGCACTTATAAATTTCGAGGCGCTTGTTTTCACTTGATTCCGGCATTAAAAAAACGTCACCGTTCTCTTCAAAAATAAATGGATACGATAAATGATAATCTAAATCCAAAACATCAGTAACATCTACCAATTCATCATCTTTAATTCTACCACATGATATCTTTCCTCTCTTTGTTGAATAATTGTAATTTTCAAAGAATATATAATTATCACCTTTATAATTAAATATGAAAGGATCTGCCCAAAACTCATTTTTTGGAAGTTTAATGGGGTTTAATCTGAAAAGAGTAGAGTTCAAAAAATCACCCTTACCTATCCATAGTGTCCAACAATCATATCTTATGCCAAATAATAAATATTTCACCCTCCCAAAAATCTTACTCCTAAGTTTGGAGTAAAAGCCAAATATATACTTTATTAAATTCGCTAAATTGGGTGCTTTGTAGGGTGAATTATAATAAACTGTTGATTCTGTTGGAGAGTAATTGCCAATTTGAAGTTGTCTTATATTTTTAAATAGAAGAGAAACGGAGGCTTCTAAAATCAATCTGTTTGTTTTAGCAAAAGACCAATGATAATTAAAAAACGCTTTATCAATTATCAGTCCGCCATTAAGTTCTGGTGTTAATTGCTGTAATGTTACACCTACTGAAGTATGGTGATGCAATATTTCCCAAAAACCAGCAGGACCACCATGATTTATAGAGTTATCTGCATAATGAAGCGACCACACTCCATATTTCGCTGAATTTAAAATATCCCCTTTTATAATATTGAATTCGAGCCTTAAAATAATGTCTAGATTATATGATTTGATTTTTTCAGCATCCACACTACTGAAAATATCCAAAGAACCTCTTCTTTTAGGTTTTAAATAGACTGTTTCTACAGTCTTTAATTTATTTATAATACCACCTTTATTAATCGTATGGTACTCTCTAAATAATTTTCGTTCAATTAAAATTTGAATTTTAAATATGAGTTTTCCTAAACTGTTTTCTGATTTAATTAAACGTTTAAATCTACCTCCTTGTGATTTCTCAATTTCATTACCTTCTCTCCCATCTTGTATCAATAAGGATAATTCGAGTTCCTTGTCGTTTATAATTTTCTCAATAATTCTCAGTTCCCAATTGGATAGTTTTTCAAATTCTTTAATCAAAACCCCTATTTTCATAAATTCTCATTTTAATTGCCTTTTACTCGTATATATAAAGCCGAAAGCCCATAAAAAACATGCATATAATCACTAATATCATATATAACATGCGTATTTCTGTTTCTGATAGTGCATATTTCAGCAACTTCTTTCCACAGTTCACTATCAACAAAGACAATGACACTTTGTTGATAGTAAACAAGTTTTATTTAAATGAGATCAACGACTAAGAAAAGATTGTAATACCTGTTTTAGTTTGCTGTAAAAAACTCATCTTCTCCAATACTTCTGTTCTATAAACATTATCAGCAGTGAATTTTTCGAAAAAATTTCGTTCTACCTCTTTGTTCATCATGCTCTTTGAATCATATATAATAAGTAAACAGAGGTGGTATTAAAGATGTTTTACCCTTGATTCGACATTAAGCAACCAGAAACTTTGTTTCTGGTATTGTAATAGAGATCACTTTTGTGGATGCAAACTATATTTAATAAAGAGATTTGCGGTTTCGTCTCTGATATTTGAATGTGCCCATTCCGAAGATATACCAATACTGATTATTAGACTTTTTCTACCCTTTATCACTGAATGGGAAAGCTTAATAATCATCATTCTACCTGTGTCCCTTCAGGGGATTTAGGGGCGAAAATAAGTGAGATTGACTTTTTCGGACTGGACTCATGATTTAGATTTTCAAACTCTAACGCTCATCACTCACAAAATAAGCTAAGCGAGAGCTTTTTCTGTTAAATGTAGCTAAAATATGGCTCTTAACACTGATATTATGACAATTTAAATTTATCCGGTTTTACAGTAACAATTGAATGACTATTTTTGTTCAGGAATAATCAATAAAAATTTATAGCTATTAAACTCATTAAGTATTCCATCGTTTAAAAATTAGAAATAAACAAATAGACAAAATTACTCTAACTTATTCAACAATTTCTATTTATTCAACAATTTCTATTTATTCAACAATTTCTATTTTTCATAAATCAGATAATTTCTACGAAATAACACAATCTTCATTTTATAGAAATTACTTAAAATCAAATTAAAGGTCAAATATAAACCATTTGACCCTAATTCAATCACATAAAAAAATAAAAAAACAATGATCAAAGTAATTAAAAAAAACAGTAGTTCTATTATTCTACTCTTCTTCCTCTTGATTCCACTGTTAGCACACAGCCAGGGATCACGTTATACAGGGACATACAAGAAATCAGGTCCAATTGAACTTGTAAATAAAAGTAACATTGTAATAGAAGGGCTGGAATTCGAGAATTCAATAAGTCGGAGTATTACACTCTGGAGTTGCAATAATATCACTATAAAAAACTGCAAATTTAAAAATGTGAAAACAAATCATGCTATTATGGCAGAAAATAGCACAAATATAAGTGTAATTGATTGTTCATTTGAAGATGTGTATGCCGCATTCCAAGGAGACAAGTGCAAAGGAAACATTAAATTTGAACACAATGATGTAAAAAACGTCATAGGAGATTTATACATTAGCAGGAGAGATGTCCAAGCAGCTCAATTAAGACAATGTAATGGTCCAGGCAATAGTATTTCATATAATGTAATTGAAAATATTGAAGGTGAAAGTTCGCCTGATGATAATATTAATCTTTTCGGCTCTAACGGCACTCCTGAAAGCCCCATACGTATTGCAAACAATTGGATTAGAGGAGGCGGACCATCACCATCAGGTGGTGGAATTATGTTAGCAGATTATGGAGGTTCATATCAAATTGCAGAGAACAATATTGTAGTAAACCCAGGTCAATATGGCATGGCCATTGCAGGGGGACAAAATATAACTATTAAAAATAATAAAATATATTCT
>DATJCU010000193.1:0-2863 GCA_035497795.1 Edaphocola sp. | reverse complement strand
TGTATTAGAAAAGGTGGTGGCCTCTGCTGGTAAGGATGTGACTATATATCGCAATGAAAAAACTGTTTTAACCGCAACAGGACCAAAAGGAAGCGAGTACTTGTGGAGCACAGGTGAAACCACAAAAAGTATTACCGTTAGTCCCGAAGAAAGTACTGTGTATTCTGTGATGGTATATCATGCTTTAGATTCTGACACTGCAAATGTTACTGTAAATGTTATTGATTTGGTGGATGAAGATATCTTGGATGATTCAACAAACCTTAAATTCCTGATTCATCCCAACCCAACAAATGGCGAACTACATGTAAAGGTATCCGGATTGACCTATTTGTCAAGCATTCATCTTTATGACCTTTCCGGTAAGTCGTTGTATAGTGAGATCATTAATGAAAGTGACCATCATACCTACGTCAAAACACTTGATCTATCCAATTATGCAACAGGTATTTATCTTCTGCAATTAATTAATAACAATAGTGTCATTACTAAAAAAGTTGTGTTGAGGTAAATTAGAATGGATATAAACTACAAGGAAAAGTAATAAAGGTAGTATCTCACTAACTTTGTTAGTTGAAAATTATTCTGAACAACTATTATTTTTTGCTGATGCCCTTACATTATCGATTTCTTATTTTTTTGTATCATCTAAAAAATTTTATTGCAGTCTTTGTTAAAATTGATACTTTTCATACCATTTACTCAAAACATATAATTTCCAGATATGCATTGTATGGTCTATATTCTGTTCCATGTGTTCGGATAAGAGAAGTTTAAATTTGGCAACATCGAGATTGGGAACCATATTTAAGAAATCATCGTTGAGGGATTTTAAGAATTCTTCTTTTAATTCGGTTCGCATCCAATCTCCAATTGGTACAGAGAAGCCTCGTTTTGGTTGGTCAAAAACTTCTTCTGGAATATATTCCTTTAGGATATCACGCAAAATCTTTTTTTGCCTTCCCTTTTCATATTTATAATTTATAGGGAGTGTTCTTGCATATTCTACTATTCTATAATCTAAAAATGGACTCCTGACTTCAACAGAGTATGCCATACTAGCTCTATCTACCTTTACATTACTGTCGTTCTCTAGCCATAGTTTTATATTCAAATCAGCGGCTTTTTGTAAAAAAATATTTGACCAAGTTTTATAACCTTGATAATACTTCATATAGTCCTGATTTTTTTTCTTTAAAAGAAATCCTTTTCTCGAAAAAATATTTTCAATAAAATCGTTTCTAGTTTTTGTTTTTAACGCATTCTGAATTCTGTGTGTATTCATCCCGAGAAATTTCAGTATTCCAGAACTTGCTATGAATTTTCTAATGGGGTATGGAAGATCAATTATTTTTTGGTTCTTTACAAGTGAATCAAAATGGTTGTAGCCAATAAAACTTTCATCGCCACCATCTCCAGAGAGTGCGACTGTAACATATTCCTTAGTTACTTTATTTAACAATAATGAAGGAAGGGCAGAACTGTCTGCGAACGGTTCATCATATACCTCTGTAAGTTTTGGAATAAGACTTAGGAAATCACTGGGATTACAAACAGTAGATTTGTGCTTTGTTTTTAGGATTTGTGAGTATTGTTCGGCTATTTTGCTTTCATCATATTCAGGATTATCAAATCCAATAGAAAAAGTACTGATTTGTGAATCTGAGACCCTTGCTGCAATACTTGATACTAGGGCCGAGTCAATTCCGCCTGATAAAAAAGAACCAATCGGAACATCAGATTGAAGTCTAATTCTAACAGCATCTAATAATAGATCGTGAAGTTCATTTTTTGCATCTTCGTAAGAAATATCCTTTATTTTGACCGGTTTTAAATTCCAATATTCATTAATAGTAAAATTATTGGTATTTAGATCAAATTCCATATAATTACCAGCCGGTAATTTATATACACCTTCAACAATGGTGTATGGGCTTGGGATAAACATGCAGTCCAAAAACATTGAAACTGCATCATCATTGATTTTCTTACCTGCTAGCATAGGTTTTATTTGGCTACAAATTTCAAGCTTATCATCATTCCAAGAATAATAAAAAGGTTTAACGCCAAGTCTATCTCGTGCCGAAAAGATTTTATTAGTGACTAAATCGTAAATAGAAAAAGCAAACATGCCATTTAATTTGTCAAGAATGTTTTTTCCCCAATGCTTATAGCCAATTAATAAAACCTCAGTATCACTCTCCGTATTAAAGGAATATCCTAAGTCAAGAAGTTCTTTTTTTATGGTTTTGTAATTATAAATTTCCCCATTATAAACAATTGTAAGATTCTCAGACGTCATAGGCTGATTTGATCTTGGATCTAAATCCAATATAGATAGTCGTACATGGCCAAATGTTAGATTGTTTACTTTGTGGATTCCTGTGAAATCTGGTCCTCTAAAAGAAATTGAATTAAGTTTAGTTCTTACTTCATTATCATTATAAGGAATGTTAGTTAAATAAATACCGCACATCTTGTTGTTTGTTTTTGGCTAAAAAATAGAGTTGAAATCTTAAATATAATCAACCTGGATTATGATGATATAGTTATCAATGCATTTAATAAATGGATAAAAAGTCATAAAACAAATTATATGTAATCTTTTTCATTTCAATAAGCATTGATAGATTCAATGGTGGCCGATGAATCACAGTTTTTAATTTGCAGCCTGAAATTTTGATTCTTATAGTTGTTTTTGATAATGTAGGTTTTACAATCCTCAGCTTTGGTATCACTTTCAGAAAAATTGACATCGCCATACTTAATTAAATCAGAAACTATGGTCGTGTCCATTTCAAACGATTGCATTGTTAAAATGGCATCATCTGAATAGATTTTTTGTTTCTGCGAAATGTTCTTT
>DATJCU010000192.1:0-3777 GCA_035497795.1 Edaphocola sp. | reverse complement strand
CCTAAACAGAATAGAAGATATTGAAAAACTACCCGATGACAAGAAAAACTATATCTTCAACCTCATTGATATGGCGATAACAAAAAAACGCCTTAAAGACCCCCTCTCTAACGCTCTAAATATTGCTCAATAAAAAGCAGGCTGCCCTTAAAATAAACTTCCTGCTTACATTTATCTACTAGTACATCACTTCTTAAAAAGACCATCAGAGTTAACGTGATAACTTACAATCTTTACTTCGTTTTTCTCTTTTAAAAATGTAACTGTTTCTGTAGATGCATTATTTGAAGGTTTTACATTCAAAAAAAAACATAGTTTGTTTTAGAGTTTGCTCCTACAAAAGCGTCAGTTTCCCATTTCTCAATATTATAACTCTTAACATTCCCTAGTTTCTCAAAAGATATATCATAAATCTCATTTAATTTTTGGGTGTCCGTAACTTCAAAAAACCGCTTATCGAAAAGCCTGTATGTTCCTTTATAGTCTTGATTCTTTAGTAATTCATAAAATTGTGAAATTGCTTGTTTCCCATCTCGCTTGTCATCTTCCCTATTAATGTAAGAAGAATTAAAACGACAGCTCATTAGGATTAAACAAATAATTACGGTATAAATATTGAATGTAGTTTTCATTATTTTCTTCATTTAACCAAATGAATGCTTTTTTAATTAGTATGCATCAAATTATAAGTAGTCCAAAATTTGTATTCACCACTGGGCTGCTTTCTATACACATCATAAACATAAGTATTCGCATCTTTTCTAATAGAATCTCCTATTATTATTTTATCATTTATTGGGGGCATAAAATACAATCTTTTTCCATCTTCAAGATGAAATTCTACCGAACGGCCATAAAAAGAATTAAACTTTATTACATAAGATGAAATTGTATCCTTATAAAATTCTTTACCCATTTCATTACCTTTTATTTGATAATAAATAAACCAAACAACGACTCCAAGAATACAAATACCTCCAAAAATTACATTAAATGTTTTCATTTTATCTCTTTTCTTTACCATAATTAGAATTATCTTTTCCATTGCCATAATGGAATTACTCCGATAGTGTATTGACATTGAGCCCCACCAAAAACTCCTACTCCAATTCCTTCACTACGATTAAGAAAGCCTTCCCTTTTAGACCAATCTGTGGGTGAAAATGACGCACTCAAAGAAACGTCTACTAAGTAACCTCCATTTGCCATTATATCATAAGTATCTCCTGGCATCATAGAAGCGGTAATATTTCGTGGATCTCCTGTAAAACAGCTACTGGTAAATTCAATTCCAGCCGAAAAAAATGCACCTCCTCCAAGATTCGCATTAACACTTGGAGTATAATATATACCAGGCTCCTTTCCTCTCGTTAAAATACTAAAATTTATTGGCTGAACACCCATCCCTAAGATACCAGTTAATTCTGCTCGTAAAGCTATTGAAAACTTATCTGGAACAAGATATCTCATTAAAGGACCATTCCAACTATACCAAGATTCTCCGCTTCCCCCGTTTTCTTGCTGTCCATACACCATCCCACTCCCATAATCATAATCTCCAATTTTGAGTTTTATCCTAAATAAAGAAACAATTTGTCCTTGTAAATCATAATGATTTTCTAAAACCCATTTTGGGTCTGAATAATTATGTGGAAACCAAAAAGTTGTATATCCATTTTTAACAGTCCTCGAGTTTTCTAATCCTAAACCATTTAAAATATAATCTGTAAGGTTATTATAAATAATTACTGCCTCAAATTGTTGTTTTAAACTATTACTTGAAAAATTGCCTTTCCCCCACAAAGAACCTCCTGGCAAATGCATATGCAATGTTGGAAATCTTGCTCTTATATCTTCATAAATATCAAAATAGCCCAACATCCCTGTTTGCCCCTGCAAACCATAGGGATCTACCATCAAAGCCGGGTTACAACCCATGGCATGGTAAGGACTTAGTACTTGTTGCCCGCCTTGGTCGGCTAATGGGTCTATGCCTAAAGCACTCTTATACCTGATTTGCATCGGTACAAAGGATTGAGCTAATATGTCTAATTTAAGGCATCAATTTTATGTTTTACACACTTTTCTCTACAGTATCGAACAATACCCACGCAATCAGGATAATTTGAAAATACAAAAAAAAGAAATAACAATAAAAAACAGACTGCTCGTAATGAACAGCATGCTTTGGTTTATCTACAATTATTATTAAGCAAAGATTCCCTTACGGTGCATATACATACTTGATATAGCAATTAGCGCTAAACTAATAAAATATGCTAACATAACTACCAACAATGGGTTAAGGATTCTTCCTTTTTCATTTTCTATTAAAGTATGCTTTTGCACAATTTTTAATCCCCGACCTTTATAAGAGTAAAAGAACCAAATGAGGAATGCTAATAATGCTCCTGAAATATATTTAAATTTATTTACAAAAGAAATACCTTTCTCAAACTGAAAATAACTTCCACTAAATCCTTCAAACAGAAACAACAATGTGGCAAAATTCAAAATTGCACACATTCCAACAACTATTGTAGCAAAAAATACTGGTGCATCCTCCCAATTCTTTGACTTCTTTGCTAATTGATAGCCTTTGTAAAACAAATAATTATAAATCATAGTTACCAATTTTTTTCTACATATTCATATAAATGCTCGCCCCATAATGCCTCTGCAACTCCTAAACCAAAACCAAGCAATGGATTTACAGCAGTCACTCCTAATATAATACCATTAACAACACCTCTAGTTGTACCACTTTTCCATCGACCGTGGCTAAAATCATCTGCGACTGAAATTGTTTGAGAAATTAAATTCACCCCAGCTACTCCCCTCGTTAATGGTTTAGCCAATTTTAACGATTTTGCCATTTCTGCCTTCGAGATATGCTGGTATCCGTTTGCTAAAAACCTACCGGTTTTTGAGTGTTCCACAAATTTGAAAGCTCCGTCTATAACCATCGTACCATTACTAAAAGCTCCTGCTATATCCGTTGCCAGCCACTTCTCATCATTGTAGCCCCCGCTTGACTGTTGAACTGTTCCATACTCCTCGAAATCAAAGCCTAAAGATCTGCCAAATCTATTATGCATTCTTTTCCCCCAATCTTTCCAATTAGGTAAATGGCGTTCTTCCAAAAAACTACCTGATTCCTGCCCCACCAACAAATTATCAAAATGTACCTCCACTACACCTTCATAGGACAAATATAAGCTGGCTTTTTTAGATTGCAAAACACGCTTCCAAAATATTAATTATTAAACAATAAATTGAAATACACACTTTTTTAAACACTACCTTCTTGAACTGTAGTGTCAATGTTTACATTGTCATCATTACTGTCATCTCCGTTCACACGAATACTTTCTTTTAAAATAACTCAATACCAGATTCTCCAATTCTATTTCTAAAATGCACAAGTTCTGAAGCTTCGCAAGGTGCACCAGGAACAAAAATGTTTTCTCCACAAAAATGTTGATAATAAACGTTTTCACTCCATTGCTCTACTACACTTTATGCGCATCGTTTTTATTTTTTTATTGTGCTTATGAAGGTTTCGCAGTTCATCTGAAATATTTCTAACATGCTTAAAATTAACAAGCCTACCATTAGGCGGATAGGCTTTGCTGATCTTCCATTATCTTGACAGTACAAAGGTAGAAATGCATCTTCAAAAATATGCCAACGAATCTTATTTGCTAAAATGTACAAGGGATGCTTTTGACTTAAAGTATCTTCAAAAGCAGAGAAAAAACTGAGCTGATTATGAAC
>DATJCU010000191.1:0-7501 GCA_035497795.1 Edaphocola sp. | reverse complement strand
TTTGAGTTCTTGTATTGATTTAAAATCTTTTAAGGGATTAAGTCCTGTGCGTTGCAATTTAAAATCAATAGGAACCGCGCCAATGTCTTTAATTAGTTTTCGATAATGTTCAGTAAATTCAGGCGCAGCAGCATATACGTCAAACCCGTTATTGATTAAGTTTTTTATAAAATCGCCTCTAAATTCAATAAGAGAGCCGTCATACGAGGCTATTAATAATATTCTTTTCTTTTCCATTTTGAACTAACGCTGTTTAAGATAAGTAAACTTATACCATTTTTGAAAACAATAGTACGACCACACTCTAAAAGTGTTATCTATTTTACTTTCTAGGTGATCTTTAACCAATTTGGTAATGAATTCGGCATTAAATATGTTTTGATTTGCCAGAAATTCTGGTTCGATATAACTTTCAAGTTCATTTTTAAGACTTTGTCTTAACCAATCGCCAGCTGGACTTCCAAAGCCATTTTTACTCTTATCCAAAAAGTCTTTTGGAAATTGATCTTTAAACGCTTCTTTCAAAATGTATTTTTTGTTCCAACCGTTCATTAAATAGCTTTCTGGCAAGGTATTGGTAAATTCCCAAATATTTCTATTTAAAAACGGAGCTCTGCATTCTAACGAGGTCATCATGCTTGTCCTATCAACTTTAGCTAACATTCCACCTTCCAGACTTAATAGCTTATCTACACTTCTGAAATCTGTTAAGTTTTCAATTTTTTTATTATTCAAAATTGTTTTATACTCTTTGAAAACGTCATTGTCAAAATACTCTGGAGCTAATATCTCAGCCAACTGGCGGCCTGTATTTGCTAAAGAAATGATGTTCCAATAAAATTCGCCATCATAATCAATAGCGTTTAATAATTTGTTTATTTGATATTTTCGGCCTCTAACATCATCTTTATCTATGAGGTATTTATTACTTAATTTCGAAACGGTTTTATGGATTTTTTGAGGGACAATAGTGGTGTACCGCTTATTCATTTTACCAATATAATATTTGTTATACCCACCAAATACTTCATCGCCCCCATCTCCTGTTAATGCAACTTTGACGTGTGCCCTGGTTTTTTCAGACAATAGGTGCGTAGGTAATGCCGCAGTGTCTGAAAATGGTTCATCAAAATTGACTAAAATATCGTGAATATTATGTTTAAGGTCTTCTTCATCAATAATAAATTCATGATGGTTACTATTTATCATTTTTGCTACAACCCGAGATTTATCGGATTCATCATAAGATGCCTTTTTAAATCCTATAGAAAACGTATCTATTTTTTTACCTAAAGATTGCGATAAACATAGCGAAACTATTGAAGAATCAACACCGCCCGATAAAAATGTACCTAAACCGACATCGGCAATAGATTGACTTTCTACACTTTTATAAATAAGTTCTTTTGTTTTAGATTTGGCATCTTCAAAAGATATGTTACTTGTTTTTGGTTTAGATTCCTCATTGATTTTATGAATCGTCGTGTTGTGTGTTGATAAATCATATTCGAGATAATGATTTGCTTCAAGTTTAAAGATGTTTTCATAAATGGTATGAGGTGCAGGAATATAGGTTAGTCTAAAATATAGATTTAATCCTTTTTTAGAAATGTTTGGGGTGAAATCAATAGTATTAATGATTGATTTTAATTCTGAAGCCCAAATAAACTCGTTATTAGTATCTGTATAATACAAAGGTTTTTCGCCAAAAAAATCTCTTGCTATAAATACTTTATTGATGTTTTTGTCATAAATACTAAAAGCATACATGCCTTCTAGCTTCTTAAACGCCGAAATGCCTTTTTGCTCATATAATTTAAGGATTACCTCTGTATCGCTAGAAGTATTGAACTTAATACCTTCTGCTTCCAATTTAGCTTTAATGATCTTGAAATTGTAAATTTCACCATTAAACACGATTACAATTTGCTTATCATCTGAAAATATAGGTTGTTTACCAGAATTTAAATCGATAATGGCTAACCTCCGCATTCCCATTCCAATAGTAAAATGTTCGTTCGATTCTGAAAACGAGCCATCGTCATCTGGTCCTCTATGAATAATTAGATTATTCATAGAATTGACAATAGATGTTACGTCGTCTTTATCTCGATATGTTTTGGCAATTAAGCCGTTTATTCCACACATAGTTTAATTTGGTTTTGAGAATTCACTGATTCTATTAGGAGTCAGTATCTTGAATTGGTGATATTGATTGTAAATTGCCATATTTGGAGTGTTTTAAATACAATAATTTATGTTTTTCATAAACAGCTTCAATATCAAAAACACTTTTATTGTCTACTAATAATTTTTCTGCGCGCATAATAGCATTATTATAGTTTCTCATAACTTCGTACATATAAAAAGAAAATTGGCTGACCTCTATAACACATGCATTTGTATTATTAAAGTATTCTGGTATACTACCTACTGGGGTAGTAATAATTGGCAATTTGTTTGCGGAGGCTTCTATAAGAGAAATTGGTAGACCTTCCCATAATGAAGGTAAAATTAAACAATGAGATTTTTCCATTATTTGTTTGACATTTTTTTGGAATCCAAGTATTTTAATATAATTCTGATATTTATTTTTTAAGATTAGGCATTCTAATTCTTTTCTCATAATTCCATCGCCCGCTATATGGATTTGAAAATTATTTTCCCCATATTTTATAAGATCTGATACGAAATCAATTAAAATTAAAGGATTCTTTTGCTCTTCGATCCTACCTAAAAAGAGAAAAATAAATTTTTCAATATCTTTATTGTAAGATCTATTGTCAACAGTATTAAATTTTTTGAAATCTACACCATTAGCAATAACTTCAACCGGTTTTAAATACCACTTATTGCTAGTATTACTGAAGTTAATATCAGCATTTCTTATTGGTTTTGTAAAAAACAATATCCATCGTCTATAAATATGTTCAACAAGTATATTATGTAATGTGAAAATAATAGGTGTTTTTTTATATATTAAACTATAGCTAAGACCAATTAATAAACCATGGAACATATGGCAGTGAAAAACTACATCATTTATTGGATTAACAATTGAATGAAGTTTTTTTAACCCTTTGAAGAATGATTTTATCGAGTTAATGTTAAGGTGTTGAACTTCAATTTCTTGATCGGTAAATTTATATTCAATCTGGTCGATGTTTGCAATGGCCACTACTATCATTTTTATATTATCCTCATTACCTTTTTTTGATAACTCCAATAATACATGCTCTGCACCACCACCGCCTAACCCAATATTAATATGAACTACTGTCATTTTACTGAGGAATTATTTGTTTGAAATTTTAATAAAGAGGTTTTCATATTTAGATATAATAGATTTAGGATTAAATTTTTCTAAAACCGAATCGCTGATAGCTTTGTGATTCCACGATTTTTCAATAATAGCAATTCTTATATAATTAAGATATTCATCATTGTTTGAAGCTATAAATCCGTTTATATTATTGTTGATAATCTCATTTGTGCCACCAGGTGCTTTAAAAGCAACAACAGGAGTTCCTAATAAACAGCTTTCCAATAGTGCATTGGGAAATCCTTCTACAAAGGAACCTTGTAAAAACAAGTCTGAACTTTGAAGAGCTTCTCTGACGTCATCGAGATGAGGTACGAGAGTAACTTGGCTTTCTAATTTTAAAAATATGATTTGATTAATTATATTTTCATTTTCAATTCCCTCTCCAATAATTGTGTAATGCCAATTTATATCAATAAGTTTTGATAAAACGTTAAGTATTCTTGAATGCCCCTTTTCTTGACTTAATCGACCAATGGTTATAAACTGCTTGACATCATGAGTGGGCCTTTTTAAAAGTTCAATAGGTGGCTTTATGGTAATTGGATTGTTTATTATAAAAACATTTTCTCTATTTAACTGATAATCTTGTATAACGTGATCCATCATATCATTTGATTGACAGATTACACCATCTAATTTTTTTCTGTAATTATTAAACATTAAATTGATTGGCGAGCTTTTGGGTTTATTATATTTTTGAATAATTGTATCTAAGCTTGCTTCTCGTCCAATGAATTTTGTTTTTCTAAAAAAAATTGAGAATATTCCTAATATTTTATTTATATGACCAATTGAGCCTATTACTATGTCATAATCCCTCAACTTTAAATGTAATAAAAGAGATAATGAAGCATTTAATAGTCTTTTTTTATTTAGATACTTAACTTCAATATTTTTTATTTTGAAGTCAGTTTCTTTAGATGAGTTTATAATTAAGAGAGTGCATTTAAATCTGTCTTTATCTAAGTTTTGTGAGATATAGGACATTATTCGCTGCGCACCACCTCGGTTTAGGTCTGGTAAAACAAAACAAATATTTATTTTTCTGTAAATCAATTTATTGGTTTTCTAGTTAAAAATGAATTTGAATCAAAGGTAGTGTTTTGTTAAATGAGAAGTTGTTTATTACAATTTTAATGGTTTTATACTATCAAATTTTACTGTAATGGATATTTATTTTACACTTAAGTCTTTGCCTTGATTTTTCATCCATTGCTTTAAAACTAATAGCTTCCAAATTAATGGGTATCTGTTCCATTTTCCATCCATATGCTGTTTTATTTTAAACTTTACATTTTCTATATCAATATTTGGTATGTCTTTTAGACTTTCGTCATCAAGTTCGCTTAATACATATTCTTTTAAGTCAGTTCTAAACCAAGTTTCAAAAGGCATTGCAAAACCAGCTTTTGGTCTGTCAAAAATATCCTTCGGAACATATTGATATAGAATATCTTTTAAAATGCGTTTCTGATTTCCTCGAAGGTATTTATAACTAGTTGGTAAACTATTTGCAAATTCAACTATTCTATAGTCCAATAGCGGTGCTCTGGATTCTAAGGAAAAGGCCATTGTAGCACGATCAACTTTTGTATTTATATCCCAATTCAAATAAGTTTTAATATCAAAATCAGAAACGCGTTCCAAAAAGTTTTTATTTGAGTGCTCTAAATATTTCATTTCTGGAACCTCTCTATAATTGAAATGAGAATCAATGTGAGAGATGTCAACACCATTTAAGACACTAAAATAAGCTTTGTTAGCATCCTTGAATTTTAAAGCTTCTCCAATCAAATTTAGCTTGTAATTTGGTGCTTTTTTTAAAATTTTATTTGCAAGTAGCCTCACATTAAAAGGTATATTGTATAATCTGCTTTCATTTTGTGCCCAATTATAACGATTATAGCCTAAGAAGCTTTCGTCTCCACCGTCCCCAGAAAGAGCCACAGTAACCTGTTTTTTTGTGTGTTTAGATAGCAATAACGATGGTATAGCAGATGCATCAGCAAATGGTTCATCATAAAATTTATTAAAATCCTCAATTAAACTTATGCCTTCTTCAAAATGACATTCTATGATATTATGATCTGTTTGCAGATGCTTTGCTACTTTTGTAGCGTAGGCACTTTCATCAAATTTACCTTCCTCAAATTTCACTGAAAATGTTTTAACTTTTATGCTTTCATTTTTCGAAGCAATAGAAGCTATAAGAGAAGAATCAATGCCACCTGAAAGGAAAACGCCAAGTGGAACATCTGCATGCATTCTGGTTGATACCGCATCATCTAACAAAACGCTAAGTTTATCTTTAGCATCTTCGTATGAACCTAAAAACTGATTGTCGTTAGTGGTTGAAATATCCCAGTAGCAATTAGATTTAAATTCACCTATATCAATCAGATATGTAAAAGAATGACCAGCCTCTAATTTTTTAACCTCATTAAAAATAGTGAGCGGGTCAGGGATATTGCCCCACGCTAAATAATAGCCAATTGATTTTTTAGAAATACTTAAGTTGGAATTGTATAGTTGAATCGACGAAGGTTGGCTGGCAAATTCAAATGATAAGCCATTATGATAATAATAGAATGGTTTTTTTCCTAAGCGATCCCGAGCTCCAAAAAATAAATTCTTTTTTTGATCGTAAATTACAAAAGCAAACATACCATTAAAATGATCTACACAGTCTTTTCCGTATTCCAAATACGAAGCGCAAATCACTTCTGTATCGCTTGTAGTCTTAAAATGATAGCCTTTCTTAATAAGTTTTTGTTTTAACTCTTGAAAATTATAAATCTCTCCATTAAAAACAATATGGAGGTGATTGTAATTGAAAGGCTGGTCGGATCTCGAATCTAAGTCAATGATAGATAGTCTGTTGTGTCCCAAAGTTATATTGCATGAATTTTGCTTGTAAGTTTTAAAATCCGTTTTATCCGGACCTCTAAAAGCTGTTATTTTAAGTTTGTTTTCAACTTGAGGTTTGCTATAGGTTATGGTACTTCCGTAAATGCCGCACATAAATTAGTTGTTTTGATGATTAATGGTGTATAGTTTTTGGTCCATAAATGCAATCACGATGACCAGTGCTTTTTCAGATAGTACTCCATTTGATATGAAGCATTCAAAGCAAAATAAGCATATAAAAACAAAGTAATAATAATTATTATTTATAATTGATAATCTGAATGATTTAATGATAAACCAAAATAACGTTAACAGTCCTATAAAGCCATAATTTATTCCGACTGTTAAATAGTAATTATGTGTGTCGGTGAAATTAATAGTCACGTCCGATGTGTACCCAGTACCATATCCAAATGGATTAATCATAAATTTTTTGAGGTAATTTTTGGCGACTGAGCTTCTTCCGCCTTGGCTTACATCGTCAGCATTCATGAAGGTACTGTTATTTTCCTTTTCACCTAAAAGCATATCAATTCTATCTCCCGCATCTCCTTCAGCGAATGAGGGTATCTCACTTTGAATAAATTTGGCAATGTTAAATATAACAACATATGACAAAAAGAGTATAGCAATAGTTTTTGATATAGTTGTTAATAAAGTTTTTGCATTAAAATTAAACGTTGGTTGCCATTCATTGATTAGCATTAAAATCATTATCAAGAATAATGAAATTAGACCGCTTCTTGAAAATGTTATAAAAACTGTAGCCAGAATTCCAAAAAATATTATAAGTTTTAATTTATTATTATTAACAAGTAATAATAGTGGTAGTCCCAAAAATTTTAAGGCTGAAGCTCCAACATTGGGGTTCTCAGCAAACCCTCCTTTTCTTAAAATTTTTATTCCATATTCTAGATTAAAAAAGGTATCATACCATATACTTAATCCAAGTACTACGACAGATATTATGAACATTATTTTAGTAGTTTTACTTTTATTGTTTTCAAAAAATAATACAGAAAAAACATATAAAAACAAGGTGATAAGTCTATTGACAATATCTATTAATAAAAACTCTCGGGTAGTGTCTGTATTTAAACTGTAAATTATTGACAGTATAAAAAACAATAATAACATTTTGAATGTATGTGTTTTAAACACTATGAAATAGTCTGTGGGCTTATAGCTTAATAGGCTAAAGAGAAAAAATAAAGGTATAAAAAAAGCCGAAGGCTTTAATGGAACTACGCCTGATTTATTAAGGTAAAG
>DATJCU010000190.1:0-5131 GCA_035497795.1 Edaphocola sp. | reverse complement strand
ATAATCGAGATTAGATTTGCAGCAGCTTTGGCGATGGTTGATGGATATAATACTGCATTGCAATCATTAGTAAGCTCTTATGATATCCGTGGAATGGTAGGAAGCCAAATGAGATCAGCTTATTTGGGAGAGTATAATAATCAATCTAATGACGGGGGTAGCCCAGACCCACAAAGCGGAGGAGAAAAAAATCCAAGTGATGTACATTCAGGATTCCCTGGAGATGGTCGAATACACGTAACTAATGAATATAAAGGTGATGTTTATTTTAAACCTGAAGGAGATTTGAATCTTAATGACTTTCATTTCAAGAATGATGGTGCCTATAAAATGGGAACGCAATCTTGGATTCCTTTAGATGGTATAAATGTAAATGGGAAAGTTTATAAAATATCTGATGGTTATAGTAATATACGTATTACTGAAACTGGAGAAGTAAAAGTTCTTTATTTAGGATTGCCTGGTCAATTACATTATTGGTTTTTGGGCGGAGAGAAGTCAAGTCCCCCAGATCCGTCTTGGAATAATTTGTTTAACGTCAATAAACGATAATAGCTATGGGAAATAAATTTTGGAATAGTTTATTGATAATTTCAACATTGGGAATTGGTCTTTTATACGTATTTATAGTGCTTGCTATAAATAAATTTGGAAGTGTAGAGATTTATAATATTGATCCTAAAAATGTTTTTGAATCGAATTTTTATTATATCTCATACTATTTTCATTTCTTAGGGATGTTGATTTTGTTTGCGTTGAGCATTTTATTTTTAGGATATTTTATTTTAAAAAGGAGATTATTATTTTCAAAACAGGTTTCAATATTTCTTCTTGTGTTGATTGTGATTTATATTATCACAATAAAAATAGATGTAGGTAATTATTTGAATTGGTTTTTTGATTAGACCTTTGCTATTCTTTATAACACAACCGCCACTCAAAATTGACTGGCGGTTTTTTGTTTTACTTCAACCTTTGTAAAGGTTTTATAATGCAGCTACATTTTTATTAAAGAAGTCCTTGAATTTCTTTTATTAGTAATGATACACTACAAAAAAGTGTATAAAACTCAAAATTGTCTCAAAAAAACATGTATTTTAGCCAATTGATATGGGATGCCTTAAATTAAACCTATTAGAACAGTCGTTTGTACCTTTGGAACAAGTATGTCCACTCCTGGGAACGATCATTTTATAATGCCCTTTGGCTATATGGTTGAAGGTACTTATGTATATTTGAGTGCGGATAGATTAGGGACAGGAAAGAGTATTGGTATGAAGCGTCTTGAGGCATACATTTATAATAGTATGATGGAGATGGCTGAGGCGAAGCAGCAAAAAGTAATTGAGATTAGATTTGCAGCAGCTTTAGAAATGATAAATGGGTATAATATTGGATTGCAATCAATAGTAAGCTCTTATGATTTTCCTGGAATGATGAGTAGCCAGATGAAGTCTGGGTATTTTGGAGGTAATTATAAGCATACAAAGGGCGAGGGTCAGAAAAAAAAGGAGTATACTACTCCAAATCTTAATGGTAGACCTCCTACACGGAAAGAGGCTAACCTGCATTATATGTATGGCAATGGAGAGCTTCTTGATGTTGATTTAGCCAAGGTGGATTTATTGTTTTTAAATCCTACCGATTTTAATGAGAAAGTAGGAACTAGAAAAGTTGTCCAAACATTATGGAGCAGTGATGATGGACGGGTTTTTGGAAATATTACTTTGACTTATATAGGACATGATAAAGTCATAGCCACCTATGGTTTTGATATATATGACTTTGATATGCACAGTTGGGGTAATCCTATAAACTGGGTCAGGAATGCTGCAACAATTTATGGAGATCCTGGAGATGGTACTCCTTTCAGAATAAACTTTTATGGAGAAGGAAGAATATCCCCTTTGCCTGCTTGGCGTCAGAAAGCTTATGAGATAATAAACCAAGGAATCATATTTTTCACACCAAATATTCCCAGATGATGATAAAGATTAGTCAAATCGGACTTATGTTGATAATGATATATTTATTTTGTTCTTGTAATATGTCAGATAGTGCAGAGAAGATATTTGGTGATTATGTGTACGTAACAGAGTCAAGTCAGGATCACTTTATCATTGGGGGCAGAAACGATATACCTCCAGATGTACTTGCTTATGAATTTGATATGCATTTTTTAATAGCAAAGCAAAAGCCTGATATCGATGTATTAATTATAAAGAAGGCTAATGAATTATTTAATACATATGAGAAAGGTCAGCCACACCAAAATGAATCATTGTATTTAAAGTTTAAACAATACGGGGCTAAAGATAACCGACATGAAAATTTTAAAATTGCGAAGTTGATTGCAAAGGAAATTTTAGTTAAAGAAGATCCAATGTATAAGAAGTACATTGAGAACCCATATTTATACTGGATTTTATATAGATCAACGGATGATTTGCAGGGTCCCTTGACAAAGGAAGAATATGAGGCTGCTCGTAAGGAAATGAAAATACCAGATAAATTGAAATTGGATTAAAAGTTAAAACCGCCACTTCATTTGAAGTGGCGGTTTTTTTGCTGTATATTAAAACTTCGAAAAGTTTTTATGTGCAGCTACAGATACGGTACAAAAAAGTGTAGATATTTTTAAAACACAAAATCAATCCTTAGTCGAAAATTCCAAGAGTTGGCAATGCGGCAATCACAGCGATAGGAATTTGTCTGGCGGAATTGCTTTTTCAACAAAAGGGAAGAAGGAAAATGTTGTTGTTCAATTATCATAAAAGAGGAATAGATTTTATTTTACATTAATATTTGTTGAAAAAACAGCATGAAGCCAAAGCAAATTCTGGTGCTTTAGCAATCGCCTTGGTTGTCGCTTGATTTTTTGTTTCTTTTGTATCAAGACAAAAGAAAAGAGAAAGTCTATAAAATTTGAAATAATTTCAAAAGATTCTTACATTCGTTGCCAATAATGGGTTGCCTTAAATCAGAAATATTAGAACAGACCTTTGTGCCGATGCAAATCAGGTATAAGAGTGCTTTAGGCATAGACCCCTTAGCCGATGCTGGTGGACAACAAACGCTCAGCCCTTACCATGCCATGGGTTGTAACCCCGCTTTGATGGTAGATCCGTTTGGATTGCAGGGGCAAACAAGTATGTCCACTCCAGGTATGCGCTATTTTGATATTTATGAAGATATAAGAGCAAAATTTCCAACATTGCATATGCATTTGCCTGGAGGAAAACTATTTGGGGCTGTTACAGATTATTATAAAATGTCAAGTATAATACCATCTTTTCTAAAAGCAGAAGCGTCTATTGCTATTTTATCCGGTGGTGCTGGAGGAAGAGGATTTAAAGGAAGCTTCCAAAGTTATCTAATAAGCAATAACATTGAATTAATAAACAAAAATAGGTCAGTAGCGACTGATGCTCTAAATTGGCCAAATAGAACAACAAGAGAATATTTATATGAATATTTTCGTTATACACTACTAGAAGAAGTTGTTGTTACCGCTGGAAAAGCAGATTGGAAAGATTGGGGGAAAAGAATGCATAATAGATTTGGCGGATCTTTAGGCTATGATTTTGAAGGGTATGGAGCAGTTCAACAATCAAGTGGGGGTGATGGATCTTGGTATAGTTGGAATGGTCCTTTAATGAGAGCACTTGTGCCAGATAAATTTACAATAGCTTTAGGAGCAGAAATAACTGGCATTTTAGGTATAGGTGTTCAACCTATTACTTTTAGTATCTTAATAAGAGGAAAAGAACCTGGTATATATTACACTCCTCAAGTTAATGTAAATCTTGGGGCAGGTGCATTCTTTTCGGCAGGAGTTGAATTTACCAGTAGTTATTTTACAGGAGACCCACGAAATATTACCGCATCTATGATGACAGGACATACTTATGGTATAATGGCAAATGGAGGCTATTTAGCAGACGTTTCTTTGGGTGCATCATATTCTCCAACAAATAGTAGAGGAACACAAGGTTTTATTAACCGAAGTGCAGGAATTGGAGTAGGTGTGGGAGCTTTTGGAGGGGCTCAATATCAATATACAATCGGAGTTATTCCATTATGGCAATGGAAAAGATAGTTCTAAGTATGGTAAATAAAAATAGGATGAAAATATTTAATATAATATTTGGTGGTATTTGTATTCTTGCGGTTATTATTTGGTTTATATATCTACAAATAAATGGAAGAAAGCAAGAAAAAGAAGATTATATAAAACCCATTTTTTCCAAAGTCGTAAAGTCTAATTCTTATTATGGTCGTTCTGTGGAATTTCATCTTGAAGATGGTGTTAAGTTGTATTTTATGCCACCGATAAATGATAAAATAATGGTAGGAGATTCCATTAGAAAAGATGCGAATACTTATGTTTATGATGTGTATAGAAAGCAGCCCAATGGTGAATATAAATTTTGGACTACTTATAATTTGATGGATACTAATTAAAAAAAAGTATTCATTTGTTTAAATGACGAAAATAATGAAAACTATATTAAGTATTTTTCCTGTAATTCTTTTTTTGATGCTTGTGAGCTGTCGTTTTAATTCTTCTTACATTAACAGGGAAGAGGACAAGCGATATGGAGAACAAGCAATTGCACAATTTTATGAATTACTAAAGAATCAAGACTATAAAGAAACGTACAGGTTTTTCGATAAGCGGTTTTTTGAAGTTACGGACACTCAAAAATTAAATGAGATTTATGATATAACTTTTGAGAAGCTGGGAAATGTTGAACATTATAATATTGAGAAATGGGAAACAGAAAGTATTGTAGGAAAAGATCCTAAAACAAACTATGTTTTCCTATTAAATGTAAAGCGCTCATATTATGAGTCTAAGGAAACATTCACACTATTAAAAGAAAAAGACGAAATAAAGATAATAAGTTACTACGTTAACTCTGATGGTCTTTTTAAAAAGTGATGTACTAGTAGATAAATGTAAGCAGGAAGTTTATTTTAAGGGCAACCTGCTTTTTATTGAGCAATATTTAGAGCGTTAGAGAGGGGGTCTTTAAGGCGTTTTTTTGTTATCGCCATATCAATGAGGTTGAAGATATAGTTTTTCTTGTCATCGGGTAGTTTTTCAATATCTTCTATTCTGTTTAGG
>DATJCU010000189.1:0-2270 GCA_035497795.1 Edaphocola sp. | reverse complement strand
CATTGTTGTCCGGAATAAAAAGAGTAGCCGATTAAGGCTACTCAAAAATATCGTACTTTTGTAATTACTACAAAACATTAGAACGATGACTAAAAGTAACTATTTTTCTACAAAGTGTGTTTTCGGACAGCTGATTTCTTTAATTGATGATGAAATTATATCAAACGCTGTAAATAAGACACAATCTGATAAATTCACTAAAAAATTTACAACAAAAGACCATTTAATAAGTATGGTTTTCTGTTCATTTGCTAAGTGCAATTCGTTAAGAGAAGTTGCAGGAGCGATGCTTGGTTTATCTGGAAAAACTAATGGTTTTCAATTACAACATATCCCTAAAAGAAGTACACTTTCAGATGCAAATAGGAATAGAGATGAAGAAGTTTTTGCAGAGATTTACAATAGTCTGTTAAATAAGTATGGAAATGTTTTATCGGACAGCCGAATAGAGGAGATTATCAAAAAGCAAGTTAAAATCATAGACAGTAGCACTATAAGCCTGTTTAAAGAGATACTAAGTTGTGTAGGTCGTAAAGCCAAAACAGGTAAAAGCAAAGGAGGAATAAAGATGCACACAGTAATTAATGCAGATGAGGTAGTTCCATCAGTTGTTTGGTTTAGCAAAGCGTCAACTCATGATCATCAGTTCTTATCTAAACTACCTTGCAATGAAGATACTATCTATGTTTTTGACAAAGGATACAATGATTACAAAGCTTTTGAACATTTTACCAAAAACAATACTGGATTTGTTACTAGAATAAAGGATAACGCAATGTATAGAACTGAGGAAATCAATGAAATAGCTGATAATATTCATAGTGGCGTATTAGAAGATGCCACAATTACTGTAGATGTAAAACACGGAAGTAATCTTATTCCACTAACATTGCGAAAAGTTAGATTTTATGACAGAGAGAACAAAAGAGAGTTCGAATTTCTGACGAATCTTATGGAACTAAGAGCAGATATGATTGCTGCTTTATACAAAGTTCGCTGGCAAATAGAATTAGTATTTAAACAGCTAAAACAGAATTTTCCATTGAAATATTTTTTGGGCGATAACGAGAATGCAATCAAAATACAGATTTATTGCGTATTAATTGTCAACTTACTTCTAGCAGTAATTAAGAAGAAATTAAAACGTAGTTGGGCTTTTTCAAATTTAGTGAGTTTCTGTAAAATTCATTTATTCAACTTCATACAACTAATAAAATTCTTAGAAAACCCAGAAAAAGACTGGGATTTGAATGCTAAACCCAGAAATCAACTCACTTTATTTGATTAGCTTGTTTTTGAAAAAACTGATAATTAAAAATAAAAAGTCAATGTTTAGGCTACTTTTGATAGACTAACAACTTTATTTTAATTTATCTCGGACAACAATGAATTAAAATATGAATTCTTAACTTCAAACTCTTTAAAGAATATCCCGTTTAATAATTTAGCAAACATTTATCCTAACTTTTATTTTGTAAATAAAAATTTTGAAGAACAACATAGCTATATCAAAGGTTTTCAATTAATTGAGCTATTCATATATAATACTGCTGGTATTGTTACAGCAAAAGACAAAATACTTATAAATGAAAGAACAAATGATTTGCAGTTTAACATTAAAAATAATTTCAATACTATTTTCAATCCCAGTTTAATAAAGTCTATTGCATATAGACCATTTGATATAAGAAAAATATATTGGGATACATCACTTATTGAAAGAAGTAGAGAAAAAATAATGAATAATTTTTTAATTGGAGATAATTTAGGGTTAGCTTCTATAAGAATAAACAAAGAAAAAAATTACAGTAGTCTATTTGTTACTAATTCATTGGCTGATGCTAGGTTAAGTGATAGATTTTTAACTTCAATTTTCCCTTTATACCTCTACACCGAAAAAAAAGAACAAATTTCCATTGAAGAAAATCCAGAAAGAGTTCCAAATCTCAACATGGAAATCGTGGATAAAATTGCTGAAAGTTTAGGGATGTACTTTTCACCTGAGCAACCTGATTATAATGTGCAAACAGAAGAAACAGCTCAGTTATATCCTATTTACATTCTCGATTATATCTATGCTGTTTTACACTCTCCTACTTATAGAGAAAAATACAAAGAGTTTTTAAAAATAGATTTCCCACGTGTGCCTTATCCAAAAGATGCGGACACTTTTATGAAATTAGTAGAGCTTGGAAGTCAAATTAGAAAGATTCATTTATTAGAAAGTCCTGTTGTAGAGGCTTACATCACCCAATATCCAATTGATGGAG
>DATJCU010000188.1:0-2993 GCA_035497795.1 Edaphocola sp. | reverse complement strand
TTGCTTTGCGGACATTCATACTTGTTTAATAATTAAAAACCATAACCTTGTATAGTATCATTTGTTATTATAATGACACTATCAACACCATACTGGGATATAGTTTCCATGGCCATCGAATCCGTAGGAGACATCCATGGTGCAGCATCATCGCCTGGGTGAAAATGAAAGGTTGCTGAGGCTCCGATTCCATTCCATATTGGAATATTCATTGTAGTGTCAGTCGCTAAGGAATCAACAACAAATAATGCGGTCCCATTAGGGAAGATATACCCTCCTGACTCAACATTATTGGTTTGCGAATAATTTCGACAGGCATCATATGCGTCATCGTAAGAACCAAAAAATTGAGTAAAAAAACCAAGTAATCCAAGGGCATCATCACCTTCAGAATTCCCCCCTTTTAATCTGATTTGAGGAGTTAATAACTCCAACGGAATAATTTGATTGAGTTTTGTTGATGTACTTAAGGCTTTTTCTAAAATGTCATTCTTGTCGTTCTTAGCCATTTGTGAGTATTCTGGATATTTTTCCAATAATGAGTTTCTGGCCTCAATGGTCTTTAAAAATAAATTAGGGTCAAAACTTTTTGAGACTTTGCGATAAATATTTCTTCCATTTATTTGACCTATTTTCTGATTTTGAGACTTAAAAGAATTTACTTCAGAAAAGAATTTATAATGTATTGCAACATATTCTTCAAACTCTTTGGATTCACTAATGAGTTGGTTTTGTGAGGGAAGTAAATCTTTTTCACAGCTCAGAAATATTAAGCTGTTAAAAGTCATAAAAAGTAATATGACAAAAATTGATAAATTATTTTTTCGCATCATACCTTTGTAAAGTTTTTAGAAGGTCTGTCAGTTCAAATTTTTAGGCCTCCTTGTTAAACATCAAATTGAAGCCTCCTTTTCCGAATGCTTCGGCTTTCGAGAGTTGGAGGTTTCTTTTTTTATACTCCCGTGATTCAAAACTTACTATTCTTCAATTAAGAATCAATATGGGGTTTAACTTGTGCTCAGTTTTTTATCTCTATTTTTATTTTCTGTCCGTCTTTCAGGTCTTTAATTTGAAATGCTAAATCACCGGAAAATGAAATCAATTCGATAAAATCTATTTTACCAATATTCTCGATTTTATATTCTCCACCAATCACTCCTGGCTTTTTTAAACAAAACTTTTCATTCTCGGCGAGTTGTCCAAATGCATTTATCGCAATCTGTGTCAAGTTATCAAAATGCCAATCTTCGATAAAATCTTTTTGCTTTTTTAAATCTTGAAATTCTAAATCATTGTTGGCAATTTTTGCACAACTTAATTCTTCTGGACAAATCCTCCAAAAGTCATTTTCAGTTGATTTGAATATTATATTTCCAAAATCATTAGTCTCAACTAAGTCTTTTGCAACAATTCCTATCCAGCCCCAAGACTCATTAATTTTATTTATCAATGTTGTATCAATCATAAATGCTATTTTACTAATCCTCTCAAAATATCTAATCTATTCGATGGTGCGTTTGGAGAAAAGAAATCTGGAATTGTATTCTCAGTCCGTTTTGGTCTGATTAAAAATTCAACTGGCCATTCTGTTAATCTTTCCTCTTTTACATAAATATATTTTCCAGTCTCAGGCTCATCGATATACTCCTTTTGTAATATTAAGGCCAAAGGTTCTTCGGTTCCTTTATTAGATTCCGAAAATCCAATTGCTTCATCATAAGTCGCAAAGGCATAATAGTAATCATTTCCATCTTCCAAATCTTCAGCTCCATTCTCTGGATGACACCAAACTCTATATTCGAGAACTTCGTCCCAAACGTATCCGCCTCCTGCTTTCACAGCGGCTGGATATTCACCTATTTTAGTCTCATCTAATATTTTTGGGTATGTCACCATGGTTCTTTAAAATTGAGCACAACGGTTAGTATATGAAAAGTAGGCGGTTATGAAGCAATGAACTTTCGGTTGAGCACAAAGTTTGATACGAGCCAAAACCCTGTAATTTACTACTGTCCCGCCTATTTTTTATATACATTGTTAGTGGTTGTTATTATTTTTCCGTATTCAAATTTATTCTCTTTGTCTTTACCAATTCCATTCATTCTGTTAATCACGAAGGTTTTAGGTTCAGCTTTTTCTACAATGTTTCTTTTGTAATACACAGCGTTTTTATCTTTTGAATAACCTAAGTCTAAAATTTCAAATGTTTGGTAGTCTATATTTTCTAATGCTTGACCTTGATAGTAATATCTATTTTTATCCTTCTGCCATTGATAATTAACAATCTTAAATGATTCAGGGTCGCTTCCAATTATTGGCTCTTTTCCTTTGTAAGCTTGCTTTTTGTCCTTTCCATAATGACAGCTTAAATATTCAAAAGATTTTGAGTCTGCAACTATTATAGTGTCTCTGTAAGAAACTGTTTCATCAATGACTTTATAAGTGTTACAATTTCCAATGTACCCTTCCTTTTGTCTGTTTTGATTCGCTATTTCTCTTTCTTTTGCGAATTGATTACTGGAAATATATTCTCGTACAATTATAAATGATAGACTTCCAATTATTAAAAGAGGAAGAACATAAGCAAGAACTGCAACTTTTTTATATAGTCTTGCATTCAGTTCAAAGAAAACTATTAAATAAATCGGATATAGATTGACTCCAATAAACAAAGACCAAACCATCAATGGATTTGCATTTGGGTCATCGAAAAAGAAAATTGTTCCAAAAAAAACTAAAGGCCAAAAAAGTATCGGAATCAAAATGAACCA
This sequence comes from Edaphocola sp., assembly GCA_035497795.1. Taxonomy (GTDB): domain Bacteria; phylum Bacteroidota; class Bacteroidia; order Chitinophagales; family Chitinophagaceae; genus Edaphocola. The sequence continues at coordinate 222 of DATJCU010000188.1, read as the reverse complement.
ATTTACCCGTTTAAACTTCTTTGGTATTTCTTTAGAAAATGCTACTATCTTCAAATTAGGTTTCTTTTTTTATAATAACCACTAACACCTAAATAGGTGCAATTGCGTTTATGAGTATTATATGATTAGTGAAATAAGTTTGTAAGTGCTTGATTTAACGATTGTATAGACAAAATATCTACATTTGGTTAGGTTTTTAGTTGATAGTGTCATGGCGATGTT
>DATJCU010000187.1:0-21401 GCA_035497795.1 Edaphocola sp. | reverse complement strand
TATATTTTAGTAAAAAAGATAGGAGAATGGACACCCTCCCAAGAACATAGAGCCAAGTTGCTTTTTGAAAGATATCCATTATTGGAAAGAGCATATAAACACATCCTTCATCTGAGAGGAATATACAAAAATACAGAAAGGATTAAAGCGCAGCAAGAATTAAACGAATGGTTAGAAAAAACAAAAGAATTGGAAATAAAGGAATTTAATACCGTCGCAAATACCCTTAAAGACAGAGCAGAAACCATACTCAACTTTTTTGTGAATAGAAATACGAATGCAAATGCCGAGTCTTTCAACGCCAAAATAAAACTATTTAGAGCTAACCTTAGAGGAGTTACAGATACTAAGTTCTTCCTCTTTAGATTGGAGAAACTTTTTAGTTAATCCCCACAAAATGTACCTGACCCTATTAAAGATCCGGTTTTACAATTTTTTTAATAAGTTCTTATACTCGATCTAAAACGGTTACAGGTCTTTTACTTTTCTTATCTAAACGAGCAACCATACTAATACTGAAGCCCATAACCATGATGATGATTCCTATCCACAAAATACCAACATAAGGGAATACTAAGGCTTTTAGCACTATATAATCATCTTGCTGAGCTCTTTGTCTCACACCAATTTTGAAGGTATGCGTTGTCGGATTTACACTTTCCACTTTAATAAAAGTACCTAAAGCATTTAAGGAGTCATAGGTTGATCCCATTTCATTACCTTTTACATAAAACACGGGTTGAATTGTTCCTACTTTTCCGCCAATATCATAAGCGCTGAAATTTAATGGAACAGCTGCATCATGCCCATCATTTTTATAATCTGGGTTTACAATTTTTCCACCTATGCTATCTAAAACTAAATATCCATTATTTACAAATAAGGAGTCACCTTGTTTTAATTCATATGGATGATAAGCTGAAGTGTCTTCATCTTTTGCCGGAATAGAATTTACATAGATAAAAATATCCTTATTCCAGAAATGTTTTGCATCAGGATTAGAACTTAAGCCCTCTTGTCCTTTAGGATTTACAAATGCATCTGGGTAAAGTGTAAAGCTACTAGTAGGTTGATTCGTTTTCGGATCTAATTTTTCAAATCTAACTTTAAAGTAGGTTATAGGTGGATCATTCTTGTTATCAGCACTATCACCAAGATAAGTAACTGTATAATCCTCCATTGGCATTGGCGTGTTTCGATACAGCATTAAGTTATTGCTGCTCTCCATCGCATTTTCTTCAAAGGTTTCTTTACCAAAATTCATCACCTTACCACTGAAATCTTTAGAGATTACTCTCTTTTTGTAGCCCGAAAAGATGATACCAATCAATACTAATGCAAATCCAATATGTGTTATTGATCCACCAGCTTTCTTTATGTTTCCTTTCTTGTATTTTATAAAATAAAGGATATTAGCAAATAATGCATAAAATGCAACAACCAAAAATACCATTATTTGCGGATGAATAATATTTTGGATATTGATAATAATTATACTGAGAATTAATGCACCAAGAAGCATCAAACCATTACTCAGCCAAAAGGCTTTCATGTTATTTGTCTTTTTGTATTTTAAGAACTGTGCACTTGCTGTAAGGATTGCAATGATAATGGCAAACCAAACTTGAATATTATTATAATAAGAGATGACATCCGCTGGAGGTGCAACATCATTTCCTGAAATCATTTTATATAATGGCGCCCAAACTGGTAATGAAGTCATGAAAATGATTTGAAGCGAACTGATTAATAAGACTATTGAACCAATTAGCATCCAAAACTCTCTACTATCTGTTGCTTCTTCTCCAGCTACATGAGGCATTTTTTTCCATCTTTTTACCAGAAGGAAAATGCCTAAACTTAATAAAGTTAATAATGCAACAATCAAATGCCACTTCATAGAAGAGCCTTCGCCTGTAAATGCATGTACTGAAGTGTCTCCTAAAACGCCAGTTCTAGTTAAGAAGGTACTGTACCAAACTAAAACATACTGTAGAATTAGAAATATATAGGTTGTTTTTAATGAACGTCCTGTACTTTTGAAAATAATTAAAGTGTGAATTGCAGCAATTAAAATAATCCAAGGTACTAAAGAAGCATTTTCTACAGGATCCCAAGCCCAATAGCCTCCAAAGTTCAAGCTTTCATATGCCCAAGCACCACCCATCATGATTCCTGCACCTAATCCTGCACCTGTAGCTAAAGACCAACGTAAGGTTGGATTGATCCACGTTTTATAATCTTCTTTCCAAAGAGAAGCGATGGCATAGGCGAAAGGAAAAATAGATAAGGAAAAGCCTAAAAATAAAACAGGTGGATGAATCACCATCCAATAGTTTTGTAATAATACGTTTAATCCATTTCCATCTGTAATAAAACTTAAATAATCCGCTTGTTGAAAGATAGGTTGATCCATTTGATCACGTAAAAGTGTAAAGGCAGATGATCCAATTTTAGTAGTATCGAAATATATTCCTAATTGTAAGGATACCAAGAATGCTTGAACTAATAAAACTACTGCTAATACTCTGCTCTCCCATTTGCCTCCTTTTGCAATAACAAAAAATCCAAGAACAGCATTCCAGAATGTCCATAATAAGAAACTTCCTTCAGATCCTTCCCAAAAACTTGCTAAAAGGTACTTCGCTTTTAACCCTTTGGAACTATGTTTCCATGCATAAGAATATTCGAATAAGTGACTTTGAATGATATAGAATAAGGTAATGAAAATAGCAATTATTGAAAATGCATGAATGGTATAACCGATTCTACCTAATTTTTGCCATCCAAGAGCACTTTGTGGATTTTTTATTTCAAGGCGACTATTTTGAATATAGCTAAACATCGCAAAGAGTGATGCTACAAAAGAAAGAACAAGTAAAAATTGCCCAATCTGACCGGGAAGCAATTGCTCCCCAATAAATTTAGTTTCCAATTTGTAAAATTTTTAAAATAAACTAATTAACCGCAGATGGATTAGAGATAACTACCTGATCGTCTTCGTATTTAGAAGGACATTTCATTTGGATTTTCTCACAATGAAAAACATCTCCTTTCATAAACCCTGTCATCACTAATGATTCTGAGCGTTCAAAATCCTGAGGGCGCGTACCATTAAAAACGACTTTATTACTTTTGCCAGTTTTATCCATGGCATTAAAGATAAATTCATCTGTATTAACTTTTGGATCATAATGAGTAGATACTGTTGTATCTAAGGTACCCATAACTACAAAAGTTTTACCTTGTTTTTCAGCTGCTGAACCAAATGTTTCATAAGTGCTTAGTTTCCCAAACATTGAAACTGCCAAACCCATCAAGACGGCAATACCTAACAAAATAATGATACTAGACTTTTTCATATAAATTCAAATAAATGCTCTATAAAACGTTGTATGTGGCAAAAATACTAAACTTATTGAATGTTTTGGTCATTAAATAGTATTTGAAGTGTCAAAAAATGTTAAAAGTTTTGAATTTTTGGACAAAAGAAGAGAATAGATTTAATTAATTTTAAAATTCTTTTCTTTTCTTTACTTTTGCGAAAATTAATTTTATTAAATCATGAGAAAAACTTTCTATTTAATTCCATTACTATTAACTTTTGGTTTTATTAGTAATGCACAAACAGTGAAAAATGCAGATATTTCTGTGCAAATTACTGCACCTGCAAATAATGTAGTGGTGCCTTATGGTGACAGTGCTTCCCTTTCATTTAATTATACCAACAATGGTCCTGATATTCTACCTGATGGGGACTCCTTGTTTTTTTATGTTGCTGGTGTAAATATAGTTCTGTATTCAAAATTAATTGGGGACTTACCAGTTGGAACTACTATTGCCATGAATGATATGATTTTATTCTATAATCCTGGTACTACACCTGTTGTAGGAGAAATCTGTGTTTTACATTTAAAACAATCTGACGTAACTTATCAAGATGGTGGGGTACCGAATACGACCTACTTAGATGCTGTAAGTTCAAATGATACAAGTTGCATTAATGTAACTTTAGAAGGTGAAAATAATACTTCTATTCAGAATCCTTTAGTGAACAATGAGAATTTATCAATAGCTCCTAATCCCGCTAAAGATAAAATTAAAGTAGAATTATTACCTTTTAGTAAAGAATTAAAAATTCAAATAGTTAATAGTTTCGGTCAGGAATTATGGCAAGATAAAATTATTGACCAAAAAAAGGACACAATAATTAATATTGAAAACTTACCTTCTGGAATTTATTTTATCCGTCAAAGTGTCGATGAAAAAACATCGACTATTAAGTTTATAAAACTATAATCAGTTTTTTTTAAATATTTAAAAGAGTAGAACTAGAAATTGTTCTACTCTTCTACTTTTGTCCAGGTTTGACTGATTCCAAATAATGGATTTCCAATATAACCTCTTAGTTTTAAAATATTAGGGCTGATCATGGTAATAATCCCACTATATTTCTTTTTCTGTTGCAAATGATTTATTGTCCCATGTTCATAAGTATTTTTACTTTTTTTCTTAAAAGTACTTAATATTCTTTGTCCAATAGTTCTTTTAGAATCTTCAGTTTGATCTTTTGTCCAAATTATTTTGCCTTCATAATCTCCTGTGCTGGTTTGATAAATTTCTACTTTTGCCTCTTTTTTTTCTGTTAGCCAAATTCCTACTGGCTCTTGCGCTTGTAATGCTATAGCATTAGATAATAAAAGGAATGACAAGATTATTAGTTTTCTCATGTTGTTTTTTTATTAGTTTATGATATAGATACTGGTGATATTGTAACGTTGTTTTCATTTTTATATTTTAGTTGGAGGTTAAATTTGGGTATTCTTTTCATAAATTTAACTAATTTCGTGCTAAAGCTTTATTATGACTATATTTTCAAGAATTATTAATGGAGAGTTACCTTCTTATAAAATTAAGGAAGATGAACATTTTTTTGCATTTTTAGATCTTTTTCCTTTAAGAGAAGGTCATGTTTTAGTGATTCCAAAAATTGAGGTAGATAAAATTTGGGATGCTCCAGAAGATTATTTGAGTAAATGGTTGCTTTTTGCTCAACCTATTGCTAAGGCTATTGAAAAATCATTCCCGGATTGTAATAGATGTGGCTTAAGTGTGATTGGACTTGAAGTGCCACATGCACATATGCATCTTATCCCAATTAATGATATGGATGACCTGAATTTTAATCAACCAAAGTTAAAGTTGTCTGAAGAAAAATTAAAAGAGATTCAGGAAAAAATAATAATGCATTTATAACGTAACTTTGCAAAAAAAATCAGATTAAAGAAAATGGCGAAAAAGAGTAATAAGAGTAATAAGAGTTGTTCATTTTGTGGTAGAGGAGAAGCAGATGTAAACCTTTTAATATCAGGTATAGAAGGACATATCTGTGACGATTGTATTGAACAGGCTTATTTGTTGGTGAACGGAGATGGAGCTAAAAAGCCAGTCCCTAATGCAAAATTTGATATAAAAAATCACAAGGTTTATAAACCAAAAGAGATAGTTGAGTTCTTAGATCAATATATTATTGGTCAGGATGACGCGAAAAAAGTAATGGCGGTAGCCATGTACAATCACTATAAAAGATTAATGCATTCTCAAGAAGATGATGTTGAGATTGAAAAATCCAATATTATTATGGTGGGCGAAACGGGTACTGGAAAAACATTAATTGCAAAAACGGTTGCGAAGATTCTTCAAGTTCCTTTTGCTATAGCCGATGCTACTGTTTTTACACAAGCGGGGTATGTTGGAGAAGATGTTGAAAGTATTTTGACGCGTCTTTTGCAAGCTTGTGATTACGATGTTGCTGCTGCTGAGAAAGGTATGGTTTATATAGATGAGATTGATAAAATTGGCCGTAAAGGAGATAATCCTTCTATCACTAGAGATGTTAGTGGTGAAGGAGTACAGCAATCTTTATTAAAATTATTGGAAGGTTCAGAGGTTCTAGTACCGCCTCAAGGTGGACGTAAACATCCAGATCAGAAAATGGTTAAAATTAATACTCAGAATATTTTATTTATTTGTGGTGGAGCCTTTGAGGGTGTTGATAAAATGATTGCTAGAAGAATTGAATCTAGTGCTATTGGTTTCAAATCGCCTTCAGAAAAAGACAAGGTAGACCGGAGTAATTTATTGCAATATGTCAATGCTCAAGATTTGAGAACATTCGGATTAATCCCTGAATTGTTAGGAAGATTACCAGTAGTAACGTATTTGAATCCATTGGACAAACCTGCTTTAAGACGCATATTGACAGAGCCTAAAAATGCACTTATTCGTCAATATAAGCGTTTATTCGAATATGAAGATATTGAGTTGGAAGTCGAAGATGAAGCTTTAGATTATATGGTGGGTAAAGCATTTACCTATAAATTGGGTGGAAGAGGCTTGCGTACCATATGTGAAATGGTATTGACTGATGCTATGTTTGAACTGCCTTCTTCTAATCATAAAGGAAAGTACATCATCACTTTGGACTATGTAATTGATAAATTAGAGCATTCAAAACTTGGACTGCTTAAATCAGCATAACTACAGGTTTCCCGAAATAGTTTTATCTGTTTGAAATATTTTAATCGGCTTATTTGTGGAGACATCTACTAAAATAGGCCGTTTTTTTATTTAAAAATGTTACTAAATATACTTTAATTTTGTTTTATTGTAGAAACTAATTTTTTATTGATGAATAATGAAGATTTTGAAAGCCGTTGGCAACAATTAGAACAAATGTTACAACAGCGATTTGGAAATGTACCAAATATGGATGCCTTATTGTATTTAATAGGTATTAATGAATATCAAGGAATTATCCCTGAAAATAAGTTTACGAAAGAGGAGAAAGAGGATTTGATTCATATTGCAGTATGTACTTTACTCAGTAAAGGTGGTTATTATCGTAAAGTAAAAACAGATGAAGAGGGTTGGCCACATTTTGATGAATTAAAGACAATAGCTCAAAAGGATTTAGATGCTCAAGAGGAGCTATTGAAAATTTACATCTTAGAGTACTTTGATTATTAGAATATCCTAAAAACAAAAATTTACTTTAGTTATGGAGTGTTTTATTGCAGATTGTTTATACGTTAAGACAACAAAGGAAATGGGCAGAGGAGTATTTACGAAGGAAGCAATACCGCAAAATGTGATTATAGAAATTTCTCCAGTTCTGAAAATGAGTAGTGCTGAAAGAAAATTATTAGATCAAACTGAATTATATAACTATATCTTTGAATGGGGTGAAAATCATGATCAATGCTGTGTGGCTTGGGGTTATACTTCTTTATATAATCATCAGTTCGGTTCCAATTGTGAATATATGATGAGTTTTGAAGAAGGAATAATTAAAATTAGAACAATGCGATCGATATTGGCTAATGAAGAGTTATTTATAAATTATAATGGAGATTGGGATAATGAAACATCACTTTGGTTTGATACAAAGTGATGTTTCCTATCATTTTAAAAGGAATTTAATCTAATGTCCTTGCTGTAAGATGGATGGTAGTCCTTTGATTTGTTTATTTTTTACTGGAAAATCTTCCGTAAATAACTAAAACAATCAATGTTCCAATAATAGCAGAAATATAGCTTCCCCAGTTATAACCTGTGATGCCACTTCCTCCCCAAATCATTTTTCCTATCCAACCACCAATTAAAGAACCTACAATGCCAAGAACTATTGTGGCTAGGCAACCACTAGGTTCATTCTTGCCTGGTTTAAGAAATTTAGCGATTACACCTGCAATGCCACCGAAGACAATCCAAAAGATAATATCTCTCATAGTAATTTTTTTAATTGAAATTTTTGAAATGATTAATCAAAAATACTGAAAAAAAATTATAAGAACATGTTTTCTGAATTATTTATTTCAGTTGAATTAACGGTTAATTGTTGAATATGTTTTAATAAATCGTCAACAACAATTTGGTCTGGAATTGCATTTAAACGGTGCATCAAAGTCAATTCAGTTGAAAACTCTGAATAAATTTCGATATCTGCAATCTGCTCTTTATTAAGATTTAAATCAAAAGCTAATAAAGTTGTTTCAAGTAGAGTTTCTGCCATAAGAGGTATATTATGAGTGTTTTAATTTTAAAACGTAATATTTTGCTTTAATATTGTATTAAAGCTTGAATATTTTAGGACAGCTTGAATTAATTTTTAAAGTTTTATTTTACTATGTAAACATCTTCATTATCCTTTTTTTGATAATAAAGCTCTCTGGCACGTTTTTCTAAAGCAAGGGTATCTGTTTCGAGTTGATTAATTTCATTATTCATTCGATCTGATTCTGAATTCAAATATTCTATTTTATCGTTTAGTTCTTGTAGCGTCTTTTGTTCGGCTCTAATTGTAAATATATCATACGGACTAAAAAAAAGTATTAATCCTATAAATACTAAGGTAGCAATAAGATACTTGTTGGTAATAAATTTTAAAGTTCGTTTCATAATTGAGGCTTCTACTATATTATTTACAAATTTGAGGAATTATTTTGATTTTAAGACTTGAAATCTTTAATTGTGTGAAAATATATTAAAAGATTTGGGCTAAAGTGTATTTGCCTCATAAATAATTAATACTTTTGATGTTTTAAATTAAGTAATCAAAAAGGATAATAATGTTGCAAGATTTTTTGAATAAAGGTGATAAAGAAACCAGAGCAGGGTTTGGAGATGGTATTCATGCTGCCGCTAAAGAAAATAATGATATTGTTGCACTTACCGCCGACTTGGCAGGTTCTTTAAAATTAAATAATTTTATAAAAGACTTTCCAGAGCGATTTATTCAATGTGGAGTGGCTGAGGCCAATATGATTGGAGTAGGTGCAGGCTTGGCTATTGGTGGCAAAATTCCTTATACCACTACATTTGCAAATTTTTCCACCTCTCGAGTTTATGATCAAATTCGTCAATCTGTAGCTTATAGTGATAAAAATGTTAAGATTTGTGCTTCTCATGCTGGATTAACCTTGGGTGAAGATGGCGCAACGCATCAGGTCTTAGAGGATATTGGAATGATGAAAATGTTGCCGGGAATGACGGTAATTGTTCCTTGCGACTATAATCAGACGAAAGCTGCAACAATTGCAATAAGTAAAATGCAAGGTCCAGTTTATTTAAGATTTGGAAGAGTGAAATGGGCGAATTTTACAAATGATGATGGTAATGACTTTACTATTGGTAAAGCTCAAATTTTAAATGAAGGTACAGATGTGACGATTATTGCTTGTGGACATTTGGTTTGGACTTCTTTAGAAGCTGCAAGAATCCTTGAAGAAAAAGGTCTTAGTGTAGAGGTAATTAATATGCACACAATTAAGCCTTTAGACGAAGGAGCAGTAATTAAATCTTTAAAGAAAACAGGTTGTGTAGTGACTGCCGAAGAACATCAGATTAATGGTGGACTGGGTGATAGCATTGCTAATGTTGCTTCTCGAAATTGTCCTGTGCCACATGAATATGTTGCTGTGATGGATACTTTTGGAGAAAGTGGAAAACCAAATTTATTATTAGAGAAATATGGTTTAGCTGTTAATGACGTTATTGCTGCGGTTGAAAAAGTTATAACAAGAAAATAAGATCAACTCATTTTTAAATAAATATTAAACAATATTATTAAATTAACTCCATTATATGAATATCGAATTTGCCGCTGAGGTCTTTATTTTATTGATGTTGGCTGTAGCTTTTCTACAGTCTGGAATAGATAAAATCACTGACTGGGAAGGTAATTTCGAGTTTATGAAAAAACATTTTTCCAAATCTCCATTTAAGAATATTGTGAAGATGAATTTATTCATTGCTTTGATTTTGGAAATTGTTACAGGTGCCTTCGCCTTAGTAGGAGCAGCATTATTATTGTATAATGGAAATACCGACATAGCTAAAATTGCAGGAGTTCTATCTGCTATTACATTTGGTGCTTTATTTTCTGGTCAAAGATTGGCTAAGGATTATGCAGGAGCGCAAACTATTGTGATTTATCTGATGCCTACTTTCTTCTTACTTTGGTTACTTTTTGAGAAAAATTAGTAAATAGTTTAAGTAATCTTTATTCGATTTAGAGTAAAGATTTTTTTATTGTTATTTAATAATAAACTGATTTGGGAATTTAATGAATTTCAAAAAATATGAAAAACTTAGGGGAAATCATTCATTTAAAAACTTTTAACTTTCATAATTCAAATCTGTTCCTCTGAATAACAGCTATTGACTCTCTTTTCTAATCAGACCTTTTTGACTTAACTTCGTTGAATTAAATAAAATCTTAATTGTTTTCCATGACAATCATCAAAGCAACTAAATTTAAAACGATATTTATTCTTGTCATAGGAATGCACTTGTTTATCTTTAATAATTTGTTAGCACAAGGTAATATATCAGAGATTGATTCTAATCAATTGCCTCCTGCTGAACTTTTCGTACTTAAAAATAAATATAATCAGCTTGGAATTACCGGGCTCTTACAAACTCAATTTCAATTTGCATCAGAAAAAGGCACTTTAAGTTTTAATGGTGGTAATTTTTCTCCAAATTCAAATAATAGATTTATGATTAGAAGAGGTCGTCTAAAGTTTGATTTTAAATCTTATACAAGTTCAAATAAAATTTGGAACCAATGGGTAATTCAAATTGATGCAACTGAAAAAGGAATAAAAATAAGAGATGCTTATGCGACATTTTTTGAAAATAAATGGGAACTTTTTGATATTTCTGCAGGACTAATTTTTCGTCCATTTGGTAATGAATTAGTGTATTCGAGTAGTAAAAGAGAAAGTCCAGAAAGGGGAAGAGTTTCTGATATTTTATTTGGTGCAGGAAGAGATGTAGGTGCAATTTTGACTTTAAATCCTAGAAAAGATCCATCCCAGTTTAAAAAGTTCACTTTAAAAGTAGGCGTTTTTAATGGTCCAGGTTTAACTGGTTCTAGTGAGTTTGATAGCTATAAAGATGTTGTGGTCAGAGCAAAGGTTCACAATATGGAATTGGGTAAAAGTGGCATACATTTTTCTGCTGGGGTTAGCGGTTTATTTGGAGGTGTCAATAACGTTAATCCTGTTTATTATTATTCCCAAACTATGGGTTTAGTTGCTGATAGTTCCATAGACAATCTTCAAAAGACTTTAAAAAAACATTATCTCGGTGCTGATATTCAAATACAAATTCCAAACCGAAAAGGTAAATCTGAATTTAGAGCTGAATATATTGCAGGCAAACAATTAAGTACATTAAGTAATACTCATTCCTTTGGAGCTTATCCTATATTGCCTAATGGAACAAATGAACCTTTGGCAATTCGAAATTTTGATGGTGCCTTTTTTTATTATCTCCAACATTTAAATTCTGAAAAGCATCAAATTGTTTTGAAGTATGATTGGTATAATCCTAATACAAAATTAAAATCAATAAATATCGATGGAACAAATAATACTTCTGTAGTAGATTTAGCCTTTCAAACTATAGGAGGTGGATATCTTTTTTATATTCATCCAAATGCTAAGCTCAGTTTTTGGTATGAACATCCAATAAATAAAGCGACTCGCATAGTCGGCTTTACTCAAGATATTAAAGATGATGTTTTTACTTGTCGTTTACAAGTTAGTTTTTAATTGATTTTCTTTTAAATGAAAAGGTGTAGGTTTAGTTTTTTTCATAGGATAAAAATTGAATCCTCTTTACTGATATTTCATTGTAAAGTTAGATGATCACAAAACAATATACAATCCCATAAATAGGGGAGGAATATCCATAAGATATGAAAGTGTATGAAATAGAATTGAGGGATAGCCTTGATGATAATGATACACAAGCTTTCCAGACTAATATAATTACAATATTAAGTTAGACTCTTGTCTTATTATTTTATGAAATAGGAAATAAAAAGAAATTATTTCGTTAATGCTGAATGTGTAATCTCCAGATCAAACTCTTTTGCAGCAACTAATAAATGGTCAAATAGGTCAGATTGGATATTTTCAAAATCTTGCCAAACACCAGATTTCGTAAAACAATAAATCTCCAATGGTAAGCCATTTGCGTTAATCTGCATCTGACGTACTAAGATTTCTTTCTTAGCATCTATCTTTTCATGATTACTTAAATATTCCGATACATAATGTCTAAATACCCCGATATTAGTGAGTTGCTTTCCATTAATTAAGTAATCTTTTTGTGGATCTTCTTTCATTTTTTCAAGTCTTGAAACTTGATTGTTCAAAGAATGGAAATAGGGATTTAATAATTTAATATTGTTTAACCTTTGGAAAAGCTCAAAATCTACAAATTTAAAACTATCAATATTAAAAACGATAGATCGTTTTATCCTTCTAGAATTATTATCAAGTAGGACTTGGGCATTTCTTACTTCTGTGTTGATGAGGTCGTATGTAGGTATTGAGGAAATGGTATTGTCAAAATTTTTAATTTTTGTAGTCAATAGATTAATCTCTTGTACGTTTCCTTCTAGATGATATTTACCAATACTAATCCAATCGCCAACTTTAAAATGTCTAGAAGCAACGATGTGAATTCCTGAAATGAAACCTAGAATCGCATCTCTGAAAATTAAAAAAACAATCGCAGTAATAGCTCCTAATCCTGCAAGAATATTTAAAGGAGAAACTTTTAAAAATATTGAAAAAGTAATAATGACATATAAAAAGCTACCCACTATTCTTATGGATTGACCTACTGCTTTAAAACCGGTTATGTTATTATTATTTGTCTTTTTAGATGCGTAAAGTTCTATTGCTTTTGAAGTACGATATAAAATTTGTGCTATAACAGTTACAATAAGCCAGTTAAAAATCATATCTATTACAGGAAGGTACTTTTTACTTCTATAAAAAAAATCTTCCATTATCAAATAACAATAAACCATAGGAAGAAAATTCAGGAAGCTTGAATACACCTTGCGTTCTAACAATGCGTTATTTAATAAACCTCCATACTTTTTAACTGACCATTTTATTAATGGAAGTAATGTTTTCCTTAAAATAAAAGAAAGAATAAAAAATAATAATACAATACCAATTACCTTATAGGCTAAAATCGAAATCTCCTGCATTTCTTTAGGGAAATGCAGTTTTATGTATTTATCACTTTTTATTATATAAGGTTCCAACATGAATTAAAACACTATTAGAAGTGTTGTTCTATTTTTTATTCGAATTAACAACTTCTTGTTTAGCTAATTTTAAGTAATTTTCTGCTTGTTTGTGTTTTGAAAAATCTTTTTGTTTTGAAGCAGATTGAAAATACATAATAGAGGCAGAATATTGTTTCTTATTATATAGTTCTAGTCCTTTATTAAAATCTTTTTCTGCTTGAGTTTGAACAATCGTTTTACTGTTTTCTTTGTTGCTTTTTGTACTAGACTCCTCTGTTTTTTTATTTGATTTATTATCAGTCGTTATTGTTTTTGCTTCTTTTTCAGACTTTTCTTTTTTCTCTTCTTTTGCTTTTGCTCTTTTCTCTGCTCTCGTTAGTTCTTTTGAGGATGTATTTTCTTGAGATGTTGCAGTAGTTGCTTTTTCGGTAGATTTTGCATCTATCTTATATCTATTGACGAAGGGCGTTTTATTTTCTTCCTCCTTTGCTTTCGTTGCATTTTTATTTGCAGCTTTAGCATTGGCTATCTTGTCTTTTTCGGATTGGGAGGGTTCAGCTATTTTTGTTTCTATTTTTGAAGCGATTGAATCATTATTTGATACCGAATTAATGTTTTTAGCTATTGCAACTTCTTGATTCTCCGTTTTAGGTTCTGGTTTAATGCCAAACTTAGCATTCATAATGGAGTCTTCCTTATAAGAACCAGTTCTACTGTCGGTTTTTTCTGGATCTGATTCTTTAGATTCAGTAGTCAAAATAACCTCTTTAACTTCAGAATTATTATTTTTAAGATATCCCCAAGTTCCTAATGCCAAAGCTAAACCTGCTGCAACTCCAATTGGTATCGTATAGTTCCTTGACTTATTATAGCGGACATTAATTGCATCCTTCTTTTTTTTATTTTGGTTTGGTAATTCCTTTTTTAAGTTATCAGTTTTTTTCGACCTTTCTTCAACCTTTTCAATAATTGATTTTGGCGCTTCATTTATAACATCTTCAAATTGAAAATTATCAATTTGACTTAATAATGAATTTGCATCTATTGCATTCGAATATCCATCTATTGCCTCATTACAAAATGGGCATTCATTAAGATGCATTTCTACGACATATAGTTCCTCTGGATACAGTTTCCCTTGCAAATATTCATCTATTTGCCTTCTTGTCAAACATGCACTATTATCGATTACTTTTATTAATCTGTCCCTATTAAACATTATAATTAAAGGCTTTATATTTTACTTTTACCAAAACAAATTTTTAAATTTCTTCTACCATTCTGAAGATATGATTTTATAGACTTTTCATCGGCATTTTGGATAACTGCAATTTCACTATAAGTTTTTTGTCCTTTATAAAAAAGCTCTATTGCCTCTCTTTGTGAGGTTTCCAAATTTTCCAAACAAGCTTCTAATTTCATTAAGATGGTCTCTTGTTCCATATTATGATGCGAATTGTCCTCGTATTCCACAAAATCTATTTCATTTTTAAGTGAAACGATGGAAGGGTTACTTTTTCTCAATTGCATCAAACATTGATTTCTAACTACAGTATACAACCATGGTTTGAAAAATTTAATTTTATGTTTTTCAGCGTCTTGCCATATTTTAAGAAAAACCTGTTGTGTTGCATCTTTTGCATCTTCAAGAGGTAGGTATTTTATGCTAATACCTAAACATAAATGCGCATAACGCTTATAAAGCAAATTCATTGCTTCTTGGTCCTTTCGTTGTACAACTTTGTACAAAAGTTCCTCGTCTAAGAGATTTCTATAAGTTGATTGAGGCAAAACCGATTTTTTACGGCAAATTTAATGCTTTTTGTTAGATTAACTAAGCATAAATCATATTAAAGTCGAAGGAGTTTGTTAATGATTGGTGAAAAGTTTTTAAATGATTATAATAACTAGATAATACTCTTTTTAAAGAGGAGCTTATATATATTATTAGATTTATATTTTATGAAATTCGAATGCTGAATGGCTTGGATTTTATTATGTTAATTTAGTTTGTAGCCTCGTAGGGAATCGAACCCCAACCTAGAGAACCGGAATCTCTCGTTCTATCCATTAAACTACGAGGCCAAAACAATGAAAGCGAAATTAAGATAAATTAATATCTAAAACCAACCTTTTTTGCGAAAATACCATATCATTAAAATTGAGGTAATAATCATAATACCAATTGTGATGAAGAATCCTACTTGATTGTGGACCATTGGTATTTTGTCAAAATTCATTCCAAAAATACCACCAATTACGGTAGCTGGTGCTAAAAGAACAGTAGCCATTGTCAGAATCTTCATTACTTCATTCATTCTAGTGTTTACTTGATTCATATATAAATCTTGAAGCGCAACTGTCATCTCTCTGTATCCATCATTGTATTCTATCGCCAACAAGATATGGTCATAGATGTCTTTAAAATATCGTGCATTTCTATTTTCAATTAGTGGAGTATTTGCCTGCCAAAGTGTGAATACTACATCTTTAACGGGCGTCATGGCTCGCCTCATAATCATTATTTCATTGCGTAATGAACTGATTTCTATTAGAATATTCTTTTTGTTTTTAGGAGATAATGCCTTTCGCTCCAAATCGCTTAGACGATGAGATAATAAGTCCAAAGCTTTGAAATATTCATCTACAATCCCGTCTATAAGCTCATAAAACAAATAATCAGCACTTTTTTTTCTAATCGAATCTAATTTGTTTTTTAGTTTTTGTTTAATGGGTATAAAGGAGTCATGGTCGGAATCGGGCTGAAAAGATATTACCATATTTCTAGCCAATAATATTGTGACTTGTTTTTGTTCTACCATTTGAAATTCTGGGTTATAACTAAGAATGGGTAATAAACAAAAATAATGTTCATCTATTTCATCAGTCTTGGCACGCTGACCGATGCTCAAAATGTCATTAATTAATAAATTATGTACCTTATAATTATTACATAACCGTCTTACTTCTTTCTTTTTAATACCATCTACATTAATCCAGAGTATTTTGTCTGTATCTGTATTTTCTATTAAACAGTCTTTGACTTCTTTTGATTTAAAAATATCAGCCTCCTGTTCATTAAATTGCACTATTGTGTAATTAACAATCTTCTTTTGAATTTCTGCCTCTGGCTCTTCTTGTTTAGCACTGTCAGGATGATACAAGTTTTCTCTACGCAGTGTATTATTAAACAATTGAATTGGAGAAGTATATTTATCTATGATTTCAGAAATTTTCATATTGTAAATTTATACAATTTTCTAGATTTAATTTGTTTTTACAAGATTCCTTTAAATTTTTTTACTTTTGCTATGATAATTGAACTTTATTTTAAATCAATATGACTAATAAGGAAAAAGAACAACAGCTTAAAAAGCATAAGGCACTTGCAACAGGCTTATTCCTATTTATGGCAATTGTATTTGTTGTAATGACTTTTTTACTTAAGCAGTCTCCTCAAAATTGGATGAATTATGTTAAAGCATTTTCTGAAGCTGCTATGGTGGGTGCCTTAGCGGATTGGTTTGCGGTTACGGCTTTATTTCATTATCCTATGGGATTGAAAATTCCACATACTAACCTTATCGAGAATAGTAAGCAAAAGATAGGAGATAATCTAGGTAGTTTTGTGGTAGATAATTTTTTAACAGCGGAGAATTTAAGACCCTATATTATTCAGTTAGATGTGGCAAAGTTTGTTTCTGAATTCTTACAAAAGGAGAAAAATAAAGAAACACTTGCCCAACAAGCCGCATTATACTTGCAAAAGATTATTTTAAATTTAGAGGATCGTTTTGTAATTGAAATGATTGAAAAAAAAGGAGTGGATTTATTACAAACGGTAAAAACAAATGAACTCATTTCTTCTGGACTTAACTATGCTATTGATAAAGGAATGCATCAACAATTAATCACTTTTTTGGCTGCAAAAATCAAACAATATATTATTGATCATGAAGAAGTGGTTAAAGAAAAAGTAAAAGAGGAAAGTTCTGTTTTAATTCCTGGATTTATTGATAATATTATTGCGTCAAAAATTAGTAATGGATTGGTTAAATATTTTGGAGTTATAGAAGAGGATTTAGACCATCAAATAAGACAAGATGTTGCCACTCAGTTAAGAATAATCGTTCAGGATATGAAGTATAAAGATAGCTGGCGAAAAGATTTGGATAAACTTAAAGATGAATTATTGACTGCTAATCAAATGAATAAGATGGCGAAGGATGTATGGGAAAATATAAAAAAGAGTTTGCTTGCTGGTTTAGCTGCTGATCAATCTGGCATTAAGAATTATATTAAAAATTCCATTGATGATATTGCAGAAACCTTCAATAAAGATAAAGAATTTAATGATAAAATAAACCATTGGGTAAGAATGAATGTTTATCGAATGGTTTTACGAAATAAAAATGCATTAGGAACCCTGATCAGCACAACAGTGGGGAAATGGCAGGGTAGAGATTTAAGTGAGAAATTAGAATTAGAAGTGGGTAAGGATTTGCAATTTATCAGAATAAATGGAACTTTAGTAGGCGGTCTCGTGGGTTTAGTAATTTATATCCTCAGTCAGCTTTTATTTTAAAAAAATCTTATGTAACTTACGCCAAATTTTTAAATATATTGTCTTGAAAAAATTATATTTATCATTTCTATTGGCGATGCCTACAATTGTTTTTGCTCAATCTGCTCATATTGCTGTAGATGATCCTGATTATTATTTAATCAATCGCTTAACTACTTTGTCGGGAACAATTTCTGATAGTACGCATACTTTTGTTCAGCCTTTGGATAATAGAAGTGTTGCAGCGTTTATGCAACAGGCTAGATTGTATAATAATCAAAAAGGGTGGTCTAAAACAGATAACTCAAATATAGCAATTGCATTGAGTAATACAGGTGAGTGGTCTATTCCCGATGGTATGGGAGCCATAGATTCCAAAATTCCATTAAGCCCTTTTTATGAAAAAATAACAGACTTTCTTTATTATAATAAAAAAGACTTTTTTATTAGTTTTAATCCTGTTTTAGGAACAGAAGGCATCTTTGATTTTGAAGATAATGGATCGGGAAGTAATGATTTATTTAAACCAAGTTTTTATGCAGGCGCAAAATTAAGAGCTAAATATAAGGATATTCTTGGTTTAGAATTCAGTACCGTTTATGCCAATGAATATCCTAGCAGAGAATATCAGCTTTATAATAGTAATAGAAATACAGTAATTGGAACTTCCCGTAAAATGGTATATGATACAGCTCAAAATAGAAACTCCTATTTGTTACCTACTGGAAGTATCGGTTTAAAAGTTTTAAAAAACCATATTAGTTTAAATGTTGGATATGATTTTTTGAAAATGGGAGATGGATATAGAAGTTTGATGCTTTCCGACTTCTCTGGACCTATTGCTTATGCTAATATAAAAACTAAAGTTTGGAAGTTGCAATATGACAATTTGTTTTTAAGATTGAGTCCAGATAAAAATATTCCAGGCAATTTATTAACCTTAAATACGCCTAATTTTAAATTTGCAGCTGCTCATCAGCTCAGTGTGAATGTTAATAAGTGGTTGAATATTGGTTTATATGAAATGACGGTATTTAGCAGAAGTAACCATTTTGAAGTTGGGTATTTGAATCCAATAATATTTTATCGAGCTGTAGAGCGAAGCTTGGGAAGCCCCGATAAAGTAGCGATAGGTATTAATGCTAAAGCGATTGCTGCAAAACATTTTAGAATTTATGGACAGTTTCTAATCAATGAATTTACAGCAAGTGAATTCTTTGCTAACAATGGATATATTCATAATAAATGGGGTGCTCAATTAGGATTTAATTATTATGATATGTTTGGAGTTTCAAACCTTGATATGCAATTGGAGGCTAATGTAATTAGACCTTATACATTTCAACATAGCGATAGAGGTATTGGATACCTTAGCTCAAATTTCACAAATAATAATTTACCTTTAGGACATCCATTAGGTGCTGGCTTTCAGGAATTAATAGCTAGAGTTCAATATCAACCCGGAATCAGGTGGCATATTGAAGCCAAAGCATTATGGTATAAAAAAGGAGTTGACACAGGAGGATATAATTTAGGAAATGATTTATCGAATGCATATAATAGAAATATTTTGAGCACTCATGGTGTGAAAATGATCAACGGTGACCAATTAGGAAGGTTTTATGCACAAATGAAAGTCACTTATTTAATAGCACCCAATCTATTTGCAGACTTTGCTTTTTCTAATGGTTCTTTTACGTATGAGTCAAAAGGGGGGACTCCTAACTACCTCCTTCCTGATAATAAAGACCGATTTAATGCATTTTTAAGTTTAAGACTTAATATGCCCTATAAGGATTATTTCTTTTAATTTAAAATTGTCTAAAAATAGCAATTTTATTGTTTTAGATTAATCGAATTGCCCTAATTAGTCGTAACTTTGTAGATTAATTAATTTTTATATTCTTAAAATATATGATGAATACAATTGAAGAGGCTTTAGAGGATTTAAAGAGAGGTAAATTAATCATTGTTGTAGATGACGAAGACCGTGAAAACGAAGGTGATTTTGTTACAACTGCCAAAAATGTAACTCCTGAGGTAATCAATTTTATGTCTAAATATGGGAGAGGTTTAATCTGTGCACCTATTACTGAGGAAAGAGCAGAAAGCCTACAATTAAACATGATGGTAGAAAATAATACCGTTTTACACCAAACTCCATTTACTGTTTCTGTTGATTTAATTGGAAATGGTTGTACTACCGGAATTTCAGCCCATGATAGAGCTAAAACTGTTCAGGCATTAATAGACCCTCATACTAAACCACAAGATTTAGGTCGCCCAGGGCATATTTTTCCTTTGAAAGCTAAAGCAGGTGGGGTATTAAGAAGAGCGGGGCATACAGAAGCAACGGTAGATTTGGCAAGATTAGCAGGAATGGAACCAGCAGGCGTTTTGGTAGAAATCATGAATGATGATGGAACAATGGCTAGGCTTCCAGAACTAAAAGAAATTGCTAAAAAGTATGATTTAAAAATCATTACTATTAAAGATCTAATTGCTTATCGTTTAGAAAAGGAAAGTTTGATTGAAGAGGTCGTTAGGGTAGATATGCCAACTAAATATGGTCATTTTGAATTAGTAGCTTTCCGTCAGAAAAATACAGGAGAACAACATTTAGCATTAATTAAAGGACAATGGAAGCTTGGTGATCCGATTTTAACCAGAGTACATAGTTCTTGTTTGACAGGTGATATTTTACATTCTCTGCGCTGTGATTGTGGTGAGCAGTTGGCTGCCGCAATGCAAATGGTAGAAAATGAAGGTCAAGGTTGTGTATTATACATGAACCAAGAAGGTAGAGGTATTGGACTGTTGAATAAATTGAAAGCTTATAAGTTACAAGAAGAGGGAAAAGATACGGTAGAAGCGAATATTGAATTAGGTTTTAAGCCTGATGAAAGAGATTATGGAGTAGGTGCTCAAATTTTAAGACATTTGAATATATCAAAAATAAAATTAATGAGTAATAATCCAAAGAAGCGTGCAGGATTGTTGGGTTATGGTATCGAAATAGTTGACATTGTTCCTATTGAGATTTGTCCTAATCCCTTTAACGAAAGCTATTTAAAAACGAAAAGAGATAAAATGGGTCATAATATTTTGAAGTAAGCTGATAAAATAATTATTAAAGAGCGTAGTTTTTTATAAAACTACGCTCTTTTTTGAAAGAGTCTATAAGAGTAATAGGTCAAACTGAATTGTCATTGCTACTGTTCAAAAAAGTGTATAAAACTCAAAATTGTCTCAAAAAAACATGTATTTTAGCCAATTGATATGGGATGCCTTAAATTAAACCTATTAGAACAGTCGTTTGTACCTTTGTAAATTGTGTACAAAAAACACAAAGAGGAGTATAAAAGGTTAGCTTGCCATCTCAGTATAGACCCATTAGCAGATGGTGGCGGGCAACAAGTACTTAGCCCTTACCATACCATGGGTTGCAACCCGGCGATGATGTTAGATCCTTTGGGCTTGCAGGGGCAAACTGGGATGTCTAGTCCAAATGGGAATAACCATTTTGTGGCTCCCATTGGGTTTATGGTTGAAGGCACTTTTGTATATTTGAGTGCGGATAGATTAGGGACAGGAAAGAGTATTGGTATGAAGCGTCTTGAAGCATACATTAATAATAGTATGATGGAGATGGCTGAGGCACGACAGCAAAAAATAATTGCAGTAAGATTTGCAGCAGTTTTGGCGATGGTTGATGGA
>DATJCU010000186.1:0-28630 GCA_035497795.1 Edaphocola sp. | reverse complement strand
CTTTGTGGGAACATATAGAAAAATCTTAAAGTGTTTTTACTTTAAGTCCCACATTGAAAACTGGTAATTTTTAAGACTACGGGACGATAAGAAAGAACGCTCATGCCAAAAGGCGTGGGCGCTCGCTTATTCGTAGTCGGGTATACCAGTGCCTCAATGTCGGTAAGTGTGGTGGCCTGCGCTTTATTTTTTTGCAGTTCTCCATAATTATAAAAAAACAATGGTATGGACACTGGAAAAGAAATCAAGGACATTAGGATTGCATTCATAAACGATAAAAGTCCGATTATAGATGCTATTAGCAAAGACCTCTTAACCTCTGGATTTAATATATTATTCAAATCAGAGAGTATTGAAAAAGGAATAGCTCAATTATCTGAATTAAAAGTACCTCCTCAGGCTTGCATTATCGATCTTGATTTCTACGAAAATAATGTATTAAAACAGCTTCAAGGCTTAAAAAGCCAATATTCTTCTCTAAAATTGATTGCTCATAGTGATATTGATGAGCAATCAATAGTAAATTCTCTTTTGGAAATTGGTTTTTCAAACTACTTTTTGGTTGGCAGTACTGCAAATGATTTAAAAAAAGCCATTGAAAATATCTCTAATGGTTAAGGGTGCTTTTGTGATAGAATAACTAGAATTATATAAGATTTGTTAGCAATCAGTAGAGATGCTAGTTGATCTTCCACGTAACCTCTACAATAATAAATACTTAGTCAACCTGACTTAATAAATCATAGAACAGTTCTTTGTATGTTTCATATTCAGGCTTTTCCTTTAATGACAAATTGAATTGTTTGTCCCAAACCTTAATAAACAATGCTAAAAGAGTCCATATTGCGCTATCTTCAGAAGGGGAAATTAATTTTATAGCGTTTTCAAGCCTTTCATCAACATTGGGATGTTTTTTACCTCCATCTAAATTATTTTTAAAAAACAGAATAGAGGCTAATCCAATAATAATTGAAATTTCCGATGCGTTTCTATTTCTGCAATTTTGTAAAATTAATTCTATAGCACGGCTATCAGCTTCTATTTCTAGAGGTTTTCTATCTTCATCCTTAATGTTTTTAGCTTTTATTTTTTTTATATGCTCTAGTTCAGCATGTGCCGTTTCGTGATAGAGAACAAAATTTAAAGATTCTACAAAAATGTCATTTGTACGTAAAATATACCATCCTTCGGCATCATTTTGATCGAAGTATTCGGGATTGGGTAGATTGTTTTTATCCCAAGGTTCGTAAACTTTTATTAATAATTTTGCATAATTAAAAAGTTCTTGGGCTTTTGGTAATAATTCTAAATTCTGTGATTTATGAACAGGGGCATTTCTTTTTATGTGCTCTGGAATCGCAAAGCCTTCTTCATGTAGAACGAAAAAGTAATAACATATAGACCACATATATGAAAGATACGTTTCATGAATGTTTATAGTACCTTTTTCATCTATGAAAGGTAATTGACGATCAACTAAAGGTGATTGTTCTATATGATAAGATATACCTTTATTGAGTTTAAAATCAGATTGAAGAGAATTTATATATTCTTGATTTCTTTCTTCTAATCTAGTAGTAAGATTATGTTTTAGTACCCTAATAGGTTGTTCTCCTATATGAGTGTCTTTTTTTATACTTTTTTTCATTAAGATTTATGTTTAGTTATAAATACAGTCAATGCGTATTTTGTATTGTTATAAATCAACTTATCAGGTGATACTACAAATTTAATGAATTAAAATTTGTCTTCAACAGACGGCAACACTGAAGCCACCCTTAAAAAAGCGACCTTCTTTTGCTTCTTTTCTGTGGTCGTAGATCTGGAAAGAAAAGTAGTCATTGCATACTCAATCATTGGGATGCTGAACATCCCACGAAAATAGATCGCAGCCTGTTTGATGAAATGTAATAGCGGAAGTTATGGAGCGGTGCATTTTAGCAAAGGGGCTGCACCGTTTCATCGCGAAAATGCGGTTCCGACCGAAGCGAGGAATTGCATTTTTGCCGCCCGATTATGGCTATCAGGCAACTTTTATAGGATGGGTAGTAAAATCTTTCAAGTTGTGAAAAAAACCTCTGTATTCAGTCATTCCATTGCGGAATAAACTCCATAACAAAGAGCTACCCATTTGAGTGATTGAGGAATTAATAAATAAATCCTGTTTTTCCAATGCTTCAGCTAAACTGCAACTTGGCGTATCGTCTTCTTGCTCGGATTGCTTCAGTAATTCGCCAAATTCATCGGTAACAAATGGCAAGCTTGCCACCGTTTCGTATTTCTCTGAATCGGGTTGTTTTATTGCTCCAATGGTAGATAGAAGTACTTGCCCTGTGTATTGGCTATTTCCAAAGTCCAACCAATATTTGGGTGTATCTCTGTAATTTCTGCGGTTGCTGATTTCTTTTAGTATTTCTGCAACGCCAAACCTTGCTTGTACCTTGTCTACACAAGTCATGTAAATAGTTGCCTGTGCATGTTCGGGCAATTTTCCTAAACCGTCTTTCTCAAATTTAACGGTTTCCGCTTTCCAATGCGTCCCCGAAAAACGGTTGACACGGTTGATGAGCGCAACGGATTTGTACAATCCTGTTTCGCACTCGGCAAAACGCTGTCTGCCCAAATTGGCATCCGTGATGATATCATCATCCCAAAGACGGATTTGCAGACCAGCGTGTCCCAATGCTATTAAACTGTGATTCATTTCCATTAAAGCGGTCAGTACCTTTGAACCCGTGCCACCACTACCGATTAGGTTCACCGCAATGGGATTGGTGGGATTGAGTAGATAATTATCGGTAAAATGTACTTTGATTCGACTACGCTCGCCAACCTTTAGTTTCTCAGTATTCATCACAATAGATTTTTAAGTGTTTTGTTATTCTTTTTCAAAACTTCCGTGGGAAAAGGTTTCCCTGTCAGAATCAAGTCTTTCCATAGGTTCACACAATTGCCACGGATTGGATTATAATTACCAATCAAATGACTGAAATAACTATTGAAAAAATAATCTTCCCAAGCCTGTATAAATTCCTCGACCGAAGCAGAATTTTTAATCTCAATATTTACCGTTCCCATACATACATTTCCGTTTTCATAGATATTAAAGAAAGCTCCGTAATGCAATTGGGTGTTTTCTGTCGGTCTTCTGTCACTTGTCAAAGCAAATATAGATAGACTGTTTTTACTGGCTTTCCAAAGCATGGGCGGTATATTTGCCAATCCATTGGGTATGTCCAGACCGTTCACAAAATAGAGTTGTCGTCTTTGCGTTTTGGTGTACCATATCACTGAACCTTTATCCCTATTCGGATTGATGTGCAGAATGTTGGTCGGCAAAATCCCATCAGATTTCAAAAAGGCTTTATCCTTGTCACTTTCGGTCCGTAATGCCTTTGTCAATTCCTTTGCTTCCCGTTGGGTCAAAGGGTGGGCATTAATCGGATTGCCATTTTTATCCATATCAAAATGCTCCACATACACATCTGAATGTGCTCCTTTAGTTTCATAGAACACCAAAGCAGATTTGGGATGGTATAATGTCCCGAAACTTGCGGTTATATCATTTACATTATTCATTTTCTTATTGTTTTGTAGTTGTACAATAGGTCACATATATCGTGCAAAAGGGCAAACAGGCGATGCTCAAAATCAAAGTTGCTTGCTGTTATTTCACTTCCGTCAAAACACTTGCAAATATTAGGTTCTTGCAGTTCTCCGTACTCGTTAAGCTCGTTATTGATGCTATTGGCAATGGTATCATACAGCCAACCTTCAGTGTCTGCGATGAACGAGATATACTTTTCCATTTCTATAGTCCCGTACTCATCGTCATAAGGATTCTCTTCAGGAAACGGCACATTTCGGAAAATGCTTTCCTGTGGGTATTCCGTATATAAGTCAAAAGCTTTGTGAGCCACCTGACAACACTCGTGGTCAAATCCATCACGGCTTTTAAAAGAGTCCAATCGCTTTTCAAATACTTTTAGGTTGATACGGTTAAATAGCTTTTGTTCTATTATATCGCCAATCCATTCCGCTTTTACAAATTCACGTTTATTCATTTCAGTTTCCTCCTCCTCTTCTTCTATCCAATCTTTGTGCGTTTCATAAATCCAAAACAAATAGTTGTCTTCCTGTCTGTAATAAGGTATATCGACAATATGGTACAGATACGAGCAGACGGACATGAGCAATTGGGCATTCCTTTTTCGCTTAGGGTCATGCAACATCAGGTAAAGTGGTTCAATCGGAACATAATACAGGGTTGCTCCTGTATCGTATTCTTCCTCACTGATAAAGTAGGTTCTCTTACCATCCTGTACCAAACGTATTTCACTCCAATTCAGCACCCGTTGTTTTAGCTTTTCTTCCATATCCCATATTGCCAACGCCATATTGTAGGGATGTTCAAATTGGTCGGTCTGCATGGGTTTTATCTTGTAATGCTCGGCAAGTCGGGAAAGGGACCTGTAAAAATCCCTCTCCGTTTTTGCAGTTCTCTTACAAGAATGTACCGTTTTCGATTCTTTCAGTTTAGGCAGAAATGAAGTTTTCAGAAAACCATTGGTAACATGGCTATTGGTACAGACTTCCGTTTGTCTTTCCGAATTTCGTTGGCATCCTTGGTTTTTTGCATCCAATTGGCGAACTCGCCCAACTGTTGGAACAATTGCTGTTGTTGCTTTTTTTCGGGTGGAATGATGACCCCCGATATGATATGTCTGTGCATAGTCCATTATTTTAAAAATTTGGTTCAACCTTTCGTTCCCATGACGCTCTCAAATCTGTATTCAACGGTATCATCCTTGATGATAGGTGCAGATATTTTGGCTGTGGTCAGTATCGGGTATGTGTTGGCGTAAAAATTCAGTACGGCTTCCACGCTCCAACGTGGCTCGGGGTCGGTCAATCGGATTTTTTGTCCTTGGTCTTTGAGTACAAATACTCGCTCTAATTGCGTTGCTAATAACATAATGCTTTCTTTTAGGATTAATAGTCTTGTTCTTCGTCTTCCGTTTCATCTTTCGGATAATCAGGCAAATTTTCTTCTTGCGATGGTTCGGATTTCTCTTCTTCTGGCATCGCTCCAAACAAGTTTGGTGTACCGAACTTGTTGGACAGTGACGTTTTGCGTTTTCGTATCTCGTCCGCCTTTTCGGGAAACTCGGTTATATCGGGTACTTTTATCCATGCGTCACGGAATTTGCGCTCTTTCTCCAATTCGTCCACTCTTGCCATACCGTCTTTATACTTTTTATCTTTGGCTTCCTGTTCTTTCTTCTGCTTATTGGCTTTTTCTTTCTCCATTACCGAATGTTTTTTAGCTACTTCCACTTGCTTCATAAAGGCTTCCATATCTACCATTAAACCTGAAGCGGTCTCAATAGGCGTGGCTATCTTCCCAAAAAAACCGTTATCCAGTTCTTCAGCCGTTCCCCTTAAAACAAGTGGACTTATCAGTTGTTTTGCGCTATCTCCGCATTGTTCATTATTGAGCAGAACCGATACAATTATCTTGTTTTCTGCCCCCTTTGAAATGTTCAGTTGTAATACGCCCGTGTACTCCACCTGTGCTATTTGATTGAAAAAATTTGTGTCCATAGTCATTAAATTTTATGTGTTTTTAATTGTTCCTTGAGTGCTGTCAGTTTCCCGTGCATATCCGCCCAATAGGCGTTCTGCCTTTTGTCAAAATCGGTATAGCTTCTATCCTCGTGCCTGTACTGTGTGTACCGTTTGGTCATGCGGATCGCTTCATTAAGGTCAGTTACTTCGATGCGACAGCCGTTTAAATCTGTTATTTTCATAGTCGTGCTATTTTGCGTTCCAAAAGGGTTTCCAATATTTCACAATCGCTGTCATAGTCCTTGCCCTCAAAATGATAGGTGTCGGTTTCCTCATCAAATTGATAGCTGTCAAAATCCTCGTCTTCCAAATAAATATCCGTGAGTAGCTTGTCAGAAAATGTTGCCTTGCCGTATATTAGGTTGCCCATTTCCTCATAATCCTGTATGAAATCCACTTGGTAGTATTCTGCTATCTTTTGGACAATCTCAATATTGGGCGACCATTTTGTTTCGTACTGAAACATTCCTATATCGCCATCGCTCCAATAGGTATTGAAGAAAAAACCACCGTTTTCATCTGTGATAAAATTGGGTAATTGTCCCCCTTCCGTTTGTTCTTCCTTTTCCTTCATGGTTTGGAAAAGCTGTTGTATCTGTTGGATTGCTTCGGGTTTGCCCTCGAAAACAACCGTATTACTGCACCAATTTGCCATAATGATTTGTTTTTAAAAGGCTACCACCGATTAAGGCGGTAGCCTGTGGTTATTTAATTAAGGTTTAATATTTCCGCACCATCCATTGCAAAAGAAGTACACAAGTCAAATGCTTTCTGCGATTTAAGTTGGGCTGTACCACCAAGTACAATGGATTTTAACTTGGCTTCATCATTTTTGTAATTCCGTACATTTTGATAATAGCCTGTAACCGCATTGTATGCCCCGAACAACGTGCCTTTGGTTGTATCCATTTGCTGAGCGTCGCTCGCCATTGCATACGCAAAAGCATCCTCAACCGTATTTTTGAATACAGTAGAAATTTCCTCTTCCGCTCCTTTTTTGAGTAAATCAAGGGTTTCCTTGTTTGGACAAAGTGCCAATTGGATAAGCTTTCTAACCTCACGGTCAGTTGCCTTTATCTTTGTCCATTCGTTGAATATGTTTTCTAACTGGTTACTCAATGTATTGGCAAGTCCCATAATTCTGTGGGCGTTCTCGATACGCTGTTTTGCTCCCGAAGTGTGCTTGATGCGCACTACATTGGTCATATTTCGCAAAGAGGCATTCAACGTATTTTGGCATACAATCCTCACGGGTGTAAATGCGGCTGTGATGCTTCCGCTACCATCGTGTGAGGTAGTCAAGAAAATATACTTTTCCGTTACGTCATCGATATTGCCTACTCGGATATAATCGGGTAATTTTGCCGTGATAAATATACGTTCGCCCTGTCCCAATGCTCCTGCGGTTTCGTAAAGAATACCATCCCCACCGCCTACAATCGCATCAAAGAAATTGAAGGCTTCACGGTTTTGCACAATATGGTAATCCTTACCGACCACGCCCAATACCGCATTGTTATCGGTGCGTATGTTGGCAAAATAGTTGGGGACTTCCAGTTCGCTACTGCCTATCTCAATACCATTAGCCGTTTCGATAATACCCGAACCTTTGGTAAACAGTGGGGATTTTACGACTTCATAGTCTAACCCCGCATGTCTGATGGCTTCCGCACTGGTCGGGTATTCTTCTACGATTTGTCCCAAACCGTGCCATGCTTTTTCTTTTACGCTAAAAAATGAATAGCGTCCTGTCTCCTTGTTAAAATTAATGTTGTGTGCCATAATAAAATGATTTAAAGATTAAAAATTGATTGAATACTCGTTGTTAAAATGGGAGGTCGTCCTCCGTTCCTTGCTCTACAGTCTTGTTTCCTCCAAGTTTTGCAGTAATCTGTACAGTTTCTGTTCTTTTACTGCTTCCGTGAAACTTGATGGTCGAGGTATGGAAATTCAGACCCGCCCTTAGTTCTCCGTCCTTGCTTGTCCAAGCCCTTGTGCTCACTCTGCCCGTCAGCTCTACCAAAGCACCTTTTGTGAGTAGCGTCGCCACCTTTGGCGAAATCCAGTAGGCACAATCGAAATAGGCGGTCTGCTCTACCCGTTCGCCCTGTTTGTTGCGGTAGCTATCGTTTACCGCTACCGAAAAGTTCACTACCTGTTTGTCCTGTGACGTTGTGCGTACTTCCGCATCCTTTGTCAGTCTTCCGATGATGTTCATGATTTTTGATTTTTTTAGGTTATTGAATTTTTATTTTTATTTTTTCGGCAATGAGAGGAGGTGCCGAAGTTTCGTTTCACTCTTTCACCATTTTCAATGCTATATTTTTTTATTTCTGACATTTTTTTTTCGTCTAAAGAGTCGGAGTATGCTTTGTTTCGTTTCACGAGCATAAAAGGTCCGTGTTTAGCAGCAACAAGGTTTTGTCAAAAAAATACGACCCGAATGGGTGGAGATTATTTTGCAAACCCGGAGGACCTGACCTTGTTTCTGCGCTAAGAACACGGAAATACCTTTGCTCTTGAAATGGGACAAAAACCGCATACGGGCTCTTTAATAAAAAAAAATGGTGGAGGAACCATGAAAATAACATTGAGTAAATGGTCTTTGTGATCAGAAACCACTACTATCCAGAAGAATGTCTAAATAACTATTGACTAATACAGTGGCTTGGGAAGCCACTGAAAGGGTATTGAAAAAATAAAGAAGTGGATTGAGCCAAGCATTTTTTCGATACGCTTGACCAAGCATCCGATCAAAGCTCTTTTATAAGCGTTGGCATTGGCGATGGGAAAATAAATGTGCTTTGAGGATAAAATATGATTAGTAAGAAAAGTGGGGCCTTTATGAAAGATGGCTTATCCTTATAATTTTGTTGGCTTTTCATAATACTTTTTGAAAACTTTCAATAAGGAACAATCCATAAATCCTACTACAAGAAAAGCAAGCTCTAACCACTATTCAATGTCAAATCCCTGATCTGTCCGAATCTCTTAATATTGATAATTGATTCTTAAACAATAACTTTTAGGTCAAAGAAGTAGCGGGACCATGGAAATACACACACGAAAACACTAAAAGTTTGCAGCGAATAAAAAGTCCCTTAGACGATTTATAACAAAAGAAGCCATTATATTGCACAAAGCCAACCCAATTAAGGTTGATTACAGCTATATTATGGCTGTTATAAATGAATTAGCAGTAATTTAAATAAAAATCGAACTCTTGAATGGAAGAACTACAAACAAATCAAGGATTTTGGGATAATTTTTTATGGCCATTGGCGGTAGCCGCAATTATCGGCATTGCAATATATTTTAGAAAAAAAATTTCTAAAATGCTTCAAAAAAAAGAATTAATTACAATCATAAATTTGAAAATGAACGAATTTTATGAAATCAGCTTTGGCAGCGACGAAAAATTATTTTCCAAACTTTTACTAATCAAAAGTCTTGTAAGAGACGGAAAGAATGAGAGATTTGAAATTAAAATCAAAAAGCTATTTTTAGTTAAACGTCTCGATAGCTACGAAAAGGAACATATTGAATTGCATATAAAATCTAAAGAACAAGAATTTAAAGATAAAATAGAAATTTTATTGAAACACCCATATGATAATCGTATGGAATCAGATGCGAATGTAATATATGTAATACTCGAAAATATTATACGAAAAAGAGATCCAAACGGTACCAACTGTACAAAAATTGAAATGTTTCGAGAGCAAGAACCAAAAATTACATTTCCTGTTTATTTATCTCAGAGTCAATTTTCCGATTTAGCAAAAAAACAAAATAAGACAGAACAACTAATGAAAGCAAGTTTGCAATTTGAGTTCAACAATCTGTCAATTTTTAATGATGTACAGCTTTATGAAGAAGTTGTACCAGCATTTGTGAATGAAATTTACAGAATTAAAACTAGGAAAGGTTTTGACATCGATAAAAAAAATTGGTCTGAATTAAGTTTATACGAAATCGGTCTCGGCTAAACCACCACTAAATGAGTGGACGACTCAGCCAGAAACTGACGGAGTGCGCATCTCACATTACACTACGTACGGGGCACTTATACAGCGATTCGTACCTTGATGGATTAAACGATAAATAAAACCTGCTCGCTCGGATTTGTAATGTCCA
The DNA here is from genome assembly GCA_035497795.1 of Edaphocola sp. Taxonomy (GTDB): domain Bacteria; phylum Bacteroidota; class Bacteroidia; order Chitinophagales; family Chitinophagaceae; genus Edaphocola. The sequence continues at coordinate 18,865 of DATJCU010000186.1, read as the reverse complement.
AATTTGGGAATATAAGCGTTGATACTTTTGTGGTGCAATTAGGCCAGGACTTCTCCGCTGCAGTAACCATCATCGGCCAAGAGTTCTTCCAGTTCAATGGCGTTTTCGATTATGTTTTCTTGCGTCAGTTCTACGATTTTTTTTTATTCAATGGCTATACTTTCTACCTGCAAAAATAGATCAAGCCACGGTGATTGCATGATGGGCATCATCTACTGAAATTTGTCCAAAATAGTTGAGTTACCTAGCTTTTCCCAGTTTTACACTCACTCGTGTATCCGTGTCCGTATGGGGATAATATGTGTGGTTGCTTAGGTATAAAACTTTACCCTCTCTTAAATCAACTCTCTATCAAAAAATTCGAGGAAAAAATATTGTAAGGTAACAATTAACGTTAAAGCGATCAATATCTCTAAATATAGTAGAGGAAAACATAAATATAAGCTGCGTCACAACTTAAAGAAGTATATCCCCGAGAAAGTATCGAATAGTTGAATGCGCTCTTCTTACTAATTTGCGATCCGACGATAATTAATATAAACTATATTTACCATTAATCAAAATTGATGATCAGAAGATGGGCAAATTAGAAATAATATTTTCTAAAATAAGTAAGTCTACAAAAAAAAATAGTAACAAAAATGGCTAATCAATCTTTACCACATACCGCAATACCAACATGGAGCGGATTCATTTACCAAGGTAGAGTCGCACTCTATCATATATTGAAGCAACTAAACATAAAAACTGAAAATGAAATAAATGAGTTGGTGCTTCAAATAGATTCCATAGAAGATTTTACTATACTAAAATCAATTGCTAATGGAGGACATACTCCTATTTCCATGCATCAGGTTAAGGCCGTCAAAAGTGCACTCTATTCAGCTTACAAAAAGGATTTCGAACAATTAGAAAAAAAATGGACTGATATTAATATACAAACTGTCGAAGCTTTTTTTCATCTAGCAACTCAAAATAAAAAAACTAAAGCACAAATTGAAGTTTTGCATCCCAAGATGAAAGTTTATGAATATGAAAATAGTGCAGAATCATGTTCTTTAAATGATATTGATGTAAAAATTAGAGAGCAAATTGTTTTAGTACTTCAAAAGTATAATATTGTTGGTCATAATAATCCAGCTACCGTTCAATTATTAAGCGAAATACTAGAAAAAATTATAACTAATAAAGTAATATTTATCCACGCCCTAAATCATGGTGGAACTGCTATAAGAAATGCTGCGTATGACAATCCTATTCCTATACAAAATTTCTTAAATGCAATAAGAACAGATATAGCGCTAGTTCAAGACGAAGTTTATTTTGAGGACAAGATTAGAAATAATCTTAATCGGTATTATCAGGAGTTTTGCTTTGATTGTGAAGAAGATCAATTAAGTGCCGATTTAAAAACCAAAATGGATAAATACTTACTGCTCTTTAATTCATACGACACTGTGACGTTCAAATATTTTCTACAAAGTATAAGACCTCATAAGAGAGTTTCCTATGAGAACTTAAAGCAGTATACGGACTTAAGCCTCAATGAAGATGAAATGAAAGATTCATTTTATCAAACATTATTAACTCTTAAAAAATCGAATGGAGGTGATGGAATTGGTTGGATTTGTTCTGACAACAAACAGTATTTTCCAACGTCAATAGACTATTCTGATTCTGAATCAAGTAAGAAAAAAGTAAGTGAGCGCATAATTAAAACAGCTCTAAACAAAATGGTAGATGTGCCTTTTAATTCTGATTACTTGATCACCTCAGAATGTAACGTAGACAATATAGAAGCTTATGCAAACAACATCAGCCATGTCAATCATGTCGATACTGGCGAGGTTGAAAATGAAACAAAAATCACTCAATGGAAAAAAGTCAGCTTAATTGATTTAGAAACAGCAAAAAACAAATTAAATGATTGATCTAATAAACAAAATATTTGTAGCTGCAGAGCTAGAAGAAAAACCTAATACAGATTTCAAAATCTATATTTTGAAAGAGCAAAAAAATTACTGGGTTATTGATCAAATTGATCGCGATGACATCAATAATGTATTAAATAACCAAATAGAACTATTTGTAAAAACGAAAGAAGTCGTACAAGAACCGACTTTTGATAAAAACGTAAACCTGTTAATACTGAATAAGGTTCCAAAACTAGAAGATGTTAAATTTGATAATCTGCTACAAATTGAAGAGAATCCATACCACTTCAAGAAAAGTATATTGTATTACACAGATGAAGAACTAAAAAATTTAAATGCTGCAATTGGCGAATCAAATGTACTTACTGCCATTGAATCACTTATTTTAAAAGACCAAATATTTGAACAGCACAAAACGAATTTCGATGCTAACTCATTTGAGTCATTGGTCTATCGAATAGCTATTAAAATACCTTTTATTAAAATAAGAATTACACAAACAAATAACCTGAAATCTCTCGAAGAAATAAACAAAAGGTCTATTGGAAACAATCCTCTTGACGAAATTTTGGAGCAGGATTTTTTCATGTTAAATGATGAAGATTTTAGCGCAATGACCAATGAAACTATTCTTGAAAAATTAAAAGTAATATTACCAAATGAAGATTAACAAAATTAGAATCCAGAATTTTAAGATATTCGAAGACACTACGATAAATTTTAATTCTTCTGACATTATTGTATTTGACGGCCCTAATGGATTTGGAAAAACGACTATATATGATGCTATAGAATTAGTTTTTACAGGTAATATAAGAAGATACGAAGACCTAAAGACAAAACTGATTGATGGAAGACAGGTTTTTTCTGAAAATCCATTTCAACATTCAAACGGAATAGGCAAAGATATTTTGGTCACAATTGAGCTAATCAAAAATGACCGGACCTATATATTGGAACGGTTTGCAAATGCAACACACATAGATCCTTACATAGATTTCTCCGTATATAAGCTATTTACAAAAGATGATTTTTTGTCTGAGAATCGAACATCAGTAGATGATGAAAATCTGTTTTTAACAGATTTATTAGGCAAAAATTACAAATCTAATTTTCAGTTTTTAAACTATGTAGAACAAGAAGAATCCCTATTCCTTCTTAAACATGATGATAAAAAAAGAAAAAGCCATATAGGTCACTTATTTGATTTAAATGAATTTGAACAAAAAATCAAGCGAATTGATGACATAAAAAGGAGATTCGATACAATCACTAACAATGAAAATGAAAATTTTAGAGCTCTTGATCAAGAAATAAATCAATTAAAGGCCAATATCATTGCTGATGAAACTCCAACTTCTTTTGTAAAGTTTTTAGAAAAAAAAGATTTATTCTGGGATCAGGAGGAAATCAATCCGTCAACATTCAACTATTTAGATATTATAGGCGCTAATGGAGTTCTTGATCGATTAAAAGTATTTATCGAACGAAAAAGCCTGTTCATTCAATATAGAAAAAATAGAGCTGTTGACTATCTTTTAGAAAATGAAAATCTGGTCAATAACTTTTTTAAGTTTCATAATTTTTTATCTAAAAAAGATGAGGTAAGAGAGTTACGAACTAAAGTGACAGGTCTGCAAAATTCGATTAAGCAACTGGAATCACTGAGTCATAATACAGTAGAAGAATCAATAGACTTGAATCCGTATGACTTCATTCCAAGTGATTTAAAAACTACTTTTTCTTCAACTAAACATGCACTTATATCTAGTCATAAAGAGCTCTCTGGATTAGATAGAATTTATTCAGACATTTCTAAATCCAGAAATGATTTAATAGATGAACTTACCGACCTAAGAGAAGCTGGGGTTTCCAATGGAGAATGTGTTTTATGTGGCTATGACTGGAAAAACGTTGAAATGCTACTTATTCAAATCGAAACTAAATCTGAGCAAATCAAAGAGATCAACTCTGATAAAAACAATCGGCTTCAAGAAACATTTGCAGAATTTAAATCTGAAACGATTAAACAAATAATAGAGCTAATAAATATTCACCTTACTTCTCTTAACTACAATAAAGAATTTGCTTCACAGTTACTCGATTTAGAGGACAATCATTTTAATGATCTTATAAAAGTTCTTAATATTCTTGAAATTGATTATTCACAATATCTAAGTGACGAACAAATACTGAATATAGCTAACAAATTAGAGCTATTCAAGAACGAAATCTCAATTATAAAAGACACGAATAATGCAGAATTGATAGAATCTTATTTTTTAGAATATTTCCGAGAATATTTCAACAATGAATTTGATCAAGTAGATTCTGTGACTATTGAACAAATTGAAGCAAAGAAAAAATACCTATCTCATAAATTATCATTAAGTCAAAATCAAATTTTACAAACTAAATCTACGCAATTACTAGAGGTAACAAAAAAGAGAGACACAGCAAGAGAAATCTCTCAAAAATTGAATAGATTAAAAGGTACATATAACTCATCTTTAAAATCTTATCAGAAAAAAATAATTAAAGATATAGAAACAGTATTCCATATATATTCTGGCAGAATTATGCAATCTTTTCAAGGAGGGATAGGACTATTTATCTTTTCCGAAAAAGAGGGAATACGTTTCCAAACTGGATCACACAAAACCTATGATGCTGTATTCACGATGAGCTCTGGACAATTGTCTGCATTAATTATTTCTTTCACTCTAGCACTTCACAAAAAGTACTCTCAAAACAAATTAATTTTAATAGACGATCCAGTGCAAACCATGGACGAATTAAATCTTTACGGGTTTATTGATTTGCTAAGAAATGAATTCTACGATAATCAAATCATTATGTCCACTCACGAAGACATGATGTCAGCTTTCATGAGGTATAAATTTAAAAATTACAATCTCTCCGAAAAACGTATTAATTTAAAGGAACTAGCAACAGAATAATTTCTAAAAAAAATTTTAGCACTTATGGAAGGCTCAGCAGCACAAGCAGGATTTTATTATCAGAACAATATTGCGGCACTTAAAATTATTGAGTGCTTATTTTTCAATTCAGATATACGCCAGATTAGATTGGAGAATTATGAGAAAGGTAATCATATAGATGACATTATCATTTACCGAAAAGATACTATTGATTACTATCAAGTAAAATGGTCAGAGGATGAAAATAACTCATACACGTTATATAATTTATTGACCTCTCAATCTCACAAAAAGTCAATATTCAAGCAATTAGCAGAAGGATACTTAAGTGCAAAACGAAATAGTGAAAATTTTTCGATAATACTATTTACCACTAAAAAGGAAAGTAATCAAAAACGCCCAAGTGAAGGTCTAAATCATAGTCTTTCCGAAATAAGAACAAATATATTTGAACCCTTAAAACAATCTGATGTTAGATATGATTCTTTACCCAATTATGACAATTACAAAGAGACAGTAGAAAAAATAAGACAGGAATGTTCGCTAGACGAAGATTCTTTTGATGAATTTATCAAAAGTTTAGAGTTTAAATTTAGTCAGGAATCTATTGGGCAAGTCCAGAATGTTCTTAAATCTAAATTAGAAATGATTGGTATTGAAACAAGTTTGTTTGAACGACTTTTGAATGCTACTGTAAAATGGAGCATTTCTGGAGAAAGCATTACAAAATATTTGGTACTAAATGAGTTTGGTATTTTAGATAGATTCGAAGATAAATTATCACATTATTTTAAAGTAATTGATGAATATTATGTTCCGAATCAAACTTTTTTTAAGCAACTCGAAAGAGGATTAAGTGAACTTTCAGGAGGTTATATTTTTATTGAGGGACTTCCAGGTATTGGTAAATCCACAGCACTTACAAAATTTAAGGAACAGCATCGTGATATAACTTTAGCTTATTATTGCTTTATTCCTGACGCAAAAAACGATTTTGGGAAATTCAGGCATCAATCATATTATTTTTTAAAATCCTTATGTATAGTTATTGAGAAAAGCTTTCCGGAAGTTGATTTACCTAGTAAATATTCTGAACGATATGAGGAAAAACTCAGCTCTTATATTGAAAAATTAAGTACATTAAAAAAGAAAATTATATTTATAATTGACGGATTAGATCACGTACACCGAGATACGACACTTGGGGAAAAATCGTTACTTAATTATATTAAAGGTGATTTGCCAGAAAATATTTACTTTATATTAAGCTCACAGTATGATACTGTTTTGTCTCAATCTGTAAAACTTCAAATAGATTCTGACGCAAGAAGGTATATTAAAGTTTCTCCTTTTACTCAGATGGAAATAAAACAATATCTTGATAACAAAGGTATTGATACGAGTAGCATCCTTGATGCAATTGAAAGAGTATCCGGAGGAATTCCGATTTATCTTCATTACATTTCTGAACTTCTCACGAAAGTTGATAAAAGGGATTATGAAAAAACATTAGAAGATTTACCCACTCTTAACGACGGAAAGATTAATTCCTATCACGAGTATTTATTCCAAAAGATTGAAGAAAACATTTTTGCAAAATGGGTTTTAGCTGTATTGGCATATAGAAAAGAAAATACCTCTGTTGCAACTATACAGGAAATATTAAAACTCGCAGGCGAAAATAGAAATCTTACAGAAGTCGAAAGTATAATTAGTTTATTTTCTCACCTGCTGAAACAAATAGACGGAAGAGCATATTCAATATTTCATAATAGTTTCCGTGAATTTATCATATCAAAAACGAATGATTTAAAAGCACCTTTCAATAAAGCATTGGTTTTATTTTATGAACAAAATCCGTTTACTGATGAAGCGTACAGAAATTACTTTTCTCATTTATATGAGGTTGAAGAATATGATAAGGTAATTTCTACTACAACATTGGAATGGATAAAATCAGCTTGGGGTAATTACAGATCTCTTGAAGAAATTAAAGACAATCTCGAAATAGCATTAAAAGCAGCCATAGAGAAAACTTCTCTTTCTGAATTTATAAGAATAGCTTTTTTAAAAGATCAATTTGAAAAGTTAAAATGGAATTTTAGTGGTACAGAGATTGATTTTACAGTTCTTTTCTTAAATGTAGGAGAAACAGCAAATAGTTTACGAACTATTTGGGATGGTGATTTTGTACTAGTAAACAAAGAGTACTTCTGTTATTATTTAGGAAAGTATTATCAAAAAACCGGCAACCTTCTTCATCAAAATGTTATTAATCAAGGACTTTCTAAATCGTTAAAAGATCGAGATAGTAAAAGTATAACTCAGGAATTGAAAGCAGAAGCTCTGATATTCGTTGATATAGTTGAATTATTCAATGAAATAGATACTATTAAATGGCAGGAATCAAACAAACACAATAGAAGCTATCTTAAGAAAAGTCATTCGGAAAAACAAAATGCCCGAATTAATCTTAAAATAAAATTTGAAGTTATTAATCACTTAACAGAATGCAAACAATACAATAAGCTATTTCAGCTTTCAAAAGAATTTAATACAAATCAAAAATTATTTCCTAAAATTCAAATAGCCTTAATAAAATGTTTCTTGCCTATAGCAACAGAAAAAAGCTTAGCAATTAAAATTATTAAAGAGACAGATTTCACAAATCTTTCTGACAAAACATATTTTAAACTTATTTCTTTTTGTTCTGATTTTTTAAGTAATGAAGAAATCATAGAGCTATTTCCGAAAAGAGATATTCCCGAACCCGAACTATTTGAAAAAATAATAGAGCAAGAGAGAATGAGTTATAAATTGAGAAAAGAAATTATCAACTTATACAATGATTTAAAACCAATTTGGATTTTTACTCCTGAATTAATTGAATCATTAACAAAAGAATTACGCTATTTATCAAACCCGGCAAGTGAGATTTACACTTCTATTTTTATTTTATCTGATTTGTGGAATAAAGTAAGAAATAACGATCCAGATGAAGATGCAGGTTTAAAATTATTTAAAGATTGTATTCAAAGTCTTTATGTAAAACGAGAAAAAGAATTTCAATCTAGAGCTCACGGTTTATTTGATATGAATAACGATGACTATTTCATTGCGAGTAGTATTAAATATTTATTTAAAGATATATTCAGGCTGTCAACACAAGTGTTGTCAAAAGAAAATCTTGAAAAATTAGTAAACTATTGGATAAACCTCGATAAAAGTGGAGATGGATTTAGACATTATTCAGTTGGATTGACAATTGCAAATGAAATTTATAACAGTCAACATAAAAATTTTACAGAGCTAACCTATAAAGTCATTGCACACGCTGAAGAAATAGCAAGATTAGAGCAAGATACTAATACATTAGCCTCTTATTTGGGAGAGGTTTCGGAAACTTATGGAATTTGTGATTTCAAAGAGGATTTCAAAAGAATTTATAATCAGCTTATAGATATCGCCTTTGGTGTAGGTTATAGAAAAGATTATCAGGCTTCTAATATTATAGAGCCAATGGAATTAATCCATAAAACAGATCCAAATAACACATTGCAACGTCTTTCGGAAGTTTTTCATATTCAGGATTTATTAAATGAGGCCGGAAATGGTCGTATGCAACATATCTGCATTTCTAATTTAATTGCATTTACTACAGATAAATATCCTGAATTAGCTTTTAGGCTAATGGAAATAGAGGAACCAAATATTGCACGAGATGAAGCACTAGATATAATAATTGGTCCTTTGATAGAAAATTGTTCCAATGATAATTTAGAACTGTATTTAGCTGTTATTACGACTTTACCACGATGGAAAAACGGTGGAACTAGTGAAGCTCATTTTATACACCTTACTAAGAAATTATTATTACGAGCTATACATTTTAGTAATAATGATGTCATTACTAAAATAGTCGATATCGTAAAGTTCAATACTTTAGTTGAACTTTACGATATAAAAGAACTAAACAAATTTTCAGAAATACTGATTGAAAAAGGAATTGATTATACAGCTTATTCTTTGCCTGAGCCAATTATAACTAATAATGAAAAATCCACTAATAATGCTCTTGAACAAGAAGATATCAGAAAAGATAAATTCATTATTCAATGTCCAAAATTATCGTTCGAAGAGTTGGTTCAGATTTTTGAAGAAAACTATGGAAAGTTTGAAGCTCATATACAATCTCAATTTGATATTCAAACTCAAAATAGGCGAAACCAATCGCTGAGAAAGGAATATCATTCAGCAAAATCAATTTTCGAAAGTTTTTATAATGAAACTTCATCTGAAAATAAACTCATTATTGAAAAGAATAAGTATAAAATCATTAGAGAGTATATCGATCTAAAAAACAAGATAGTACATTCCAACTCTGATATTATTTTCACTTTAAGAGATTTTAAAAAACTTTTTGATGAATTCATTTCAAATATTGATGAGCTTCTTTCCAATAACACTTTCAGAGCTTTTGTGGATGAAAAATTAGATATAGAACAATTTTTTGAAAATAGTCTGCACAATGTAAATTGGAAGAGAGAAATTCTTTTTTACAAGGTATTATCAGACAAAGAAGTTCTTAACTTGGTAGATCAATGTTCAATATTGAGTATTGATAACTTACTAAATTTCATTGAAAAATGGACAAAAGATAGAATCAGATCAACCGCTTTGCTAAAAATAGCAAACGGATTAATCACTATAGATATCGAAAAAGCTGAAAAAATCGTTTTATTGGCTTCACAATTTGAATTTGACAGTTTATTGTTTCAACGAAGTGACGATCCGGATAAGCTAGATTTTGATATTATTGAAACTATTCTGAAAGTAGATCCTGAGTTTGGAAAGAAATTCCTTTTAAACAGCTATTATACACAAAAAGGAAAATATAGCGGTGATTTAACAAGCTCTATTGATAAGCTTATAAAATATCAAGAATATTTTAATGATGAATCCATCAAAACATATTACGAATCAAACCTACAATACAATAAAGAACTCGCTTTAGGTCTGCCAGATAAAGAGAACAAATATGAGTTTATAACACAACATTCTGAGGCATTGCCATTTTCTGACGTTACTATAAAATATTTGGTTTGGCTTTTCAATTATCCTGCCATAAAAATCAGAGAACTTGCCTTACATTCTGCTTTTGGCCTGATTAAAGATAATTCAGATTACATACAGTCGTTTATACATTTTGGTATTGAAAACGGCAATGACAATGAAGTTGAATATAGCATTATTGTTCTTCAAGCAATTGCTTTACAAAATCCAAGCATACTTATCCAATTTAAAGATAAGTTTATAAGTCTTTTGAAGAAAGAACATTTTAATATCTTAGAAACAACAAAAGAGTTACTTCGTTTAATCAACCAATCTAACAGTTCTTTTTTAACGACAAAAGAATTGAAAAAGTTCAAATCATTAAACTCTGCATATAAACGATATGTTTTTCTCTCGAATTTGCCTGAATGGTATTCTCAGATAATACTTAAACTCTGTAATTTGAGTTTTCACCAAGAAGAATTAAATACTGAATACAAACAAACTAAATATACCTACTCTTCATTTCAACACAAATTAATTTGTGAAATAAATGAAAATGAACAAAGTAATTCCTTATTTGAAAGTGTTTATTGGGATATTGTATCTAAAGGCTGGAAAGGCTATGATAAAGAAAAAGAGGAAGCTGTTCATCAGAGATATAATATAAATACTAACTTTGATACAATTGAAGTACAATCTCCTTATTATGATGAGGTTAAGAGTAGCTTAAACAAAATTTTTCATTCCAAAATAAAACGAAATTGCTTTGAGCCATCATTTATTGAAAGTATTAAGTATAAATTTAGAGTTTACGATCCTTCTAAACTAGTATATTCTATCGTAACTCGTCCTGATTATATCAATTGGATACCCGAAAATATTTCTAAAGAAGATTTTTTAAGTTTTAATGATTTTGATAGTCTAGTAAACAATCTAATCAATCGTGAAGAAGATTTTGTTACATTGGTAGAATATGGCAACCAACGAGTGAACAGATACAAGGAACTTAACGGTACTTGTTATTTTGAAATCAGAGCTTTTCTAAAGAAACAAGATTTTGATTTAACAAAAATGGATAATTTACCATTCATTCAATTAGAAAATCAATATGCTTATGAGATACCTTTAGCTACATATAATTCGTCTACTTTTCCTATTACTCAGATAGTTCCTCTGATTCAGATATCATATAACAATTTTAGAGGAGAACAGGATTTAGTAAATACCAATTTATTTTCTGATACCTTTTCAAAATTTGGTATCGAAAGGAAAAATCTTTTAGATATTATTATAGACCAAGATAACTACCCTTTAAAAACTTTTAGATGGATTAATTCTTATACATCTGGACCTAATTGGAGAAGATATAAACCATCATCTGAAGGCTTTACTTTCAAGATAAAAAAGGATATTTTAATAGATTACCTAAAAAAAAACAACTTGATGCTTTGTTATAATGTCAAGTTAAAAAGGTCAGCTGATGAATATACACCGGAAAGCCATATGAAATGGTGTAAATTAGATAGAAACATAGAAATTGAATTATAATTAAATGGAAAGTTTTAACCTATATCGCGAAGCAAAAGATCAGTATGAGAAATTAATCCCGGAAAAAAATGACGGATTGATTCTCTTGTCTCTTTATGCCAAGTATAAGGATAAAGATTTTACGGAAGAAAACATTATTTCAATTATAAATAAGATTTTTAAAGATCAAGGTAATAATGAGCGTTCTCGCACAGAATACAACAGAAACAATACTATAATTTTAAGATTACAGGAATCTTTCTTGTGGCGTAATGAAACGAAAAGAACTTATCAATTTAAAAAGTACGGGTTGGAGCTTTGTCAAAATATTGAAAAACGTCTCATAGAAAAATATAATCCTGCAAAAATAAAGAGGTTTTTTGACGAATTACACAAAAGCCTCACAGAATATATTGAAACAGATAAAGACTTCAACGAATGGATTGAAGATCATTTTGATATACGAATGCCTGAACTTATTTCTCAAATTGAAATATTGGATCAACAGGTAAACGAGTCTGTTACTGATTTCAAAATCAGTATTAAATCGGAAGACCAAAGTATTCTTGATATTTTAAAAGAAATCGAAATCCGTCTTGAAGTAATAAAAGAACAAGCATCTGAACTTAAAAACGCATTTCAGATATCGTATGATATTGATGAATTACTGACTGATATTCTTCAAAAGACTGATAGTTACAACTATATTGAAAATATTCAAAAGGTTCAAAAATTCCACGATAATTCCCGAAGTCAATTAGAGCAGGTAAGCAAGAGAATTGAAAAAATAAAACCCAGAATAAGAGAATTTATTTATGATTTTAATAAGCAAGATTTTGACAGAAAAACCAATAAATTTATTCACTATCTGTTGGAAAAATCTTTTGTTAAAAAAGAAAGGAGTACGAAAAGAATTCAATTTCCGAATAATCTTTCCGGGTTAAAGGTAAAATCTATAGAGCATTCTCTCACATTCAATATTATTCCAATTAGAGAGATAAGTCCTAAATTACCTGTTGAAATTATTAAGAGAAGTATCGATATTCCTAAAAGAAAAGAACTCCTGGATAAGACGCTCAAATGGAAACAAGATAAAGAAAGAATAATGTATTGGACAAATTTGGCATTTCAGGAACTGGAAGAAAAAGGTTCGCTAGTTTTTACACCATTGTTTTTTAAAATTATAGATACAGACCGATTGGCAATTGCTGTTAAAACAGCACATAGTGTTTTGAGGAAAAGTACAAAATCCAAACAGCGATACAAGGTAGAAATTAAACAAGAGCCCGTTAATTATACTGTAAATAAAAGAATATCATTATGGCAGATGACAATTCAGAAAAAGTAGTAAAATATGGTTTTCTTTATGAAAAGAAAGCTTTGAGTGTTTTTTCTAAACTGGATTATACGCTCAGAAGTGGTATTCATATTCAACGAGAATATCCTTTAGATGCAAATTTATTTCGTTTCTTAAATGAGAATGAAAATTTTGAGTCTTTGAAAAATTATTATAAAGACTTTTTCAATCTTAACCTAAGAAAAGACGGAAATGAATTCAATCAGTATTATTACTTGGATCTAAATGAAGACGGAAAAAGTAATGTTCCTTCTGATAGCAGAGACTATTTGAAAAATGAATTTATTATTGTTGGTATGCTTTTTCTGAAAATGTACAAATTGGATGGTAATATTGAGCTTGATAGTATATCTGAATTTACAAGTCTTCTTTATGAAGAATACGAAGAAGAGAAAAATGCTTTGAGAAAATTAATTAATGATAACTCTTCGGATAAAGGTTCTGATTTAAATGACCAAAGGTTTGAAGATGTTGTGAAAAAATCTTTTATCAAGTTTGGAGAATTAGGGTGGTTAATGTGGGATGATGAAAATGAAAAGAACAAATTTAAAATAATGCCCTCCTTTGAAAGGTTACGAGCAGCATATCAACCTCAAATAGAAACGATAGATAACCTGATTAAAGAAGTGAAAGATGCAGAATAATTTTCCTCGTATATATAGTTTATCTACCATAGGCATTAAACAACACTTTAATGCTGATTATTTATTTCATCCTTACAGAACGGATTTTAGCGGGGAAAGTGGAAGCGGAAAAAGTATGATCGCAGATATGATTCAATTAATTTTAGTTGGTTCAGGTGAATTTAAATCTGCAACAGATGGTAATAAAGATAGAGATGTAAAAGGGATGCTTTTGGCTTCTACAGGAAAATCATCTTCCAGAGGTTATATTTTTTTAAATATTGAATTAAAACCCAAACAATACATTGTAATTGGTGCTTATATTGAAAGTACTAATAATATGGCTAATATGTTCATTATCCAAAATGGATACGATTGGGAAATATTAACGCCTCTCAATAGTCCTATTTTTACCAAAGATTTAATTATAAATGATAAAATCGAGACGCTAAACAGTCTTTCTGAAAAAGTTGAATTTGCTAGAGCAAAGTCATTCAGTAAAAAAAACTATCATCAAATCCTTTATAATAATGAAATTCTCTCATTAGATTTAACAAAAGATGAAACATTAAAAACTTATGCTAATATATTGAGATCTTTCTCAAGAGGTAAAGGTTTTAAAACAGAATCTGAAAATCTAAAAAAATTCCTTTTCGGTGATGATGAACAAAATATCATTATGGAAAAATATAGAGAGGAAGTAAATAATATTAGTAACGACTTCCACGAACATAAAAGATATCTGGAAGAAATTGATTTGATAAATAAAAAACAATCTTCTCTAAAAAACACTCTCGATAAAAGTAAAATATACAAATCTACTTATTCTGAATTCCTATTCAAACGATATAATTATTGGAATACGTTAAAGAGAAAAACAGTATTAGAACAACAAAAGGCAGCAGAGGAATTAGAAAATAAAAAGGTTGAACTTAAGTTCGTTGAACATCAAATAAAAAAATCTAGAATAAAAGATTTAGAAGAACTTTTAGACAAAAAGAGAACCGTTGCTAATCTTGTTTATGTAGATAATTATAAAGAGGAGATAGAAAATAAACATTTCAGTATTAACCAATCTAAAATATCTGTGGAAACAGTTGAAAATTGGTTGAAATTAAACAACAATAGATTAGACATAGTTAAAGAGTGGCATAAGTCTCAAACTAAGGAAAACGAGAATAAAAGGAATTTATTAGGTTTTATAGATTATCTCAAAAGTAATAACCTTCTTAATGATTTTGATACCTCAAATTGGGTGATTGACTTTGAGAAAGCGAATGAAAATTTTCCTATTGAAATTGAAAAACTTGAAAAGGAAATAATTGAACTTGAATCATTATCAAAGTTTTCAGATTTAAATAATCCGGAATCTCTCGTAAGATGGGCTACTGAAAATTTGAACTTTCCTATATCCCACACAATAGAAAGTACCTTAATCTATTTTCAGAAATATGGTAAAGTAAAACCTTCGGAACAAAATGCTAATAGATATGTTCCGTTTCCGGAAGAATTATTTGAAAATATAGATTCTAAAGTAAAAGATAAAAAAGATAATCACGGATTTTGGTTAAATCTTGATGGAGCATATGAGTATATTACATATTCACCAAATCGACTTTTGAACGTTGATAGTGTAGAATCCCTCATAAAGCCATTATCGGAAATCAAAGAAGGAGTCGGAAAGAAATTAAATACATTAGTTAAAGAGAAAAGCAATAAAGAGAAGTATAAAGAAATATTATTTAAGTTTAATAATCTTCAGGAAAACATAGATTTATACAAAAGAAAAGAGGAACTTATTTCTTTCAATATTGAAGAAAGTTTAGATATTTCCGAAAGTAAATTCGAGCAATTTATTCAATTGTATCTTGATAAAGAAAACGTTCTACACCAATTCAATTTGATTCTAAAAGAATATGAAGGTTTTTTGAGTAACAAAATAGTTATAGAAGAGTGTAATAAGAGAATTCAAAAACTGGGAACGGATTTATTTAGCAATAAAGAGAATATTGATATAGAGTCTATTGGAAAGGAAATCGTACTTCATAATAAAGAACTAGCTACACAACAAAATGATTTACAAAAACTAATGGTTGAATCTGTTTTTGATAAAACTGTATTGCACGAAAAGTACTTAAGTAATAACAATCAGACTTTAATAAAATGCAAATATGAATTGGAAACAGAGTGTCAGGAAATAAATAACGGTATACAACAAAAGGAAAATACAGTTAGTATATCAAATCAGGAACTAGCTGAGACAATACAAATATTTGAACAACTGTTTAAACATCAACCTGTGTATGATGAAAATGTTGAGGATTTTTCTAATCCTGAAAATGGAGGTTTTAACTCTTTAAAGAATAAAGCGGATCGATCAAAAATTGATTATGAAGTAACAGTTAAGAAAATACTTGAAGATATGAATTTGCCATATGATGAATCTATTTCAATTGGAAAGTTAGCCAATTTAGTGCTTCCGACCGTTTTCCTTACACCTGTAGCTGATGAGGACCTAATTTCATCTAATATTGCAGATAGGTTAAATAAACTTACACAAGACATCCAGGAAATCGGTTCAAGAAAAATTGAAATATTAGGCAGCATTTTTAATGAAGTATATAAAGTGTACACCAATTACCTCACAAAAATCAATGAAATTGACGCCTATTTAAAAAAGAAAAATAAAATTATTACAGGAGGAAATAGAGCATCATTAACTTCAAAAAAATCAATTTATTATCCTGATAGTTGGCTTGGAAATTTCAGAAAACAATTAAATACACAAATAAATAATACTGGTTTATTCAGTGAGCTTCGGGAAGAAATAGACATCAATAGAATGATGATAAAAGCTTTTCAGCAACTTGGGGGAAGTACTAAAGTTGAGCCTGAAGATTTAATGAATCCCAAATCGTATTTTGATTTAGAATTTGATTTAAAACTAGATAATGATGAGATTAATTCAGGGAGTAACGGACAAACCTATGCTGCGAATGCTTTATTGTGCCTAGCAAGATTATCTCTAATTGAAGAAAAGGGAAAAAAAGGATTAAAAATAATGCCGATAGATGAAGCAGAAGGTTTAGGAAGTAATTATGATATGTTACACGAATTGGCAAAAAAAGAACAATATCAGGTAATAACAATGGCAATAGAAACAGCAGGAGAAATTACAAGTGATGGACAATACATCTACATTATGAATGAAAACAATTTAGCTGATATGGATACTTATGTTCCACCACTAGGAATTTTTTCAGAGATCATTGTGGAAGATATTGCCGATTATATAAATACAATGCCTGACGATGAATAAAAACATCAATTGGAAAGAGTTGAAAGCACTTCATGATTTGTTCCATTTAAAAAGAACAAAAGCAAACATTCAAGAACATCCCTATATCAATTATTTATTGGAAGATAAGTGTATTCTCGATAGAAAAATTGGAAACACAAAAGTTATTATTCCTACTGAGGGTTTTGAAAAGTTTTATGAAGATACATTTAAAACACCATATGATAAAGCTAAGAACTTTCTAATCGAAAATGGTATCGAGCCTAGTGCTAAAAAGAATTTTACACTTGAGGATGTAAAAACCTTAATGCTCATTGCCGAGAATAAAACGGAGTTAAAAAATAATCCAACCAATATAGAAGATTTTTCCAATGAATTTTTTGACACTTCAAAATATTTAAAAAATAGAACAAGTATCAGAAATGCTGTATTCAAAATTTTAGATATTACAGAGTTCCCTTTAGACAAGAAAGAAAATCAATGGAGATTAGTTGTTGATTACCCTAATCCTAAAGCAGTTGTATTGTGTGAAAACAAGTCGTTTCTAAAACAACCTTGGATCGCTAAGAATGCCGAAGTTAAGTTATGGTATGTTGGCGGAAACAATATCAAAATAATTGACGATATTGATGAAATTGAATTTTCTAAGCCAATTTACTATTCTTGCGATTGGGATTTGGCAGGATTACAAATCTATACAAGAATAAAAGAAAAGCTTAAAAACAAAAATAAAGACATCTCTCTTCTTTACCCTAATGAACCTCATAAGAAAATCAGTACATATATAGATTATCATTATAGTCACTGGAATTTGTCAAAAAAATTATCTGGATTGTCCATAGATATTTTTTCAAAGAAAGAACTAGTTCTTATCAACGATTTAATCCAAAAGGAAATGTGGATAGAAGAGGAATCTTTTAATTTAGGAAAGATGCTAAATCAAATAATAACAGCTTAATTAGACTTTACGGGACTATGTCATAAAGTGTGTAAGTAAAAAAATAGCGGGGCCGGCCCCGCTATTTTTTTGTTTAACTTTTAACTTTTTACACATTATGAAGAAAGACGATTTGATTTCAGATGCTTTTCTGAAGCAGTTCAAGACCAAAAAAGGGAAGGTTACACCTTTGTGGAACCATAAAATAGAAAATGGAATAAAGAAACTGGGCTGGCTTGTTCAGCGAATGATCAAGCTTTAATTAGTATCCTCGACGGTCTTTCCCTCTTGGTTACTTCGGTTCGATTTGTGCCATTGATTTCGGTTTCATAGTGCCAGGCATTTCGGTTCAAACTGTGCCATTTTTGCCTGTGTGTTAAAAACCAATAACGGTTGATTTGTGCCACTTTGAAAGATCAAGTATTAATTACCTTATCGCTTAAAAGTATGCGATATGGCCAACACACTTGATCCAATGGACTTACAACAAATCATTTCCTTACATATTGATGGGTTCAGCAACCGTAAAATAGGTACTACACTTGGGATATCCCGAAACACGGTAAACAATTATATCCGGTTATTCAGCACCGGTGACCGTTCCCTTGAAGAGCTTATGGCCTCTGATAATGCGACTCTGGAAGCACTCTTTCCTTCCAGTACCACGATCGCCAATCCCCGTTATCCCCTCTTAGGTCGGTAAACAGTACACCTTAACCATTGGTACGTTGGCCACGATAAACATTAAATAATTGCAAAAGATGTGTAGAACGTAGGGAATAGTTTTTATTCATAATCTTTTTCTGGATTTATTCATACTAGTTTTACTTTGGGTTAATTGTTGGTCTAAATCATCATGATTTTTATTCTCTTTCAATTGGCTCAATCGCCGCAAATCTTCCAATAAATGGTTCGAGTTTTGTACCAGTGGGTTCACAAAGTGGAAACACTAAATACTATAAAACCTTGCTAATCTATAGATTGACAAGGTTTTTTGTTTTATTCTGATTTAATAGATATTATTGAATCTGGATTTCGAGCCATGAACTCCGGATCAAGAACATTAGTTGTGGACTAAGCAAAAATATTCTTCAATCTGAACAGGAAAAAGGTCTTATCC
The DNA here is from genome assembly GCA_035497795.1 of Edaphocola sp. Lineage (GTDB taxonomy): Bacteria > Bacteroidota > Bacteroidia > Chitinophagales > Chitinophagaceae > Edaphocola. The sequence continues at coordinate 72 of DATJCU010000186.1, read as the reverse complement.
CTAACGCCTCTAAAATTGGCTCTGAACCTCTTTATTTTAGAGTTGAACGATTCTGCCGATGCATTTGTGCTT
>DATJCU010000185.1:0-6879 GCA_035497795.1 Edaphocola sp. | reverse complement strand
ATTGCTTTAAAATTCGTATAAAACCGTTTAATTCATAGTTGAGTTTTTTCTTCGGTATTCAATCTTAAAATCCCAAAATTTCATTTTCATCAAACTCAATATCCTTATTATTCTCAAAATCGTGCAAAGTTAATCGTCTTAATGTAAAATACTGATTCCAATATTGCGCTAACGCATTGATATATTGCAATCGTGCATTGTCTTTGGCACGCTGAGAAGAGGTAAGCCTTAAAACATCAGCTTGACCTTTTTTGAATCTTATCATAGTGAGTTCATAGCTCTCATTGGCCAAAGTATCAGAAAGTGCTGCAGATTCAACACGGGATTTTTGAATATTAAAGGCAATCGCCTGGGTGACTGCACTTTGCCTAAACTGTTGCATGGACTGCTGAGAAGCCACCTGCGTAATTCCATATTGCGACTTAGCCAATTCATATTGCCCTTTACTTCTCCCCCAATCTAAAATAGGGATATTGATGCCCACTCTAACTTGTTGATAGGTTTCAAATTCAGGACTGTACACATTTTTAAATTCACCATTTTCTAAAAAAGAGCCATCGTCTTTACTTAAACCGTACGAGAGGTTTACATTGCTGCGAAAATGTCTGCCTTTATTCGATTGATCCACATTACGTTGACTTTCAAGTAAGTTCTGTTCTAGTTGCAAAATCTCCGGGTTGTTATCTAGTGCTTTTTCCAGTACAATAGATATATCCACTTCTGCAACAGGCATCCTGTTGGGCAATACCGCTTCCAACTCAATATCCGTTGGCAGCATCAAAAAATTCAAGATATTTTCTTTAGCTTCACGATAGTCAAGCAAAGCTTCTTGAAGGGTTATCAAAGCATTGTTATGTGATAGTCGTAGATCCAACAACTCTTCACGCGTGACTGTTCCCAATTCAAAGCGGTGTTTTGCTACTCCGAGTAAATTTTCTGTATTATCTACATTGGTTTGGGCTATCTCCATTAGATTATATGCTCTCAAAAAGCCGAAAAAATAATTTATTGTAGATAAATGCATATATTCAGCAGATTGAAGGTAATCCTGTTTGGCTTTGGCAAATTTCAGGGGTTCAATTTTACGTTGCCACTTCATGGAGTTGAAGCCAAAAAGCTCTTGTTCGTAGCCAACTCTAATAGGACGAGATGAAAATTGCGTATAAGGATTGTATCCGTAATTTTCTATACGACTCAAATCACTCTCCACAAAAAAAGTTCCGCCTGTTGCCGCTATTTTCTGTGATACGTTTAGTGCAAGATCTGACCGAAGGCTCTCAGTTCTTACAAATTCATCTGCCTGCTTTTCAGAATTATACCTTAACTGCGAGGCATTGGTATAAGCCAATGGCGTAGTCTGCAAATTTAGGGATGGTAAATAATTGGCACGGAAACTTCGGTAGGCCCAATAATCAGCCATATAATAATGCTTGTTCAGAAAAGTTTGCAACGACTGTGTTTGAGCCAACTGTAACGCATCGTCCATTGTCAAACGAATATTGCCCTGCGAAAAACTTATAAGTTGATGGAATACGAAGGCGAATAGGAATAAGGTTCTCTTTTTCATTTCAAAATAATGTTCGTTATATGTTACTTTTTATTGTTTTACTGCTAATTTTATATTTAACCAACACAAAAAAATGTTATTTAAATGAGTGGAACATTTAACTATAATACCACAAATTCCACCCGACGATTCTTTGCACGCCCTTCTTCGTTTCTGTTGTCATTAACAGGAACAGAAGAACCATAACCCTCCCAAGAGAGTCGGTTGGCATCAATTCCAAATTCAATCAACTTTAGAACAACAGCTTTAGCTCTTTTGTCGGAAAGTTGCTTGTTGTATTCTTCGCTTCCCGTATCATCACTATGCCCACAAATCTTTATGCTGATTTCTGGATGCATTTCTAAAAGCAATTGCAGCTTCCTTAATGCAGAAAGTGACTCGGGCAATAAATTAGAGGAGTCAATTTCAAACAAAATATTTTCTAATACAATTGAGCTGTCTTTTTCTATTATTTGATGGTTATATATCATTATAGGTTCATCTTTGGTTACATTTTCTAAAGGAACTGTGGTGTTTGGCTGAAAATTTGGCAAAACCTCATCTTTGTGATCTTCTGCAATCAACACAAAGCCATCCAAATAACACCATCTTGAAAGTAGAGTGTCACTTTGAGTGATCAATTTGCATTCTGTTGAAGTATTAAAAAATCCGATGGTCATATATCTGGCAAATTCTGGTGCTTTAAATGATAGCGTAACTTTTTGCCATTGACCTGTTGTGCTATCATTAAATGCTTTAACATTAATCATACTTTTGATGTAATCCTGATTGTTATCCATAGTAACAGGAAGCTCTGAAAAAGATATATTTAATGAACATCCTTTAGGATAGCTATAAGGTTTCCAAAGCCAAAATTCCAGAGAATACTTATCTCCTTTTGACATGGTAGAGTTGAGTGTTGTTTGTAATAACGGATGGCTATAATAAGGATTACAGTTTGGTGCCCACCAGCCAGTTGAAGATAGTTTTACAAAACTATTACCTGCAATGCCATTAAAAACAAATATTTTATCCGCTATACCCCAAAGTGGTGAATGAGGAGCATTGTTTTCTAAAGTATATATATAAGGGAATTGTCTTCCTAAACTTTTCCATCCAGGAACTTTAATTTCGACATCTTCGTAATTGCAAATATGCGCCTTTCGTTTGATGTAACTTCCTTTATGTACAGAATATGGCATCTTAACATAAATAGAATCAACTACATCCCTATTTTTTTCAATAAGTACATATTGATTTAACGTTCTCGATGAATCAAAATCACAGTTTGATCGTGTTTCTCGGGTAATCAAAAAGTGTCTTGTGGTATCGTTTCCACTTATATCAATATGTAGTGTGTCTGTTTTAACAATTGAATCTATGGGTTTACATCGAACTCTACCAACAAAGACTTTTTCTATAGTGTGAAGTGGAATTTCACTGTGTTGCTCAAAACTACCATTCGGTATTAAATTCAAATATTGAGGGTAACAACTCTTAATAGCAATTATTTGACCGTCTTGAAAGTTTTCTTCAAGGATTAAATTACCTTCTTTGTCCATTATCTTTCTTTGATTAACAGCAATAGAATCTACTATGAGAAATCGTTCTCTCTTTATTATGGACTCTGCAACCTCTTTCAAAATACCGTTTTCATAAAAAAAAGAGTCAACAACATGGAGAATATCATCTATTCGTCCTGGTTTCCATTTTTCAGTACGATTTAAAACAGACCGATGATGATGTTGGTTTTGCCCCGACATTGAATTGAAAACATTTAATAAAAGGAATACAACAATAAAAGAAGAGTATTTCATTTTTTACTTATCAATAATATGTGTGATTATTATTGGATTAACTGTTAAGTCGCTACTTTTTGCGATAGGTTTAGTGCAAGATCTGACCGCAGGCTCTCAGTCCTTACAAATTCATCTGCCTGTTTTTCAGAATTATACCTCAACTGCGAGGCATTGGTATAAGCCAAAGGCGTAGTCTGCAAATTTAGGGAGGGTAAATAATTGGCCCTAAAACTTCGGTAGGCCCAATAATCAGCCATATAATAGTGCTTGTTCAAAAATGTTTGCAACGACTGTGTTTGAGCCAACTGCAGTGCATCGTCCATTGTCAGACGAATATTGCCCTGCGAAAAACTTATAAGTTGATGGAATACGAAGGCGAATAGGAATAAGGTTCTCTTTTTCATTTCAGAATAATGTTCGTTATATGTTACTTTTTATTATTTTACTGATAATTTTATATTTAACCAACTCTATGGAAGAAGTTATCTATTCGTTCCATTTTTCAGTACTATTTATAATTGATCGACAGCGATGTTTGTTATTCCCCGATATTGAATTGAAAACATTTAAATAAGAGGAATGCAATAATAAAAGAAGTGTAACTCATTTTTTACTTATTAATAGCATGAATATTCAAAAATAGCAGATGGTTTGAAATAACTTTATTTTTCATTAGATACGAAATTTAAAAAATAGCAAATGTGAATAAAATGGGGTTATCTGATTCATTTACTTCATCTAGTAAAGAGTAAATTTCTTTCAACTTTCCCGAAATAAGAGAATAATCATAATTTGAATCATTCATTTTATATGTATCCAAATACTCTTTAATATAAAATGGTTCAACAACACTATAATAGACTTCATTTTCAAAAAACTGAATCGAACTAATAATTGCCTCAGGCAAAGTTCCTGCAAAATAGCTCTTACAACAATATGACTGCTGTGTCTTTTTATTATATAAAGCTTGGTACAATAATTTTTTAAGACTAAAACTAAATGAAATATATTTATTTCCCTCGAAAAAATTTCTAACTCCATAAATGTAATCATCATCCCTTAAAGGGCTGTCTCGATGAATATCTATGGATTTAGGCCAATTTTTTGAGCCAAAATCAAGTTGGTGTTTTGCTTCAACACCTGATGAGGATAGTTTATAAATTATGTTTTCATGCTTATCAAAAAAAGGTCTCAAATATGTCTCCCCTTCATAAAAAGTAAACATGTTTGATGTAGTAAGTTCTTCTACAACATCATTGAAATAACTTTCAATTACATTAAATTCAACATCTGTCCTAACTAAAGGAGCTTGACCAGAACTATTAATACCATTCCAAAAATAAAAAGTTCCATCTGAAACAGTTGCAAATTTCAGTGGGGTAAATCCTAAGGTCTTTTCTGCAATAAATCCACCTTGATTATCATATCTAATTATTTTATTATGGGCTCCTAAAATAATTATTTCATCTTTTATATCGTCAATAATAAAATCGCGTAAAAATAGATATTCACCAGGACCTCTTCCTATCGCTGATATCTTAAATAAAAACCTCCCTTTTTTATTAAAAACCAGTAAAGCGTGATTATGACTGTCTAGAATAAAGAACTTTTCATTATGCATTTTTATTTGTTCGACATTCCCAATCATACAATTCTGATTAGTTTCAAGGCGAATAGCAGAAACGCCTGTTATTTTTTCACCTAACTTTGCTCCTGAACTTAAGACATCATCAATTTCTAGAGTGCGTTCAGCTATGTTATTAACAAATCCACCTTTTTCTCTTTTACATGCATAAATAATGACTAACAAACTGAAAACAACTAGTATATATTTCATAAAAATTAAATATTAAAAACATATTATAAAATTAAAAAGACTAAACTGAAAGGCATTCAACCTGATTACAAAAAAGAGCTACTAATTTTCAAGGTTTGAGTTACGTTTTTAAGTGATATAAAAGAACAATTGGATTATCATTTTCTGACAGAGAATTCAAACAGCTAACTGAGTTTTTTAAAAATCCAAAAATCTCAGTTATAGTGATGGCATCAACTACCTCAATCAATGTGTTTTCATCATTCCAAAATGGCAGAAAGCGATATCCAGAGAATAAATTATTATCTATAAAACCGTACTGGGCTTTTTGTGTGACCTTGTCAAAAAACACGAACTTTCTTTCTCCGCTAAAAAGGAAGTCGAAAATTAAATATTTACTGGTTACCCAAAAATGTTGTTTTAGCGCATAATCAAAATCTGAAGAATAAATATTTTTTGAAAATATATTTTGATTATTAGGAAACGAATGGTTTCCGAAATTTATGGTGTATGCTATTTCAATTTCTTCGCCGTTTGCTATATAAATTCGATTATCAAACAAAGGAGATAGGTATAAGATACTATCCTGTTTATTAAACTCACTTCCTAAATGCCAACTATACTCTTTTTCAAGAAAATCCTTTTTAATAAATGTATTTCTTGTAATTCCCTTTTGATTTACAGATGAGAAATGGAATAATTCATTTTGAGATCCTGCTTCATTGCAGACCCAAAACATATCCTTATAATAATTAAACGTAAAAGTATATAACTCCATCAAATTGATGTTTTGCAAGTATTCAAGCTGAAAATTATAATGCAATATATTATTAGGATAATCAAGAAGAAAGATTCCTTGGTTGTTTATTTCAAAATCAACAAGCTGTAAATATTCGCCAGGACCTCTTCCGATATTTTGGACTTTTTCAATAAATGAACCATTCTTGTCAAACACAAATATTGAATTTCTATCTCGATCTAAAATGAAAATTTTATCATTAAAAAGTTGAACTTTTGTTATGTTGCTTATTATTTCATTATTATTCGTTTCAAGCTTTATGAAAGTAATGCTATCAACAAAGTTTGAAAGTAATAACTCTTCATTTTTCTGAGGGAAGACATCCAATATAATATGATCATCACTCTCTTTCTCAGTGTTTTTTACCTGACATCCCGTTATTAATAAAATGGCTAAGCAAAACTTTATTGTTTTCATATATTAAAGATTATTAAGAGAGTTGTGATTTTTATTTTAGACAAATCTACAACTCCCTTTTTTATGTTATTTGTTTAATTATTGACAGCCATGTGGTTTACAACTGTCAAGAGTTCCTCCCGAAAAACAACTCTTCCTATTCTTTCCAGTTGGATTTCCTTTTTTGTCATAACAAGGAGTAGTTAAAGAGCCATACTTTTCAGATGAAGGAGGATTTTCTGATGATTGCGCTTGCGCCATCACCGTAATAGCATCTAACGACACATCGCCAGCATTATTTGATTGTAATACACTCATATTAAATACTGTTGCAAGGGCAAATAAACCTGTTGCTACTGCAAAAATTATTTTCTTTTTATTGTAATACCTCATATCCGCAAACTACATACAAAATTGAAGTCCCCGATTATTTATGATACAGTTGATTCGTAATTTGTTCTTTTGGGAGTCAACTTTGCCAAATTACCCGTCATTCGATCAGTTCAAAAGTGTCATTCTCTTT
>DATJCU010000184.1:0-28228 GCA_035497795.1 Edaphocola sp. | reverse complement strand
TAGCCACTCTGGCAGGATGTCCAAAAACTTTTGCAATTAACGCAATTTCTTTTTGCTGATCTGTGTACATATTTTTATCTACTCATTGTTTAATTGCAATAATACGATTAATGTTTGAGTTAGCAAATCTTTTTTAAAGTGTTGATAGAAATTGATAATATTTTATTGGAAATGGTTTTTTGGAAAAGGAAATATTTTTGGTGTAGGGGTCGTTATTTTAGCTTGTGGGTAACGGTTTCGGGCTTTGCGTTCGGGCGGGTTTAGGAGCACAAATCTTTCAACCAGCACTGAACTTGAATAGAAGCACAAAGCTCCATGTTTGCACGTCAGCCCGCCTGACGCAAAACCCGTGTTATATGCCGCTTTTCTTGTCATTTCGTTAGTTCTGTCAAGCTGATGTTTAGTCGTTCTATATATTCTCCGTCAATGTAAGCTACTGCTTTGTCGTTAAAAATTGCTGTCTTTCCTGCTCTTGGAATACTGTCTGAATATGCAAAAAACAAACTGTCTTGTCGAATTTCAACTTTCCCTTTAAAAACGTCTTTGTCGGCACGAATACCTGTCAAAGTAAATTCAAAAGTGCTGTCTTGGTAAATTGTCAAGTAAACCCAACCCAATGGTGCTTCTCTGTCAGCTTTGAGTATAGGTTTCTTTTCCGTTCTGCTTGTTGAGTTGTTACAATTTGTCAAAAGCAATAAAATAAAAATTGTCAATGAAGTTTTGAAAGTCTTTTTAAAAAAGGTTTTCACTTTTTCGGTCAGTTGTCGTGGCGGATAAATATGAAGCAATGAGAAAGCTGTCAGTAACCAACCTGAAATTGAAAATATTGAATTTGGAATTTGTTTTAAGGTTGGCTGTCCGTCAAGGTCATAAGTTACTGTTTCCTTAAAAGTTGGAAGCAAAGCCAAAAGAAGGAAAGTCAATCCGATAACTGTCCCAATAATTGAAATGTAAAAGTGAGTTGTCCACCAATAATTTAGTTTGTTGTTCAGTCGAATTGGAAGTCCTACAATTAAGCAAATAAAAATTGTCAAGCTCGAAAGTATAATTGCAATTATTGGTTGAAAAATTACAAGTCCGAAAAGTCCGTCAAAACCAAAGTCGTTGTCAAGAAGAGCAAAAACCATATAAATGCAGAAAGTCGCAATGAATGTCAAAGCGATTTGAAGTCCTAATGTCAATATGGTAATTGTCTTGTTCACTGTGTCGTCTTAAAGTGGCATATAACACAAATATATACGCAGGTTATGATTGACAATAACATTTTCAAACACTTACAAACGATAATAATTGTATTTAATTTCTGTATTCAAAGATAAAGTTAAAAAATGGATAAATATAAGCCTTGTTAATTAATTATTGTCGTCTGGTAAATCTAAAAATGAAAACTATGCCTTGCATTATTTTTGTTCAATCAGGATTAGGTAAAATAAACACTAGCGTTAATCTCCTTTATTAAAAAAAACAGTTTTTGAGCGGTACTTTACTACATCATTATTGGATGTGTAGCCATGTATTTCGGTAATGCTACAGTGGCCGAAAACAATATAATAATACACTGGTCTATGTTGTTAAACCATTGTTTTTTAGGCGTTTTACATAGCAAGTACAGGAGATAACTCCCACACAGCCACAAGAACAAAGAATGCTTCATTTTAAAACCCACTTCAAATTATTTATTCTCCATATTACTTGAATGGAGTACTGACGAGGAGGAGTCAACAAATCATTCAGCTTTAGCCTATCGGCAAGCCGAATGCTTTTTGTTATTGGCTAGTTTTTATTGCTTCCAAGTTGTTTTAATAAATGTTGCAGTTGAAAATTCCACTCCATTAATTTTTGTATTTCCTGAAATTCCACCTAAGAAACCAAGGCTGTTACAGTCGGAATTGATAACTTCAGTGGTCATGTCTGCACCACAATTTCCTGGATCAAATGTGTAAACAGTATTTCCTTGAAAAATATATTCGTCAACTTTGGAGTCGCTGCAAGTTGTTGATTTATTGAAGTTCTTAATTTTCTTCTCAACACATTTTGGGGTACCCTCTTCGATGTGAAGTTTGTTGCAACTGGTAAATACAGTTGCAATTAATAATAACATGGATAGCTTTTTCATTTCATCTGTTTTTATTAAATTATAGTCATATCTTTATAATCAATATAATATCAACGAACAAATTTAAGATTTATTTTCTATGAGTCTATGCGATTTCGTCTAAAGCTTTCTAAACGTTTAGTATAAAAGCAGTTGTGGGTTTAGAACATTTAAGTTGAATTTTAATAGTGTTTTACCGTTACACTTTTTAAGTGTAAACTCATTTCAGAACGAGACATTTTTATGTCGTTATGCATCAAAAATTTCATTGTCATATTGTTGGTTCGTCTGTCTTTTTACACTGACCGATGACGTTTTTCAGCTATACGCAGGCAGGGCATTTTACCACTGAACTTCCTTCGAAGAACTGAACTTCAAATATACCACTTTCCTGTCCTACGAAGCACGAAAACCCTGCTTGCGTATAGGTGATGTTCAAGCGACACCTCCGGTGAGAGAAGCGAAGCAAAAACAGTTCCCTGTTCGTTAATTTATCCCAAAAATAGCAAATTTACCTTTCATTTTAAAAAATTAAATTTTATGAAAGGTAATCCCATTTCTATTAGAACGCTCAACGAAAGCGGTATTTTCTGGTTGCAAAAAGCTTTGCAACTCCTTCAAGTTCAGGAATATGGCAAAGGCAGTGTTCGCAACTATATCCAAGAACTGACCTTACTTTTTAAACATTACAACGATTTAAAAGTAGAAGACCTGCGACAGGACCACATCGAAATGTATTTGATTTTCATCAAGGAAAACCACAAGGTGGGTCGGGCCAAATGCAGAAGTGTGGCTCAGGCCTGCAGTTTCTTTTTTAAGAAAGTGATGCCCAGCGCCTACATCGTTCCAAGTAATTTGTATCCCAAAAAGCAGTTTTTGTTACCCAACATTATGACGGAAATGCAGGTGGAGCAACTATTTCGAGCTGCTCTTAGTTTGAAAGAACGCTGTGTGGTAGGTTTACTTTATGGTTGTGGAATGCGCATTTCAGAAGTTTGTAATTTAAGAATTCAAGATATCGATAGTGCCAACAAACGCATCAAAGTTGTGCAAGGAAAAGGCGGTAAAGATCGATTTACGCTGTTGCCACAGCCCTTGCTGGACCAACTTCGGCAGTATTATTTGGCGGCAGGACGACCGCAGGTATTTTTCTTCACCAGCACCCAAACTCAAAGAGCTTTGCACGTTCGGAGTATGCAATTGGTGGTCAATAGTGCCATGCAAAAAGCAGGTTTTGAGTCTGGACGATTTACCGCTCACACTGTTCGACATTCCTTTGCGACCCATATGCTTAACCAAGGCAATAATATCCACGTAATCAAAACACTGCTGGGACATAGCAAGCTGGAAACGACGATGATTTATCTTCATTTACAACATCATACACAGTTAGGAATTATTTCTCCTTTAGAAAAATTGGGCGATGGAACAGTCGGAGATTAAGCAGCTGTTGCAGCGCGAGATTTTCCATCATCCGAGTGCCAAAAAGTTCAATTCGTACAGTCAACAGGTCTTAAGAAAACTTTCTGACTGCCATACGGTTCGGCTCGGAATGCATGTTTATGGCTGCAATACTTGTGCGCATCAGCACTACCAATATCACAGTTGTGGCAACAGACATTGTCCAAATTGTGGAGGGCTAAAACGAGAACAATGGCTACAAGATCGCAGGAGCGAACTGTTGCCCACCTCATATCTCCATATCGTTTTCACGCTGCCACAAGAGCTTCGGAGCTTGGTCATGGGGAATCGAAAAGCCTTGTTCAACCTTCTTTTTGAGGCAAGTACCTATACCTTAAGAACTCTTGGGAAGGATGAAAAATATTTGGGCGGAACGCCAGGCATCATCAGCGTTTTGCATACGAATGGACAAGATTTGACCTTTCATCCGCATGTGCATTGCATTGTTACTGGCGGCGGACTCAGTAAGGATGAAAAATGGATTCCTCAAAAACGAGAAAAAGGTAATTTCCTGTTTCCAAGACGTGCTATGGAAAAGATCTTCAAAGGATATTTTTTGGACAAAATCAAAGCCATGCTCGCTGAACAAAAATTGCAAATCATAGATGGATCAGAGTTTGAAAACGTTCTTGAAAAGGTGCGTTATAAAAAGTGGAATGTGTATGCCAAAGCACCCTTTTCAGGGCCTGAGCAGATTGTAGAATACTTGGGTAGATACACACACAAGGTGGCGATAAGCACAAATAGAATTGAGGTAATTACAGACACCAGCATCACATTCAAATACAAAGATTATCGTGATAAGAACCAGCAAAAGAAAATGACTTTGAGTCACGAAGAATTTTTGCGAAGGTTTGAACAACACATCCTTCCGCAAGGTTTTGTAAAGATACGGCACAGTGGATTTTTGAGTCATCAAAACAAGGGAAAACGACTGGCAGCAATCTGTGAGCAATTGAATATTGCTGCTCCACCGCCCAAGTTAATCTTGCCTGTTGCGGTGCTTGCAGCGATGACTTATGGCAAAGATATTACGCAATGTTCGGTTTGTAAAACTGGTAAATTAGAATTGAGGGCGACTTATGTGAACATAGCGAACCAGGGTATTCATTTGGTGGATGTTACGAACTTGCAGAACCGTGGTTCGCCTAGAAAAATCCCCATTCCAGCATGAGAGAGGGAAGCATAAGTTTTCTTGGAAACTGGGTCAATATTAAGGTGAAAAACGAAGTAGAACACTACTCCAATCGTTCCTCTATATGTATAGTATTGGGTAGGGGAGCTTATGCACTAATATCAAGAAAAAGCAATGAAAAAGATAGTTTGTTATTTAAAATGCGTGCTTGAACTTTCAATAATCTAGCCTAAAACGCTACAAAACCACCTATATTAAGCCTTATCCTGTGTCGCTGAACACCGAATAGCAAAAAGCCCCTTCCAAACCTTTGGCGGGGGCTTTCCTTATCTGGGCTTTCTGCTATTCGGCATAATGTTGGCGGTTCGTTGTTCTTTATGGTACGATTCTGTGAAATGCTTCTTTTGCCTTTTCAATGTTGTCTCTGTTTAAATATTCTATTATCCAAGTTTTATTATTTCTTAATGTTTGAACTTTTTGTTTTGTGAATTCTGTCCTCCAAGATGTTGGCAAATTATCTATTGCGTAATAAAATCCTGATTCAATTGTATCACCACTAAAGTTCATATCAGCAATAATCTTTTCTAGTTCATATGATTCGTAAGGATAGTTATTTCTATGATTCCAAAATTTTAATAGCCGAATTATAGGTTTGACAATGTTTTTGTATTTCTGATTTGATTCTGTCAGCCTGGAATTGAATCCCTTAGGATCAGTTTCCTGCCACTCGTTTCCGCTTTTCGGTATGTAAATAGTAGATGATAGCCAACTTGTATATATGATTGCAGGAACTAGATCAAATTTTATTTTTGACAATTCGAGCATAATTGAAGGAAGATCTTTAGTAGATATCGACCTTGGGTATTTTGCTTCTACGAATCTTTTTAAATTGTTTCTGTAGGTTTCAGGTGTTTTCTCTGTGTAACTTGAAATATTAAACTCAATCATAAGGTCAACATCAGAGTTCGAATCGTATTTACGTGGAATTATCGTTCCACGTGTATATGAACCAAATGCAATAACTTGATTCACCTGTGTACCGAAATAGGTTTTTATATTTGACTTTAAATAATTTAAAGAAGTCTCTATACTCGTCCTTTCCGTGGAATTATGGCCTATGAAAAGCTCCTGAGAAATTTTCGTTATGTAATTATTCAAACTAGCCATTACTTCCACCAAGTTGTCATTTCACCTTTTTTTTCGATTGCTCTTTTTGCTAGCCATTTTCCAATTTGGTGAATTATTGGTTTGTCCTTATTTGTCATTTTTTTTAGTCTTGTCGAAATAGATTCGGCTTTATCTGAGTCAATTTGGTCAGAAAAAAAGAGCTCTTGTACTTCATAGTGAAGCTTTAAATATTCATCGCCAATGTTCATATGTCTCTTGAGCGTGTTTTTATCTTCTTGAGATTCATAAACGAGAAGCAAAACCGAAGCAATTAGAGAAACAATACCGCAATATTTGACAAGGTCTGGTAGTCCAATTTCGATTATTGAAATTATAGCAAAAAGTAGATTTATTATTACAAGCCCTTTTATCCAAAGTCTTTTAATGTCAGCCGATTTAAAATGAGATTTTGCGCTATAAGCTGTGCTTTCTCCCCATTGCTTTATTAATTCTTTATTCATCAGTGCCATTTTTTACTTTTCATCTTCGTACTTAACTTCTCTGTAAATTGCTATAGGACTGATAGCTAATTTTGGAAATGAAGGAACAAAAAAGAATTTTTCAAAAGCTTCGAAAGATGTAAATACATTTCTAAAAGCTTTGTCAAAACCTTGAACTTCATTTAACTCATCATCATTGTAGATTAAAAATTCGTCATTAGGGTCAACTCTCTGGTCTGTCGGTTGTGGGCAAGAAGTAATAATCCCTAAAACTGAAAGTTTAATATTTGGTCTTGATCCGTATGTATAGATTATGCTTTCAAAGTTGCTGTCAACCAAATATTTTTCTTTAAGGTTTGCCAAAATCTGGAAATCATTAAAATTATCGAGAGGCAATAATCTAAAATTGAGGCGATTTGGTGAAAATGTGTCAAGAAACATTTTCATTCGGTTTATGTAATCATCATCAAATACGTGAATATCTGTCAGTTCTTGTAGCTTGTTATCAAATTGCTTTTCTAAAGATTTAAGTCGGTTCAACTCCTTTGCTTTTTGATTTCTCTCCAAATTTTCAACACCCTTTTTGGCATCCTTTATTTGTTGTTGCATACTCTTAACTTCAGGGCTCTCCAATAATTGAGAAGAAAAAATAAGCCTTTGAATCTCGTTGAAGTTTGAGAATATATTTTTAAGTCTTTCGAAATCCTCAAATTGTGACCAACCATTTGCCTTTATGAAACTGAAACCTTGAGTTGTCTCAATGAAATCGTTATAAGAACCCTTGAAATTATCAAATGAATAATTAATGTCCGTTAATAATTTTTTCTTTTCAAGTTCTGCTTCAATTTGGTTTAGCAGTTCGTGGTATACCTCTATTTTTTCAGTCTTGATATGCTTTTCTTTTTCCCTTCCACTCAGCTTTCCTTTTATCAGTTTTAAGTCAAAGCCAAGTTCTGAACCAAGCTCGCCTTCGTCTTCAAAAGCTCTTGAAATTTCACTTATCAGTCCACCTTTAATTTGGCTAATTAATGAACGTGTCTTTTCTAAGTCAAAATATATTAGGTCTTTTATTGATTTCATTTCTTTAGTTTTCGTCTTTTACAATGACCGCCAACGGTTTGCGTGTATGAGAAGTAGCGGATTAAAAAGCACTTCACTTTCAGTTTTGCACTGACTTTTATTAAAAGCACTGCCATTTGATTTAGCACTGAACCCGCTATTTCTTATACACGCTGTTAGGTGCTGGCCTTCTTTATCCATCAATTTGTTTAGTGTATTAAAGTTTAAGTGTTATCAATTTAGCGTCTATTAAGTCCACAGGATTATTTGGATTGTTAACTTTAATGTCTTTGATTGTTATGTTTTCGTCAGTTTCAATTTTTACTCTACTCTCAGATGGGTATGACAAGTATTTTTCTGTTGATAAAATTGCAATTGTTTGAAATTTAGCAGTTTTGTCATATTCGTGAACATAATCAAAAGCTTTGTATGGTGGTTGTAATAACCACATTCCTCTAACTCTTAAATTAGTGATTTTCAAAGGGTCAACTGCGTTAATTCTACCAATTTCATTTGTTGGCGAAAAACTCAAATCATCAGAACTCTCTAATAGTTCGGATACAGAATTCTTTAAATCAATATAAACACTTTCATCAGCCGCATAAATTTCTCCGTGAACAAACCACAATGAAGATAAATAATTTGATTTTGGTAAATGCCCAATAACATAGATAAAATCTCTGATTTCCCACTCTTCGCAAGTTCTGCAATGATTGTTAATTAATGTGCTATTAGAAAATAATTTTGCTTTAGGGTGTGAACTGTTTAATTGCAGTTCTGTCGTAAGCGTTTCAGTTTTTTTAACTTCTAAAGCATCTCCATCTCTTAACATCAAGTCTGGTGGAGTTCTTTTAGAACCTTCATATGAAAAATACTGATTGTAAATTTTGTTTTTCTCGTTTTTATCATCAATGCCAAATGCGTTAGAAAATGCGTTTTTCACAAAACTCTCTAAACCTTCTCCCATATTAACGGCTCGATTATTCCCTAATATCACTTCTTCAATATTTAAATCTTCGAGTTTTGATATGTTTATTATTGCTTCTAAAATATTTGTCATACGGTTATGGCTTCTTGTTTTTCAATTTTTAATTCTCCTGATGTAGAGTTTTGTTTTAGTTGTTGCTTTATTGTTTCTGCAAGAAATTTTGCAAGATTAACTGGAACTGCATTTCCAATCATTTTGTAACCTGCTGGAACACTTGTATAATGGAATATAAAATCATCTGGAAATGTTTGAATTCTTGCACATTCTCTAACGCTTAATCGTCTGTATAAATGTTCTTTCCCTGGAACAAAAGCTCTTATGTTCTGCTCAATAAATTTCATTTTCGGTGCTTGTGGATGAATAGGTGCGTGTCTGCCACCTGCTTGAATCGTAAATGATTGCTCATCCCAACTTCTCACTCTATTTCTTGACATAAAAATTGAAGAGAAATCACCAATCATATATTCGTGATTTGGTAAAGCACATTTTTCTCCGTTGGTTTTGTTATAAGGTAATGCAGGTAAAACATTATCTTTTAAATCTAAAATCGATTCTTCAAGTGTTAATTTAGGAAAGTTTGGTTTTTGAAATTGATATTTAAAACCTAAGTCTTTACGAATGCCGACAAAAATTACACGTTTTCTATCTTGTGGGATATTATAATCACAAGCATTGACCATTTCAAAAGAGAGTTCATAACCAACTCCTGCATTTCTGAACATTTCTTTTATGTTTTCTAATGCTTCTGAATGTCTGCCCAAAAGCATTCCACTAACATTTTCTGCAAGAAAAAATTTAGGTTGTTTTGCTTCTAAAATTCGTATGAAATCATAAAAAAGTTGTCCTCTTTTATCTGCAATTCCCTTCATTGCACCAGCTTCACTCCAACTTTGGCAAGGTGGTCCACCAATTATTCCATCACATTCGGGAACATCATCTGCGGGAATATTAACTAAGCTTCTTCTGTCAAGAATTGTGTGAGGATGGTTTTTCTCGTACGTTTCCCAAATTTCTTTGTCGTACTCATTTGCCCAAATAACATTAAATCCTGCTTTTTGGAAACCTAGGTCTAATCCACCTGCACCTGCGAAAAAAGATACTATTTTCATATTGTAAGATTTTTTGATTTTAAATATTCAACTTTTTGTTCTGCTAAAATTAGCGTTTCACTATCACAATTATTTTCGTAAATTTTCTTTGCAATAATGTCGCTAAAAAATTCTGTTCTCAATTTTGCTAAGTCAAGGTTGAAAACATTAGCCAAAAGTTCAAGTCGTTTTTCGTCAAACTCTCTTTTGTTGTTTTCAATTTTACTAAGGTTTGCAGAGTCCAAGTCAAGTTTAGCGGCAAGTTGAGTTAGTGTCAACTCGTTTTCTGTACGAAGTCGTTTTATGTATTCTCCAAAAGTTTCTTTCATTTGACTTGTCATTTTTTGACAAAATTAATATAAATATTTTATCTCACAAATTTTTTTAAGATTTTTTCTGTGTCAGTCAGGTTTTTTTTCGTTTTGCAGTCGGTCTGTTAGGCTTGCACTCAACACAAATATATACGCAAGTTATGATTGACAAAAACATTTTCAAACACTTACAAACGATAATAATTGTTTTTAATTCATGCTTCAAAGATAAAGTTAAAAAATGGATAAGTCAAAGCCTTGTTAATCAATTTAGGAATCGGCTCCTATTTAATCCTATTGGTTTAAAATTTAAGTTTTAAATCCAAAACAGTTTTTAAATTTTGATCTGGAATGGGTTGTTTTTTCAACTGCCAAATAGTATTAAAAAGCAACATTAGAAGGATAAAGTAAGTTTGTTGAAAATTACCTAAAATGAACATAGATTCTTTTTAGTGGATATTAGGATTAATAATTTCCAAATAATTAAATATAATAAATTGCAGCTTGATTGGATGCTGGTACAAGGAAAGTGCTTCTTTGAACTTCCTTTTGTGGTTTATTATCTTTAATCTCAATTAAAGATTTTTTGGTGTAAATACTGGTTACGACAATAGTGCCGATTCCGCCAACTAAAAATAAAAGTAATGCTAATTTATTAGCTTCTTTTTTCTTATTTAAATAAGCATAAGCTGCTGTGATTATTCCAAGCACACCTATTAAGACAAATACGAAAATGAGCATTAATAATAGAACCATTATATGTTATTTTGGATTAAAAAATTTAATATTTAACTACAAGCAAAGATAAAGGAATATTAGCATCATTCTTAGATTGTTTTCATTAAATCAATTCTTTTTAGCTATTAAGAAAAGATGTTTCTATCTGTAAAATTGATTCATTCGAAAATGATTCTTATTTTAATAATTAGAATCTAATTTAAGATTTCATTCATTAGGTTTATTTGTGGAAAAATGAATGGATTATTATTAAAATATTTCCATTTAGGAGCGCCATTTTAAATCAAAGTAATAATTGAAAGAGAGTGGATCTTTATGCTATAATTCAGCTGTATTGCTATTTCCTCAATTCCTTTATTAATAGGAAAGAACAATTTTTTATTGGAACGCTATCATAAGAATATTATCCTTTTTTTATTTTTTCAGCACATTCAAATCCAACTAAGTATTTGTGTCTTTTTTTTTATAGATTATAAAAACAATAAATGAGATTTTAGTATATTTAAAAATAAATAGATATATTTGTGAGAGCATTATTGTTAATGATTTATAAACGAAAGTAAAATTTGACATTCAATTAGTCCTTAATCCTAAATACCCTACAAATGAAAACTCCTAAGAATGACTCCTCAACTTCCAATAGTTCTTCAAAAAAAGATTCAATCGATAAAAAAGCATTGAGTGCTGAAAGTCTTGAACCGAAATTGGATATGCCCACAGATTTTAAAATTAAAATTAAAGGCAAGAAAAAAGAAACGCTTGTAGAAAAGGATCTGGGTCGTTTTGTTTTGAAGGATGACATTGATATGGTTAGCACCAGAAGTGAGGAGTCCAAAACTTTTGTATATAATGGTCAGGAAATAGGATTACTAACTTTTGAAGATGGGACAGAATGGATTGCTTATTTGGGTGATATGCCGGAAGTATATGCTGATGAAGCCATAAGTAGGGGAGATGCAGCACACGAATTCTTTTTACCCAATACCCTGAATGCTAAAAATTCAGATAGAGGTATTTTTAAATCTATATTTACTGCCATAGGTTTAAAGGTGTTTAGTCCCGCTATTTCTAGGGGAGTAAATGAAATAATTAAATCGATAGATAAAAAAGTAGTTGAAAAGCCTGGGCTTTATTTAATTGATAAAAATTTTATTAAAACGCCTTTTGATTTCAATAAACATGCCACCGGTAAAATACTACTGCTGTTACATGGTGTTTTATCTAATTCAGAGTCCGCTTTTGATGGATTAAAAGGAAACGCTGAATTGTTTAATTTGTATGAAAATGTGCTGGTTTATGATCATTATACGCTTCAACAAGACCCAATTCAAAATGCTTTAGAATTATTGGAAGTATTGCCAAAAGGATGTACTATTGATTTATTATCGCATTCTCGAGGTGGTTTAGTAGGCGATATATTATCAAGATGTGATAGTAGGAATAGAGTTATTGGGTTTACTTTAGAAGAAGTTAATGTTTTGTCCTCCAATGGAGAAGTGAATGCCTCAGATTTACAAAAGTTAAATCAAATAGCTTTAGAAAAGGAAATAAAAATTCAAAGATTTATTAGAGTTGCATGTCCCGCTGGAGGTACCACTTTGTTAAGCAATCGTTTAGATCATTATTTAAATGCATTATTAAATACGTTCGGCGCCGTTTCGGGTTTAACAGCATTTCCTTTATATAATATTATTAAAGAGCTTCTTTTAGAAATTGTAAATTGTCGTGCTAATGCTGAATCTATACCGGGTTTATGGGCGATGACGCCTGCCTCTTCTTATCAAAGCATCAATAATAATAGAGCGGTAGATGTAAAACCTGAATTGTTTGTTGTTGCAGGCGATGCAGAAGGGAGTTGGAATATTTTTAAAAATACAGCACAAACATTAAAAGTTATATTAACTAACCTGTTTTACCTTCATGCGAATGATTTTGCGGTCGATACAAAAAGTATGAAAAAAGGGATGAGTCGTGCAGAAGGGCTGTATCTTTTCATTTCACAAAGTATAAATACCAATCATTTTAATTATTTCAGTAAAGATGAAAAAGCTAAAGCTGCTGTATTTTTAGCATTAAGAGGCGGCACTTATAATAGTACAGTTCGTTTTGAAAAAATAAGTAAAGATCAAATGGATAGAGGTGTTGGTCTGTCCTTAACCTTTAATCATTATGCCGTAGATACTGTAAAAGGCGAGCAACCGATTGCAATTATATTACCAGGAATCATGGGCTCCACCCTTCAAGATAGTAAGGATGATATCTGGGTTAATTTTGTCAGAATTGCTAGAGGTGAAATGGTTAATAAATTAAAAATTGACGATCCTAATATTAGCGCTAGTGGTGCAATAGCTAAATATTACAGTGAATTAGGGGAAATCCTCCAAGAAAGAAATGAATTAAAGGTTTTTGCATTTGATTGGCGTAAAAGTTTGACCGATGCCGCTAATGAATTATCAAAGTTAATAGAAGTTTATTTAAGCTATAATCAGCCCATAACAATTGTTGCCCATTCGATGGGTGGATTAGTGGCAAAACACCTCATATTTCATCATCCTGATCTATGGGAAAAATTCAAAAGGAATGCGAAAAACAAATTAATTCTATTAGGTACTCCTTGGCGTGGATCACATCTCATAATGGAAGTATTAACAGGACATTCTTCTAAATTAAAGCAATTGGGTAGTTTGGATATTGCTCATAAAAGAACGACTATTTTAAAGGAAGTAGCCAAATATCCTGGCTTATTAGAATTATTACCGCTGGATGAAAGTGGCTTTTCAGATCAGAGTCTTACAGAGGAAAAGAAAGATTTTGAATTTAAAGGATATGATGATAAATCTTTCTGGGATTTTATTAGAGCATACGCACTGGACACCATAGATCCAGATTCTGGATTTCAGGATATCATTACAAAGTTTAGAACTCAAAAAAATCCATCAGGCACCAGTTACCTTGATTTCAAACTTTCAGACAATGACTTAAATTATATTTATTATATAGCCGGAAACGACGATACTATTTTTGGTTGTAAAATAAAAAATAGCTTTTTTAAAGGTAAACATTTGGTTTATATCAGTACGAGATTAGGAGATGGTAGTGTAACTTGGGATTTAGGTATTCCTAAAGAATTATCAAAGGAAAAACTATATTTTAGTCAGGTAAATCATACCAATCTATCGAATGATAAAAGCGTATTTGATGCCATTATAGATATTATCGATCAAGGTAGTACCAGTAGATTGCCGAGAGAAGCACCTCAAAGTAGAGCGGGTGATATGGTGAAGGAAGTCGTTCAAATTGACCAAATTGCAGCTAATGAAGATGAATTATTGGATATAATCCTTGGCGTTCCTGATCAACCAAAAGACAGCATAAAGAAACAAGAGCCAATCAAAATAAGTGTATTAAACGCAGATTTGAAATATACACATTATCCAGTAATGGTAGGACATTTTAAAGGAGATGGTTTATTCAGTGCCGAAAAGGCTTTAGATCATTATTTAAATGGTAAACTATCAGAAAGGCATCGCCTAGGTTATTATCCTAATGAGATAATTGAGAGTGAAATTACCTATAATGGTGCTACGCAACCAAAAGGTGTTTTGATTATTGGTTTAGGTATACAAAGTGATTTAACGAGCTATCAATTGTCTTTATCTGTTGAAAAAGCAGTCATTAAGTATGCATTTTTCTTTAGAGATAATTATGAATTAGCGAAAAATAAAAAGTATGCTAAAGGGATTTCGGCTATTTTAATTGGAAGTGCCTACGGAGGCTTGCCTGTTGAAAGTTGTATTCAAGCTATTTTAACAGGTGTTCAAAAGGCTAATGATTGTATAAGAGGATTGAAAAAGGGTTTAGTTCCTATAGAAAATATTGAATTTGTTGATTATTTTGAAGATAAGGCACAGCAATGTTATTTAAGTCTTAAGAAATTAGAATTAGATTATAACCAATATAATATTAGTGTTCAGAAATTTGTAACGGGTATTGGAAGTAAGCGTAGAATCGTTTTAAATGATAATGCTTCTTGGTGGCATACCATTTCCACTACGACAGTTTATTGGCCTAATGCGACAACACCAAATGGTTTAATTCATAATTTAAGTGATGGAAAGGCGAGAGTGGAACAAAGTAATGTTTGCTCCGATTTAAGAGTAGCTACTTATCTAACCGAGCAGTTTTCTGAGAGTGCGCGTTGGGATCCAAAACTTTCTAAAACATTATTCGAATTATTAATTC
Source organism: Edaphocola sp. (assembly GCA_035497795.1). GTDB lineage: Bacteria > Bacteroidota > Bacteroidia > Chitinophagales > Chitinophagaceae > Edaphocola. The sequence continues at coordinate 13,504 of DATJCU010000184.1, read as the reverse complement.
CTAATCAGTTTAAAAGTGTTATCAAAAATCAAAATAATATCATCTGGAAAATCGATGAATATGCAGCACAGTTTCCATGGGAGATGTTCCATGATTATATAGACGAACGCAATACAAATAATCAAATTCCAACTTTTGTAAACACTGGTATCGTTCGACAATTTATTACCGAACATTATCGCGTTAATCCTGTAATCGTTGATCAAAGAAAAGCTTTAGTGGTTGGCGATCCTGATTATAAAGATAGTGGATTTGGAGATTTACCGGGTGCTGCACAAGAAGCAAAATTGGTTACGATGGTATTGGAGAAGAATAATTATGAAGTGCTTTCACTGATCAATAGTAAAGCAACTACTATTATCAAAGAATTATTTGCAGATGCTTATAGAATGATACATTTTGCGGCGCATGGTGTATATGAACGAATTGGCGAAGGAAGTGAACAAAGAGCTAGAGCTGGAATAGTTTTAGGGGATGGCTTGTTTTTAGAACCTTGCACCATCAATCAACTTTCTGCGATTCCAGAGTTTATATTTATCAATTGTTGCTATTCTGGAACGATTAAACCAGAAGATGAAAAGTATTATAAATATCGTCCGAGCTTAGCAGCGAATATTGGAATTCAACTAATAGAAATGGGTGTTAAATCCATTATAGTAACCGGATGGGCGGTAGATGATGCTGCCGCAAATACTTTTGCTGAAGAGTTTTACAAACAAATGTTTGAAGGTTATGAATTTGGACAAGCTGTAAAATTTGCAAGAAGACAATGTTATGAGAAATACCCTAATTCCAATACTTGGGGTGCTTATCAATGTTATGGAGATCCTTATTTTAAACTAACCAATAAAAATCCTACCTCCGCTCAAGATAATGCCTATATTACAGTAAATCAGGCTATTGTAGAGTTAGAGAATCAACTGTCTATACTAAAAGGGCAAAGAGTAAATATCAATGAACAATTAGAGAAATTAGCATTAATTAAGAAACGTGTGGATGGTAATAACTTAGAAAACTCCACCATTTTGGAGCATTATGCATTAGTATATGCAGAGTTAGGTCAGTATGCACCTTCTGTAGCTATTTTTGACGAGTTACTAGAAACCGAGCATGCTGATTTTACATTACGTTCTATTGAACAGCATTTAAGTCTTAAATCTAAATTACTATTACATAAAAGTAATAATCAGCTCGCCGAAAAGGGTCTGATTAGAAATGAAATTAATCAATTAATTGCTAAACTAAATATGATTTCTAACTTAGGAATTACTGCTGAAAGGCTTTATATCTTAGGGGCTATGCATAGAAGAGCTTCTATGATTTTAAATGGTCCCACTGAAAAAGAAAAGCAACTTCAGTTGATGTATGAACAATATAGGAGAGCCTATGATTGCTCGACAAATAGAAGTATAGACAATTTAGCTTATTCTTTATCTAACTTTATATTTGCTAACCATTTTCTTAAGGAGGGTAAGTTGGATTTTAATACCATAGCTATACCAGATTTCAAAAAAGAAAATCAAAGTTTAAAAGAAGCATTAATAGAAAAAATTAGCCAACTCGAAGAGATTGAAGAAAATCTGAATACCTATTATTCGAGAATTGCTAAAGCGAAATTATACAGTTGTCTATTAATTCTAGAAGAGGACGAAATTGAAGAAGAGGATTATTATAATGGTTTTCATCAAACATTAATTTCTGATATATACGCTTATGGAAACATGAAAAATATTATGGGGGAACAGGAGCATCTTATGTTTTTAATGAATCAGTTTTCAAAGGATTCTTCAAAGTATAAAAAATTACAAAATATTGATACTATGCTGAGTCAGATTTTATTATCAAATGATTAAATCAGTTGAGGAAGCAAATGGATTTGGACTTTATATGTCAAACTGAACTGTATTGCTTTGTTTTTTATTTGAATGACAGGCCTCCTAGAAAAATTTGAGGACGATAAGAAAAGAAAAGATGTTGCCGATTTAAATGGCAACATCTTTTTTTGAAATAAAATAAAAACAGATCGGCTATTGTTTTATTTAAGTGTTTTTAATAATTCTTTTACAGCTGTTTCTATTTGGGAATCTTCACCTTTTAAAAATTGTTCATAAGATAAATTAACTTCAATATCAGGCATCACTTCTACATTTTCTGTCGGCTTACCATCATTTCCAATCGTAGCCACCATAGGAATACCAAATACTATCGTTGGGTCAATTTGTCTTTCCCACCAAACAGCAGTTCCTGTGCCTGCTACAGGCATACCTACCAGTTTCCCTAATTTATTTTGCTTATATACAAAAGGAAAAATAAATGCATCACTGTAATTTCCTTCACTCATTACCACAATACTAGGTTTCTCCCATCTATCAATCGGTTCTCCACCTTTGGTTAAGTTCCCTTGAGGTGCAAATTTTAAATATTCCTTGCCACTTAAAAAGGTGTTTAAATCATTATGTAACCAACCGCCACCATTAAAACGAGTATCTACTATTAAAGCTTCTTTGTTAATGTTATCACCTTTTACTTTATCATATACTTCTCTAAAGCTATTGTCATTCATTCCTTGAACATGCACATAACCAATTCTACCCTTACTTAATGAATCTGTTAAATGCTCCATCTTTTTAATCCAACGTTCATACATCAAGGTTTCTTGTGTTGCTAAACTAACTGGCTTGATGGTCTCGGTAATTGTTTTGCCTCCTCGATTGATGGTAAGTAAGGTGTTTTTACCTATAATATTTAATAAATAAGTATTCCAGTTCTCATGTGCTCCAATCTTTTTACCGTTAATTGAAGTAAGGATATCGCCGGGCTGCACCTTGTTTTTAAATTTGTCTGCAGGACTGCCTAAAATAATATCTGATATTTTAATACCATCGCCTTGATATTTTTCATCAAATAAAATACCTAAAGATGCTGTTTGATCTGCATTGGCTTGTTGTGCAAAAAATCGTCCTCCGGTGTGAGACGCATTAAGCTCTCCTAATAATTCACTTAACAATACCGAAAAATCATAATTATTGTTGATATGAGGTAGGAATTTTGAATAAGCATCACGGTACATATCCCAATCAACATTATGCAATTTAGGATCATAAAACTTTTCCTTTGTTTGACGCCAAGTATGGTAAAAAATAAATTCCCTTTCCGCTGCAGGATTCCATTCAAAATCCATATCAACTGCAATACCTTCTATTTTACCAGTTTCTGCATTTACTTTAGATAACTGTCCTTTATTACTTAAATAAATCGTTTTTTCGTCTTCACTTAAGGCTATCCCACTTGGAGTGCCACCCATTTTTGCAAGTATTTTCGTTTCTTTTGTTCTCGGTTCAGTCACCCATAGGTCGTAGCCTTTCTCAAATTCGGCTAAATAATATAATTTTTCTCCATCTTTTGATAGGACATAATCACTTGTAGAAGCGCTACTGATTGTTAGTTTTACTTTTCTGTTCTCTAGATTTTGTAAATTAAGTTTCAAAGGTTTAATATCATCCTTTTTATCCTTTTTCTTCTTTTCTTTTTTATCCTCATTTTCTTCTTTCTTGTCTTTCTTGTCTTTCTTGTCTTTTTCTAATTCTTTTTTCTCTAATTCCGTTTTCTCTTTCAGTAGGTTAAATTCTTCTTTGCTTAAAATATAATCATCATATGCTTCTTCGTCAAAAAATATAGCATAAATATCATCTTCTCTACTTCCTTGGTAGGCGAGTGATCTTCTTCCCCATTTACTACTGGTATAAGTCATCAATTTACCTTCCATTCCCCATTTAGGATTCCCTTCACCGAATCCACTATTTACTGGATACGATATTTTGCCATTTCCATCTGCCGCAATCAAAGCAGTATTGGTCAATCCAAAATAACCTTTACTGTCATCCACTAATAACCATTTACTATCAGGGCTCCATTGATAATCCCAATCCCCATCACTATAAGAATAATTATGTCCTTCTGGTAAAATGGTTACTGTTTTTTTACTCTTAATGTCTAATACTTTTAAGATATTTCGATTCTCAATAAACGCAATCTTCTTACCATCTGGTGAATATTTTGGTTGAAATTCTTCAGCTTGACTGGCAATCAACGTTTCTGTTTTTAAAGTAGTTGATGCGAAAAAAAATGTCTCTTTAGGATTATCTAAGCTTACAGAATAGATATTCCAACTGTTATCTCTCTCGCTAGCAAATAATAATGCTTTGCCATCTGGCGCCCAGGTAATCATTCTTTCTTGCTCTGGTGTATTAGTAATACGTTTGGTTAGTTTCCCTTCTACACTCGTCACAAAAACCTCACCGCGGCTTACAAAAGCAATTTCTTTACCATTTGGGCTTAAAGAAAATTCCGAAATATCTCTAATCTTCTTATTGACAATCGCATTATAACCCGCATTATTATGAATTTGAATAGTTACTTTTTTAGCTTGTTGTCCTTCAGAAAAGGTATAGATATCGCCATCCCATTGAAAAGCCATTTTGTCCTGCTTTGAGATAGTAAGGTCTCTAACTGGAAAGTTTTTAAATTGAGTGAGCTGTACCGATTCATTATTCTTTAAATCCCATTTATAAATATTGAAAGAGCCATCTGCTTCACTTGTATAAAAAAGACTATTGCCATCATTATTAAAATGTGGTTCTCTGTCCTCGCCTCTAAATGTTGTTATTTTGGTGTAATTATCTTTTTGGATATCCCAAACCCATACATCTCTTGCAATACTGGAGATTTGATGCTTGCGATAATAATCTTCATAGCCTTTCTTATCATGAAATGCTATTTTGGTTCCATCTTTATTATATCTGGCATTTTCCATTCCTGCAGCAGTTAATAAAATTGGTCTACCTCCATTGACAGGGATAGTATAGGTGTTTTGGAAATATCGGGTACTTGGGAAACGAATACTTTCAGCTGTACTTACTCGATAGCTTCCTACTAATACATTTTTGCTATCAGGAGTAAAATCATATGGGACATCATCAGCACTATGAAATGTTATTCTTGTAGCTGTTCCTCCGTAAGCCGGCATCGTATAAACATCGAAGTTCCCATGTAGGTTGTTTGAAAAAGCAATTGTTTTGCCATCTGGACTCCATACTGGTCTTTCATTATAAGCGGAACCCACTGTTAGAGCTGTTGCAAGGCCTCCATTAGAACTTACCTTATATAAATTACCCATATAACCAAATACGATGGTCTGGCCATCAGGAGAGATTGCAGGATAGCGTAGCCATCTTGGTGAATGCTCCTGAGCCATTGAAGAATAGGCTATCATCAAGGCTAATAATGGGAGTAGCGTTTTTTTCATTTTTTGAAATTTTAACAACAAAGATACGTAAAAAGAGTAAAGTCAATTTAAAGGTTTGGGGATTTATGGGAGCAATTATAAATAATTATTTTTGGAATTATAATGATAAATTAATCACGAAGCTTTTGTAATTCGATAATCTTTTAAATAGTTACATTCAATTTAATATTATAAATTTGCGTTTTAAGAAAAATATAAGCTATGAGCGTAAATTGGAAGAGTTTTGAACAAATTATTATTGAAAAATTAGATAATAATTCTTTTATAAAAATAACCTTGTCTACCTATAAGGGTGCAGAAGAATTGAAAAATGTTTATGTCAAGAAAGTAATAATTAAAGGAATATCAAAGCTAAGTTTTACCTATCGCTATCAAAAAAGAGATGTTGTTAAGAATTATGATTTTCGGGAAGCAATGGGGATTTTACAAAACTTATTAGATAGAAATCAATTTAGAATAGCTACTTTGTTTTCTTTAGAAAATGATATAGAATTAAGTATAAAGCCGAATGGTATATTTCAAATGAAAACTAGGAAGGCTAGTCTCACAGCTTTACCAGATACAGACCATGATATAACAAAACAGAGAAAAATCCAACAAAAAAATCAGCATTATTTACATGCTTTAAAAATAACTGATTCTAATGGGGAAGTCCTAAAAAATGCTCAAGATAAATTCAAACAAATTAATCATTACATTGAAATTCTTAGTTCATTATTAGATGATTTACCTGTAAAAGATAATTTATTTGTTGCGGATATGGGTTCTGGAAAAGGCTATTTGACTTTTGCGCTTTATGATTATTTGGTAAATCAACTAAATCGTAAGGCTGAGATTACTGGTGTGGAATTTCGCAAAGATTTGGTGGACTTATGTAATCAAATTGCCAAAAACTCTGATTTTGAACAATTACATTTTATAGAAGGTAGCATAGAAAATTATCAGCCAGCAGCATTGGATATATTGATTGCCTTACATGCTTGTGATACGGCTACAGATGACGCCATTATTAAAGGAATTTTAAATAATGCCACTTTAATTGTAACGGCTCCTTGCTGTCATAAGCAAATACGTAAATCTATGGAAAAAGGGAAGCCTTCTGAGGATTTAGATTTTATGTTGAAGTATGGCTTATTCATGGAACGTCAAGCAGAGATGCTCACCGATGCCATACGTTTATTAGTATTGGAGTACTATGGTTATCAAACTAAAGTTGTTGATTTTGTATCAGACAAGCATACTCCCAAAAATGTGATGCTTATCGCTCAAAAGAAAAAGGGAATCCAATCGAAAGAAGCTTTTCTGGAAAAATACAATCAATTAAAAGCATATTATGGCTTTGATTTTCATCATTTGGTGAAAAGTTTGGAAATTGAAAAGGATTAATTTATTTCGTTTTTGCTCTGAAGGAAAAGTAGGTTTGTGCAAAATAACTAGAAACTGAAAGTATTATGGTTGTTAAAGCCTGTGATGGAGTAGCCCAAAAGCCACAATAACCAGCAAAAAAGTGTAATAATAAATAATTACCTAAAATACTTAATCCAGTTACCAGACCATATCTGAATAACTGTATTCTACCTTTTAGGTGCGAGGAGGAAAATACCACAAATTTATTCAAAATAAATCCTATAGGAAAAGAAAATATTAATGCAAAAACAAAAGCTGCAATATATCTAGTCATAGAAATAGGACCGATATGTACTATGTCATTTAAAAATATAAAATTATAACTAATGGCATATAATACCAGATTGAATAAAGCATTTCCACCTCCACAAGCTGCATAACGGAAAGTTTTTAAGGGTATCCATTTATGAAAAACTGGAAAATAGAAAAAATCAATAATTGCAATAAGTGAATTTTTTAATCGACCTAACATTAATATTTTTATAAGCGGACAAAGATATAGTTTAACACTTAATATTCATAAGAATTAAAATATTTAATTAGAAGAAATTAAGATTAAGTATTTGAATAATGTTTTTAATGTAATTAAACTAATTTTCGGTAAATTTGTCTAATCTATTCAAAACTAAAAAATGATCATTATGAACTTATCTTTCAAATTAATAATATCTGGAATATTATTTATGACTTATAGTCATACTGCAGTATTTGCTCAAAATGCAAAAAAGAAATCAGGAATCAGTACGGAGATTAAGAATAAAGCATTGAATGTCCATGGGACTTATAAAAATGAGACGCAAGAGTTGACACTTTTTAATGACTTAAGTTATCTATTGAAAAATGGGCTGACACAATCAACAGGTTATTATCAGTTTTCTCCAAACAAGGGAAGCATAAGGTTGCCAGAGGTTAACACTAATTTCAACTTTAAAAGAGGAGAATTAATTAATTCTTTAGATAATAATATCGTTTTTGTGAAAATAGGTAAAGTAATGGAAGAGAACAACGGTCTTAAAATGAGCGAAACACATTTAGTAGGTAAATGGGAGCTCACCACACTTTTTGGTAAAAAGATTAAAATGGAAAATTCAGATAATCAGCCAACTATTGAATTTAATTCAGATGGTAAGTTCTATGGTAATAATGGGTGTAATATTTATAATGGATCTTTAAATGAAGTCGATAAGTTTAGAATCGTTTTTGGAGATGCTATTCAAACAATGAAAGCTTGTTATGAAGCAATGGAAATCGAAAGACAATTTATGGATGTCATTAGAACCGCTGATAATTATACTATTAATAATGGGATACTATCTTTAAATAAAGCAAGAATGGCTCCATTAGCAGTTTTTAAATTAGTAAAATAAAATATAAAAGAAAATATAAAAACCCAATAAATATTAATATTTATTGGGTTTTTATATTTATAGTTATTTTTCGAATATACAATATTTAAGCTTGCATTACCAAACTTGTTTATTATTTTTCACTACGATTATAAATGCAATTTGTCTTTTTTTGCTAAAAGTTCGTCTATAGTTTCTTGATATAATTCATCAGGAATACAACAATCAACAGGACAAACTGCAGCACATTGTGGTTCTTCATGAAAACCTTGACATTCGGTACATTTATCAGGAACTATATAATAAACATCATCTGAAATAGGGTTATGAGACTCATCAGCACTAGTAATTGAACCATCCATTAAAGTAAAATCATTTTTTACTTTTGTTCCATCAGACATTTTCCATTCAATTCCTCCTTCGTAGATAGCATTATTCGGGCATTCTGGTTCGCAAGCGCCACAGTTAATACACTCATCTGTTATTTTTATAGCCATTTTAAGAAAAGATTGATTTATTTTGTAGCAAAATTACAATATAAATTCTAAATAATAAGTCAATCTTTAGTAAAACGATGTTAAGTATAAAAGATAAAATTAATTTGCTAGTAAAGCTGGGTACCTATTTTGACGAAATGGATGAAGCGTTAGAAAATGCTATTGAAAATGCTCATAGAAATAATGCCTGGTTTACACCAGCATTTATGACTTACGCTATAAATACTATCAAAGAGAATTATTTACAAAAAGAAAAGATTGAAGAATGGTTAAAAGCATATCCTTTGGTATTTGAACAAAAAACAAATCCCAAAACCGTAGGACTAGTAATGGCTGGAAATATTCCCTTAGTCGGCTTTCATGATTTCTTATGTGTTTTCCTTTCTGGTCAGAAACAATTAATCAAACTTTCTTCTAAGGATACTGTATTTTGGCAACATATTTTAGAAAAATTAAGTAGTTGGAATCCTGAGTTTCAAGATTATGTGCAGGTTTCAGTAATGTTGAAAAACTGTGATGCTTATATTGCAACAGGTAGTAATAACTCAGCACGTTATTTTGATTATTATTTTAAAAAATATGCACATATTATTCGTCGAAACAGGAGTTCTGTTGCTGTATTAGATGGTACGGAAACCGATGAGGATTTAGAAAAGTTAGCAGATGATATCAATATTTATTTTGGTTTAGGATGTAGAAATGTAACTCAAATATTTGTACCCAAGGATTATAATTTTGAAAAATTAATTCAAGCTATGAATAAATATAAAGACCATATTGATCATAATAAATTTAAAAATAATTTTGATTATCAGTTGGCATTATATTTATTAAATAGAACCTACTACATGACTAACGGACATATACTTTTTATTGAATCAGATAGTATTTATGCGCCGATTAGTGTTGTTCATTATCAATATTATGAGGGTGATAAAGCCTTATGTATTGAAGACCTTTTAAATAATGATAGTGTTCAATGTATTAATGTTAAGCCTTCGGAAAACATAAATCCTCAGACCTTGGTTTTCGGTCAAAACCAAATTCCATCATTATCAGATTATGCTGATGGTGTCGATACCATGACTTTTCTGTTAGAACTGTAAAAGAAATAATAAATAATTTTTAAAAATTTGCCAAAAATCAATCGCCTATTAGAAAAGCTTTCTACTATTTATTAAATTTGCTAAACAATTAATTAAAATAAAAAGTATGAAAAAAATAGCAGTTCCTATCGTGATTGCAGCCCTTACCGCAGTGGGTACAGTATGGGGCTATCAAAAAATTCAAGAAAACTATTCTGGAAGTTCTCAACAAATTACTTCTGGATTCAAAACGACACCAGCAGGCATTCGTTATGCCAGTAATAGTGGTGCTGGATATGGTGAGCCAATAGATTTTACTTCTGCGGCTGAAAATAGTGTGAGATCTGTAGTTCAAATAAAAGTAAAAAAAGAAGGTAAGACGGTAAATGCGCCAGTTTGGGATCCATTTCAGGATTTCTTTGGTGGCGGGGGTGGCCGCAGGATGCAACAATTTAAACAACCTGATGTTACAGGTGAAGGTTCTGGTGTTATTATCTCAAAAGATGGTTATATCTTAACCAATAATCATGTGGTTGCGGGTGCTGATGAAGTACAAGTAACTTTTAATACTAGAAACACAATGACTGCAAAGGTGGTTGGCGTGGATCCTCAAACTGATTTAGCAGTAATAAAAATTGATGCTAATGGTTTACCAGTAATTACATTTGGTAACTCTGATGAGGTTAAATTAGGTCAATGGGTTTTGGCTGTTGGTTATCCGCTCAATTTGGATGTAACCGTAACTGCAGGTATAGTTAGTGCAAAAGGACGTTCCATAGGAATCAATAGTAGACAGTCTAATCGTGCTGTAGAATCATTTATACAGACGGATGCTGCAATTAATCCGGGTAATAGTGGCGGTGCTTTGGTCAATACTCAAGGACAATTAGTAGGTATTAACTCTGCGATCGCTTCTCCAACTGGAAGTTATGCTGGTTATGGTTATGCTGTTCCCTCTAATCTTGCTAGAAAGGTGGCAAATGATATTATAAAGTTTGGAACGGTAAAGAGAGGTTATTTAGGGGCTACTTTGGCAGATTTAGATAAAATTAATGAAGATCAGGCTAAAGAATTGGGAGTGAGCCATATTGATTATAATGATGGAAAAGGTGTTTATGTTTCTGATGTGATTAAAGGTAGTGGTGCAGCAATTGCCGGTTTGAAAAAAGGTGATATGATTACCGCTGTAAACGGGACACAGGTCAACAGTAGTTCCGTTTTGATTGAGCAAATTGCTAGATATCATCCTGGAGATAAAGTTCAAGTTGATTTTACAAGAAATGGGAAATTAAACACCATTCACGTTGAATTGAAAGATCAAAAATTCACAGAACGATTAGTGGCCGATGCTGGCGGCACCATAAAGGCAATGGGTGCAACGCTAAAACCTCTAAGTCAGGCAGATGCTAAGAAAAATGGTTTAGAAGGAGGTGTTGTTGTTTCAAGTGTTGACAAAGGAGCACTAAAAAATGTAGGCGTTAAGGATGGTTTTGTAATAATAAGTGTAAATGGTTCAGAAGTGACCAGTATTAATGATTTACAAGAAGCATTGGATAATTCTAAAGGAATGGTTCAATTAGAAGGAACCTATATCGGTCGTTCACAAGGAAGATATTATTATAGCTTCCCGTATAATAGAGGAGCAGAAATGGAAGCTAATTAAAGAGCAAAATTAATTTTAATTTAAACAGGCAGTTTGATGCGTTTCAAACTGCCTGTTTTCGTTTTATTAAATATCTAAATTTTAATTGTCATTTTGAGAGAATTATATTTGATTCTAAACCAATTATAATAATGCTCAAGATTGAGATGGGTACAGAAATGAAATTATTGCTCAATTTAGGAAAGTTACTTCTCCTCAATGATTTTCAAACCGACTTTTTTACTAAAAAGAATATTTTACTTTGAAATAAAACTTTCCAAAGATTTTCTAATCATATTATCAACAGAAACTTGTGTGTCCTTAGAAAATACACCTTTGGGTCGGTTATTAATTATGGTATTTAAAGAAATACAATGATGACCCAATAGTTTACCTAAGCCATATATGGCGGATGTTTCCATTTCAAAATTCGAAATAAAATGATCTCCATTTCTAAAAGAAGAAAGTTGGTCGATTAAGTTGGGAAATGCTGGAGCAAGTCTCAACTGCCTACCTTGAGGTCCATAGAAACCTGGGCAGGTAACTGTAATACCATGATGATAACCAGAACTTTTAGGAAATTTATTCAACAATTGAATAGAACCTTCAGCAATATAAGGAGTTATTACAGAGCTATTGAGACCTACATGTTGTATAAATGAATTCTTGATATAGCTTTCTGCTGCATTTTCTTCATAACTATAATAATGCAACAAGTTGTCTAAGCCTATGCCATAAGTATTGGCGACCATACTATCCACTTCAATATCTGCTTGTAAAGAACCTGTGGTACCCATTCTAATGATGTCCAAGCTTACAAAATCTTCTTTGGTTAATCTGGTTTTAAAATCAATATTTACTAATGCGTCCAATTCATTTAGAACGATATCTATATTATCAGGACCAATTCCTGTAGAAACGACAGAAATCCTTTGCTTGCCTAAGTATCCAGTATGTGTTACAAATTCTCGATGTGATTTTTTTACTTCTATTTTATCAAAATATTTGGAGACTTCTCCAACCCTTCCTGGATCTCCAACAGTTATTATAGTAGTTGCAATTTCATCAGGGTGAACATTTAAATGATAAATACAACCATGTTCATTAATGATTAATTCTGATGGATTTATAGGTGAATTTCCAGTTCTCATTTTTTATTTTTGAAATTTAGAAGTTTTTTTTTATCTTTGCAATCCTTTCCGCTGAAAAGGAAATACTAAGGTACCATGGCCGAGCGGTTAGGCACCGGTCTGCAAAACCGTTTACAGCAGTTCGAATCTGCTTGGTACCTCAACAAAGATAGTGAATACTATCAAAAAATTTAGGAAACCGTCATTTTAAATTAAATGCAAAGGGTAAAGAAAATTGAAATCTAATTAAACTTTATTACCTTCGCAATGATTAAAATGACGGTTATTTTTTTAAAAAATTCACCTCAAATTTTAACCTTTCAAATGGAAATAATGGTTCTTTTTCAAAAAGGAGCATTCACCTATTTAACAGTATTGATTGAATAGAAAATGAGTAAACACGGAAAACAAAACAATAAGGTTTTTATTAAAAATAAATCAGCGACATTTGAATTTGCAATCGAAGATCGTCTGAATGCTGGAATGGTGCTTACCGGATCTGAAATTAAATCTGTGCGCGCCAGTAAGGTGAGTTTTAATGATAGCTATTGTTTTTTTGATAAAGGTGAATTATGGATTAAAAGCTTGCATATTGCTCAATATGTAAATGCAGGTTATGTTGGTCATGATCCAACTAGAGAACGAAAGCTACTTTTAAACAAGAAGGAGCTAAAGAAATGGGCACAAAAGATAAAGGAGAAAGGATTTACAATTGTGCCACTTGCTATATTCATCAATGAAAGTGGTTATGCGAAAATTGAAATTGGTTTAGGTAAAGGTAAAAAGCTTTATGATAAACGAGAAAGCATCAAAAATAAAGATATTGAACGCAGCTTAAACCGTAAAGAGTGGTAATAATACATGCTGTTGCTACATCCTGACTTTGACACTGGGACACCCAAGGCGAAATTTATCATAACTCATCATTTATTAAGCTATCAATAGCTTTCTGTTTTTTTGTGAATAGCATTGTTGTTGTATAGATTGAAGCTTATCCATATAACGATAAATTTTTTGATAATGAATTCTTCATCAAAGTAATCCTTCAAATAAGCGACAGTAGCTGATTTGCCTAATGGCTGGCTTAATCTT
>DATJCU010000183.1:0-22072 GCA_035497795.1 Edaphocola sp. | reverse complement strand
CATGACCCACCTCCTTAAAATCCGTAATCATAAAATGATCCAACATTCCTTGAGGTAAAAAACTAGAAATAAACTTTAAATGTTCCATAATTTAGGTAGCAAAGTTAAGACTTCTCCCCAGATTTTGGATGTGACCCCTTTAATAGAGCCGGTTTTTTTTATTTTAGGTTTAAAAAAACAAGAAATTCATATTTATGGAAATATGATATTGTATGGAAAAAATGTTGAAATATATAAATAAATAAATTATACCTTATAGAGCGGAAATGAAAAACTAAACTCCTCAGCAGTTTCAGATGGAATACATTTTTCAATAATTAAGACAGGTAATATATTGAAAAATAGTTGGCGTTTTTTTTATTAGAAACCTCACATCAAAACCATGCAAGACAACTTACACCAAATTGTTGCGCTCCTATTACTGGTAGGATAATTGCTTGGATATTATGTTTACTAAACTTTAAATGTTTATTTATTGCAGGGAATGCCCAATATGCTAATTCTGTTGATAGTATGCCAATGCCAGCGCCAGCCGCTACATTACTAAACCAATGCTTATTATTGCTAATTCGGAGTCCTCCAACTGCCATTGCAATAGGATAAGCACTTATAGCCAGAAAAACATTCTTTTCTCTATACTCTCGAAAAAAGAAATGAGCCCCTGAAAAGGCCATAGCAGTATGACCTGATGGAAATGAAAAAAAATTGGTTTGATTGGGTCTTTGTTGATGACTAATATATTTCAATGGCAAAACTAAAGAACTTGTAATTATTTGTGAACTTAAAAATATAATAGTTCTATCCTTGAAATCATGTTTACCTTTTAGACCAGCAACGTTTAAAGCATACACTCCTATTGCAGGAACAAATTGCAAATAGTTGTCAATTTTTGTATGCGTTGCAATTTGAGATTGACTATAATTCTTTATATTTAAATCAACTTTTATCAAGTTTTCAGAAAATAGACTTAAAGTCCCATAGGTGATTAAGGTTGCTGGAACTATTAATTTCTTATATGAAAATAAATGACTTTTATCTGTAAAGTTAAAAGAATCAATAGATATCTGAGCCTTTACATTAAAGGAATATAAAGAAAGGAAAAAAAGAATAAAGATTTTTCTCATTATTTTTATTGAGGTAGAGATGATCCAATTGATAATTCAGAATGTACACCTATAATATAACAAAATTGCAAAGACACAAAGGCAAACTCAATATTTATTTGTGCTTATTACATCTTTCATATTAAAACCAGATGCAAAATATAGCTTACTGGGTCAATAAATCATCTTTAGAACTAAGGATATTTTATGCTAATACATCTTGAATTAATACTTCTTTTTCAAATACTTTTATTGCATACGAGCACATGGGAATAACTTTTGCTTTTTTATTTCTAGCATAGGTCACAAATTCCATTACTAATAACTTCCCATAACCTTTGCCACCAAACGCCTCATTCACTTCGGTATGTTCAAGGAGCAATTGATCATCTTTCGTCCATGAAAAAACAATTTCACCTGCCTTTTTTTCTTCTTCAAAAAGAACTACTTTGCCTTTTTTACCGTTATCTTCTATAACAAACTTTGTCATAATAGTTTATTTTGTGTAAACAAACATTTTATCCAAAGAGTATTTGCCAGCACCAGCAAGAACAAGAGCAATAAAGCCAAAATGGTATAATAACCTACTTTCCAAAATCTCAAATCCATCTGCTTTATGGAAATTTACGATTACTAAAAAGTTAATCACAATTACAAAAGCTGCAAAACGAGTAAACAATCCTAAAATCAACAAAATTGCACAAATTCCTTCTGCAAATGCAGCCAAATAAAATGACAATTTAGGTCCTATTCCAATAGGGTCCATAAACTGGATTTCTTGACCACTAAAAATGGTTGACAATTTGCCAAATCCATGTCCATAAAGTAAAAACACTGCTATTGCAATTCTGAATACTAATAAACCAGCATCCTTACCTATAGCCCACTCTCTTGTAAAAATTCCCATTATAAATAATATTTAAAAATAATTAATAATAACAAATATAAGTAAAATATTGGAATATAACATTCATACAAATTCTGTTCAAAACTAAAAAGTAATTTACAAAAAACTAAAAATGTTCATTTTCTGAAAGATATCGCCATTGCCCTAATGGCAAATCATTTAATCTAACATTTCCGATACTTATCCTTTTCAATCCGATAACTTTTAATCCTACCAATTCACACATTCTTCTTATTTGTCTTTTCTTTCCTTGACGAAGTACAAACCTTAACTGATCTTCATTTTGCCAAACAACTTTTGCAGGTTTCAATTTTTCACCATCGAGACTTAAACCATAATTCAATAATTCTAAGCCTTTCTCCTTTATTGCTCCAGTCACTCGAACTAAATACTCTTTTTGAATCTTATTGACATTACCAATCAATTGTTTTGCAATCCTTCCATCTTGAGTCAACACTAACATACCTACAGAATCAATATCTAAGCGTCCACCTGGAGCGAGTCCAAACACTTGTTTCGGATGAAATTCAATACCACTTTGGTCGCCTTCCCAATGATTTTCTTCTGTAAAAAGTTCTGAAGCAGCTTTGTAACCTTTTTCGGGTTGTGCGCTTACATAACCTACCGGCTTATTTAAAATAATGGTAATCTTATGTTTTTGAGCAGCCTTGGCTTTAGGAAGTAACTCTATTACATCTTGACTATTTACCTTCGTTCCCTTCTCTCTTTCAACTATTCCATTCACCATCACCCAACCTCTACTTATGTAAACGTCTGCTTCACGTCGGGAGCAATAGCCCAAATATGCCAACCTTTTAGACAAACGCATGACTTCATTCTCATCTGAAACCTTCTTCATAATTTTTTTATTATTTGTCTATTCTATAGTTTTGAAAACTTTTGGATATAAACAGCATCTGAGGTATAACACTTCAAGATATACATCCCTTTTGACAATGCTGAAGTATTAATATTTATTTGCATACTTTTTGGATCAATCACTTTTAAGTTGCGCCCCAAATAATCAATAATCTCAATTTTTTCAATTTTTTTATCTAAGGCTGATGCATTAATATTTAATGTTTCTGAAACAGGATTAGGATAAACCTGTAATAATTTTGAATTAATGATATTATTTAAACCCACTGGCTGATTACCTGTTACAAACAAAGCGCCAAAAAAGTCTTGATTATTCAAAGTTACTTCACCTAAATTATAATTAGCATTAGAAGAAAGTTGCCAGTTTTGACTACCGTTACCGTTCGGATACAGTATTACATCATTTGTATTGGCTATTAATGGATTTTGAGCAGCTGGTTTATTAGTAATCACCAACAATTTCATGTTTTCTTCCTCATTGAACATAAAAGGATAAGAACCATTTAAATCCGTTTTATCTTGACCTATAAATGGGAAACTTAATTTTGTGGTTCCTGATAAAGTTTGATTGAGTTCAATATTCCAGGATCTATTACCATGAAACCATTTTGTTGTATTTCCATTTAAATAAGGAGCATCTTTGGCATTAACAGCATGGTTACTGCCATAAGAATCAGTTGTTGTCATAGAGATTTCTAAATTTCCTAAATCTAAATTAGCAATATTAGGGTTGCTAATGATCATAACTAATTCATCATTGAATCGATTAAAATCTTTCTTATTATCATAACAATATAAATCGTTTCCATTCAAACAGAAAGAATTTGAAAATATAGTCTTACTAGGTATATCAACAATTTTATTAGGTAAATTCGACTGTGATAAACAAGGTGCATAATTTGCAATAACATCTCTTATTAAAGATGCGGGCTGAGGTCCAAAGCCATTGGACAACCCGATGCCCACGTTAGACAATAAATGACAATAACTCATTATAGTTCCTTTAGTAGGAATAGGTCCTATCGCGCAATTCCCATCTTTATATGTACTATTGTAAGTAGGTGCACAGCCATCTATGGCAGTATTATTACCGTTCCATACACAAGAATGGGTATGAGGCGACCCTAAATTATGACCAAATTCATGAGTAGAACATTGGATATCCCAAGAATAAACTGGAACATTAGGAAAATTGGCTAAACCTTTAGTATTAACCATACTAAAAGGACCAAAATATGTTTTTCTTGGATTGGAATAAAGTGGTGTTTGACATAATACATCAAGCCATGCCAGCCCACCTAAAGGAGGATGTCCACTACTTGTAGTATAGCCTGTAATCATTTGCATTAAATCTGCAGTTGTATTAGTAGCAATATCATTACCAAATCGATACAATACTTGACTAGAATTGGCAGTTGGATAATTATCAGGAGCCTCGCTAATCTCTACTAATTTTAAAGCTACTCTAATTCCATCATTCTGATATAGTGCGCCTATTCCATTAAATAACGTGGTCATATAATTTTGAGCACTACTTAAACTACTATTATTTTTCTGATATAATAAATAGTCACCATAAAGAGCCATTGTAACTGTTTTACAACTTAAATCATTTTCGCCAGTTACACCCATTCCTCTACTAGCCGTACTTTTATATGAAAAAGTTTCTTCAATTCCATTTTGACAGAAAGGAGCATAATTAGCACCATTAATAATATCTACATCTTTAAATAATAAGTAATTTTCGTTTCTCACTCCAGGATTAGCTTGATTTAAAACTATATTATAATTTCCTGGATCATTATATAAACTTATAACACCGCCCATCTCATCTTTATAAAATGACAGTGCTACTAAAGAATAATCGTCACCAGAAACATAACCTCTATAAAAAGTACCATCCGGTTTTTCTGTACTAATTAGTTTATTCTGTTCGATTTTCCTATTTGACTTAAAATCTGAAGAGAAAATATCATAGCGTTCTAAATTAATAATTCGTTCTTGATTATTTAAAACCAAGGAAAAGCTTACCGTCTGAGGCTTATTAGTATGAATAAAATTTAGATGTTCTTTATTAAGTATTAAAACCTTGCCATTATTAACTACATTATCCAAAAGACTATCTTTCTCTCTATTTTCAATAAACAAATTTAGGCTTTTTGCAGGGATGGATTGCATGGCCCATTTGGTATCATTTGAAAGAATTTTTGATTGTGCAAAAGATTGATGACCTAAGCCAAACACACTTAGGAATAACAAAAAAGATAATACTTTTCTCATACTTTAAATTTATTTAAAAACCATAAAATTACTATAATTTTCCTGAACTAACAAAAAGCACTAACTATACTATAAATAACTATTCTGATAGTTAATGTCTAATTCTAGAATTATCAAGGTATTAAAGCATCCTTTTCAAATTGAATAATAGATTATTAAAATCAAAATAAATTTAAGTATTATTAATTTTTCAAAAATTGCTATCCTATAATTTGAGAATAATCCTAAATCTCCAAACATTCAAATGCTTTTTTGGAAGAGTACAAATTCTCAATAATATAAATTAGGGAATTTCCTAACCCTTGTATAAAATCAATAAGAGCAACCAACAATGATTGCTCTTATATTTATTTAATTTAATAGATTATTTTAAACTACAAGTTCTTTACTCCAGCTTCCAATATTAGCAAGACCCCAGTGTTCCATGTTAGCATGTGCAAAATCTAAACGATATCTTTCAGGAATACCTTCAGAAGTTAAGAATTGTCCTTGTTCATAAGAAGGGAAAATTTCCTCATAGGTCAACATAGAATTTAGAGAAATTCTTCTATAAATATGAGAACGGGTTAAATCTTGTTTAGAAGACAAGCCTGCTGCTCCAATTAATTCAACAACATTTCCTATTGTATTCTTATGATACTGAGCTACTCTTGTCTTTTTATCATCAACCACCAAGCCAACTGTTAGTTTTGGATCTTGAGTAGCAACTCCAGTCGGACATTTATTAGTATTACACAATAAAGCTTGAATACAACCTACAGCCATCATCATTGCACGAGCTGAATTACAAGCATCAGCACCTAAAGCCATTGCTCTTACTAAATGGAAGCCACTAGTAACTTTACCAGAGGCAATTATTTTAATATGCTTTTTGAGATCTAAACCATTAAGAATATTTACTACAAAATCCAGTCCATCTAAAAGTGGGGCACCTACATAATTTGAGAATTCTTGAGGTGCAGCTCCTGTTCCACCTTCACCACCATCAACAGTAATAAAGTCAGGATAAGTATCCAATGCAATCATTGCTTTACAAATACTAATAAACTCTGATTTATGACCGATACATAATTTAAATCCTATTGGTTTTCCTCCACTTAAGCTTCTTAGTTTTTTAATAAACAAAATCAACCCTTTTGGGGAATCAAATGCAGAATGATAAGGAGGAGAAGCTACGATAGTATGTGGTTTAATATGTCTAATAGCTGCAATTTCAGGAGTATTTTTCGCAGCCGGTAAGATTCCACCATGACCTGGCTTAGCTCCTTGAGAAATTTTAACCTCAATCATTTTCACATGATTGTGTTTTGATTTCTGGGCAAACAACTCTTCATCAAATGTCCCATCTTCTTTTCTACAACCAAAATATCCAGTTCCAATTTGCCAAATTAAGTCTCCGCCATGTTTAAGATGGAAAGGACTTAAACCACCCTCACCTGTATTATGAGCAAAACCACCAATTTGAGCTCCTGAATTCATTGCTTCCACAGCATTAGAACTTAATGATCCATAACTCATGGCAGAGATATTTAAAATACTTAAAGAATAAGGTTGTTTGCAATCTTTATTCCCTACCATAACGCGAGGATTATGATTCAAAGTTGAAAAATCCTTAGGAGCAATTGAATGACACATCCATTCATAACCTTCTGCATATACATCTAACTGAGTTCCAAATGGCATGGTATCATTGTCATTTTTTGCTCTTTGATATACAGTTGAACGGTCAATTCTATTAATTGGTCTTCCATCAATATCAGACTCAATAAAATATTGATAAATTTTAGGCCTTAAATCCTCCATTACAAACCTCAATCTACCTAAAACTGGGAAGATTCTCATTATAGAATGTTTGGTTTGATACATGTCGTAATAACCTACAACCGTTAAAATAACTATAATTCCTAAAAAAACAGCCCAGTTCTTATTAAGAAACACTGTTAAGCCTAATCCTAGAATTAGCATTAAAGTAGAGAAAACTATAAACCCTTTACGCATACTTTTATGAAAAGTTTAAATTATTTAAATCAATTTGCGAAGCTAAACCTTATATATTATTTAATCAAAAATTACAGAACATTTTTTTGACTATTAACAGACAATGAACCTTTCTAGCTCTATTATAATAAATCTCCATTAAAAGTTAATGGTAATAAAAACTGAGCATCTTTTATTTTATATACAATTCCTGTTTCACTATTTAAAAACAAGCTTATTGGCTTTCCTTGCCGATTTTGATATTCCATAATTGTTTGCCTACAGATCCCACAAGGGCTCAAGACTCTTTCATCTAAACGATTAAAGTCTTTATTTTTGTTATATGCAATGGCTATAGATTTAATTATGATACCTGGATAACTAGCGGAAACGGCACTTAGAGCAACTCTTTCTGCACAAATACCTGCTGGGAAAGCAGCATTTTCTTGATTCCCTCCTCTTACCACTTCCCCATTTGAAAGTAATACCGCCGCGCCTACCTTAAATTTTGAATAAGGTGCATAGGCTAATTTTTCAGCTGCCTCAAATGCTGCTGCTACAATAGCCTGATCGAGATTGGATAATTCTTCCATAGAATGGAAAGATTCATATTCAAAAGAAAAACGCTGCATTAAAATAAATATTGAATGAAATCATCTCTGCAATTTAAGAAAAAAATCACTTAATTCAAAAGCAGTGTAAATTTACGCTAAACAAGACTTATCTTTGCACAGTTAAAAATAATAATTAATGAAAGATTTTTTCAAATATTTCCTAGCTTCATTGTTAGCCATAGTAGTCTCAGGACTTCTTTTAGGAATAATATTTTTTGGTATTGTAGGTGCTGTTGTAAGTACGACAAATTCCCAACAAGTACCGGTAGTAAAAAACAATAGTATTTTGACTATTGATTTAAGTAAAGCTATCAGTGAATTACCACAAAACAATATTTTGTCAGCTATTACAGGTGGTAGTAGTGGCTATTCGGTTGGTTTGTTTGAAGCCACCAAATCCATAGAGGCTGCAAAAAAGGATGACAAGATTAAAGGTATTTATTTAACTGGGGGAACTAATGCAAATGCATGGGCAACCTCACAACAAATTAGAAATGCCTTAAAGGATTTTAAAACGAGTGGAAAGTTTATCATTGCTTATGCAGATGTAATGAGTCAAGTTGCCTATTATGTTGCCTCTGTCGCTGATAGTGTATTTATTAATCCTGTTGGTGCTGTTGAGCTAAAAGGATTAAGTACCAGCATTATGTTTTATAAAGGTTTACTTGATAAACTAGAAGTGCAACCTGAAATATTTTATTGTGGCAAGTTTAAAAGTGCGACTGAGCCTATGCGTGCCAGTAAAATGTCTGCAGAAAACAGAACACAAATAGCTGCATATCAAGCTGATTTATGGGATCAAGTACTGGATGCCGTTCAAGAACACACCCAAATGACTAAAGAAGAAATTGATTCTATCGTAAAATTAGGATTGATTCAAAATAGTGATGATGCTATTACATTTAAATTAGCTGATGGTCTAAAATATAAGGATGAAGTGGAAGATATCTTAAGAGAAAAATTAGGAATTAGCAAAAAAGATGACCTAAACTTCGCTTCCCTTTCAGATTACAAAGGCCGTCTATCTCAAAAACCAAGTAATAATCAAATTGCACTTCTTATTGCACAAGGAAATATTGTGGATGGCAAAGCAGGCGTTACTGATGATGCTGTAATCGCAAGTGATGATTTTATTGCAGAAATAAGAAAAATTAGAGCAGATAGTAATATTAAAGCAGTTGTAATGCGGGTAAATTCTCCAGGAGGATCTGCTTTAGCATCTGAAAACATCCTGAGAGAATTACAATTGTTACAGAAAGATAAAAAACTTGTCGTATCCATGGGAGATTATGCAGCTTCTGGAGGATATTACATAGCCTGTAGTGCAGATAGTATTTTCGCTATGCCTAACACGATAACTGGAAGTATAGGAGTATTTGGGATTATGATGAATACCGAAAGAATGTTTAATAACAAACTAGGTATCACATTTGATGTAGAAAAAAATGCACCTTTAGCAGACCTCGGTTCTGTTACCCACCCTTTCTCTGAAAGAGAAAAAGAGATTATTCAGAAAGGTGTCGATACAATTTATCATACTTTCAAAAGCCGTGTCGCCAATGGAAGAAATCTGGATATCAACTATGTGGACAGTATCGGTCAAGGTCGAGTGTGGACTGGCACAAAAGCCTTAGATCTTAATCTAATAGATGGACTAGGTGGTTTGGACAGAGCAACTAATGCTGCTGCAAAACTAGCAGGATTTTCAGATTACCGAGTTGTTGTTTTCCCAAAATCTTCTTCTGATCTACAACGTTTAATGAAATTAATGAATAGTAGTGCACAAAGTAATACTACTATACAATCTTTAATAGGTAAGCAGTTTGGGTTCAATAATAGTTATGCTTGGCAACAAATAAATTTAATGATTAATTATCCTAAAGCAACTTGGGCTATTATGCCTTTTATGCCTGAAACAAATTAAAAAATATAATTTATTCATAAAAAAGGAGCATAAAACGTCAATAGTCTCAATGATAAATACTATATTTGAACTTTGAAATTTTCAAAAAAATAAAAACACTTAGAATATAATATGGCGGAAGTAGTACGTATGCCTTTGTTGAGCGATACCATGAAAGAAGGGGTAATTGCTGCTTGGCATAAAAAAGTTGGCGATAAAGTGAAATCTGATGATGTATTAGCCGAAGTAGAAACTGATAAAGCAACTATGGAAGTAATGCCTTATGTAGATGGAACTATTTTATATATCAGCGATCAAAAAAAGATTCCTGTTAATGGAATCATGACTATTATTGGTGATGAAGGAGAAGACATAACTGAACTTTTAAAAGAAGATTCCAGTGAAGCTCCACCTCAGGCAGAAAGTTCTAAAACTGCTCCTACAGAAAATGTAGACACACCTAAACAGTCATTGAGTGAACCCGATTCTTCCTTAGCTACGGTAGTGCAAATGCCATTATTAAGCGATACGATGAAAGAAGGTAAAATAGCTTCTTGGTTGAAAAACATTGGCGACAAAGTTGCTTCCGATGATGTGATAGCAGAGGTCGAAACAGACAAAGCTACCATGGAAGTAATGCCTTATGCAGATGGAGTTCTTTTATATCAGGCTGTTCCGGCGGGTGGTGCTGTTCCAGTTAATGATATTTTAGCTATTGTTGGAAAGGCAGGTACAGATGTACAGCCTTATATTGATTATTTTAATCAAAAGAATAATACTAATTCTGCCGAATCATCTAGCTCATCTGAACAAGAGAAAAAAGAGGAGGCTTCAAAAGCTGAAAAACAATCTAATAACACAGAAAGTGTAAGTGTAGATTCAGATGCAAATGGACGAATAAAGATTTCACCTTTAGCACGTAAAATGGCTAAGGAAAAAGGCATTAATATTTCTCAGCTTAAAGGAACTGGTGAAGGTGGCAGAATCATTAAAGTAGATATAGAAAATTATGTTCCAAGTGCAGCAGCTGCTACTCCTTTGGCTGCTAACCATAGCATTTCTGGTCAAGAAAGTCATACAGATATTGAATTAAGCCAAATGAGGCAAGTAATTGCTCAGCGTTTAGGAGAGAGCAAGTTCAGTGCACCTCATTTCTATCTTACTATTTCTGTAAAAATGGACAAAGCGATAGAGGCGAGAACTGAAATGAATAAAATTTCAGAATCTAAAATATCATTTAATGATTTAGTGATAAAAGCTTCTGCAATGGCTTTACAAAAACATCCTCAAGTAAATAGCTCTTGGATGGGTTCTTTTATTCGCGAAAACCATCATATTCATATTGGTATGGCAGTAGCTATTCCTGAAGGTTTGATTGTACCAGTGATTAAATTTGCTAATCAAATGCCCTTGTCGATGATTGCAGCACAAGCAAAAGAATTAGGACAGAAAGCAAAAGATAAAAAATTACAACCTGTTGAATTTACTGGAAACACATTCACTATTTCTAATTTGGGAATGATGGATATAGATGAATTTACAGGGATAATTAATCCTCCTGATGCTTGTATATTGGCTGTAGGAAAGATTGAGCCTACTCCAGTAGTAGAAAACAATGAAATTGTTATTAGAAGTATTATGAAGCTTACCTTAAGTTGCGATCACCGTGTTGTTGACGGAGCAGTAGGTTCTTCCTTCTTACAAACATTAAAATCTTATTTAGAAAACCCGGTTAACATGCTGGTATAATTTCTAATAAAAAGTTTAAAAGGTCTCAAAAATTTGAGACCTTTTTTTATACTAATTCTTTGAAAATTAACTTATTTAAGATTGCCTCATCAAAATCTATTTCACTAATAAGAAAGTGAAATACATTAAAGACTATTAAAATTCGAGTAGATTTTATAAGGTTAAGAATAATATTTATTGTCCTTTAGGACTAGGATTAAGATTTCCTTTTTCCTTCCATCTCTTACTTTCTTTTAATGCTTTAGTTAATATGAACTCTATTTGACCATTAACACTCCTGAACTCATCGGCAGACCATTTTTCTAATGCCTTATAAAGTTCAGGATCCATCCGCAGCATAAAACCTTTTTTCTCAGCCATTTGTTATTAATATAAAGTTCCTGTATTGACAATTGGAGACGGCGACTTCTCGGCACATAAAACAACCATTAAGTTACTAACCATTGCAGCTTTTCTTTCACTATCTAGTTCTACTATACCTTTTTCAGATAGTTTCTCTAATGCTAATTCTACCATACCTACCGCTCCTTCCACAATCTTCATACGAGCTGCTACAATTGCTGTAGCTTGCTGTCTCTGTAGCATTGCACCAGCAATTTCTGGAGCATAAGCTAAATGACTAATCCTTGCTTCAACAATTTCAATTCCTGCTTGTGATAATCTTTCTCTCAATTCATTTTCAAGAATATGATTCACTTCATCTCCACCCTCTCTTAAAGTAATCTCAGCATTTTCATCTTCAAGATTATCATAAGGAAAACTTCCAGCCAGATGCCTAACAGCGGCTTCACTTTGTATTTTTGCAAATGATATATAATTACTAACATCGTAAGCGGCTCTGTAAGTATCCTTAACCTGCCAGACAATAACAGTACCTATTTCAATAGGATTTCCCATTTTGTCATTTACCTTTAATATTTCTCCATGCAAATTGTCCGCTCTTAAGCTTAATCTTAAAGTATTGTACAGTGGATTAACAAAGAACATTCCATTTTCTTTAATTGTCCCAACATATTTACCGAAAAAATTAAGCACTCTTGAATGTTTTGGATAAATAATAATTAATCCTTTTAAAATAAAAAATGCAGTTAAGAACAATAATATAGTAAATAAAACACTAAGAGTCGATGGGTCCTGGCTCGAAGAAGATAAATTAACGATATTAAATATTGCACCTCCAATCAATAATATTACAACTAACAAAGCTATATAGCCTGATATTGGTTTGATGATTTTTTCCATAATTTTAAATTTATAATAATGATATCAAAATTATATCAAAATAATAGAATAACCAAATATTATTTCAAGTATTTTTTTATATGTTTTTATAATTTTATCTCCATTTTCAATTAAAAATATACCTTTGCCTACAATATTGTATAGTTATGGCAAAAAATTTATTGATAGTTGAGTCTCCTGCAAAGGCAAAGACTATAGAGAAAATATTGGGAAAAGACTTTGAAGTGAAATCTAGTTTTGGCCACATTCGAGATTTAGAAAAAGAGGGAATGGGAATAGATGTTGACCATAACTTTGCTCCTAAATATGCGGTTTCAGAAGATAAGGTCAAAGTTGTTAGAGAATTAAAATCTTTAGCAAAGAAAGCTAATGAAGTTTGGTTAGCAACGGATGAGGACCGAGAAGGAGAAGCTATTTCCTGGCATTTATGTGAAGAATTAGGCTTAGACCCAAAGCTTACTAAAAGAATTGTATTTCATGAAATTACTAAACCAGCAATTATAAAGGCGGTAGAAAATCCAAGAACCATAAATATGGATTTAGTACATGCTCAACAAGCCAGAAGAATCTTAGATAGACTAGTGGGATTTGAAGTATCACCAGTATTATGGCGAAAGCTTAGTGGGAAAGGTCTCTCAGCTGGAAGAGTACAATCTGTAGCTGTAAAGCTTATAGTGGAAAGAGAAAGGGAAATCAATCATTTCACTTCTGAAAGCAATTTTAAAATTGAAGCGCTATTTGAAGCAAAAGATATAAATAACAAAACGGTTACTTTTAAAGCAGAAGGATCAAGAATAAAAAGTAATCAGGAAGCTAAGCAATTTTTAGAAAAATGTTTATCGGCTGATTATACTGTAAAAAACGTTGAAGTAAAGCCGGGTAGAAAAACACCTTCAGCTCCTTTTACAACGTCTACCTTACAGCAAGAAGCTAGTCGAAAATTAGGATATTCTGTTAGTAAAACCATGAGAGTGGCACAAGGTCTTTATGAAAATGGATATATATCTTATATGCGTACAGATAGTGTCAATTTAAGCGAAACCGCACTTAACAATGCTGCAGAAGCTATTAAACATGATTACGGAGCTAACTACCATAAAAGAAGACAATATCAAACCAAAAACCAATCGGCTCAAGAGGCGCACGAAGCCATTAGACCAACTGATATGATGCTTCACAATATTGAATATGCTGAAGGTAAGAGTTTATATAATTTGATTTGGAAAAGAACAATTGCCAGTCAAATGGCTGATGCAGTAACTGAAAAAACAATAGCAAGTATCGCTATTTCTACTCAGCCTGATAGTCAATTAACAGCAAATGGTGAAGTAATAAAATTTGATGGTTTTCTAAAAGTATATTTGGAAGGGAATGACAATGAAGATGATGAAAATCAAGAAGGGATGTTACCTCCTTTAAACAAAGGACAACAATTACCTTTAATACAAATGCAAGCTATTGAACGTTTCACTCGTCCTTCTGCAAGATATACTGAAGCCAGTTTAGTAAAAAAATTAGAAGAATTAGGTATTGGACGTCCATCCACTTATGCACCAACCATCAGTACCATACAACAAAGAAACTATGTAGAAAAGACTTCTAAAGACGGCACTCAAAGAATATATCAAGTATTCACTTTGAAAAACGATGAAGTGAATGCTACTCAAGAAAAAGAAATAGTTGGAACTGAAAAAAATAAGCTATTTCCAACAGATTTAGGATTGGTGGTTACAGATTTCTTATCTGAACATTTTTCTAATATCATGGATTACAGCTTTACCGCAAATATAGAAAGTGAATTTGATGCTATAGCTTTAGGAAAAAAAGAATGGAATCAAATGATTGCAAGCTTTTACAAGCCTTTTCACACTCAGGTGAACACAACTATGGAGACAGCGGAAAGGGCTGTTGGAGAGCGACATTTAGGAATTGATCCCCAAACAGGCAAAAACATTATTGCTCGTTTAGGTAGATTTGGTCCAATGATACAAATTGGGAATACTGATGATGAAGAAAAACCAAAATTTGCTTCTTTAAATAAAAATCAAAGTATAGAAACTATTAGCTTAGAAGAAGCCTTAGATTTATTCAAATTGCCTATGACTTTAGGTGTTTTCGAATCACAAGAGGTCTCCATAGGTATTGGAAGATTTGGTCCTTATGTAAAATGGGGAGAGCGTTTTATTTCTATACCAAAGAACATCGATCCTCTTACCGTAAACATGGACGAGGCAATAGAAATAATTCATAAAAAGCAAGAGGAAGATGCTCCAATTGGCACTTTTAAAGGAGAGCCCATCACTAAAGGAAAAGGGAGATTTGGACCTTTTATTAAATATAAAGATTTATTTATTAATGTTCCTAAAGCTTATAACTTCGATAATTTATCTAAAGGTGATATCGAAGAGTTGGTTCAAAAAAAGATAGAAAAAGAAGCAAACAGATATATCCAACAATGGACTGAAGAGAAGATTGCTATCGAAAATGGCAGATGGGGACCTTTTATCCGATTTGGCAAGGATATGCTGAAATTAGGCAAGAAAAAAGATGGTTCTAAATATGAACCTGAAGACTTATCAAATATATCTTTAGATGAAGTCATAAAAATGATTAAGGTTATAGATCCTAAGGCTTTCGATAAGAAGACCAAAAAAGCAAGTACTAAAAAAACAGCTGCAAAAAAAACAGCTACAAAAAAGACCGCAACAAAAAAAACGATAGCAAAGAAAAAATAATTTAGGATGGATGATAATATCATTATAGTAGAAAACCTCATCAAAAAATATGATGAATTTACAGCCGTTAACAATATTTCATTTGAAGTAAAACAGGGAGAAATCTATGGTCTATTAGGACCTAATGGAGCAGGAAAAACATCAACTCTTGAAATTATTGAAACTTTAAGGCCAAAAACATCAGGAAAAATTTGGGTAGATGGTTTTAATTTAGATACGCATGCCTTTGAAATAAAAAAGATTATTGGCGTACAACTTCAAGCTGCAGGATATTATCCCAACCTTAATCTAAAAGAAATTATTGAACTTTTTGGTGGTTTATATAATGTAAAAGTATCGCCAATGGAGTTTTTAGAAAGCGTTAATCTTGAAGATAAAGCTAATAATAAATTCAAACAATTATCTGGTGGACAAAAACAAAGGTTTTCTATTGCTACAACCTTAATTAATCAACCAAAAATAATATTCCTAGATGAGCCAACAACCGGACTCGATCCACAAGCACGAAGGAATCTTTGGAACTTAATTTTGAGTCTAAAAGACAAAGGTACCACTATTGTAATTACAACACACTATATGGACGAGGCAGAAGTGCTTTGTGACAGAGTTGCCATAGTAGATTCTGGAAAGATTATAAAACAAGGTACACCAGATAGTTTAATTGATGAATTATTAGCCGAAGGTTTTACTAAGCCCAAAAAGGTAAAAGAGGCTAATCTTGAGGATGTATTTTTAAACCTCACCGGGAAAGATTTAAAAGAGTTCTAAATAAAAATTATATTAAATTAAAAATTCAATACTAAAAAAACATTTATTATTAAAAATCAAAATCTTAAAAATAAATGTTCCAAAACCATCAAGAAATGACTTTAGTTTTTGAAAAAGATTATAAGCTATCGGAAATAAATAGCATTGCTTCTAAAATCCTTGAATACACTAAAGAATATGATACCATTGCACTCAGTGGATCATTGGGTGCCGGAAAGACAACATTAACCCATGCTATTGTTCAATTATTACATCTAGAAGACAAAGTAAGTAGTCCAACATTTTCTATTATTAATCAATATAAAGGAAACAATATTTTGGTTTATCATAGTGACTGGTATAGAATTAACGATGAAGAAGAAGCAATAGCAGCTGGTATTGAAGACATGCTGGAACAGCCAGGACTAAAAATTATAGAATGGTGGGAAAAAGCAGAAAAGCTATTACCAGAACACTGTCTTTATATCTCTTTGGAAGTATTGGATGATAATTATAGAAGAATTAAGATTACAACAAATCAATGATAAGGAAGCACAAATAGTCCATGTTGTGCTCCGATTATAAGATGAAAAAATAATTTTGTAGTTATTATAGCAATTGGACGAAAATATTTTTGTATTAATAAAATAATCGCTTACCTTTGCCATCTTAAATTAGGTGTTAGACCTAATTCTTTTTTTTAAAAAAAGTTTTTTTTTATATTCTACGGGCATGGTGCAATGGTAGCATGCAGGTCTCCAAAACCTTCGATCTGGGTTCGAATCCTAGTGCCCGTGCTAAATTTATCGAATTAAAATCCATAACTATGGGAAAATTTGGAACATACGTTCAGGAAGCATATGATGAGTTGTTACATAAAGTAACATGGTTATCATGGAGCAACCTACAATCCAAAACTTGGATTACTTTAATAGGTTTGTTAGTCCTAACGTTA
Organism: Edaphocola sp.; assembly: GCA_035497795.1. GTDB lineage: Bacteria > Bacteroidota > Bacteroidia > Chitinophagales > Chitinophagaceae > Edaphocola. The sequence goes on along the minus strand of DATJCU010000183.1, from coordinate 4,981 downwards.
ATCATCTTTGGAATGGACGCTATTAGTGAGGCGGTAATGAATCTCATTTATAGCTTTGCTTAAAAATAAGAATAAAAATGAGTGACACGAATCAAACACAATCTTCTCAAGACAACAAATGGCTTGTCTTAAGAGTAGTGAGTGGGAAAGAAAGAAAGATTAAAGAACATCTAGATAAGGAAATCAGATTAAGTGGTTGGGGAAATGCCATAGTGCAAGTACTTTGTCCCATGGAGAAAGTATTTAAAATCCAAAATGGTAAGAAAGTTTTGAGAGAAAAAATTCTTTTCCCAGGTTACTTAATGATCGAAACTATTGATGGAAAATTTAATGACACCATGTTACAAACTATTGTTTCTGTAACCAATGTTATGCATTTCCTTGGTAAAACAAACCCTACCCCATTACGTAAGGCGGAAGTAAACAAAATGTTTGGAAATATTGATGATGCCATGGATCAAGATATTTCAATTGTAGATCCATTTATTATAGGAGAAAGCATCAAAATCATAGATGGTCCATTTAATGATTTCCATGGAACTGTAGAAGAATTATTAGAAGATAAACGTAAATTAAAAGTAAGCGTTAAGATCTTCGGTAGATCTCAAATAGTGGAATTAAACTATACTCAAGTAGAAAAAATAGTTTAAAAAAATATAACTTAATCAAATAAAAAAATAGTGCTTGGTTTAAATTAAGCACTATTTTTTATTTAACTAATTCTGTGCAGCGCGCACCTGTATCAAAACACTGTCTAAAGTATTTTTCAAAGTTTCATAATCAGTATAGCCTTTTGCTAATAAATAAAACTTTGTTTCGGACACTTGTAATAATAATTGCGGATAACTTTCAACTTTTAATTGTTTTACTAATTGAAATTCATAAAAGGCTTTATCTTTATATTCATCACTATTCAGTTTTGTATAAAAATCAACTGGATCAATTGCATATTTTTCTAATAAATGACGATAAGCCTCATTATCTGTTAAATCTCTTCCTTCAAAATTTAAAGCATATTGCAAATCAGAAGCAAACTCAATTGCTCTATCTGGAAACAGCTCTTTAAATATACATAGGGCTATAGCTGGCTTTTCAGAAGAAGGGAACCAGTCACTTTTATCTGGATGTTTAATATGGAAAAGAAAATCCTCACCAAACTTCACCCCACTCCTTTCTTCAACATAGGCATATCCTTTTTCAATATAATGAGCAATGGCACTTATCGGTTGCGGAGTTTCTGGCAAAATCATTCCACCACTTAATACCTCAATATTAAAATCATTTTTATAGTTTTCAGCAATTCGCTTAATTACACCACTGAATCCATAACACCAGCCACAATAGGCATCATAACAATAAATCAAATTCATTTTACAAAATTACGAAATTATAGAGATTTAAAAATAATCCAGAATTATTTTCTTTTTTAAAATTTTAACGATATCTTTAACAATATTTTTCATTTACTAATTGAATTAAATTATTAATTATGAAACAACTACAATTATCTCCCCCCCCCCCCGCAAAATTCTAAACTTATTTAAGTATATATTTATGCTATTTGGTGGATTAAATACTTTGACTACAAATGCTCAGGACTTTTGTTTTATGGATACTGTCCAATCCGCGCAACAAGGCTTGCTAAAAGGAGTAACTTGTACAGGCAGTTCAACTATTTTTAACAACTTCTTTACTAAAGTAAATAATTATATTCCTTACCCCAATCAAAATATAATAACAACCACTCCTAAAAAAATTAAAGTAAAAGTTATAGTAGTCAACAATACCTTTTATCCATCCACATCTGCCTATCCACAGCACTATACTCCAAGTGACACTCCTGGAATTACCAAATTTGTTCAAAATTTGTGTAATTACGCAGATTCTACAAATGGATTAAATATTAGTTTGAGTAGTATTGGGACACCGACCAACCCTCAAACCGCAATTTGTGGAAGCTGTCATATATCCGATTCTAAATTTAAAATTGAATTAACCAGCATAGATTTTGTTACAACTCATGAGGATATGAGTATTGATAGTAAGGCCCAAAGTGTCAGTTACCATACATTAAAATATACTAATGAAACCCAAGATTCAGTATTGAACATTTTTATGGTAAATTATTCCGTTTTTGGTGCTTTAATAACAAGCTCTAATCCTTCTTCTGGAGGAGTTGCAGGGTTTCCTATAAATAATTTCTTAAGAGCTTCTGGACATGGAATTATTTACTTTAAACCCAAAGGAGATGAATGGTCTAAATACCAAACCTTAATGCATGAAATAGGACATAATTACGGATTGGGCCACACTTGGGATACGCCTGGAGCCATTCTAAGTCCTGAATGTCCTCCTTATGTACCTATGGACTTTTTTCTGGATGATGTTTTTGGTAATAATCCTAATTTTTGTTTTTTCCCTAATGATAAAGACCCTACTTGTAACCCCGATTTAACGGCAAATAAATATTTATGTTCTAATAATTTAATGGGAGGTAAATATAACAGAATTGAATTTTTGTCTCCCAAACAATTAGGGAGAATGCACCGAAATGCTTATTTAGGGTCCTGCTCCCAATTTACCTATCCTACTGAAGCTCCTAATGTGCATCCATTGGAAATTACCAATAACCAAACTTGGGATTTCGGCATTCGTATGTATCAGGATATTATTGTAAAAGCAGGTAAAACCTTAACTATTACTTGTGAAGTGCAAATGCCTCCGGGAGGAAAAATAATTGTGGAAAAAGGTGCAAAACTTGTTTTAGATGGAGGCGTGATTAGCTCCTATCATCCTAAAGCTACAGGGTCAGGTATTCAATTAGAGGGTGATAAAAACCTCCAACCGCTCTATGCCAACCAAGGAGCTTTAGAAATGAAAAACAATGCTATGATTGAATATGCCCATATTGGAGTACAAGATTTTTTGGATAATATTTGGCATGGAGGAGGCATTATCGATGCTTCAAACAGCAAATTCAAAGATTGTAGAAAGGCAGTTGCTTTAAATGATTATCCAAAATATGCAAGAGGAAACAGTTGTAGGTTTTATAAAGTTCAATTTGTAAATTCAGAGATAGATGCCAAGGCTAATAAAAATATAGAAAATCATGGACAGTTTACTTCTTATAACGAAAAAGGAGTATTGATCGATAAGTGTAATTTTGAAAATAAATTAGCAACCCATGGTATCATTCCGATGCAAGAAAGCAATTTTGCAATTTATACCAATGATGCTGGATTTAGAATAACGAATACCAATTTCAGAGGGTATAAGCAGGCAGTAACTACCGTTACGGTAAATAACAATCCAGCTCGTTCTACCAAAGTACTAAACAGTAATTTTGACTCTGTAGCTACCGGAATAATGTTTGCCGACAACTTCCCTTTAGCACAAAACAATACATTCAACCACCTTATGGATTTAAACTATACTAAAGGTTCCTTAGCCTACCACAAGCAAGGAGAGGCTATTTATGCCGACAGACCCAACGATATGCTGCTCACTGGAAATATGATTTATGGGAACACTAATTATTTCAACAGAGCTATTACAATAAATAATTCAAAAGTATATGGTGCAAGGGTGGTTGATAATTTGATAAATAATACATATTTGGGATTGGTTACCCAAAACAACAATCCTAAATTAGATATGTTATGTAATTATTTTGTTGATGGAGGTTATAATTTAGTAGTAAATCCAGAATCTCCTAATGGCTCTTTAAAAGATCAGGGAAATAGTTGTGATCCAAGTGGTTACCGTGCTAATAATACCTTTACAGAAAATACCCCGATTCATATAGCTTCTTATTTAAATACAAATTGGAATTATTATTGCAATGCAAATGAACCGTCTGAGATACCTACAAATTTATTAGGAAATTCTGTTAATAATACTAAATGTTATGGAAGTAATTCTAACACTAATTCTCAATGTAATTTACCGGAGAATTCCGAATCTAATTTTGAGTCATGGTTTGATGAGGCATATACTACTTGGCCTTATCAAACAACAATATTCCAAAATAGTAGTATTGGATTAGCTCAATTAACTGGAATTATGTCTGTTTTAAGTGATAGAGGGAGTACAGATTCTATGATAACTTTTCTACAAAACATTAATAATTTAGAAAGTCAAAAAATGCTTTTACCACTTTATCTAGATAATGAAGATTATGCTACATTTGATGATTTGTTGAATACAATTAATCTTGGTGATGAAGATCATGATAAGGTGGTAGAAACTCAAAGCTTTAAGGATTATTTTAATATTTTAAGAGATATAAAACAAGAGCATCGTCCTTTGTGGGCATTGACTGTTGAAGAAAAATCAATTGTCCAGAATATTGCACAACAGGATTATGAAGTGAGTGCATTTGCAAAAGCTTTATTAGAATTTGCGTATGGCGAAGAGTGGCATCACTATCAGGAACAGATATTAAATAATCAGGATGGGTCAAAATATAACTATACCTTAAACAAAGACTTTAATACTTTAGGTAATGCCATTCCAAATCCTAATAAAGGAATGGTTAATATTGAAGTAAATATTATTGAACAAAATGCCGATAATGCCATCTTGAGTATTTATGATATGTTGGGTAGAAAAATAATGAGCCGACAATTAGTTGCTGGAAATCAAATTCAATCATTTGATTTGACTGCCTATAATAACGGCGTTTATATTTATAGTCTTCAAATTAATGGAAAGACCATTAAGTCAAAAAGACTAGTCTTACAAAAATAATTTCTCCATTTGCTTGGTAACGTATATTTTTATGTTACCCATTTTAATATTCATCATTATGAAATTTTATTATTATATAATAGGAATTGTATTTTTATTTTTTGTGAAAAGTATTCATTTGAATGCTCAAAACAAAGATTATTATGGGTTTTCTAAAACATATTTTTACTCGGATGATAGTCTTAAAAGATTTGGTAGTTTTTTTTCTGACCCTTTATTTTTACCAGATTCT
>DATJCU010000182.1:0-1975 GCA_035497795.1 Edaphocola sp. | reverse complement strand
GTTGAAAACAAATAACAGCTGGAAAAATTGGAAATCTGGAAACCTATGACAACTAAAACAACCACAGCTAACATACGCTTAGCTCCATTTTTTTTTGCCGCAGGCGCAACACAAAAAAAACGGCGCCAAGCGTCAGCCGTTAGCTGCAAGTTTAGACAACAGACCGATATTAACGACAATAATAAACATGAAAAAAATTTTTATACTTATCAAAGACCCATTCAAGGTTATTAAGGAGAGCAAAAGCGACTTCCTTATTTGGTTTCTTTTCACAATTATTACAGGGCAGTTTGGTATACTTGCAAACTTTATTGTTAGGCATTACACAAGTGAAACAAGCCTTTCAAGTTCAATCTACATTGAATCAGTGAATGGAAGTTTTTACACTTTTGCAATTGCTTTAATTGCTTCGCTTCTTGGGCCTATATTCCTGAATTTTATTAACTCAGATAGAATTCAATTCAGAACCTTGAAAACATTTACAATTATTATTGCGATTTTTTTCCTTTTCATTACGGGTATTATTTACGCTTCAATACAATCAAAAATTATTGGCAGTTCAATCTTAGGAAACCTTAAGATAGATTTTACTCAAACTATTATTTACATTTTCGCAATAATTTTTGCTTCATATGGCTATTGTATACTCAGACTCGAATCAAGTAATTTGAACTTCAACAATATCAATGACCCACTTTTTAATGAGCAAAATGACGAACACGTTGAAGAAATTTTAGTTGCAGAACCATTGTTAAATCAAGACCCTAACGGCATCCAGTTATGAAGAAAATTAAATACTTAAAAATAGAACAGCCAATAGGGACTTTTTACTTAACCTCAATTGAAGCTTCTCTGTTAGCAAAAGTTGCGACTGTTGAACGCAGACACGAAAACCCAGATGCTGTTCAAAGGGAACAATCTACAACAAGAATAAAAGAAATCGCAAAATATTGCGGGGAAGCTGATGCAACATTTCCTACACCAATAATTATCGCTGTTAAAGAAGATGCAGATGTGAGAATTGATGAAGATTATATCCTATTTAATGAAGACGAAATTTTAGGTGAAGTTATTGATGGACAACATAGGCTTGAGGGGCTAAAGGCTTCTAACTTCTTAGGAAAATTTCAAATGCCAGTAGTTCTAATGTTTGACCTATTCCCTTCGCAGAAAGCATATGTATTCTCAATAATTAATAGTAAACAGACAAGAGTTAATATGTCCTTGATTTATGACCTATTTGCATTGTCCGATAAAAGAAGTCCATACAAAACCTGTCACGAACTGGCTAGAGCATTAAATATTGAAAAAGATTCTCCTTTTTCAAATAGACTTAAAATGCTTGGAAAAAAAGAGGGAAATCAAGATTTAGCCTCATTGTCTCAAGGGACATTTATTAAGTATTTATTAGAACTGATAACTAAAAATGCGGACGATGATACACGCAGAGTCAAAAATGGAGAGAGTTTAGAGCCAAATGAAAAATTAGTTTTCAGACAATATTTTATTGACAATCAAGATTCGGTAATGTTCAAAATCATTTTGAATTTATTTAATGGTGTTAGAGATGCATTTGAAACTGAATGGGATAATCCTAAAGATTTTATTATTTCAAAGCCAATTGGATTTGGCTCAGTAATAAAAGCTTATCCAACAATTCACAAAATCGGTGTTAGTCAGAATAAATTGACAAGAGACTTTTTCAAAGACACATTTATTAATTTCAAAAAGTATCTTGAATTACAGAATATTGAGTTGACTTCAGAGTTTTTTGGCTCAAATGAGCAAGCGAGGACGAAGTTGGCGAATTTAATTATCGAGTCAATAAAACCAGCAGCTAACATTATGCCGAATAGAAAAAAGCCCTAACACATCCTAAATGTTGGGCTTTTTGCTATTCGGTGTTCAGCGACGCTAGCTGGGTTTTTATAGGTGGTTTTGTAGGTTTTTACTATGGGTTAGAAAAAAAACAAAG
>DATJCU010000181.1:0-8803 GCA_035497795.1 Edaphocola sp. | reverse complement strand
GTTCTCATACCTATACATACGCAGGGAAACGATGATTTGCTTGAAATTGGGAAGAAAAAAGTGGAGAATGTGGACTGGCGCCACCTAACAAAAGGTTCGAGCGGACTCGCGGGACAAGCCCGCTCGCAGCTCAACCAAATGTTATGTGGATTGCCCGGAGGGCAACAATAATTAGGAGAAATGGCAATATGAGTTTATTTTTTTTAGAAGTACCATTTGATCAAAAAGAAGTAGTAAAAGCAAAAGGTGCAAGATGGTGTAAAGAATTAAAAACTTGGTACATTGATGATAATTATGTTTCAGCAAAAGAATTTTTAGAATGGATTCCAAAAATTAAAGATACAGAATTTTATAATTTATATGAAATAGAATTAGAAGCACCAGATTTAAATTATAAAGTAATTATGAGAGTAAAATCAGATAAATCTTTAGAGGATTTTGGTTATTTTTATGATAGAAAAGAAAAATGCTGGAAAAAAAATTACTATCTTAATTTTCAGTATTTTGATTCTAGATATCCAAATGTATATGACAAAAAAATAAGAGATTTAGTTGAAAGAATAAAACAAGATAACGTAATGGATTATGGAATGAAAGAAAAATTTATTTCTATTTTTATGGAGCGACAAGAAGAAATTCCACCAACATGTTTTAAATTAATTAAAAAAAATGACTTTGATAATATAGAGATTATTGATGAGGAGTAAATAATGATTTTATTAAATGTTCCCTATGAAGAAAAAGATTTGGTAAAATCTCTTGGGGCAAAATGGAATCCTGAATTGAAAAAATGGTATATACAAAATACAGAAGATGCAGGAAAATTTGCAAAATGGATATGGAAATCACCTGAAAACTATGAAACACTTTATATATTTTCTAAACACATTTATATAGTTGAAGGTATGCGTGTTTGCCATAAATGTGGGAAAAAAACTCGTGTAATAGGATTAGGAGTAGAACAATACTACCAAATATACGATGATGAAGGAAAAGGTGATTACACTATTGAAAAGGTAGATGATAATGATATTTCTATTTCAGAAATTACTGAAGATTTACCAAAATCTATAATTGATTATTGTTCGAATATTTGGAATTTTAAGAAAACATTTTCAAAAACCGTTCAACACAGTTATTTAGCAAATTGTTGTGATCATTGTAATGCTTTACAAGGAAATTATTTTCTGTTTGAAGAAGTTGATTCTCCATTTACTTTTTTTGATAAAATAAAAGCAGAAAAATTAAAATTACATGAGATTAAATTGAGATCAGATATTCCAATTTATAATTATAGTGAACCGTATGATTCTAGTAATGAATTTATTAAAATTTATTCCAAAAAAGACTTCATAATGGAACTTTGATGTAAATATAAAAAACACATAACACAGTTTTCAAACTCCGACAGGCAGTCAGGCTGCCTGCGGTTTAAAACAATGTTATGTGGACGCCTTCGGCGCGAAATGCGAATAATCATGTTGCTTTATGCAACTTCATATAGAAAATGTGCAATAGACAATAAAGGATTAAGGAAATGCTTTCAAGAAAAAATAGTTTAATTTTTTTCTTTCTTCTAATGAAAGGGATTTTCCTGTTTGCGGATGAAGAATCCATTCTTGATTATAGTATTATTACATTCTTTGGAATCAAAAATGGTTCAGTTAATGAGCTTGTATATGAAAATGAAAATCAAATTAGTAAACTGGTTTGGGATCAATCAATGTCTCCACAATTCGGAATTGATATAAATTTTAAGATTTGGAGATTTTTTATAAAAACTCAACAAATTAATTCTATTCCAATAAAGAGTGGTTATCTTGAAGATTTTGATTATTTAACATCAAATGCCAATGAAATTTCGCATTACTCCAAACATGATTCATATCTCGATAAAGATTTCTCCGCGAACGCACAGATCAGTTTCAAAATAAAAGTCAACAAAAAATACTACGATATTTATCCGCTGATAGGTGTCACCTATCAAAATCGAAAGTGGAGTGCGCAAGATGGTTTTCTTCAGTATCCTTTAATTGAAGGAAATCCTTGGACAGGAAATGAGCCAAAACAAAGTCTAACAGGAACTGTAATTTCTTATGAACAGTCATTATGGTATCCTTACTTCGGTTTAGAGAATATTGTTCATATTAATAGTTCTTTATTCCTTGGAATATTAGCATTCTATTACCCATATGTTTCAATAGATTCTCTTGATAGTCATTTTTTACGTTCAAAACAATTTTATGATATTATGCGGGATGGGAGTGGTGTAAAAATAGAGGGATGGCTAGTTATTATGCCTTTTAAAACTCAAAAAAGTGTTGGAATAAAAATTGCTGCTAATTATGAAAACTTTAGTAGTTATGGTAATTCTTCTACAAATAACATTGGGATAAATAATAATAAATTTATTCAATCTGATATTGTTAGTTCCGGGACAAAAAGCACACTTTTTTCATATTCGCTTGGTTTCATATTTAATCCCACTATATGGGATTAAAAAAATATAGGAGGAAAGTCATGGACAAAAAAAGGGGTGTCTCTTGGAATGGATTTGGCAAGAGAAACAGTTTAAGTTTAGGTGGTATCTTTAAGAATTTCGTAGTATCAGCAATAGCAATGTTGATACTTATCGGATGTTCATTTCCTTTTCAATTGATTGAAGGAAATTCTTCCGAGATTACTGATATCAATGGGAGTCTTGATTTTTATGAAATTTCACGACAGGGATTTATGGGAGGAAGTATTTTATATAATCCCGAGAAGTCTGCGACAGGTCAATTAGCTAAAGGTGTATCTGTAGCTATCAGGCTTGGTTATGTTGAATGTGAGTTTATTAATTCAGAACAATCAGTTTATACGGATATACCAGAAAAAGCCCAATTTGGAACTTTATATATTACTGATATAAATAAGAATTCCATATCATTTCAAGTTAAATTATTTGATGCCAAGGGAAATAGTAATGGAAGCAGTACTTATTATTTGAATATAAATGAGAAAATAGATATAAATTCTGACGGATTGCCGGATCTGGAATATAAAGAACCTGCTCGCAAACGTGTTGGATTTGAATCGGCAATCTATTTAAACTTTCTTAGTTCACAAGAAACTCTAAATACAGCAATGTTCGCCGTTCTTCCAGAGCAATATAGCCGAGGCATATATCCCAGCGGAATAATAGGTATAAATCCAGATGGTAGATTTATTTTACGAAAATATGAAGACATAGATAACACAAGAAGATCTATGATTTATGGAATTCAAAAAGGAGATTTCGTATTAGATACTATTGATGGAAAATATCAAAGGGTAGTTAGTTCTGTTGTATCAAGAAATGCAAGAACAATTTCGGAATCTGAGCTTGAAGATGTTGAAAATATGAATTTACAGGTTTCTTATTATTTTCAATCCGATGAGTTTGGAAGTATATACAATCCTGATGTTCTTTTAAATGCATTACCTGAGTCAATTACATCAGAGTTTATGCACATCAACTCGGTTATTGATCAACTAAATGCTATTCTTTTATATAAAGATTTAATACGAAGCGTTAATGAAGTTCAAGAAACGCCAATACCTCGGGAAATATTTAATGATGTTATAGCTCAAATAAGTATTCTAACAGATGAAGAAATTGTTCAATTAAATAGATTCTTTTTGGAAGAGACATATCCTGCAATATGTCCACAACGAATTGAAAAATCGATTTGCTATACTGAAATTCTACCTTTAGCAAGTATACTATTCGGTTATTCAAATGATGAAACTAGCAATTATGATGATACTGAAACTCGCGCGGCAACAGTTTCTGAATATGAATCAGAACATACGGCACTTGAGAAAGAATATAAAACATATACAGAAATTTTCAGACAAAGCTTAACAGCACCTAGTATTCCTGTTTCAGAAGTAAATGTAACTGCTAAATTATCTAAATCATATTTTGCACTAGGTTTTCGTGGAAGTTTCAGTGCATCTTGGGGTAGTGTCAGCTCAACAATAAAAGGAGTAGTATATATACATGCAGATGCTAATGTAGAAACAAATGTAAGTTTTTCGAAGAATTTGTTTAATCTTCCCCTATTTAAATATGCACAGCCAGTTTTTACATATGGACCAATAACATTAAACTTAAATGCTCATATTACAGTAGATGTTCCGCTAAATGTAACAGTGCCAGTATCAGCAACATTTAAAATGAGAGCTGCGGTTACTGGTTTATACGGAGCCGGTTTTGATGTTGGTCTTAAATATGGAGTAACATGGAAGAAAATATGGTTTATAAAATATCCAGCACCCTATTTTGACTGGACTGGTGATAAATGGTCTCTTAATAAAACTGTCTATTATGTTGATACAGATGGACAAAATAGTGCTGTATTTCACGGTGTGAATGCTAGCATCTTTCCAAATATTAGTGCTGGGATAGGAGCTGATATCTGTCAATTGGTCGGGGGAGGTATTTCAGTTGGAACTGGTGTAAAAAGTTATCTTTCTATAAAATATACAGAACCTGTTTTAACAGGAGTTGCCGGTTTGGATGGAAATTTATATTTGAAAGCAACCGCTTTCATTAAAACTCCAAAAATCCCAATAATAGGTTCTTTAGGAAACACATGGACATGGGACATTATAAATTACAACAAGTCGATCGCTTCTTGGAAAATGTTCGAGACAATTCTATGATATAGTAAATCAGTGGTAGTATTTAGCTTTGAAATATCCTGCAGATCACTGTAGGATATTTTCAACTAAAAGGACAATAATTCTTTTCAACCCCACGTATTATTTTAAGGAGTATTCAAATCATGTTAAAGAAACAAAACATTTTATTGTCTTCAATCTTTATAATTTCAATCTTAACTGTTTCCTGTACATCTATAAGATATTATGGAATTGATACAAGTGATTTAAGAACAAAATTTACTGGAAATATTCTGGTAAAACCGAAAAATATAGATTTTTATGATATCATATTGGATAGAAAAACAGAGTTAGGTATAGGTTTTAAAAATTTGGTTTCGGGAGAAACACAGTTCATGAAATGGAAAGGAAAAATCAGTCTCGCCGAATCAATGTACGATATTCAGATTAGATACAAACAATATTTTGGCGAAAAAGGTGTAACAAGTATAGAATCAATAAGAATAGAGGATTTACCTCCAATATACAAGTTTAATGTTTTTGATATAACAGGTTTCAGCCTATTTAGGGATAAAAATGTTTATGAAAGTGATTTGCCTATTGTGCTAACAGCGTTTTCAATTGGTGGTAAAGAATATAGATTATTATTGACAAGTATGAATACAGTTTCAACGATGAAGAATAGTATGGATTCTTATTTTGGATTGATGTCAACTGATCAGCAAGTGTTTCATATTATCGATAAAGAAGGCGAGATTCATGCAGAATTTACTAAAGACTACTACCGTATTTTCGAGGTAGAACCTGAAATAGATTCGAAACTCTTATGGCCATGTATTGCCTCTTTTTCAATTATAAGGAATATATGTGCTGAGCATCAGAGAACAAATCCATTCTAATTCCAAAAGAGTAAAATAAAAGTTCTAACAACCGCTTCAACCGGACTCAGGGGGACAACCCCCTTCGCCAATTAAGCGAATGTTATGTGGACGCCCGCACTGGGGCGCTTCCGAAGGAGAAAAAATGAGAAAAATAGTTTTTATTTATTTACTTTGTAGTATTTTTTTACTTAATTCTTGTGCAACAAATAACAAGATTAATACTTCATCTTCTAAAAGTAATAAATCAGCTACAATACCTGATGATAAAGATGGTTATAAATATATTGGTTATGATAATGGATATTTTATTATTTCTTGGATTCCTTATGAATATAAATTTTCTAATGAAGATTATCATTACTACCGGAATGTAACTACTTCTTATCATTCATTTGACTCAGAAGAACAAAAAAATATCAAACATGAAGGGTCTTATTTTCTAATAAACGGAAAAACATTAAAACTTGAATATAAAGCAGACAATGAATTCAATGAATTAAATGAATATGGTTCATATCGTTTCAAAAAAGATGGAATTGCAACTATATATATACAAATTGGAGATTCAATTACAACAGAGATACAAATAAATCAAATAACTCTCCCTTTGTCTCAATATGATAAAAAAGACTCATTAATCGAAAAAATTGGATTTGCAGATTTCTCCAAATCCAATTCTATTAAATGGCCTGATAAAAAAACTATTGATGGTATATTTTATGACACAACAAAAAAAGTAAAAGATATATATGTAACTCATTATTTTTATAAGAAATATCCCTATCTCTGTATTTCGTATGATTTAGGTGGTTTATATCGTTGTGGTACAACAAGAAATTGGGATAAAAATTTTTAATTTACCATATTTTCTAAAATGATAAAAAAAACTTTTTAGTATTTTAAAATAACACATAACAAAGGTTAGGTGGACGCCTTCGGCGCAAAAAAAAGGAGAAAACTTACATGGCAATTGATTACTCAAAAAATAGTAATATTCTTCAGCTTTATAATAATGTTTGTACTAAAGGTTATTGTAAGGCTCGAAAACATAAGAATGATATTATGGATTTAAATGCTTACGTTGAGGACTATTTAGTTAAAAATCCTACAACCGATATACGAAATTCTTCCTTGACAATGTATTCTGAAAAAATCAATAACATATTTCTTGAGAAGAAAAAGTTATACTATACAAATTTATTGAACTTGATGATGGTAATCGGTACTTTTTCAATGGTTTTTTTAACAGCTATAATACAATTAGTAACGAATAGATGATTTTATAAGTAGGTGGAAGACATGGAAATGCTTGAAGTTATTATTGGTAGTAGTTTAGTTGCAGCAATTGTTTCTGGTTTATTATCAATGGTTCAATCAAATATTGAATATAGAAATGAATATTATAAGAAAATAATAGAAAAAAGATTTCAATCGTACGAAATGATTGAAAGAGTTCTGTATTTCTTTTCTACTTCTGTTACAGATAATAAAGACAATAAAACGTATCATGTTGTATTTGGAGAAGCCGACAATCCTTTTGCAAGTGAATATTATCTATTAATTACAAAACTAAGCAAATCAAATATTTGGATATCTGAAAAAGTTAGTAATGAATTAAATAAGCTCAATTATTTCATTATTGAGAATAATGTTAATTTTCTAGATATTGAAGATGGTAAAAAATACTATAAAGTGTTAGGCGATATTCGAAATGACATTCTGATAGTCGTTAAAAAAGATATTTTGAAATTACATAAAGTAGGAAAAGCATTAAAAGAAGAAGTGAAAATTGGGATGAATAAAATTACGATACCCATAAATAAGAAATAGCACCTAACAACTGCTTCAACCTGATATTTTCTTTGTCACATTTTGTGCTGTCGCTTCGCTCCTGACGCACAAAATGCGCCAAGCCCTTCGGGCACGAAAATACAGGTTAAGCAAATGTTAGGTGGACGCCTTCGGCGCATAGTAAAGGAAAAATATGAATAATCAAATAAACAATTATTATACTTATTCAAAAAAATATAGTAATATATTTAAAAAAAAGATGTGCCTTTTTTTCGATCATACAACATGTAATGAAGAAATTATTCGCTCACATACAATTCAAAAGCGTAGATCCTTAGAACGAATTGCAATAGATGGGCATGTTTATGGGTTTTCCCAAACAAAAAAAATTGATTTGTCATCTTCTCCATTGTCACTACAAAAAATTAGTATTAATGATGCAAGTACTTTTTATGGTTTTTGTAAAAAACATGATAATGAATTATTTGATGTAATAGATAATTTTGATTATGTTCCTTCAATACAACAAGCATTTCTATTAACATATAGAACCTTAATTCGTGAATTATATACCAAGAATGCAGCAACTAGTACAGAATCAATAATGAATGAAATCGTAAATAACTTTCCAAACTTTGTTGGACGCAGTAATTTTGAAAAAATACTAAAAGCTCATCAGATTGGTATGAAAATGGGATTGTTACATTCATATTATGTAGTAGATGAAATGTTCAAAAAACTAGTGAGAAAGGATTTTAATTCTCTTCAGTATTTTGTAGTTGAACTTAAAACATTTCCTGAGATTATGGTTTCTGGTTCTTTTATGCCTGAATACGATTATTTTAAATGTAAAATACAGGATTTAATTGAAAATAAAGAACTAGGTTGGCTTGCATTGAATGTTTTTGCAGATTCTTCAAAGGGAATAATATCATTTACCTGGCAAGAAAATCCTATAATTGAAAAGTTCTTGATTTCTTTAATTAAATCGAATGATATGATAAATAAAATCGTTGAATTAGCTTTTACAAATATTGAGAACGTATTTTTTTCACTTGAATGGTGGAATAATTTGTCAATTACAAGAAAAAGTAGAATCGAGAAAATGGTACACGATTGTGATCATTATGATTCAAAAACAGGAATGTATATCGGTATAAGAAATAATAATTTACACTTTGTTGATTGGGATGTAATTAAAACCCATTCAAATAATAGTAATATAATGAAATTACTTGACACCTAACAACTGCTTCAACCTGACATTGCTATTGTCACAAAACTTGCTAGTCGCTTCGCTCGGCAAGTTTTGCGCCAATGTAAGCAATGCAGGTTAAGCAAATGTTATGTGGACTGCCAAATAGGCAGCTAAGAAAGAAAAAAACAAAAAAAATCTATAAAAAAAGCATAATTCCATAAATCATGATGGTCAATATATAAAAATTTATACAAAAATAATTATTTATTTTGAAATTGTTGACAAA
>DATJCU010000180.1:0-2356 GCA_035497795.1 Edaphocola sp. | reverse complement strand
TGCATTATGGAAAAACACCTACCATGGCTAACGCCATGGTATTGGCTTAAATATAGCACGAAAAATATTTTTAACCAAATTCTTTTATGCCATGATTATCAGAAGGTTTAGAAGGGGCCTTTTTAAATGCTGAATTGCTGTCTCAATATAGTAGTTTCCCATTTTTTAAAGCTGCTAAAAATAAATGTTTCCATATAAATAAAATTTTAAAATTTACTATTATGAGTTTAACTAATTTTTTTAAGGTTAATTTGCCTTATGGCTTGAAAAAGAATTCAAATAATGAATGGATGGCGTTTAATCGCGAATATGTTCCAATAGGTTGGAGTAAAGAAACTCCTAAAGAAAGCCTTATGGATAAAGATGCGTACAATACATATCCTATCCATGCTACATATAAAGGATTAACCGATAATAAAATAGAGAAAATTATAAAAGAAGAAAATTGCATAGAGAGAAATGAAAAAAATGAAATTATCACGATATATTTTTATAGTGACAAAACTAATCCTCAATCCTCTAATCATTATTGGAATGACTATTTCGCTATAATTAAAGAATTGTCCAAACTCGAAACAGTTGAAAACCCGAACCGCTAACATGCGGTCATATTTCAGGCGGCGGGAATTTCCAAATAATTGGTTTTTAGCTATTTACCAAGCTTTTAACGGCTGAAAAGTTTTAAGTTCCTTTACGCCGCCCGAAATATACCGCCGTCCGTTATGTGGCATTAGAGACAGACCTCAAAACTAAACATTAACCGATAAATAATATGGCAAAGAAAGTAACACCTAAAAACAATTCAGCAAATCAACAAAACCCAAACAAAGGAACAAGTGGGCAAAACAAACAGTACTCACAAGTTCACGGAAATAGAGGAAAACAATTAAATCCAAATCAAAAGACAAAGAAATAATTGAATGAAAGAAAGAATAAATAAAATTCTTCATGCTTTAAATGAAAATCTTTTTGAACGTGAGGAAATTGTGCAATTAGCACTACTTACAACAATTGCTGGTGAAAGTATCTTTTTATTAGGTTTACCAGGAGTTGCAAAAAGTTTAATTGCAAGACGAATAAAAGAAATTTTCAAAGATGGAAATTCATTTGAGTACTTAATGAATAGATTTAGTACACCCGATGAAATCTTTGGTCCAATTGCAATATCAAAACTTAAAAAAGAGGATAAATATGAAAGAATTACAGAAAAATATCTACCGACAGCAGATATTGTATTTCTTGATGAAATTTGGAAAGCAGGGCCTTCTATTCAAAACTCACTACTAACAGTAATAAATGAAAAGGTTTATAGAAATGGGCAGCAAGAAATAGAAATACCATTAAAAGGTGTAATATCTGCATCGAATGAATTGCCAGCAAAAGGAGAAGGGTTAGAAGCACTTTGGGATAGATTTATCATTCGTTATTTAGTTGATAATATATCTGACCCTAATAAGTTTAATGAATTTCTATCAACTGAAAACATTGGCTTTAATGTGACTATCACTGAAAAAGATAAAATAACCAATGAAGAATATAAAAAATGGCAATCAAGCATTAGTAATATTAAAATATCTGATGAAGCACTTAATGTAATTAATGTAATAAGAAACTATATTGTAAAATTCAATAACAAAAAAGACACAAAAAAGCCAATTTATGTATCAGATAGACGCTGGAAAAAAATTGTAAGAATTCTAAAAACAAGTGCTTTTCTAAATGACAGAAAAAGTATTGACTTAATGGACTGTTTTTTAATTGCTCATACTATTTGGGATGAAGTTGAGCAAATTGAGATAGTAAAAGAATTCGTATCTGATGCAATTAAAAATCACGGTTATTCTTTAAAATACAATCTTTCAATGTTTACAAATGAAGTTAATGACTTAAAATTAGATATTGACAATCAGACAAAAGAAAGTAAACGAATAATTTATTATGAGCCAAAATCAATAATAATAGATAATGCCACTTATTATGAGATTGAAGATAATGGAAGCTTACAAGTTAATAATTATAGAAATAAGATAAATTATTTAAAAAAGTCAGATTTTGATACTTTAAACAAATCAACATACAAACAAATAACTCTTTACGATAAAAATGGTGAAGAATGTTATAACCAAAAATTTGAAGCCTACTCAAAAGAACCCAATATTATAACACTAAGAAAATATGATAATTGGAATAGAAATAATAATGGCATTACATATAACTTGGATTCAACTAGTAAATGCAACTTTTAGAGGATATATCATTAGATAATTTTATTCAAATGAAAGGGCAAATGCCCCTTCACCTGAAATGGATAAAATTCCCTATTTTGTGTCCTCGACCAAAAGTTGCAAAATATGAG
>DATJCU010000179.1:0-24201 GCA_035497795.1 Edaphocola sp. | reverse complement strand
GGACTTCCATTTTTTTCATCAAATATCGCTGCCTAAAAAATTTATTCTCTAATGAAGCGTTATGCTAGGGTATGATAATTCTTGGATCATTTTTAGGAAGAAATAGGAAGTTTTTGGGTTTTTTCACAGCCTGACGGTTTCCATCTTCCCGTTTTCGTCAATGCTCTTTACGGCTTGGATTTTCATTTTCTCTTTATCCAGCACTAACAATATGTCCGATAACTGTTCGGGCATTTCCTGTTTGTTTGTTGTTTCTTCGCTCATAATCTGAAAAATTTAAAGTTCATCGCCGAAAGTAAAGTAAGCGTTCACTGCCTCGCCCAATGTGGCACTCAAAGGCAGTGTTTGGCACTCATTGGCTTTCATTTCTTTGCAGGAGGGTTAAAGCTCTCCCTTATGAACTGATGCACATCGGACAGCTTGTAATACAGTTTTCCGCTTATCGTATAGTAAGGTAACTTGCCAATGGAGCGATACCGTTGCAGGGAGCGGTTGCTGATTTTCAGCATTTGCAATAAGTCCTGATTATCCAACAATTCTTCACCGTCTATACTGTTGCGTTTCCTTTGCAGTTCGTCTATATTATCGCCCAGCATATCAAGGCGACCCATTAAGCGTTCCATCCACGCCAAAAATTCAATTCTGTCAATATTCATAGCCACACGTTTTAGGATTTACCCGATTTCAGCTTTCTGCCTTTTTCGATATAGCTTTTGCCTTTTGCCATTAACTCCTGTACAAACTCATCACTACTTTGTACAGCATTAGCGTTCAGCATATCCTTAATTGCTCCAATGGTGTAGAAGTATTGTCCGTAGATTTTGGAGTAGGCTATCTCGCCTTTGGTACGCATACGCCACAAAGTCTTTTCGCTGATGTGCAGATATTGGCATACCTCGTGATTGTTGAGCCACAAATCGTCATAACTTGTGTCGTCCAATCTTTTCAGATAGTCGGCAATGGCGTTGATACGGCTGTTGAGCTGTTGCCACGCTTCTTCTTCGATTGTGATTATTTTCATCGCATTGCTTCTTAATGTTTACAATGCAAAATTGGCAAGGGTGGCAGTGTTTGTCCGCCAACCCTTGCCAATTGGGTTGGTGGTTTTTTGAAAATTTTTGCAATCAATCAAAGTCCTTGTCAGATAAGGATTATAAGGGATTTTCTATGTTTGGCATTAAGTTATGGGTAGCGTTCGCCCATTGGCAGATATTGGCACAAAAAAAGCAGTACATTTTGTGTACTGCTTTGAAATTATTGTCCTGATTGTAGCTAAAGGTCTTTATCCATATATTCTTCAAGCGAAATTTTGAGTTGGTCTAAAAATGCAGTTCGAGAGCCTGCCCTTGTTTTCATTCGGTGGAAAGCGTGATGTATGTCGTTTAATGGAGTTCGGAACAACACTTGAAAAATCAAAGCTAATTTTCTGATGCCTATTTTACCGTATGAAATAGAATTTGAAACGTATAGAGCGTAAATCAATTCAATAAGTGCATTTTGTGAATTAGTCCAAGAAATGTCCTTGTTTGCATCGCTGTTTATTAAAATCGTGTCGGGGTTTTCATCGGGGTTGATTTTGGTAAGCATATAAGTATAAAGTAATTCATTTGCTATAATATAGGCTATCTTGTTATCATAATAGGTTGAGAAACTAAGGTCAATTTCAAATACGCCACTCTTTAATCCATCGTGGTAATTGATTTGTCCGAGCCTGAAATAAGTGTGGTCACGGTCTGTCCTACCTGTACGATAGTATCTGTAAAAATCCTCATTGCAAATACTTTCTTTATATTCTGATTTGAGGCTTTTTAATAGGCTCTCATAATAGCTTTGATGTATTTCACCATTGCTCACAGGGCAAGTAGTTTCAATACGGAATACTTTGTTATAGTAAATGAGTTTCCCTAAAATTTGCGGTTTAATGTTCTTGAAAAAGTCAATCTCTTGCTGTTCATTTGTAAATCCAGCTTGTAAGACTTTGGCTTTTATAGTACACAGCAGTTCCTTTAGGAATAAGGTCATTTGGTAAGCCTCATCCGCCGTTGGCATCATTTGAGAAGACAGTTTGTCTTCCTGATGATGAATTTGCGCTAATATTTTACTCAACACGATTTCCATAGCTTAGTCTTTTAGAAGTTATCACTACTTGTTTCGGAGTTGCATCTATTGTAGATATGCAAAATTTGAAAATAATATTGAAACCAATATCACAGCAAATCCCCTATGGGGGAATTTAATAGCTATGCCAAGTAGAAAGGGGAAGACGAAAAAAGGGTAAAGCAGTAATGTACTTTACCCTTTATTTATTATATTTGCACTAATGATTTACAAGGTAATCAGATGAAAGCGAGTGCAGTAAGCACCATTACTAAATCGTTACCGATAGCACTTCCGGTTCTTGTAAACTACTCTTTATTAGCTAATTTCAGCTATTCTAATCTTTTTCTAAAAAAAGTTTTACGCTAATTAAAGTCTCAAAGAATAGATTATCTTTGCGAAAATTTATAAAAATCTTAATTATGTACAAAAACTTTTTGAGAAAGACTTTTTTACTAAGCTTATTGATTAGTCTCTTTTCCACAGGAATGAGCATCGGTCAAAATCTGAAAGAAAAACTACCAATAGATCCTAAAATTACTACTGGTACCTTATCTAATGGTTTAAAATATTATATTAGACCGAATGCAAAACCAGAAAACAAGGTTGAACTAAGACTTGTTGTCAATGCAGGTTCTATTCTTGAAGATGAAGACCAACAAGGTTTAGCTCACTTTATGGAGCATATGAACTTTAACGGAACTAAGAATTTTCCAAAAAATGAATTAGTAAATTATCTACAATCCATTGGTGTAGAATTTGGAGCTGATTTGAATGCTTACACCTCTTTTGATGAGACTGTTTATATTCTTCCTATTCCTACTGACAAACCTGAGAATCTTACAAAAGGATTTCAGGTTATAGAAGATTGGGCACATGCGGCTTTATTAACAGAGAAAGATATAGATGAGGAACGCGGCATTGTTTTAGAAGAAAGCCGTATGGGCAAAGGCGCAGAAGATAGGATGATGAAAAAATATCTTGGTGCCTATTTAAACAATTCTCACTATTCTCAAAGACTTCCCATAGGAAAAGATAACATTCTAAAAACATTCAAATATGATGTGCTTCGCAGATTTTACAAAGATTGGTATCGTCCCAATTTAATGTCTGTAATTGTTGTAGGTGATATAACTGTGGCTCAGGCAGAGCAATTAATAAAAAAACACTTTGGGGGTTTGACTAATCCAAAGAATGAGCGCGCTAGAAAGCAATTTATTGTTAATCCTTATAACAGTCAAACAGCAATGGTGGTTACCGATAAGGAAGCTTCTAGTTACCAATTTGCATTAAACTATTCTGTAGTAAAGGAACAAGAACAATTAACAATTGGGGATTATAGAAAAGACATGGTAAAGAACATTTTCATCTCATTATTAAACAAAAGACTTTCAGATTTAAGAGAAGGAGCTACTCCCCCATTTACTTATGCTTATGCTAACATAGGAAGTTTCGCGAGAGGTTACGAAAGCTTTTCAGTTACAGCTATTCCATCTACAGATATTAATACAAGTGTTAATGCCACTATTGCAGAACTTTTGAAAGCACAAAAGTTTGGATTTACTGAGTCAGAATTAGCACTGCAAAAAAAGAAAATGGGAAATAGCATGCAGAAGTTGTATAATGAAAAGGACAAACAGAATTCTGCTCGTTATGCTAGTGAGTATATCCGTGCATTTCTTAATCATGAGCCATTACCTGGTATTGAAAACGAATATGAATATTATAAAGAATTATTACCGAATATTACTTTAGCAGAAATTAATGCAACTGCAAAAGCATGGCTTAATAATAATAAAAATTACTTTGCCTTGGTAACAGGTAATGGAAAAGACTTAAAAGTTCCAACGAAAGCGCAATTACTAACAACTGTTCAACAAGCGTTTAAACAAAACATTCAGGCTTCAGAAGAAAAAACTGTTGCTAATCAATTATTAGAAAAGGCTCCAATCCCGGGTAAAATTATAGAAGAATCCCATGATAATGAATTAGGCAGTACGAGCTATACCTTGAGTAATGGACTGAAAGTAACAATAAAGAAAACTGATTTTAAAAATGATGAAATCATATTTTCCGGTGTAAAGAAAGGTGGATTTAGTAATTACGGTGCTAATGACAGATCAAATACCCAAATTGGAATCTCTTTAATCGGCTCTATGGGATATGGGAAGTTTACACCAAACGCACTTAAAGATTTCTTAGCTGGCAAAACTGTTAGTGTTAATCCAGGAATGGGTCAATTAAGTAATTCAATTAGCGGCAACTCTTCTGTAAAAGATTTGGAAACTTTATTACAGTTAAATTATTTAAAACTCACCGAACCTAAAAAAGACACCGAGCTTTTAAATGGTGTTATAACCTCCAGTAAAGCACAGTTGAAATTTCTAGCTAATAATCCTCAAGTATCGTTTATTAACGATGTAATGAAGGATTTGTATAATAACAGTCCTTTATCGCCACTAACGATTCCTACAGAAGCGGATTTTGAAAAAATTGATATTGATAGAGTACTAGAAATATATAAAAAGGAATTTTCGGATGCTTCTGGTTTTGAGTTCTTTTTAGTGGGTAATATTGATGAGACAGAATTAAAACCTCTAATTGAAAAATATATTGCTAGCCTTCCAATAAGTGCGGATAATACTAGCCCTAATTATAAAGACAATGGACTTCGTGCTAAAAAAGGTGTAAATGAATTTAAGTATTACAAAGGTACTGATGATAAAAGTCTAATTTTATCGAATTATTATGGCGAGATTTCTTATTCAGAAGATTTAGAGCTTAAAGCAGATATATTAACTGAAATATTAAACATCAAAATCATTGAAACAATTAGGGAAGAAATGAGTGCTATATATGGTGGTGGCATGAGTGCATCAGTTACCAGCAGGCCGTATAGTCATTATACACTTATGACTCAATTACCTTGTGGACCGGAAAATGTTGATACCGTTTTGAAAACTATGGATGTCATAATCAATAAAATAAAAGCTAATGGGCCAGAAGCTGTTGACCTAGAAAAAGTTAAAATGGCAAAGCATGAAAAGCACAAAGAAGCTTTAAAAGAAAATAAATATTGGTTAGGCAAACTTCAATCCTTATTATTTTGGGATGACAGTAAAGAACGATTTTTAAATTTTGACCAATTGGTAGATAAAATTACTGCTAAAGATATACAGGAAACCGCACAAAAATTATTTGACGGTAAAAATGTATATAAGGCAATAATGTACCCTGAAAAAAATGAAAAATAATAAAAAAATGCTTAGGACTAATATGCCTAAATTATTGTTTTTAAATTGAAAATAATTTAGGCCATTATCCAATCTGCAAAAAGTAATAGCATTTATTGAGAAGAGAATATTAACAGATGAGCTATTTTTGTAAATAGTATTAATCTAATTTATAATTAAAAGAAAATAATTCAAAAATGAGGAACTGTGGTTCCTCATCTTATTAAGACAAAAAAACAAAATGACGAAATCATTATTTAGCTGGTTTAGGACTATAGCTTTTATGGAAGGTATTTCATACGTAATGCTGTTAATTAATATGCTGGTGATAAAAAATTCAAATCCAGAATTAGGCCAACAATTAGTATGGCCAATCGGTATGGCACATGGTGTGTTATTTATCGGATATTTAATTTTAGCATTGTTAGTAAAAATTCAATATAAAAAATCATTTGGATGGTTGGTACTTGCTTCAATTATTTCAATTATTCCATTGGGTACATTTTTCATGGAAGCTAGATGGCGAAAAGAAGAGCAAGAATTCCTTGCTTTAAAAGCCACTTAAAACTATTTTACAAAATTAGAAAAGCCTCCATTTTCAAATAGAGGCTTTATTATTGAAAATACTGATGGTGTTATTTATTTTGAAGAGCATTGTAATTTTTGGGATATCGATAGCAATATCGATAATAATTATTAATTTTACTTTAAACTATTCACTCCCAATTAGAGGAATTTAACAATGAAAATTGCACCTTAATCATGAAAATATTTTCAAATCAGCAAATTCAAGAACTAGACCAACAAACAATACAAAAACATTATAATGACTCTTGGGGTTTAATGGAAAAAGCCGCAAAAACGTTATTCGAAAGTCTTGAAAAACAGGAATTGAAAAAAGATAGGCAAACTATTATTTTTTGTGGTAAAGGCAACAATGGTGGTGATGGTTTAGCTTTAGCAAGAATTTTATCAGATAAAAAATATATTGTCAAAACTTTTCTTTTAAAAGCGACAAAATACTCCAAAGACAATCTCATAAATCAAGATTTATTACATGAGTCGAAATTTGAAATTCAATATTTTAATTGTAATGAGCAGTTACATATAGAAAATGATAGTTTAATCATAGATGCCCTATTTGGAACTGGATTACAAAACTCTTTAGATTCAGAATGGGAAAATATTTTTAATCAAATTCAGGATTCAAATCCCTATAAAATCATTTCAGTGGATTTACCTAGTGGACTATTAAACGACCAAGCAATGGAAGTAAACAGCCCTTGTTTAAAATCAGATGTTTGTTTAAGCTTTCAATTTCCAAAACTAGCTTTACTTTTACCTGACAATAAAAACAGAGTTGATTCATTTAGAGTTTTAGATATCGGTTTGGATGAAGCCACCATTGAAACAATGCCTACTTCTTTTCATTTTATTACAAAAGAACTTATACAATCCTTTTTAAAATCACCAAACAGTTTCAGTCACAAAGGCAGTTTTGGACATTGTATTATAATAGGTGGTAGCTATGGAAGCATTGGAGCTCCGATACTTTCTGCAAAAGCTGCACTAAAATCAGGGAGTGGTTTAGTAACTGTATTTGCTCCAAAATGTGCTTATGAAATTGTTCAATCTAATATCAATGAGGCTTTTTGTAAGACCGATCCAAACGAGCATTTTATCAGCAGTTTTGAATCTTTGAAAAAATACGATTCCTATGCAATTGGTATGGGTTTAGGTAGCCATCCACAAACGGCGATAGCATTAAAAAAATGGTTAAAAAATGCTCCTGAAAACAGCATCGTTTTAGATGCAGATGCCTTAAATATTTTAGCCTTAGAAGACAAGCCATTTGAATGGATACCAAAAGGAAGTGTATTAACACCACATCCTAAGGAACTAGAACGACTCATTAGCTCTTGGGAAAATGATTACGAAAAATTAAAAATAGTTAAGGAAATTGCTCTAAAGTATCAACTTACTATATTAATAAAAGGAGCACATTCGAGTATCGTTTGTCCTGATGGACTTATTTATTTCAATAGTACAGGTAATTGGGGAATGGCTACAGCAGGCTCTGGCGATGTATTATCTGGAATCATAGCATCTTTAATTGGACAAGCTTATAGTCCAACTCAAGCGACGATTATAGCTGTATTTCTTCATGGTCTTGCAGGAGATTTTGCAAAACTAAATATACATCCACATAGTATTACCGCTGGAGATATTATCAATAATATTTCTAATGCCTATTTTTTTATTACTCCGTAAAATGTCATGCTGAGCTTGTCGAAGCATAGACAAGCAGTAATTGTGATATCAATATTTCATTATGGTCGCACTTCGACAGGCTCAGTGTGAAACGACAGGCTCAGTGTGACACGGCACGCTCAGCGTGAAACGGCATAGGCACTCCGTAAAATGTCATGCTGAGCTTGTCGAAGCATAGACAAGCAGCAATTGTGATATCATTATCTCATTATGGTCGCACTTCGACAAGCAGCAATTGTGATATCATTATCTTATAATAGTCGCACTTCGACAGGCTCAGTGGGACACGACAGGGCTCAGTGTGAAACGACATAGCACTCCGTAAAATGTCATGCTGAGCTTGTCGAAGCATAAACAAGCAGTAATTGTGATATCAATATTTCATTATGGTCGCACTTCA
Source organism: Edaphocola sp. (assembly GCA_035497795.1). Taxonomy (GTDB): domain Bacteria; phylum Bacteroidota; class Bacteroidia; order Chitinophagales; family Chitinophagaceae; genus Edaphocola. The sequence goes on along the minus strand of DATJCU010000179.1, from coordinate 16,200 downwards.
ACAGGCTCAGTGTGAAACGACAGGCTCAGTGTGAAACGACATAGCACTCCGTAAAATGTCATGCTGAGCTTGTCGAAGCATAAACAGGCAGTAATTGTGATATCAATATCTTATAATAGTCGCACTTCGACAGGCTCAGTGTGACACGAAAGACTCAGTGTGACACGGCATAAGCACTCCGTAAAATGTCATGCTGAGCTTGTCGAAGCATAGACAAGCAGTAATTGTGATATCAATATTTCATTATAGTCGCACTTCGACAGGCAGCAATTGTGATATCATTATCTTATAATAGTCGCACTTCGACAGGCTCAGTGTGACCTTACAAGCTCGGTGTGACCTACAGGCTAAGTGGGACCTATGCAGCCATTTGTCATCATTCCTACTTCATTAATATTAAACGATTTATTACAATCAAACAGCATCACTGCTTCTCGGATCCACATTTGACTTGTTACCCATTGTATCGTAACCTGTGCCTATAGCTGTTATATCAAAGAGTTTAGAACTTTCCAAAAATTTGATTAAAAAATCTATATCCCATTTAACCAGATTATCCTCAAGGCCATATTTAAGAAAGGCCAGTTTATCTTTAAAGTATTTATTATTATGCTCACCTATAAAATGTTGAGGTGCCTGAGTGGATTTTTGATCATTAACCCATCTTAAATAAAAATACAATTCAGTTAAAATCTTTTTTGTAAAAAAGTTCTGAATAGGTTTTAAAATACCTAAATCTGAAAAGGAATCTTCAAGGATATACAACTCAATGCAATTAGATGCAGTAAATTCGAAATTATTTTCAGGGAAAACCCAAGGAACAAGTTTCCTATGTTCTGTGTCTAAATTGTTATTTGAAGCAACAAGTAAATATTGACTTCTCCGCGGGAAAAGTATCGGTAAAAACTCATACAATAAATGATGTATTCTAGTAGTTAATTCTCCTAATCTGTCAACAAACCGCTCAGAAACTTCCCATTGAAACTGCAAATAGCGTGTATTATATTTTCTTTTAGAATCCTCAATAAGATTATCGAACCCACTTAAACTAATCAGTTTAGGTGTTTGAAATTTTGAAAGTGGACTATTATAAAAACGGTTAAATTGATAATAGTTTTCATAATAAATCTCGATTTCTCTTTCTAAAATTTCAGATGAAAAACGATGTGCTTTCCCATCAATAAAGACACCCATATTATCCATACTTTCAACTACTTCTACTTTTGCTCTTTCAGAAGCATGTATGACGGCTTCTGGCTTATAGAAAGAAAAATTATCAGTTGGTCTTGTCTTTAAAACCAGCTCTTTATTTGTCTCACTATACTGAATATATTCATAACTAATACCATCAATAATAATATTTTGTTGCGGTAAGAAATTTTGAAATAATAAATATTTAGGAATTTCCATAATAAGGTTCCCACTACTATCTTTAATGTTTACATGCTTCAAGTATTCAAAAATATCATTTACTTCAAGCTTATGCCTATCCATACTCAAACTATTCAAATAGTAATATTCGCCGTCTTTGAATACATATTGACTTTCAGATTTCAGAATGGCATTTCTACTTAGATCTAAAAATAAGTATTGACCAAAAAGACTTTGGATAAATTCAATAATACTCTTATTTTCCTGATCAATAGAATGCAAATTAATAAGTCCTTTTATAAACTCCATATCGATTTGCTCATTAATCAATAAATTGAGCAACTCAAGGCATAAATTTATTTTAGATTTAGATAATTGCAATTCTAATGGTTCAATTGTAGAAGCGGAAAAGAAATAAATATTTTCTGCGAAATATTCTCGCATTAAATGGGGTTTGGAAACAATGCAAATAAACGATTCATCCTTTCCTAAATGCATATATTTTTGATACAGTTTCGGCGCATTATTAATGCTATCAAATATTACAGAAACATGCTTATCATTACAATTCACTTGATCTAAAGGATGTAATATAAAAGGAAGATTGTTTACAAAAATACTTTTCAAAAGTAGGGTTTGGTCTACCCTTTCAAAATAATTATTAGGATCAGTAGCATCACCATTCCCATTTTTAAAAGACTTTTGAAGTCCTTCTAATTTATTTTTACTCTGAATATAATCTAGATTATAGCCTTCAAAGAAATGAATGTGATTTATCTTTTCCATAATTGGGAATACCGCAAGTTCTATACCTGGCGCAAGGTCAAACTCATTGGCATTACCTATTAAAATTTTATTCAAATTATTTACACAATATTCATAAGCAAAGTTTATATAATAGTTTTTCTTTGCTGTCTGTATGTTCTGTACATTTACTTCTGGAACATCTCTTGAACTAATCCAAGTAACAGAAGTGGCTTCATCACCACCAGCACTATAATTTTTGAAAAAGATAGATTTGAAATTTTTATTTTGCTGCTTCAACCATAAACTTAATTGCCTTTTTACGCCAAGGTTATTCGCCATAGCATCATTAAATTGAAAAACCAGCAACAAATCCATTTCTTTCATCCAATCAGAATGAATTAATTCTTTGGATAATGCATCTTCAGTAGTGCAAATCAGTATCCGTTTTGAAAGCCCATTTATATTCTTTTTTGAATAAAACCCAATATCAGTAAGATTCTCTGCTGATGGTGCTTTATGATTCAAGATTTGTTGTAAATAAACTGAAAATAATTCTACTAAAGTATGCGGCTTAGCATTATCTAATGCTATACCCACAGCAGAAGGACTATAAGTATTATGATCGGCTATATCTGCTAATAAAAGAATATTTCCTCCTCTTTCAATAGTACTAATAAGCAATTCTATCATTTCTGGCACTAAATCAGTAAAATTATCAGAGCCTATAATTAAATCGTTATTCTCAATATTTATTCGGTTAATATACTTCTTAAGATAGCTTTCCTTCTGTTGAAGACTACTTTCTTTTTCTTCAACAACACTGGAATAATAGCCTGAAATAAAACTTTCGTAAAATCCATTTTCCTTATTTATATAACGATTGTATAACTTATAAAAATCCGAATCATTTTGAATGTTCTGTTCTCCATTTTCTTTTATTACTTCTATTGGCGTTTTCCAATTAAAATAGACTAGCCATTCCAAAAATATAGGAATTGCTAAAAGGCTAAGTAAAGTAGGCTGAGCGAAAACAAAAAAACCATAAGCAAAGGAAGACCAAATATTACTTAATCCAATAATAATGATAGCAACCCAGAATAAGTATTTAAAAAACTTATAACCATTCCTAAATCTGATTTTAAAATTATCTATAATATAGGGCCAGAGTAGATAATTTGCATATCCTTTTTTTCGCTCCATCACTCTATCCATATTGTATTTTTTCAATAATGGAAGTATCTTACTATCTAACTTAAATATAAATAATAACAACTTCACTTCTACCCACAATAGCGAAACTCCAATACAAAATAATAATTCTAATCTAAATGGTTTTACATCTGAAAAAATAGAAAATAATCGTGAAGCAACTATATTATAAAAAACTAAAGATATCAATATCAACACAACCAAAAGCCATGGGCGGTACCAACTTTCATAACGCTTCGCTTTCTTTTCATTAAGAAAGAAAAAGTTAAATATTAGAATGACAATATAAAACTTCCAAAGATCTTGCATTTACTATCTGGATTTAATTGATTTGATAACACCTAATTGCGATTTGACTTTTTCATACTTCTTAGAAGTACTTCCTGCCAGAATTTCTAAATAACTCTCCTCATCTGAGATCCTATTTCTAATATCTTGAATAGGTGGAACACTCCAATCCGCTTTCATATTCATTGAAATATCAGAAATATTATGTCCATTCATTCTAATTTGATTTACAATCTCTTCATAGAACTTCGAATACAAGAAATATTTCCTTTGTTCTTCATCTAAAGATGCTTTTGCTAACTGCAATTCTTTAATGTTTTTCCTTCGAAGACTACTTTTTCTCACATTAACTGAAATATTGGAAAGTTCATTTACTTGATCTTGAAAACGACTTAATAATTCAACATTTTCTAAATAAATATTTTCAAATTTGGAATTTACATCCATCTTCTCTAAATACCATATAACAACTGCTGTTAAAGAAATCAACAAGATAAAAACTATCGAATAAAAAAAGGCTTCAAACCAATGTATAAAAGTATATAAAGGCATACTCAATAATAAAACAAGGATAAGAACTAATGGGAAAAAAACATGCATATCCCTAGGATCCGGAATTTTCTTCATTTCTTCCATAAAATCATTAATTAATCCTCCGATTGCTGTATTAAATTTTTTTACTGCAGATTCGTATTTTTTAGATTGTGTAGATGAACTTATCTCAAATCCTTTTTCTTGATGATTCATATTTTCCAGAGCGACCTCTATCTCTCTATAATTCATGTTTTCATCAGATTCTGAAAGACCCAAATTGCCTTCCAAATTATAAGATTGACTGATTAAATGACCTTGAGTTTTAATATAATCCTCTAAAGGTTTAATAGTATTCTCTTCTAGTTCTTTCCGAATCTGAAATGCATTTTTTTTGGCAAATAAATGAAGATAACGATGTTTTAAACCTTTCACAGTTAAAAAATCCGCTTGTTGATTTTCATCAATCTCGAAAAACTGTTTAGGGTCAATTTCAGAATTGAATTTATATTGTTTGACTTTTCTTTTATTATCTTTAATTAGCTCGCCATTATTTTTCACTTGTAAATAAAAGCTTTGGTATCTGCCAAATAATAAAGATTTTTTTTCTTCATCAAACTGAATATCTGTAATATTAATAGTTTGATTATTACTGCCATTGGTTAAAAAATTAAGTGGATTTTCTTGGTCATAAAAATCAATAGATTCCGCCAAGAAAGCTGTAAGCGATTCATAGCTATCAATCTTTGAATTATTTGTTTGAGCATCAATTGTAAACCTAAACAGTACATCTTGTTTTCTTAAATAATATTCTGAAGAACATTTCTTAAAAAGTTTCAATAATTGATCTTTTCTGTTATTCATAATATTTAAATCCCCAATTTTTAACAATCTTGATGCAATATCAGTTTTGAATTCATTGATACAGCCATTTAAAAAATCGCTGAAATAATTATCAGTTTCCAATCCAAAACCACTCAATAAAAGGTGCTCTATTTTATTTTGCCAACTATTAATTTGAACTTGTTCTTTTTCTGAAATAGACTCCTCCATTCTCTTACCTTCAATATCAAATTTCTCATTGATACAGTCCTCAATAGTGTCCCAAAGAGGCCAGGCAATTAAATCTCTTTTGACTTGTCCATATTCTATTTGTCCTTTAGAATCATTGATTGCATTTTTTTCATCCAAAAACTGAATCAGTTCCTCCAATTCTTCAGCTTTATTTTTTATAACAAAATATTGAAATACGATTTTACTTAAATCATAATCGTTAAATTGTTTTTCAAACTCTTTTTTCAAATAATATATTTTTGAAAAAGTAAATGCTGCGTATTTTCCAAAACCGGTAAAATCCCAAGAATCATAATCTAATACAATATTGATTCTAAGATTTTCATATTTATTTTTAGGATTAAGTCTGTATAAATCCCAATGGTTTTTTAGTTGAATTATTTTTTCTTTTAAGACAGCCTCTTTATGCCTTTTGCTAGTAGGCAATTGCTTTCTGGTCAATTGGTCAAACAGAAGTATCTTACCTGAACTAATAGCAGGTAAAAAATAATACAAGTAATTATTTGCATTATAATTAGTAGAAAAATTAAGTATATAACCTAAATTCTTCATCTATGAAAAGTATTTATCAATTTTATTCTCAAAAAACTTATCCACGTTAGTTCTTGTCAATGGGATTTCACTTTCTTTAATACCCTCGATCAAATTACTTATTATAGAAAGCGTTTGCTCTTTAACGGTAGCTCCATTATTTCCAGCAATTGCGATAATGGTTTCAATTAAGATTTCCAATACTAAATTAATCAACATACTGTCATTTTGGGTATCGATTAAATAACCACTAAAAATAGAAAGAATATTATCATTCTTATTGGATCCCGTTTCTGTAAAATTGAAATTCTTAATTTTGCTCAACAATGGCATACTCAACATACTTTTGCCGTCCATTCTTATTTGCTCCCAAATGCTTTTTGATTTTTCTATTTGTGAATCAAACTTAGTATTCAAGCTATCAATCAATTGCTCATTATTCCAAAGGGATTCTAATAATAATTTTTTAACATTGGATTTAATAGTTTTACCGGTATCATCTAACATAAAGGCAATACCTCTATCTGTACTATAACCCCAAGTTTGGGTCCCTTGATGGTCAATTAACACAATATTCCCAGCGGTCAATCCATAAATAAAAGCTCTTGTAATATTTTTCTCGTAGGTGTCTCGATTTACGCCTAAATCTCTAAAAAATCTTGGATTATTCCAGCGTTTATCTAAATGAGGTGTTGGTAAATTATTATCTTCCTGAATTTCCTTAATTCTCTTTTTGTAATAAGTATAATAAATGCCTTCTATTGATGAGGAATAAACAGTACTCATATCTAATGGTGCAAATTTCAGATAGTTTGCTGGAACACTTAAAACCAATACTGAATCTTCTCTAATAATTTCGGTTCTGTCAAAATAGTCAGAAATTATTCTATTCGCATTATTTTGCCTACTTCCTGGGTTATTAAATAATTGATCTGCATTTTCAGGTGTTAGATTTTGATATTCGACACATTCTGGGTGCAATGCCCATGAATTTATTTTTGAGGCTGTAGCATCATATTTGGCACCAAAAGGAGTCGCCATTCTTTCGGCATTCCGACATTGTTGATTCATAAACGAAATAGCTTCTACGCCATCTAATTCTGCTTGTTTACGCATGGCCTCAATAATATTATAACCTGCAAAATCATTTTTAAAATCTTCGAATAATTGCTGTTTTTGTTTTTTAACGACCAGTTTATTGAAGATATTATTAATGCGTTCTTCCATCCGATCATAAACATAATGTAATGGACTACTTAATTGCTGAACTGTTCTTGAATACAGCTCTTCATAAATATTCCTCGATATATCTTCAGGTAAGAATATAGTATCTTTTTTAGCAATTACTTCATCATAAATATAGCTGCGGTGTTTAATACCCGATAGAATATTTATGACAGATGGATTACCAGATCCACTATCGGTAACATTTACCAAAGCATTTTGTTCATTATTCAGACTTATTAAAACATTTGGAATCGCTTTAAATAATAACTCCAAATTATCAATCATCTTTTTAATTTGTGTGATTAAGCCATTAAATACATACTCCTCAAGTCTTTCTAAAGCAAAATCTTGTAACACTCTCGCCTGATTTTTTGATTTACGTACATATTCTGTTTTAAAATCTGCTAATTCAGTAGATTTACCAGTTATTTTTGCAAATAAAGAAATCATAGATTTACTACCATTTCTATAAATATCATAAGCTTCTAATGCCGTTTCGATATGAGTATCAGGACCATTACCTTCTTTTATGTCATAAACATCCTTATATTGAGAAATAAATGCGAGCCGCTTATCATTCTTTTCTTTCAAAATCGCAGCATTATCTTCTAATTGCTGCAACAAATCATAAAAGAAATACCTCATTGCTAAAGGATGTAAAGCTCTACCTTTTTCTAGAATATATCCATTAATCCTATGTCTTGCCTCTTCTATAAAATACCCATGACTATTAATATCATTTGCAAAAATCTCTTCTAAAGCCAAGCTTTTATTTTCATCAATAAAATTGAATACTTCTTTTTGTAAAGCCTCTAACTGATCTTCCACTTGTTTGATATTGGTTCTATCATTAGATTCATCAATGACCTTACTGGTAAAAGACTCATTATGCTGTACTTTTGCAAGTGCATTGATATCTGCATTCGCATCTATCAAACCTTTTAAATAACCGATAACTTCTTGAAGAAAGTATTCTGTTTTACTTCCAAGTATATCTTGAGTTTCAGGATCTTTTATTTTAGTACTTTGCCAAATACTTTTGAAAATCACTTGCTCTGTTCCCATTCCATTTTGAGCTAATGCATCCACATTACTCATAAAAAATTCACCTAAAACTGGCTCTTTTTTAAAAATCCCTTTGTTAGTGTCAATTCTCCATTCATTATGTAGTTTTTCATAATCATAATCTATCTTTTGCCAAGTAGATTTCAGATTATCTGCCAATCGTCTTACAGTAAAATATTGCAGTAAATTATCCACTGGATAAACAATTTTTGAAATTCCGGTAGAACCATATCTTGATGCAGACCCTTGTTCAATCTGCCTGAAAATCTCGTTAATTGCTCTTGAACGGGTTTCAGACCCAGCAGGACTAAAGGCATTTAAATAAAGAAATTCAGCAATTTGATTACTGTAATTTCGAATATATTTTAAGTTATTTCCATCATTATTTTCAAAATCATATAAGAAAACCTGATTAAAAGGTATAGAGTTATCTTTTGTAATCACAGTAGGATTAGCAGAAAACTTTCCATATTCAAATTCTATTTCATCGCCAGGTTTAATTTCAAAAATGCCGTTCAGTTCTTTAATGCTAGCATAAGTATTGGCGAGAACATTTGTCATTTTAGTAGGGTCAGAAAGGTTTACAGATGGGTCTCTTAGAAACACATCTCCTAAAAGGAAATAACCCCATACTTTAGGATTAGAAATATTGTTTCTTCTTAAAATCTCTCTAACTAAAAAAGCAGTTTGAAGTAATGAACCAGCTCCTGTTCCACCAGCAGTACTCGTCACAATATGTACTTCTATGATATTTCCTTCTCCAGCACTTAATGAAAGTAATTCACTAATTGCTTTTTCTAGACGGTCCATTTTTTTATTTTGAACAGCGTGTGAGAATGCTAATCTGGATACAATTCTTATTTGTCCCGCACCATCATTTATCGACATTTGTGTTAATTCAGGAGAATCAGTGGGAAACCATTTTTCTACTGTAGAATCATTTTTAATTTCATCTAAAAAATGACCCACAGTAATATTAGTTGTTGCACTAGTCTGAATCACATCTTCTGGATTCATTATGGCTCTTCTCTCATTAATTTCCCCAGAATCTGTGTCCATAGCAATAAAGCGAACTTTATTAAAATCATCTTCATGTTTTGAATGATTTTTAAAACGCTTAAAAACTTCTACCACAATATCAGAACCTAAGCCTCCTAATCCAATAATTAATGTTTTGGGAAATGTAGTCATAGTAATTTGTTTTTATAATAAAGATTTAATAATTAAAATTAATGCGATAAAGAAATAAGATAATAAGAATAATATAAACATTCCTAAAACAAAACGATACGTTGATATATCATTCCACGAACTTTTAGGATACGCATAACTCAAGAAATTAGTTGTTTTACCGACTGCTAATCTTTGATGTGTTACTTTCAGCTCACTATTTTCATCCATCTGAATAAGTTTATCTTTTTTATCTGAATCATAGTTGATACTTTCCATATTACTTTCATTAAAACTGGTCTTAGGAAAATAAACATAACGTAAAGACTTTGCTGCTACAAACAACAGTGTCAAATCTATACTATTAAATGCAATGGTACTTTTTTCAGTACCAAAAGGAATCAACCATCTATTTACCCAAGCAAGAAAACCACTTTTTCTTAATTTGAAATCGGTTGAAATATAGCTTGGATTCAAAGTTTTTCTGGAACTAATATTAGGATATTTAAAAACAATCTTTGAGCCTCTTCTGAATCTTTTCTTTCTACTAAGAAGGATTAAATATAAACTCAAAAGCAGACTACCTATTAAAGAAAACAATAACCAAGAACAACGTTCCAACCAAGATTGTTCTTTAATAATATCTACAGTTAAGACAGCTTGAATGGGACGATAATATAATCCATCCTTGACAAGTTCATTTTTTGGTTCAGCATAGAAATCTATTTTTAATAGATTCGGAATAAAACAATCACACCACTCACCTCTAGGTTCAATAATTAAATCAATCCATCCACTATCTCTGAACTCCATTTTCACACTTTTAAAAAGTGCTTTATAATTATTACTTACTTCTATATCAAATAGCATCGGATCAATGGTCTCCTGTGTTTTTTCATCAACTATTCTGCTTGAAATCCGCCCTTCTCTAAGGAGATTGTCTAATGAGATTTCACCAAAATGAAGATATTGCATCGGTAAAGGTTCCAATTTAGGTTTAGGAGCAGGTTTACAATCATCTGTCTTAATAATCTTTTTTTGACCTGAAGTTTTACGAAAATAACCTTCAAGTTCACTTTCTACATGATAAGTTGTGGTGTTTTTATTTATTGGGATTACTGCACTAAATCGCTCGTTCTCATAAGTTGTATTATAAGTTTTATGCTCAGAAATCACATTTACTTTAGCCTGACTTAATAAATCTTCAGGAATTTTATTATTTTTTTGATTGATTTCAAAATACACTTCTACTGAATTATTATCTCTACAAACTTCAAAAGTATTTTCATCTGTTTTTTTAATTTGTCCTTTCTCTACTGATAGATTAAAGTTCCCAATCTGAGCTTCAACAATGGGATAAATTTTCAATTTTTCAAGATCTGTTTCTTTATCAAAACAAATTTCAATTTTAGATCCAGCAGGAATTTGTTTAAGTAATTCATACACTCTGGAACTCATTAAACCTGTAGACTTATTAGCATAATTTTGATTACTTGGGCTTCCTAATTCTTTTGTATTGATTACAATTCCATTAATTATTACAGAAACAATTTTAGGCAAATCATTAAGATTTTTTTGATCTTGATACATGACTTTCAAACTCCTAGCTGCCATTTCTGTAGAAAATGAAATACATTTATTCAACTTATTTAACTGAAAAGTTGGAATAGCACTAACACCTGTTATTTCTTCAGTAATATTATTTATAGCCTCAATGATTTCTCCAGCATTAGCAACTCTATATTTTTTCCCCAAATCAGTAGAATCAAAAAAGTTTTCAAATGAAGATTTTAAGTTCTTATAATTATGGGTTGCCAAGAAGCTAGCTTTTATATTTCCAGCCTTAATTATTTGAACAAAATCACCATAAATCTGTTCACTTTTAGCCCAAGAGCCATCTCCAATTATAAAAACATCCTGCTCTGGAGTTTTTGGATTGATAATCTCGTTTAATTTATAGATATCCCTAATTTCAGAATTTTGAAACCCACCAAAATCATTCATATCTTTTTGAATCGTTTTGTAATTATTGCTGATTTTATTGGTAGTAGAATTAACAACAAATATTATTTCACGATTTTGATTTAATACAGATAGGGTTTGAGCACTATAATTGGCAAGATTGTAACGCTGCCCTTTCATACTTGGCGAAACATCAAGCGTAATATAAATAGGCCCTTGGGCAAAAAAGACCAAGGGTTGAACTAATAAAAAGAATAAAAGTAGTAGGTTTTTATGAATCATTTTGCTTATTAATTAAACTATCTTTAGATTATTAGTTAAAAATAATAATGAGGGTAAAGTTAATTTAAAATAACAAATAATGAGAGCATTCATTCTATTAATTATTACATAATAAATCTATTCGTAAATTCCATTACCCATATCAAAAAGATGGCTATTTCGATTCAATTTAATTGGACTGTCAACTACATTATTTTATCTATATTTAAGCATTTCCCTGGATGGAAATCCAAATTAAAAAGGAATAAAGATTAATAAAAAAATGAGCTTGTTTAAAATTAAACAAGCCCATTTTTATTAATTCTATAATTATTTAATAATTACCTTTTGATAATGCTTATTTTCTGCATTATGTAATACTAAGAAATAAATTCCTGAACTTAGATTCTCAATGTTCAAAGTGTAGTGTGCTTGTGCACTTTTATAACTTTGTCGATAAACTATATGACCTAGAATATCCACTAATTGAATTTTCTCAAAATGAATTTTATTAGCATTTTCAATATTTAAAATTCCAGTACTTGGATTTGGATAGACATAGACTTTTTCTAAATTATCTATTGCTGAGATACCAACAGGGATATTTCTTACTGACACAGTTTTAGGAATAGGTATGGAATCGGCACACTCATTTACTAAAAATAAAACCACTCCATAATCTCCATTTGCAGGATAAGTATAAGAAATGGGATTACCAATAGCCGTGGCATTATTATTGCCAAAATCCCATAAATAGGTAGCGGTATTATTTGCTGTGGCTACAAAATCTACTGTCCCATTTGCCATTTCTGTATAAGTGAAGTCACCTGTAGGTGTTGAAACAGCAGTAATATTAATATTGTCTGAACCAATACAACCATTAGAATTTGTAACCGTAACAGAATATGTACCGGGTGTCGTTACATTTATAGTTTGTGCATTAGTTCCATTACTCCACATATAAGTACTGCCAGGGTTCCCAGCATTTAAAGTAATACTTCCTACTCCATCACAAATAACCGTATCATTTCCTAAATTAACGTTTACTACATCTGCGGTTACCTGAACTGCAGGAGTGTAGGCTGGAGTTCCTCCAGAACAAACCACTTTTGCACGATACCAAGATGTATTATTATTTTGAGCTGTTAATCCTGAACTTGTTTGAGCGGTACTTATACTTACAAAGCCGGTGCTAGCATTAATAATAGATCGTTCCCATTCAAATGTTATACCACTACCACTACTGTTACCATTAACAGATAGAGTCACCGAATCACCAACACATACTGGTGTAATAGGCGAGACAACAGCATTTCCTGCTGTAATTGGACTAGTACAAGGAGCAAGAGAACCTATTGTAAATTGAATTTTAGGTCTTTTTCCAGTGATGCTTACATTATTAGAAGTACTGGATAAAGTAGCTGGCATCGAATTGGAACCACTAGCATAAATTCTATTAGCTACCATAGTATTTTCCCATTCAAAAGGTCCTGTGGCAATAGGAGCTTGGGCCATTGAAATATCCCATTCTGCTAGAATTTCTAAAGAACCACCTGTATAAATAAACCCGTTATCAAGTGTAAAATCAATGTAATTAGGAGTAGCCGTGGCCGGAATTATTTGGGTATTATTATCATAAACTAAAGTAGCTCCAATGCTTAAATTAGCCCAAGTTTCACTTGGAAGTGCATAATCTGCAACACTTGAATTTTTCATGTAAAGTTTAAATGAAGCTCCACTATTGGTGGCATTACTAGTACTTTTCATCCAACCAACAGAAAGAATATTGGTTCCTGGCGTAATTCCTACTGCTTGTAGTTCACTTTGAGTATATAAATACGCAAATCTACTGTATCGGTAAAATAATGTAGAGGACATATAAACAGGTCCAACTGCATATACAGGAGTACTAATACCTCCAGTTGTGATGGTTACGGTAGTTTGAGCAGCTACAGTTCCTGTGTTCAGCATAGCAATTGAAAAACTTAGAGCTATTAGTGAAATGAGTTGTTTAATTTTTTTCATATTTTTTTAATTTTAATTTAGATGAATGACTGATTTTTTATGCTAAATTAACAATAAAGATAACATTTTTTTATAAGATAACGAAAGAATGGCTTGATATATATATATCATCTTTGCATTTAATTTTCCAAAAAGAACGGAATTTTAAAAAAAAATCTAAAAATCAAACTGATTTGTAATCGATCCACATTGGTATGAATCCAATTATTTTCCTTAATTTTGAACTCTTTTCAAATAGAAATTTTTTAAAAAAACATGAAGCACTCGATTGTAAAAAAATGGGCAATCCCCTCAATTGTAAGTATGGTTATGATAGCAAGTAATATTCAAGCACAAGTACCGGCTTTCCCCGTAAAAGATTTAGACCGTTCCGTAAAGCCTGTCGATAATTTCGATCAATATGCTAATGGAGGTTGGAAAAAAGCAAACCCAATTCCTTCAACCGAATCTAGATGGGGGGCTTTTGGTATCTTAGACAAGGAGAACCGAGAAGTGAGATTAAAAAAAATAATCACCAATTTATTAAATAGTTCTGATACTCAAGGTGGAACGGAAGAACAGCAAATTGCAGATTTCTATCGTTCTTATATGGATGTAGAATTATTGAATAATTTAGGCGCTAAGCCTCTTCAAAAATATGAGACTATGATAAGTAAGAATAAAAACTTATCAGAATGGATGAAAACTAGTGCCACCTTAGATGAAATAGGAATAAGTAATGTATTTGGATTTGGAGTTTATGCTGATAAAAAAAATAGCAAAATGAATGCTGTTTATATGGGTCAGGGTGGTTTAAGCTTAGGTGAAAAAGGATTCTACTCTAGAGATGACTCTAGTGCCAATGCCATAAGAAAAGAATTTACAATTCATGTGGACAAAATGTTTAAATTAGCAGGATGGAACGTAAAAGGAGCGGGAAAAACTATTCTAGATTTTGAAACTAAGGTAGCAGCATTACAATTAAGTAATGTTGAATTAAGAGATCCAGTTAGGACTTATAATCTAATGCCTAAAGATGAAATGTTCCAGCTTTTAAAAAACATGAATATGGATGATTATTTAAATAATATCCAATTTAATAATGTTGACGAAGTCATTATTCAAAGTCCAGAGTATCTTAAGAATCTTAATGAAATATTAGTAAAGTCTCCAATCGAAACTTTAAACATTTATCAACGCTGGCAATTATTAAGAAGCTTTTCTGGTTATCTATCTGAAAATATTCAAAATGAATCTTTCAGATTTTATGGTACAGTAATGAATGGTGTAAAAGAAAGAAAGGAGTTACCTAAAAGAGCTATTGATGCTACAAATGGTATTTTAGGAATGCCATTAGGGAAGATTTTTGCAAAACATTATTTTCCTGAAAGTTCAAAAGATAAGGTAGCTGAAATGATAGAGAATGTTAGAGCCGTTTTTGGTGAGCGTATTAACATGCTTTCTTGGATGAGTGAAGACACTAAAATAGAAGCACAGAAAAAATTGGCTTCCTTCACTTATAAAATTGGCTATCCTGACAATTGGAAAGACTACTCTTCAATTAAAATCAACTCTAAAAATTTATTTGAAAATGTAGTAAATGCAAGACTTTGGCATAGCGAAGAAGCTAAAAACAAAATCGGGACACCTGTCGATAAATCTGAATGGGGAATGACTCCTCAAACTGTAAATGCTTATTACAGTCCCTTAAATAATGAAATTGTTTTTCCTGCTGGAATCTTACAACCTCCATTCTTTAATCCTGATGCTGATGACGCTATTAACTATGGAGGAATTATTGCAGTTATTGGACATGAGTTCAGCCATGGGTTTGACGATAAAGGTTCTAAATATGATGCACAAGGTAATTTAAATAATTGGTGGAGCGATCAAGATAGAACAGCTTTTGATAAATTAGCCAATGCTTATATATCCTATTTTGACCAAATTGAAGTTTTACCCGGACTTAAAGTGAACGGTTCCTTAACTATAGGTGAAAATATAGCTGATTTAAGTGGATTAACATTGGCTTATCATGCCTTAGAACGCTCCATTGCAAAAAAAGGCACTCCTAAACCAATTGATGGATTTAATTGGAAACAAAGATTTTTCTTAGGATGGGCTCAAGTTTGGCATACTAATATAACCAACGAAGCATTAAGACAGCAAGTGCTCACTGATCCACACAGCCCAGCAACAGAGCGAATAAATGCACCTTTGAGACATTTGAAAGAATTTCAAGATGCATGGGGTGTTAAAAAAGGTGATAAATTATATTTAGAACCTTCTAAGAGAATTGTAATTTGGTAAAAAATTATAATACATTTTATATTAAAAGCACTCTTAATTTTTAAGAGTGCTTTTTTAATAGGCTTAGCCCATTCCCTAAATTATTGTGGCTTATCTTGGTAAAAGATTTCATCCCAAAGACCTTAAAACAAGCTAAAGAACAGCTTAAACCGTCAATGCTTTTGATCTTATTTTAATGCAACTACAGTTTCTTGAAAAACAACCACTATTTTTCAGTACAATATCCTTAAAAATTGAAATAAAAATAAAGGTTGTCTTATTTGACAACCTCTACTTTAAACTCATTTGAAACAATCCTTATTTTATAAGTTCAATTTTCTCTGTAAATTTACCTTGATTCGTTTCTAATTCTAACTGATATATCCCACTTGGAAGAGCACTTGGAAGGCTAACCTTTAGTTCATTATTATTAATGCCCTTAATCTTTTCTTCATACACCTTTTGTCCTAA
>DATJCU010000178.1:0-7929 GCA_035497795.1 Edaphocola sp. | reverse complement strand
CCTTCTTGCCCAAGTAATATTCACTTATACGTATTTTACTCGCTATAATACCTTGTTCATGATTGATACTATCCCTGATTCTTAAAGATAAAAAAAGTAAGGAATCTACCTGACGACTATCTCCCGATTGCATTTTGTTATACGCATAATTATTTAAGAGCATAGCGTGCAATTTGGGATTGTCTTTTAAACCCTCAAATGCAAGGCCTTTACTATAATAGTGTTTACCCTGATCATACTCACCCATTTCATCATAAAGACCCCCAATATTATTATAGTAGGTTGAATAGGAGTTATCCAATCTGTCTTTTGAAATGTCTTCTTTCTTTAGCTCATTTAATTGCGCAAATACTGCGTAATAATACTTTAAAGCATCCTCATACTCTTTAAGTTCTTTTAAATTTATAGCCATCTGAAGATTAGCCCGATAAATAAACCAATTATGTTTAACACTGGATAAAACCGTCAAGGCCTTTACTGCTTCTGCTTCACTTTCAGTATAAATACCAGTATCATATAATACGCCTGCTTTATACAATAGCATTCTGCCCCAGTTGAGGCTGTCTTTTTTTGAGGAGCGGTAGAGTTTTTCAGATTGGGAATAATAATGGAATGCACTATCGTAGCTTTCTTTAGCGTCATGAAAATCACCCTTGTACCACAGGGATTTTGCAATATCTAAAGTATCATTTTTTTCTAATGCCCATTCGTGAATTTTATCAACTGTGTTAAAATATTTCGTCTCTAGATCAAGGTTTTCATATCGGGAAGCAACTTTGAATAAAGCATATCTATTAACAGAATCGTTACTTTGTGCACTAAAATGATAGTACAAACTATCTAATAATTCTTCTTTATGATTATTATCTAATTCAGAGTTATCATATCTCAAAAAATAATTGTTATCATCTAGTTTTTTTTGACTACAACCTATTATTAAAATAGGCAGAAGTAATAGAAAGGCTTTTATTTTCATTTTGATAAAGGGGATCTTTTATCAAAAATAAAGATAAATCCGAGATCGCTTACACTCTCTCGGATTTTACCTGGATTTAATCGTTTTTATCATCTCCCCTTTTATCTTTATCTACATCCCCATTATCAACAGAAAGAAGATCAAATTCTGGAAATAGAATTTCTTGGGTTGGGATTTCGTTTAACTTAACTGTTTCGTCAAGGTCATCGGCAGTACAGGAACTTACCGAAACAATAAGGCATAATAATACCATAGCAGTACATAGCTTTTTCATAAAACTTCAAATTAATTAGGTTAAAAATTCTCATTGGAAAAGCTGGGAGTTAGCTTTTCCGAACCTGTTAAAATGAAACCCATGCTAGATGTGTTTTTCCCCATTTTAACGGATATGTTTATGTAGAAGCTTCTGTTTTTTTAGGTTAATAACCAAGGCAAAGAAACAGGGAAAAAACGATATAAGAGACTGATTTTGAGTTTAAAAGGCGAGATGTACTGGCGTGATGGTAAACACTAAGGTTTGAAGTGTGAAATGGTTGATTTGGACTTATAAATTATGAAAACCCAAAACACTCTATTTTAGGCAATCAAAAGTTATAGCTCTAATCTCTTAATGATATCATCTATTTGAGCTCTATATGAAGCCGAGAAGGGTAAAACTTCATTATAATTTAGATAGCATCGTGATTTGCTCAGATGGATCCGAGACACATAATGGCTACTTACAATATAACTTTTATGAATTCTCATAAAAAAGAATGGCAGCTTCTGTTCAAAATGCTTAAGTGTTTTAAAAGCTGTAATCGTTTTTCCGTTTTGTAATTTAAAATCAACACTATTATTATCGGCCTTGAGATAGATAACGTCTTGCAAATCGACAAATCTATAATCGCTAAAAGATTTGATGCAAATCATATTATCAGTCGTTTTGGGAATTCGCTTTTCGAATTTGAAAATACATTTCCCTAACCGATGCCAATCAAGGGGTGTTAAAAGATAATCGGAAAAACCCGATTGTATAGCTTGGAAAGCAAATTTTGAAGTAGTTGATATGGCAACGAAATAAGGTATTCGATCCATATACTGGTGCAATTCGTTGATGGCTTCAAAAGAAAGTGCTGCGTTGTCTATAAAAGAATCTACATCTACGAAAACCAAATGAGGCTTAAGCTTTATGAGTTTTTCGAAGGTTCTTGGTTCATTATCAAAATGGCCTGAGCATGAATAATATCGGAAATTTTCCATACCTTGTAGAATAACTCCCGACTGCTGGCGGTTAGCTCCGATAATTATAAAAGAATAATTCATACATCGTTAAAAGCGGTGGGCAACTTAAGTATCTTTAGAATTATTCGGTTGCGTCTGAAACGCCAACTTTGTTAAAGTTTCGATTATGAATGTACTGATGGTAGATGACCATTTAATGACGATTGAAGGCTATATTTCACTTCTAAAAAAAGAAATTCCTGAATTTATAACTTTCAAAGCCTTTAATTGTGAAAAAGCCTATCACTATATTACTTCTGTTTCTAAATTTGATATGGCAATCATTGATTACCAGATTCCTGAATTTGAAGAAAAAAAACTGGAAACAGGCTCGGACATTGCTTTATTATTACGAAAGCTTCATCCAAAATGTAAAATCATGATGATCACTGCTTATGAAGAAGCTACAATTATTTATAACATTCATAGAAAAGTACAACCCGATGCTTTGATTATCAAAAACGATATTTCGTACACATCCTTTAGGGAATGTCGCCAACCTGAACGTCGATACTTGAGTCCTACTGCTCAAAAAGCGATTACTATAATAAATAACAATGAAGGATTGATTAATGACGTTAATCGCGAAATTTTATTATACCTGAAACTAGGTTACAAATTAGATGAGATAGGAACTGCTTTGTCACTAAGCGAGAGTACCATCCAGAAACGCGTAGCAAAAATGAGATCACTCTTTAATGTGAAGGACATTAATGGACTAATTAAGGAAGTGATAAAGGAAGGGATTGTATAATGAACTGCACTATAAACTTTAACATAAGTTCCGTCTGAGACGGAAAGTTATTCGAGTGGTTCTTTTTAGATTTGTTCTAAGCTTATTATTAAGCAGATCTTTAATAATGCTGCTGTATAACATTTACGGGAAATTCTCCAATTAATTATAAGAGCGTTTCTTGACGATTGCTATAATTTACAAATTTTGAGCTGAATAGAGGTTTAGATTTATAAATCTCGACTTATACTTTTTGCAATATTTAATTGCAAGCTATATGTTTACAGCACTTTGTAATTAATAATTTTATAAACTACAAATAGGCGGAAACCGAAAATCCTTTAAATAGAGTAGGTAAACATTAAATAATATTATTATGAAAAATCTTTTAGATTTTAAATTAACTAAGTCAGAATCAAGAAATGTTTTTGGAGGTTCAAATTACCTAGAATATGATGATGGTCATACTCATTATCAAACGCACGCTAAAAGTGACAAAGATAAAACAGGACCAACTTGGAAGGACAGAGTTGATTAATTAGAATGCTCAATTATTCTATTTTGGCACAATTTAATGCCTATTAAATTGTGCCATTTAATTTTGTACTAATGAAAAAATCAAAAAAAGTTTTAATTATTTCAATCGATGGCGACACGTCCACAGATAAAGTGATGGATTGGTTAAATCATTTCGGCTATTCAGTCATAAGATATAATACTGATACTGATTTTTTTAACACTTGCTTTTCCTTTCAATTAGGATTAAACACACATAGCCAAATCTTAAGTATAGCTACAAACAATGAATCAATAAACCTCGATGAAATTAAATCTGTTTGGTTTAGAAAATATTCTTTTCCAATATTCGAAAATTGGCTTAAAATAAAAAACTCTTCTGAACAACTAGAAGTCGACTTAATTGATTATTTAAAACATGAGTTTTCATCTAGTAATTTCGCTTTGTTTAATAGTTTAATAACTAACAAGAGAAGTCTTGGGGAAGAATCACGCAACAACCAACAAAAATGGAGATGCTCCTGAAAGCAAAAGAACATGGAATTGAAATTCCAAATACTATAATTACCAACCAAAAAGTTAAGTTAAAACGTTTTTTTAATAATAACAATAAGGAAATTATTACTAAAAGCATTAAAGATGCAACCATTTTCAATAAAAAGAAGTCTAATGATAATTATAGTACTGCGATAACCTATACAGAGTCAATTGATAAAGAAATAATGAATAAAATACCAGATCATTTCTTTCCATCACTTTTTCAAGAGAAATTGAATAAAGAATTTGAGATCAGAAGCTTCTACTTGGATGGTAATTTTTATTCATCCGCAATATTCTCTCAATTGGACAAACAAACTGATGTTGATTTTAGGATGTACAATAACAAGCGCCCAAATAGGATCATTCCTTATAACTTACCAAAAAAATTGCAATCCCAACTTGAAAGGTTAATGTGTTCTTTAAACTTAAAATCAGGTTCACTCGATCTAATTAAAACTAAAAATGGAAAAATAGTCTTTCTTGAAGTAAATCCGTGGGGACAATATGGAATTATTTCTGTTCCTTGTAACTTCAAATTAGATAAAATAATTGCTGAATATTTAATAAAATAACATGAAAACAAACTCTCAAAAAGGAGATTACAAATTAGTTGAGAACTTCTTTCCAGAAGAAAACAGAGGATTTCTACCTGTAAACCTATACCTTCTTAGGGATAAAATCAATATAGGAATACATTTTGACAGTAGGTTTTATGTTGAAAGTAAGGTTCATAGAAACAGTAAAAGATACGGCGCTAGTTTTTATAAAATAATTTCTAATTTTTTTTAAAGAGTAGTATATAATTTAAAAATAAGTAAAATGAAATTAGATAATAATTGGTTCAGATTGTTTTCAGATTGTATATTAGTTAATGGTTATTCAGAATCTCTTATTTATGATTTAGGACGTCACATAAGCTATCCTATCTCACCTGAATATGTAAATATACTCAACGAATTACTCGTTATGGACATAGACACAATTAAAGAGAAATCTAGTTTTTCTAATTATGAAATTGATTTTTTTATAAATCAATTTGTCAATGAAGAGATTGGTTTTTTAACTTCAGAGCCTTTGTCATTTCCAGCAATTGATTTGAATTGGGAAAGTCCATATATAATATCAAATGCTATTTTGGAAATTGATAAAAGGATGAATTATAATGCTCAAAACATTATTAATCAGTTAAATCAACTTTTTGTTGAAGCAGTTGAATTAAGATTTAATTATAAAGCATCAATTCAGGAGGTAAAGGATTATTTATTGTTTTTTGAGCACACTAGTATTAATTGTTTGGAATTAATTATACCTTCTGATTTAAATATGAAAAACCACGATTATTTTAACTTAATATCAAGTTTTCCCAGAATAAGAAGGATAATTATTTATAATGCAATGGAAAACATCTTAGTTGAGTCTGAAGATATATTGTTCAAAAACAGACTGTTCTATATTAATAAAGATTTTTCTTTCGATAAAAGCTATCTTGATGAAAAAGAAAGATTTATTTACACTGTACAAACATTTTGTGAGGCTAATAATTTTAATTTAGGATTAAACCAGAAGGTCTGTGTAACAAAAGATGGTCAAGTAAAAAATCATATATCACATGATACTAGCTATGGAAACGTTAATAATTCCACCTTACTAGCAATACTAAGCCAAGAATCATTTAAAACAAAATGGCAAATTTCAAATAATGAAATTGAAAAATGTAAAGATTGTCAGCATAAATATTCTTGTAGTAGTAATTCAGATATTATAGTAAAACATGGACGTTACTATAAAAAAGATTTATGCGAATTTGATCCATATAAAAATGAATGGAATTAAATGAATATATTTTAAATTTCTATCTCAATAAAATGAAAAGCAAACTCAGTATAATTCTAGGAGTTTTAATCCTGACTTCATGTAAATCGATTGAAAAAACACCTCAAAAAATCACTTATAAGAATTTCTATAAGTTTAATATTGAAATTGAAAATGATCTCAAAAAGGATTCGCTCAATCCAGATTATCAATATGCTTCAACCGAGTATTCATTAAAAGGTGATCAAAAAAATGCACTTAGGACCTTGGACCTCGCTTTTAGACAAAAAGTTAAGACACTTTCTGAAAAGCAAAAAGATTCGATCGAAAATAAAATCAATTTGCTGGATGCAAAAGATTTTATTCTACAAAAGTCTATAGATGAGAAGATTATCATGCTTAACGAAGCTCATCAATCATCCTTACATAGAGTTTTTGCCGAATCATTGCTTCAAGGTTTATTTGACAATGGCTATAAAATATTTTGCGTTGAGGCCTTGAGCAATGGAAAACACAAAGACACCTTATTAAACTCACGAAAACACCCAATCCAGGATACCGGATTTTATACGATTAATCCGAGTTTTGGAAATCTTTTAAGAACGGCTTTGAAAATTGGATTTAAGGTTCTTCCGTATGAAACTACTCAGCAGATTGGAGATGAAATTAGAGAAGCCGATCAGGCGAATAATATAAAAAATATTATCAACGAATTTCCAAATGAAAAAATATTTATCTATTGTGGCGTAGGACATTCTATAGAAGGTAATCTCGATTATTGGGGAGGTAAATCACTGGCAGGTAGAATTACTGAATTGACAGGAATTAATCCTCTTACCATTGATCAGTTTTTCTATTCCGAAAAAAGCAAACCTGAGTACAATAATCCTTTACTGAATTTCATGAATTTCGAAACACCTTCTGTTCCAGTTGATATTAATGGTTTACCTATACCATTCAATGAAGATGATGGCTGGATAGATATCATTGTACTGCACCCAAAAACCAATTATGTAAATAATCGTCCAAATTGGTTGGTAAAATCAAGGGAACATTTAGTAAAGATTGATTTATCCAAAATTAAAATTAATTATCCAATAATGGTCATGGCTTTTAAAGAAGGTGAAGACTGGATTGATGGCGTTCCTGTAGATATCCAAGAAGTAAATATTGATGATGATGTTTATTTAGCTTTAGACAAAGGAATTTACAATATTGTAATTTCAAATTTGGAAGGAGAGCACCTGAGGTTTACTGAAAAAATAAGTTAAACAACCTTATAAACTTGAGTTCGACGTAAGAAAAATAATTTTTAGGATAGAAAAAACAGAATATTCAAGGAGTCCTATAAACTTTAACATAAGTTCCGTCTGAGACGGAAAGTTATATGAATTGTTCTCTTTAGATTTGTTTTAAGCTTATTATTAATCAAATCTTTACTAATACTGCCGTAGGACATTTAGGGGAAATTCTCAAATTAATCATAAGAGCATTTTTTGATAATTGCTACAATTTACAAATTTCGAACTGAATTGAGGTCTAGATTTATAAATTTAGACTTATAAGGTATGTAATCGATGTAATAGGCGATTACCTTAGAAAACAATATGCAGAAAGTCTTTACTATATAACTTTCTGAAAAAGGAACTATTAATGAGTACATCTGATTTTCTTTTTAAAACTTACCTAACAGACTTTCATTATCCTGTAGATAACGAAATGATGCAAAGATTTCTCAGCGATCCAGATAATTTGGTTTTAAGTATAACGAACACATTCGCGTATTTCAAAATTGAACACATAGTAGCGACAGTACCTAGTTACTCCTTAAGGTGGCTTAATCATCTATAATCCAGTGTATTAACCGTTATTAAGCTTGTTTTTCATTACAGGTATTTGTATATTTGTCGTAGAAAAGCTTGCAAATATGTTGGGAAAAAATCCAGAATGGCTATTTCGGAGTGATGGTGCCACCTGTTTCGGTCAAACCGTGCCACTTTGAAAGATACTGCAATTATATAAAAAATTAATGTTATTCGTTCTTCAAAGCTCCTTTTCTTAAGGATTCGCCCTTGAGGTCGATCCTGTG
>DATJCU010000177.1:0-4735 GCA_035497795.1 Edaphocola sp. | reverse complement strand
AAGAAAGCTCAGCGCACAACACGCAATATAGCAAATGGCGGGGGAAGTAGGTGTTTGAAGGTCTGTAGCCCGCATCAAGTTTTGTAACGGTGGATAATAACGCAACCCGCATTCCGCCTCTTGCCATATTGCCAACCGTTGTACGCAAGCCGAAAAAACGACACAGCAGTAACATGATTGCAGATTTGAAAAGAGAAAAAATGGAAAATGCCAACCCACAAAAGCAAGAGTTTGGCAGCCCATCCCTGCAACCATCCCTTCGCTGCCAAACACATGCTTTTTTTGCCAACGCACACGGATTAGCATCATCGTACAGATTATAAACTGACAATAAAATTATATTTTGCAGACAGATAACAGGATTAAAAATGAGAATAAAAGGATAACATGGGTTTGTTTCAAAAATCGGTAGAGAAAAAATATTTAAACGAATTAGATTCCGTTCTGATTGACAAGAAATACAAGGAGTTTCAAGACTATTTTGGAAATCCTTCGATTCAGGAAAATATCAGAAATTCAAAGGAGGAACAATTTCAAGAGGGATTTTTAAGGGAACTTTTCGTTTCGGTTTTTGGATATACACTCAATCCGCAACCTAATTTCAACCTGACAACGGAATTAAAAAACATTGCCAACAGCAAAAAAGCTGACGGAGCGATTTTGAAAGGTGAAGATGCTATTGCTGTTATTGAATTAAAAGGAACTGACACAACCGACTTAGACAAAATTGAAACACAGGCATTCGGGTACAAAAACCATCATCCGAAATGCGTTTATGTGATAACTTCAAACTTTGAGAAACTCCGTTTTTACATTCAAAATGCAGTTGACCATATCGACTTTGATTTGTTCAATCTGCCCCGGGAGCAGTTTTCGCTAATGTGGCTTTGTTTAGCAAAAGACAATTTACTAAACGGATTACCTCAAAAGATTAAGGAATTATCGCTATTACAAGAAGAAAACATTACCAAAAAACTGTATGCCGATTATTCGAAATTCCGTGAAGCGATTTACAACAACCTTGTAAAAAACAACCCCGAAACCGATAAACTTTTACTTTTCAAGAAAACCCAGAAATTACTTGACCGTTTTCTGTTTATCTTTTTCGCTGAAGACCGTTTGTTGTTACCCCCAAATTCAATTAGTGAGATTGTAAAACAATGGACAACCCTAAAAGATGAATTAGACGAATATGTTCCACTGTATGACCGATTTAAAAAGTATTTCGGATACATGAATACGGGTTACAAAGGCAAGAAATACGATATTTTTGCATACAACGGTGGACTTTTCGCACCTGATGAAATTCTGGATAACATTTCGATTGATGATGAAATACTTCACAAACATACGTTAACATTAAGTCAGTATGATTTTGAAACCGATGTTGACGTAAATATTCTCGGACATATTTTTGAACATTCATTGGGCGAGATAGAAAATGTTCAAGCGGAAATTAAAGGCGAGAAAATTGACACCCAAAAGACCAAGCGTAAGAAAGATGGAATTTTTTACACACCAAAATACATAACCAAGTACATTGTAGAAAATACCGTTGGTAAACTTTGCGAGGAAAAACGGATAGAACTAGATATTGTTGATGAAGAATACGCCAAAGGGCGTAAAAATCGCAAAAAAGACACTATAAAAATACTTGACGATAAATTAACTGATTATCGGAACTGGCTTTTAAGTTTAACTATACTTGACCCAGCTTGTGGTTCGGGAGCATTTTTAAACCAAGCTTTAGATTTTTTAATTACTGAACATCGCAAAATAGACGATTTGCGTGCACAGCTTTTTGGAAGTGGTTTGGTTTTCTCCGACATCACAACCGACATTCTCGAAAAAAACATTTATGGTGTTGACCTAAACGAAGAATCTGTTGAAATTGCTAAACTCTCGCTTTGGTTAAGAACTGCACAAAAAGGAAGAAAACTTAATAAATTAAACAACAACATAAAGTGTGGAAACTCACTTATTGACGACCCTGAAATAGCGGGAGAAAAAGCATTTAATTGGCAAAACGAATTTCCAGAGATATTTAAAAATGGTGGGTTTGACGTTGTAATTGGTAATCCGCCCTATGGTATTTTTATTGATTCAAAATCACAAGAGCATTTTAATAAATATTTTCCTTTAACAAGTTATAAAACTAACTTATACATTCTTTTCATTGAAAGGATGATGCAAGTTTTTAAAAAAGGTACTATTCACTTTATTATCCCAAAATCACTTTTATTTAATTCATATTATGAAGCTATAAGAAAAGCTCTAATTCAAAATACTGAAATAGTAGAGATTTACACTATTACAGAAAAGGTATTTGAGGATGCAGAAGTTGGTAGTAGCTTACTCTTAAAATTCAATATTAAACCGAATCCAATCCAAAAAAATGTTGTTCGTTTAGCTGTTGCTGAGAAAATTGAAAATTTTATAACAAATTTTGGCATTACAGAGAATAATGTTGAACAAGATTTCTTTTTAGGGGTGCCAAATTGCGAAATATCTGTTATTTCTTCTAACTCTCAATTAATCCTTGAAAAATTACATTCATACAAACAGATAAAAGATTTTTATGCTTTAAAAAACGGTTTAAATCCAGGCAATATCAAACATATTTTAGTTTCTGACATTAAAGAATCTGAAAATCATAAACCCATAATTTGGGGTCGTGATATTTCTCGTTATCACATTTCTTGGTCGGGTCAATATATAAACTATGATTCTTCTATTGCTGAAAGGATTACCATAGAAGACATAAAATCAAAAGAAGGTATGAATAAACAAACCCGAATTGATTTTGCATTACGTTCACCTGATTTATTTGAAAGCAAGAAAATTGTTATTAGAAAAACTGGTGATTCCTTGATTGGTTGCATTGATGAAAATAATTTCTATTTTGATACTTTGGTTCATGGAATTTATTCGACTACTGAAGATTATTCATTAGAACCATTGTTGGCAATACTTAATTCTAAGCCGGCTACTCTATTTTACAGATTACTTCATGATATTAAAGGAAAGGTTTTTGCAAAAATAAGTTTGGATAATCTTGGCTCTTTTCCTTTACCTTCATCAATGCTCGAATATTCGATTGACTTAACAGAGAAGACAATTTCTTTATTAGCAAAACAAACTTCAATTATCAAAGAAATACAACAGTTTAATGAATTATTGGCCAATAAATTCGATTCGGTTCAATTTAATTCCAAACTTCTTAATTGGTATATGTTGGAATCAAAGGAATTTTTAAAAGAATTATCTAAGCAAAAAATTCAACTCAATCTTGCAGAAGAATCTCAATGGATACAATACTTCAAAGAAGAAAAATGCAAAATACAAAAATCAAAGAACGAGATTGAAAATATTGAAAATGAAATTGACCAAATAGTTTATGAATTATACGGTTTGACAGAGGAGGAAATTAAAATTGTGGAGGGCATGAATTCTTGATGGAAAATATTTCGAAAATATTTAATAATCGAGAAATTTCAATCTTCATTTGGGTTGTATTATTTCTGTTTTGGTTTTTTTCTAAAAAGGAAACGAGAAAATCAGCATTATCTGTTATTCAAGCTTTTTTAAAACTTGCAAAATGGTATCTTTTAATGCTATTGTATATTGCTGGGATTGTATTGCTTTTTTATAAATTGGAGCTTTGGGATTTTTCATTACTTAAAAACACTGTTTATTGGTCATTTGGTGGTGCTTTTATTTTGTTTTTTAATGTTAACAAAGCCTTAGAGAACGAAAAATACTTTTTTAAAATATTTAAGGATTGTTTTAAACTCATAATAGTAGTTGAATTTCTCTCAAACCTTTATTCATTCAACATATTAATTGAATTAGTATCTATTCCCATTCTTGTTTTAACAGGAGCAATGTTAGCTTTTTCTGAAAGTAAACCAGAATATAAGAGTGTACATAAAATATTTAATGGCGTTTTGACTCTTTATGGTCTTAGTGTGCTTATTTTTTCGATTATACAAATATCAGGTAGTGAAAAATCTTTATTTACAACTGATAATCTAAAATCAGTATTGTTTGGTTCTATAATGACTTTATCACTAATTCCGTTTTTATATATTATCGCTTTATATATAGCTTATGAAGGATTTCTTAAATTGAAGAAGTTCATACTTAAGGAAAATAGAAGCTTGTATCGTTTTATAAAATGGAGAATTATTTGGAAATGTCATTTAAGCCTAAAAAGGATTAAATTAGTAAGTAAGAAATTACATATCTACACATCGATAGATAAGGAACAGATAATAACTGACTTGAATTTAATACTAAAAAAATGATTCCACCCCTCTCCATCCCTTCGCTCTCAGGCACATTTGGCATTCTCGCAAGGCTTGCCCTCAGTCCAAAAATGCCAAAAGAGCCTGAGAGCCCGTCCCGCTCCAACACACGGACAGAGAGACAGTGCGTTAAAAATGAGACAAATAGATTAGAAAACAATAACGGCCAGCGTACAACACGCGGTATAAAACATTGGGGTTTAAGTGGTTATGTAAGCTTTATGCCACGCATTAAGTTCAGTGTAACTGGACAGGATAGTAGCACGCAATCCCCAACGATTTCATAGTGTGCCGAGAAGCAGAACATCGGCAAAATGTAGTTCTGCATGCTGTAGTTAAGATGGTGGAAACAGTTGTAAGTTGAACCACCGGTGTCGTCTTACAGGAGAGGGCATCAAACCACCTAGAGGTGCTGTAGTAAAGAGCTA
>DATJCU010000176.1:0-2099 GCA_035497795.1 Edaphocola sp. | reverse complement strand
TAATTGGTCTCCAAAATGCACTTTTCGCTTCAGTTAAAGATGGCAGTATAAGTTTAACCTTCATTTATTTTAAATTCTTATTTGACCATATAACATTGCGAATTCTTGTCTTGCCGAAAAGGTTCATTGAAAATGAAACTAGGATTATTTCTAAATCGGTCAATAAATTTGAGTTTTCAGTATATTTTTTATCCCAAAACCATGATGTTTTTTTGTTTTGTCCGCCATATATTTGAGCAAAACCTGAAATTCCGGGTTTAACAGACCACCTTATTGAATGATAAGTTCCATCCCATTTTAATCGTTTTATGTCGTAATTAGTTAATGCTCTCGGACCTACAATACTCATTTCTCCTTTTAAAACATTAAAAAACTGTAGAATCTCGTCCAAACCAGTTTTGCGTAGAACTATTCCAGTTTTTGTTGGCACTTCGTCAATCATGGTTTGAAATTTCATTATCATAAACGGTTTCCCTTTTAATCCAATACGTTCCTGTTTAAAAATTATACGATGTCTTTCTTTAAACACAATAATTAAAGAAATTATTATAATTGGTATTCCAAATATCAATAATGCAATCAGCGAAAATGTAATATCAAAAAGTCTTTTCATTTTATGTACGGTCTCTCATTTCAATAGCACACAACGTTTACACATATGGCCTGAGGCGGGATTGCGTGCTACGTACTTGTCTGACGTTAGCAAAGTTGCCGCGGGGTAGAGCGGTTCAAAAAAACACTAAACCCGCCTTTGGCTATATGTGCTGTTGCCATGCGTTAATTGTTTCTATTTATCAGATTTACAATCACTTTTATCATCGTGTCTTTTTCATCTGGCCTACTTACAGCTATCATAAGAGTCAATGCAACCAAGGTATTATCCGCTATCCTCTTATTTCCATTTATATCAAATAAAATTCCATTTCTTTCTAAAAAGTAGAGAAATAGGAATGCTGCTATTCTTTTATTTCCATCAGAAAACGAATGATTCTTTGTTATGAAGTACAGTAAATTAGCTGCTTTTTCCTCGATGCTAGCGTATAAATCATGTCCGTCAAAAGTCTGATAAATTGTAGAGATAGAACTTCTAAATGAATCATCTTTTTCACGTCCGAACAAATCACTATTGCCATGAGCCTTTTTTGCAATTCTTATCTGTGTAATCGCTTCGTCATATGTTAACTGATAGGTTTCTTTTCCGGACGTATCTTTAATTTCAAGCCTTTGATAGTCGTATTGGTCTAAAACATCCAAAGCATATGCATAATCAGAAATTATTTTTAACAATCCAACACTCTCGTCATTTGTTAAAGTCTTGTAATTTAATACTTCACTTAAAATCTTTACGGACTGCTTTAATTGATTAAGTTGTTTATTTTGCTCCTTTAATTTCCTTTCATTCAGGGCATAACCCTTCAACAAATATTCGCTTAGAATTTTATTGGCCCAAATTCGAAACTGCCTACCTCTTTCTGAATTTACTCTATATCCAATTGATAGAATTACGTCTAAGTTATATATTCCTATTGGTCGAGTTACTGTTCTTTTTCCCTCTTTTCGAACTTGTGCAATTTTTGCACTAGTTGAATTCTCATCCAGTTCTTTGGTTTTGTATATGTTAGAAATATGACGACCAATAGAGGTTCTGTCAGTTAAAAATAAATCTGATATCTGATATTGATTAAGCCAAACTGTATCATTATCAACTCGAACTTCAATTTCAGTTGAGCCATCATCACTTTTAAATATTTCAATTTGTTTATTGTCCATGACTCAAAAATACAGAATCAGATTCATTATTCTAAGCAATTGGTGTGATGTTGGTTTTTTAATGCATGGCAACGGTCTCGTGTATGAGCAGTAGCGGATTTTAAACCACTAAACTGTCAGATAGCACCGACCTTTGATTAATACTTTTATGTTTCAAAATAACACTAAACCCTTATGCACTATACACATTGTTGAACTAAATCCCTACGGGATAGCTCCTTTCAAAAATAACACAAATCTTTCTAGCCGCAAGCCGTTATAACTGTATTATTCACTTTAAAATAATACTGTTATGAGAAAAAAAACAAGCTTAACTATTGTTGAGCGTG
>DATJCU010000175.1:0-2248 GCA_035497795.1 Edaphocola sp. | reverse complement strand
TTTACTTATTTCCAAAAGCAAATTGGGCAGATATAGCTACCACCAGTTTCACATGTCACCTGAGCACCAACATTACCAGTTCCAACAGATCCAGTATAAGTTACTTTCCATATAGGATCACATATATTTGCATGTCCGCCTCCACTCTCACCATTTGCTTGTGCCATCACCGCAATACTCTCCAAAGACACATCGCCAGTATTATTTGATTGTAACACATTCATATTAAAAACCATTGCAAGGGCAAACAAACCTGTTGCTACTGCAAAAATAACTTTCTTTTTCATTGTTTAAAAGTCCTGGTAACAGGAATCCTAGGTTATGTTTATTTTAAATATCCAAAAATTAGAGTGGGATTTATATTTTCTGAATTATTACTGTTACTAGAATTACTTTTTTTGTTTATTGATGTCACCCTATAATCTTTAGAAAACACAAGACAATCATTATTAAAACCAACAATTACTCCAAAAGAATTAACATACCCAGCAAGTCCGTAATGAATAGCTCCTGTTCTTTTATTGTATAAAATATTGAAGCCATACCGATTGCATATGGCATGTATCAAAAGATGGTTTTTATTTATATCGAATCGTGATATACTAATATGATCTTTTTGAGCTCGAATTGTTCCAATTAAAGAATTGACATTTTTAACTTTAGGATACCAAATGCTTTTTTCAAAATTTTTATAATTATGAAATTGGAAAAAATATTTACATAAAAGTTGACCATCTTGATTAAATTGATAAATTTTATTATCGTAGGTAGGTCTAAAAAACAATTGATTATTAAAAGGATAAAAATTATTATTTGAAGTAAATAATATAGTGTTTTCCGATTTTATTGGAAAGTATTTTTTTCTAATCCCACCATTTATTATTGTATATAAATTATATTCTTCATTATTTTCTAATCCTAAATTTTTTAATAACCCCAAATTTTTTCTACCATTAACATAAAAAAACATTATGGAATCATTAAAATTTTCATAAAAATCTGACCCGAAAATTTTATTACTTTTCTGCTTAAGTAAATTTCCTTCAAAATCAGTATATATTATTTGAGATCTATCAGTATCAACAATATAAATAATTTGGTTTAGTTCATCAATCCAGAAATTTCTAATATTTAATCTATATTCACCAGGACCTTTTCCTTGTTTCGATATTTTTCTAATAAAATGACCTGATTTGTTGAAAACAAAAATTGCTTTTTGAATAAAAAAATCGCCAATAAAAATTAAACTATCGTTAAAAATAACTTTATCAATGTTCCCAATTATAGATTCTTTGGTTGTCTCAAGTGGAATTGTTTCAAATCTTGAACAAACATTTTCAATATCAAATTGAGTCTTAATAAAATTATCTGAATCAATAGATGGTATATCAATTGAAATAGTGTCACAAAAATTATTGTTTATTTCTTGATCTTCATAGATAAAATCAATTTGTTGTTTGTCATAATTTTGACAACTTCCTAATATTATGGTTGTGTACAAAATATACTTAAAAGCCTTTTTCATTTCACCTAAGTTAAAATAGAAAATATGTGTAAAAATATTTATAGTATATACCCCATGATTTTATAAATATCATGGGGTATATTATTTATGAGCAAATTTTAAAACAGCTAATACAATGTGCAACACTGCTTCCTCCAGTACAATAGCCTTCTGTACCATATACTGGACCGTATCCTATAACAAAATCTATCAAGCAATCTTGAGTATCACAATCATATATTTCACTATTCCACCAATCTTTAATTCCTTGTTTAAAAGCATCCCATCCTGATTCTGGATTAGCCTGAGCCTGCGCCATTACCGCAATACTCTCTAACGACACATCGCCCGCATTATTTGATTGTAACACATTCATATTAAAAACCATTGCTAAAGCAAACAAACCTGTTGCTACTGCAAAAATTATCAAATGATACATCCTCTAGAAGTTGCATTTACTAGTTGTAATCTAAGACTTCAAAGAAAGCATTTGATTTCTTGTGTTTTATTTATCATAATTCTATTTGACTTTAAATTCGTAGATACATGGTTCATCTTTGATGTTAGTTCCATAAAAAACCGAATCGTTGTTAAAGCTTAATTTATTAATATATTTATTCAATTCAATTACACCTACATTTTTTCCATCCCAGTCGAATACATGAATTACATTACCGTGATATAACTTATAAATATCATCATTAACACTTTGTTTACTCATTCCTGAAAATAAAGCGTAAACAT
>DATJCU010000174.1:0-9220 GCA_035497795.1 Edaphocola sp. | reverse complement strand
TATTTGTTGAAATTTCGACCTCTAACCATTGGTTTGCTAATTTCGCTAATTGGGCTGTCATTAATGTAATTAGGTGTACACTCGATACCTATTTTGAGTTCGCACAACTCTTTTAATTGAATACCTTGTTTTTCCATTTTTGACATCAAGGCTTTTTCATTAGGTGTTATCTGAATATTAAAAGCAAAAAATTGGTTTTTTATGAATTCATCTTGATTGCATTCTTCAAATGGAATATCAAAATCCGTCCTTTTAGGTCTAAACAAATACTTAACTTTATTATTGCTCATGGTTTTATTGGAATAAGTTATTACGGTAGTAGGAACAACTGCATCCTCGAAAGCATCGTAGCCTAAATCAATAATTGAGGTAATAGAAGTTTGTTGTAATAATAAATCCCTTAGTTTTCTACCGAATTTTTGAAGTAAAATATTATTCGGAATTATTAATCCACATTCTCCTCCTAAGTTTAAAAGAGTAAGCGTTAATTCCATAAAATAAATATATGTGTCAAAGTCTCCTTCCATTGATTGGTATTGACTTTTTATATATTCTTTTTCAAGTTCAGTAAGACCTGCACCGTAAGGGGGATTTCCAATCACTACGTCAAAACCTCCGTTCGCAAATATTTCTGGAAACTCTTTTTGCCAATTGAATGCTTTATCTCCCGCAACTTCGGGGTCGTCAATCAAAGAATTTCCGCATTTAATGTTGTTGTTGAGTTTGTTTAGCTTTCTGCCTTTTTGTGCGGTTCGCAGCCAAAGAGAGAGTTTTGCGATTTCAATCGACTCTTCGTTTAGGTCAACTCCGTAAATGTTTTTTTCGAGAATATCGGTGGTGATGTCGGAGAAAACCAAACCGCTGCCGAAAAGCTGTGCACGTAAATCGTCAATTTTGCGGTGTTCTGTTATTAAAAAGTCTAAAGCTTGATTTAAAAAAGCACCTGAGCCACAAGCTGGGTCAAGAATTGTCAACGATAGAAGCCAATCGCGATACATGGTGAGCTTGTCATCTAAGGCTTTAATTGTCTCCTTTTTACGATTTCTGCGACCTTTAGCATATTCTTCGTCAATGATATTCAGTTCTGTTCGTTTCTCTTCGCAAAGCTTACCCACCGTGTTTTCTACAATGTATTTGGTGATGTATTTGGGTGTGTAAAATATGCCGTCTTTTTTGCGTTTGGTTTTTTGGCTGTCAACTGTTTCGCCTTTAATTTCGGCTTGCACGTTTTCAATTTCGCCGAGTGAATGTTCGAAAATATGCCCAAGAATATTTACATCTACATCCGTTTCATAATCGTAGCTGCTTAATCTTAAAGTATGTTCGTGCAGAATATCATCGTCGATGGAGATGTTGTCCAATATTTCATCGGGGAAAAACAGGCCTCCGTTGTAAGCGTAAATATCGTATTTTTTGCCTTTGTGCCCTGTGTTCATATAGCCGAAATAGAGCTTAAATCGGTCGTAAAGCGGAACGTAAGCGTCTAAATCTTTTAATGTGTTCCATTGCTTCACAATTTCGCTGATTGAGTTCGGTGGCAGCAATAATCTATCTTCGGCAAAAAAGATAAACAGAAAACGGTCGAGTAGCTTTTGGGTTTTATTGAATAGAAGAAGCTTGTCGATTTCGGGATTGTTCTTTACAAGGTTGTTGTAAATCGCTTTTCTGAATTTTGAGTAATCAGAATAGAGTTTTTTCGTAATATCCTCTTCCTTTAAAAGAGATGACTCTTTAATCTTTTGAGGTAGTCCGTTTAGCAAGTTGTCTTTTGCCAAACATAGCCACAGTAACGAAAACTCTTCTTTGGTGAGATTGAATAAATCAAAGTCGATATGGTCCACCGCATTCTGAATGTAAAAACGAAGTTTCTCAAAGTTTGACGTTATTACGTAAACACATTTCGGATGATGGTTTTTGTAGCCGAAAGCTTGTGTTTCAATCTTGTCTAAGTCGGTTGTGTCGGTTCCTTTTAATTCAATTACTGCAAGTGCATGGTCATCTTTTAGAATGGCACCATCCGCCTTTTTGCTATTGAGAATGTTTTTCAACTCGGTTGTTAGGTTGAAATCTGGTTCGGGATTTAATGTATAGTCGAGTATTTTTACAAAAAGTTCACGTAAAAAACCTTCTTGAAACTGCTCTTCCTTTGACTCGCGTATGTTCTCTTGTCGCACAGGATTTCCAAAGAAATCTTGAAATTGTGCATATTTATTATTGATTAAATCGGCATCGAGGTCGTTTAAATATTTCTGTACAACGGATTTTTGAAAGAGACTCATATCAAGGGTGAATATTGGTTTATTATTCTTCTAAAATAGCATTATTTTTTAAAAGTCTACTCGGGGAGGGGGAGAAATAGCTCTTTTGTAAACTTTAGTTTGTGGGTTGCTTTGCAGGAGTTTTCAAATGTGCTGTTTTGTGTATTGGGGTCTGAATTATTGCACTAATTTTAACTGCTATCAGAACAAAATCGGGGAGGGATAATGTTTTCTCATTAAATGATTTTTTGGTTATTGGCAAGATTTTGTTTCTTTACATTTTAGCAACTCGCATTACGTATATTCAATGTTAGAATCTATTATTTATTCTATCAGTGTTGTTTTAGAATCTGGATAGTACCTCTTCATTAATGTTTCCGACAATTCTCGAACTTCACTTATGTATTTATAATCAGGATTATAATCTTTAATTATTCCTTCTGATAATTTCCAGTCAGTGGGCTCATAACTATATGAATTTTCTGGTATAACTATTCCTGATTCTACAAATAATTTGTTTTTTCTTTCTTTTCTTTCCTCTTCATTTTTCTCTTTCTCAATTTTAAAGTCTTCAATTAGTTCTAAATGTTTATTTACAATCTTTTTAATCCCTAGTTCAACGCTTTGTTTATCCTTAATTAAATCCATGGTTTTCACCTGCATAAGACCTAATGTGTGTTCTTTCCTTGTAATTATATGAGTAGTATTTTCTACAAATCGAACTATTCTCGGACGATTAAAATCTTCATATATCATTATTGCATATGCAATAGTTTTGAGTTTAACATTATTAATGTTTTCGTCAATAAATCTTCCATATTTAGTGTTAAATTTTTCATATCTATTTTCTAGGTATCTGTTTTTTCTACGAATCGTCCCCTTTTGAGAAAGACTAATTTTATTAAACACACTATAAATAAAAACTAAAACTATAAGCCATATTTGATTAGTCCAGGTGGAGAGGTCTGGGAATAGGTTTTTCTTTTCTACAATAAGTTCCTTATAAACATAAAACGAAGAGAGTATTATTGAACACCAATAGAATATTTGACGTCCCCAATTTATAAGAAGTCCTCTGTTAGTAATTAGGTTGAAAATTAAGCGAAAAACCAGATAATATATGGAAATCATATAAATATTCTTCACAAGTGAATCTAGATTCACTTTGTAAAGTATTACAGAAATAATTAGGATGTACACAACAGGAGAAAGAATCCTTACTAAAACATTAAATGCAGGTGCATTATCTTTTTTAACAAATACTGAAATCTGCGTATAACCGACAGAAAATGAGTGTTTCCCAATCCAATTGATAACAAAAAATAATATTATGCCTAAAATGATATGAGTAATTTGTATAAAATAATTTTCCATAATAGTTTCTTGTGTTGTCATTTTAATAGGTGCTAATGGCTAGTCTAAAAACGTAAGTGATTTCTAAGGACTTACCTATCAATTTACACTGAGCCATATTTGCGATTGGACACAAATTTGTTGTTTTAAAACAAACCATCAAATCGTAGATTTAGCGGAGTTGATTAATGCAAAAATGTTCAGTAAATCATTTATGTTATTTATAAATTGTTACCACCTGTAACTTTTATTTTTTCCAGTAAGTTTTTCCATCTAATTCTGTAACTTTCAATATATTTGACACATAAAAAAGGTCATCCGATATCATTTTTCCTAATAAATTCAATTTTATTTTCTTTCCTTTATCAATCAATTCTTCCCTATTAAATATAGTAATTTTTTCATAATCACTTGGATTAATATAGGCTGTCATAATTTTTGTCGAATCTAATTTAATATAGAAAAACGGCTTGTCAATTAAGTTATGTTCTATTAGTAAATCAACAACTTCAACCAACTCGCTATCCTGCTTCGAGATAGACTCATTTTTTCTTAAACTATCAATTTGTTGCAAAAATTCATTCTTCTTCTCCATCGGTACATTATAGAAACTTCCTAGGTTGATTAATTTAAAGTATAAATCTCCTTCAATTTCAACCTTTTGTTTCTCTGATTGAACATAGTTCCCATTTTTAACCACTTCGATTTTGGACTTGTTATTCAAATCTTTTGTATTCCAATTAATAATCCCAAATAAATAAAATACATTGATTAGAATTGACACAACAAAGGAAATAATAAAGATGTAACTCTTTGTTATACTTAATAATGTATTGTGGATCTCTAATTTGTCTTTCTTCACAACCGCTTGTTCAGATTTGAATATGTTTTCAAATCCGCCATTACTAATAAATAGCTGAGTATTCCTATTATTGGTAAGGAATTCATCGCCACCGATAGGTCTATGAATGTCTGTAAAAAAATGAAAGTCATTATAGTAATCAATCTTTGCTATAATTTCATCATTTAGATTGAATCTATCAAAATTTGGATTATTAGAAAGAGTCTCTTTAATAATCTCATTTAGCTTTATTGCTTCCTCTATGTTTGTCAGTTTCGTCATATTATTGCGGTTAATAAATCTGTAAACCCGTTACGTTAATGATTGTCTAAGTGTGAAATGCTTTTTAGTGTTTTTTCAAAGTATAAGTATACAAATAAAAGGTGTAGTTTATGCGCTTAATTAGAGTTTCGTGAAGCATAGGAATTGTTACATAGAGACATTAAAATAGGGTACACCATTCAAATTTATGAATATAGCATTTACTTGCATCATTATTTAGCAACAATAGCGCATATATCCTTAAAAGTAAATTTTTTGTATTCAACTTATTTCTAGGTAGCAGCTCACATAATTTTAGTAGGCACTAAACTTTGAAAAACCATTTTAATGCGCAATTATCGCTAAACGTGTATATGGTAAAATGAAATTTTGAATAGCTTTTCGATATTGACACACAGAAAATAAAATACTGGTAATGAGCAGGTTGTGATTTTATGTTTTCTTAAATGTGTAAATTGAAGGTTTTTAAATTCACTTTCATCCGTTGATTATCCGATGAAATTAAGCGATTACTAATAGCCGCTTAAACGGATAACAAAACAGATTCATACTTTAAAATTCGTGATTGTTGGAAGCGCACATCATCACCATTTTTTTTGATTTCATACTGAATAAGAGATAATTCTTTTATCAGAACTTCTGCATCTTCGTCCATACTCTTTAGCTCTTCATTTTTTCGTTCTAATGCGTCTGCTAACTTCATTCTGAATTCTTCAATCGACAACCTGCATTTATTTGGTGTTTTACCATCATGAAAAGTAATAATCTTATTGTGTGCATATTCCTCTCCGTCCTGCTTAGCTTTTTTATATTCTTTGTTTAGGTGTAAATTATAGAGTTGTTCATCAGAAAGTTCAACTCTACGTTTTAATAAGTTTATACTCAACTGTGCAATCATTCGTATTTTTCTATTAATATCAGCGATTTGTCTGTTTAGGTCAATGCTTTTTTCGTTTAACTCTTTCTTACGATTATCCAAATCAGTAATTTTAGATTCCGCTTTTTCAATCTCTGCTCTTACTTCGTAAATAGAGAGTGAGCCTTTAAGCGTTATTTGCGCATTTACTGTAGCTTTTTTTTCAATATGGGTGCTTTGGTGTGGTACGTCTGTTTGGCTTTGCTCAATTTGCTTTAAACGAACTCGTTTCTTTTCGTAATTTGCTTTGTTCTTGCATTCATTTGAACAGAAAAACGCATCAGACCTTTTGGCTTCAAAAGTTTTTGCACATAAAAGACATGTTTTTTTCATAATAGGATTCAATTTTAGTTTGGGTTAAAGTTTTACTGAGGTGAACCAGTTTTAAAATGACTTGATAAAATATAAACTCATTGCACGATAAAAAATGTAATTTTTGTAATATGTTGCTTTAAAGCTTGATTCAAAAGAACTTATTGAGTTACATTTAAGTTACAAATGGACACTAAAGTTACATTTTTGAGTTTTGTTTTGTTTTAGAAAATTTTTATTCAAAAGGTTCTATTCAAAATATGTAACTCGATGTAATGATATGTAATAGAATGTAATAAGTAAATATAATATATGTATCTGATTACTATCTACTTAAAGAAGGGGTTACATTAATTACATTTTTTAGTTGCTTATTTGAAGTATACTTGAATCAAAAGAAATAACTCGATTAGATTTGCCGTTAATATTCATTATTTGACCATCAGAAATGAAAGATTGATGCCGTAGAAGTAGCTTTTTCATTGCTTGTTTATCAATGGCCAACCCGCCCGTCTTTCTCATATGTTCAGCATAGGTTACATAAGCTGTTGCGTAATGGAGGTGTAATCGTGAAGGCTCTAATAAATGTCTTGAAAATAATTCTCCTGAGTTAAGATTGGTTTCAACGGCTTCAAAAAATTGCTCCGCTTCATTTGTTTGAGAAAGTATTGCCTGTTGTATTTTAGCAATTTCCATTAATGTATGTGTTGTTTTTTCATATTCTAACTCAAGTCGTAAAGGATTTTTTAGAAGTTTCAGGATTGTCAATAAAACACAATAATTTACAAGGATTCTATTGTCAAATTGCACCATGTTGTACTGCTTTTTCACTTCATCAACTACCTGATAATATTC
Organism: Edaphocola sp.; assembly: GCA_035497795.1. Classification (GTDB taxonomy): domain Bacteria; phylum Bacteroidota; class Bacteroidia; order Chitinophagales; family Chitinophagaceae; genus Edaphocola. Next base: position 2,403 of record DATJCU010000174.1, on the reverse strand, counting down.
TTGTCTGAAGCGTTTATCTATAATGTTTCGATATTTTAATATTTCAAATAGCAAACCACTAAAAGTTTCGGTGTTTAGAATGTCCTCTAATCTCTTATAAGCAGCTTTTTGGTTTTCGGAGAAAGATTTTTCCATAAAATCCAGCTGAATCAGACGAGAGTATGTTCTTGGATGTTTTACTGGTAAGAAGTTTCCATCTACAATGACGCCTGAGCATATCTCTCTCTGGTTGGTTCTGTTATCATTGGAAAAGCTTGCGGTTTCATAACTTACCCTGTCGTAAATGTTTACAATCAGGTCATCATTTTTACCTGCATTATCAGGACGATATTCATTCAAAAATACTAAAGCATTGCTATATTGACTTAACTTTCTCAATACTGCTTTTCCGCTTGAGTACCCCGATAACGATATTGGATTTTGAGGTTCACCAAAAAGCCCTAATAAGAAGTTTGCAAACGAAGTTTTACCGCTTCCAGCTGTTCCATAAAGGAATAGTATTGGGAAAAACCCTATTTCTCTAAAAATTATGTCACTAAAAATGGCGGAAATTGAAAATAATAAACCTGTTACTCCATTTTCATTGTATGCAGTATCAATCAGATTGGTGAATTCATGCATATCAAAGCTTCCCTTGTTATAAACAAATCGCCTGTGAGCCATATAACCATCATTCTCTTTATAAATCTCGCTTAAAGCGGGTATAAAAAGACGTTCTTTTTTGGTATTTACTATTCCAAACCTGTTGATTGAGACGAACTTTTCCTCTTCAATAGCTCCGTTTGAGAATAGATAAGCATTATGTTCTTGAGACCACCCCAACGTCTCTATCCTGATAGCGTTTTCAGTCTTTCGACCAAGGCTTTCTTTGATTACGTCTAAATCTTTAGCAGTTCCCTTAAAGATGTATTCCCCATATGAGTATAGAGCAGATTTGAATTTTTGAATAGATGACAAGGATTCTGCATCAAGTAGTATAAATTCTGTTTCTAAATGATTATCTTTTCTTGATTGCAGCTTTAGATAGCGTAAAGAGTTTTTTGAGCCATCGGGGAAGTGATAGATAATATCCATTAAAAAGTTGGATAGCTGTCGTTCGTTACCCTTTTGGTCACGCCCATAGTATCTACAGTCTTTGTGATAATACTCCTCAACTTTCCACATTTCTTCAACATCAGAAGATGTTTCTTCAATAGACTCTAAAATTCTATTTCTATAAACAAGTTTGTAGCTTGATTCTTGGGTTAGCCATTGTTCTAATCTGCCTTCAATTAACAAATCATTTATGTCTTTTGCTTTACCCTCTTCTATTGGAAGTGTCAAGTGACGTATTTCTAATGAAATATCAGCCTCCCTTATTAGATTTGTGTAGTAGCTAAAAGCCTTTTTCCCAGCTTCATCATTGTCGAATGCCAATACCACGGTTTTATTTTCAACAAATGGCTTTAACAGGTTTAAATCAACGTTGTTGCCCGCATCAAAAATGCTTATAGATGAATAAGGAAATAAAGACAGTGAGTTTATTACTCCCTCTGTAATGAAAACCGTTTTTTCAAGTTTCTTGAAGCATGCAGTATATAGACAATCCTTTTTCTTGGTTTTTTCGCCACTCGTCTGGTTGATGGCTTTACTTTTACCTATTTCAGGATTGATAAAGCGAAGGTTTAAAAGCTGTTCGTTTTGGCTGAGGAATACTACTGCGTTTAGGAAGGAGTCATAATAAAAGCATCCTTCAGGTAGTTTGTTAACGCTGATTTTCCTTTCCTTTTCCAAATAGAGAATTGCCTGAGACTTGTTGTTATTCTTAATCGCATACAAACGCTTATCCCATTCAGAATAATCAGTATTAAATGATTTTTTAATTCCATTGCCATACTTTTCTAATAGGTATTGAATTGCTTCTCCGTTTGTCATCTTGCGTTGTTCTGCAATGAAATTTGCCGCATCGCCTGTTCTTGAGCAAGCAAAACATTTGTACAAACGGTCGTTCTTTGCGCTAAAGGCTGAACTTTTGTTGGGGCCGTTACCTGAAACGCAAAAGGGACAGGAAGACAACACTTGATTAGCTCCGACTTTTCTTATTTGTAATCCCGTCTCATCTGTAATAACCCTTGTTATGGATAAGCTCTCTTTTAGGTTAGACCATTCAGTCATAGTTTCAAAAATTAGGTTAGTGGGTTTTTAAGCTCATTATGTGAGTGGTTATTTTTCAATGATTGCACAATCTCACTCATGAGAAAATACTTGCGATGTCCAAGCGAATGTTGTTTGAACTTGCCTTGCTTAACCAACTTGTTAAGGGTAGGAATAGAAACACCTATAAACCGAGCGGCTTCGTTTTTCGAAATTTTCTCATTTTTGAGACTATTCGGGTTGTTTCCAAGAAACTCATTAAAGTTCCTG
>DATJCU010000173.1:0-7968 GCA_035497795.1 Edaphocola sp. | reverse complement strand
GGGAACTAAGAAAATAATGTCTCCAAAAGTATCTGTAATTGTTCCTAATTATAATCACGCTCAATTTTTGCGACAGCGACTTGATTCGATATTCAACCAAACTTTTCAAGATTTTGAAGTCATCATTCTTGATGATTGCAGCACAGACAATAGTAAAGAATTTATTGAAAAATACAGAGAACATCCTAAAGTTTCTCACATTGTTTATAACGAAACAAACAGTGGTTCCCCTTTCAAGCAATGGGCTAAGGGATTTGATCTTGCCCAAGGGGAATATATTTGGATTGCAGAAAGTGATGATTGGGCTGAATTGAATTTTTTGGAAAAATTGACTAATACTATAGAAAGCTATCCCGATTTAAGTTTTGCTTTTTGTGACTCATTTATAATTTACCCCAACAGAACAGAAAGAAATACCCTATACAAAGAAAATACCTTTAATGATGGATTGTCTTTCATAAAAGACAACATGATAAAAAATGCTTCTGTTTATAATGCAAGTGCCGCATTATTTAGAAAAAATTCTCTTACAAAAATAAAACACGATTATCAAGATTTTATTGGTTCTGGAGATTACTTGTTTTGGATTTATCTTTGTGAAATAGGTAACGTTTTTTATTTATCAGAACCACTCAATTATTTTCAACAACACGAATCAAATACAACAAAAAAAAATCTCTTTTCTGGAAATGTATATAAGGAGAATTTCAAGATTTTCACTTATTTATATTCAAAAGGATATGTTTCTTTTTTTAAAAAGCAATCGATTGTACTAAACTATTTGACGCAATTAAAAGATGAAAATAAAAAACGCCCCATTAATCCTAAAGAATACGACGAAATAACACGATTATGGGAAAATGTTTTTTTTATTCCAAAGCTCACCTTTATTTTTTTAAGAATCAAAATCAAAACATTTTTTTGGCTATTATTAAGAAACCCATTATTAAATATAAAAGGATTAATTCGTTTACTTCGAGAAAGGAAGCTTTGGTGGTAAACGATAGAATGAAGATAGCTCTTTGTAAACGAGAAAATATATATTTAATAAATGCCTAAAATTTCAGTAATCGTTCCCTTTTTTGAAGTCATTGAAAAACATTTTAGAGACTGTTTAGATTCTTTATGTTCTCAAACAATGCAAGACACTGAGTTTTTATTAGTCTCTGATGGAGCATCATCAAAAAGCTCTTCTATCTGTGATGAATACATTAAAAAAGATCTTCGTTTCCGATTATTGACTAAAGAGCACTCAGGAGTATCTGCTACACGTAATTTGGGCATTAAGCAAGCACTAGGAGAGTATATTGTTTTTGTCGATTCAGACGATATGCTTTTCAGCAATACCTCCTTAGAACGAACTTATGAAATAGTCCAAAAAAACCATAGCGATATTATTTTATTTGATTGGATTACAAAAGGAAAAGATCCATTAAGTCTTTGGCCAGAAGATAAAACAATATTATCAGATACAGAAAAAGAAGAGTGTTTAAAACAACTCATACATATTCAAAACCTTGCTTTTTCTGGTGCACCATGGGCAAAACTATATAAGCGATCTTTTTTAAGTAAAAACAGTCTCTCGTTTAATCCCAATCTTCCTATTGGGGAAGATCGAGTATTCAACTATAAAGCTATTTCGTTAGCATCAAAGATTTCTTATGTAAAAGAAGTACTCTACATCTATGTAATAAACAAAGATTCTACAATACAAAGATATAGACCAGACATTCTTTTCCTTATATTAAAATATATTGAAGAATTAAATATTGTTTCTAATGGTAAATATTTAAACCTAATTGGAAGAGAAACTTTATTTTTATTTTATTTCTCTTGGAAAAGATTTTATATGCATCCCAATAACAATGAAAGCTACTTAAAAAGAATGAAAGATATATCCAGTATTGTTCTTTCTAATAGTTTTCAAGAATTAATTCAATCCGTTGATACAACAAATCTAAGCATTCTTTTTAAGATTGAGGCATGGCTTTTTCAGCATAAAATTACTTTTCCTATCTGGTTACATGGATTTAAGTTCAAAATAATTAACCTATTTAAAAGGGTATAAATCACATGCACTTACTTTATATCATAGAAGCAGATTTAAGTAGTGGTTCTGGGAAATGCGCCATTGAATTTCTTAAGCTATTAATTTCGCATACAAAAATAAAACCGATTGTTGTCACTCAGTATAAAAATTCCTTAAATGAAGAATGTACTAAATTAAATATAGAGAATTATGCCGTTCATTACGCAAGAACTTGTAGTTTAGGGATGGGGTATCTTGGATGGTTGATAGCATTTTTAGCTAGGCCATTTTTAAACTTCATCTCTTATAAAAAGCTTAAATCAATTATTATTTTTAATAAAATAGATCTAATACATTCAAATAATTCCACTATAGATTTTGGAGCTTATCTCTTTCGAAAGACCAAAATTCCTCACATTTGGCATATTAGAGAATTTCTAGTTTTCGAACGAATTCTTTCCCCAATTATTTGGAATCTACCAAAATATATTGAGAAAAATTCCTCAGCAATTATCACCGTTTCCAAATCATTAAAAGAATTCATTATTAAAAGGAACGTAAAAAAAGAACATGTCTTTGCAATATATGATGGAGTACCTGTCGAAGGATTTAAACAAATAGATTTTAAAGAAAGCCCACAAAAGCTGAAAATGATATGCCTAGGAAATTATGATACTATCAAAGGACAAGATGTTGTAATTGAAGCTGTTTCCATGTTATCAAAACAAGATCTTTCTCAAATTTCTATTGATTTCTTTGGTGCAGATAATTCAAACTACAAAAGTTTTCTTATAGCAAAATGTAAAGCAAATCATTTAGAAAATATTATTAATTTTTATGACTACGCAAGTAATATTCCAGAGCTATTAACAAAATACGACATAGGGCTTCAGCCATCTCATACAGAAGGATTTTCTCGTGTAACAGTAGAGTATATGCTAGGTAGTTTATGTACGATTGGTAACGGCAATACAGCAATAAAGGAATTAATTGAACATAATAAAACAGGTCTTCTTTATAATGATGCCAATATAAAAGAGTTTTCAAATTTAATATCCTATTGTATTCATAATCCAAATCAAGTCGTAAAAATGGGTTTAGCCGCTCAAAAAGATGCACTAGAAAATTATTGTATTGAAAATAATTTTCAAAAAATTGTTAATGTCTACAATCAACTTTCAGGAAGCCAAAAATGATGGAAAAAATATCCATAGCAATGGCCACCTATAATGGTGAAAAATTTCTTAGAGAGCAATTAGATTCCATTTTAGTTCAATCATGGACAAATTTTGAATTAATCATTTGTGATGATTGTTCAACTGATAAAACGACTGAAATTATTGCTGAATATCAAAAAAAAGATGCAAGAATTAAATTTTTTCAGAATACGGTTAACTTAGGCTTCAAAAAGAATTTTGAACGTATTATTACACTTTGTACTAGTGATTTTATTGCATTATGCGATCAAGATGATATATGGACTATTGATCACTTAAAAATTCTTTATGAAAACATTGGTGATAACGACTGCATTGGCGCTAATTCATTAATTGTTAATGAAAAAGGAATATCACAGAACAAAACACTTCTTGAATACTGGCCTATTCATATATTACCTGAGAATGCTGATGACTTGTTTTATCATGAGCTTTATTCAAACATGATTCAGGGTTCAACGTCTTTAATACGTTCCTCTTTAATAAAAAAAGCACTTCCAATTCCTGAAAATATTAAATATCATGACTATTGGTTTGCATTAATCGCCGGCTTAAATGGAGGAACAAAATACATTAGTGACGTAATACTAATGTATAGAAGACATTCGAACAATGCTTCAGCATATCAATTATTTTCTATTATAAATGCTGTTAAAGATTTATATAAATTTTCAAAATCACGTAAAGATTTCTATTCAGACAGCATCAATCTTTTACAAAATTTAATGGCAGTAAAAAACATTTCAGACAAGAAAAAAGAACAAATTAATCAAGCACTTGTTTTTTATACGAATCTTTCTAATAACACAAATAAGATTAAATCCATTTACTACTATATAAAAAATTATAATCTAATCACTTTATCAAAAAGAATGAATCTAGGGCTTTTTTTATATCGTCTTTTTGGATTAATCATTTTTGGAATTAAGGCCTAATTTTTCGATACAAATCATATATAGCAAGTTCTACCCTAGTGTATGCAAACCACACCTTAGCCAAAGCCATTTGCAAGGCATTTGCATGTTTATATTTTCGTAGAAATAATTCACCGCTTTTTAGTAAAACGCGATGTTGTTGAGACCACCGGCGATATGTTTTTGATATACTTACATGATGTTCATGAGCATAACTTGTATCTAATCGCAAAATAGTCTTAAGTCCATGATCAGCAAATTTTTGAGCTAAAACAAGTTCTTCATAATACAAGAAAATTTCTTCATCATACATGCCATATTGAATCATTTTTTTTGCATCCACTAAAAGTAACGAACCTGGCACAGCAAAAACAGGGACTTCTTTTTTATTCAAAAAGTATGATTTTGAATATTCACGAATGGATAACCATATTTCAAAAAATAAACTTGTCGCTAAAACATGCTGTATTATATTACAGTTTTTCCATGCCCAATGAATAGAATTCGATTGTTTTGCAGATACAACGGCAACATCTGTATTTTGTTGTAATACTTCAACAAGTTTTTCAATACACTCTTCTTCAAAAACAACATCTGGATTGGCTATAAGGACATAATCGGCATTCAATATTTCAACAGAATAATTAATGCCAACATTATTACCAAAACCATATCCACCATTTTTTTCTGTTCTTACAAGGCTTATCTTTTCATTTTTATAAGATTGTAGTTCTTCCCAGGAATTGTCAGTAGAGTTATTATCAACCACTACGATATAATCCAAAGCCTTAAAATCGCGAATATATTTTATTAACGCTATCGCGGTTAATGCATCATTATAATTCAATATAACACATGCTACAGACATACTAACCAATCCATTTATTATACGCAGAAATTAAGATTTTTAATACCGAAATCATTTTCTTTTTAAGCAAAAACAATAGTAGTCGCTCTGAAAAAGAAAAATAGATTCTATTTACGCACTGTAGAGCATCGCAATATTCAGGCTTAATTAAAATTTGATTTAATCTTTTTTTTCGATTAATCCATGCCAATTGATTATTCTTATGGAATAAATCTTCTTTTAAGATCCCAAATAGATAATGGACAAATAATGTATTAGCAGAATCAATAAATTGCTGATCTTTATTCGTAGTCTTCAGCCATTTCTGTATTTGTTTTATTACAAAAGAAAAGTACTTATCGCTATTTGGCCGGTATCTATTTTGAGCAGAATCTTCTTGTTGAATATAATGATAAAACGATTTTTTTGTATACCCAATCCGTTCAAATCGATCTAATGCATATGTATTAAAAAGACAGTCTTCACTAATAGTCGTCTCTTTTGAAAAGAGTAGATTATAGTCTAATAAAATTTTTCGTTTATAAAATTTGCCACAAACACTCCCAGCAAAACGACTATTCACATTGTAACTAAAATCAGGAGCATGTGGTGTAAACACTTTTCTTTGTAGCTCTTTTTTTTGTATTGGCGTTAAAAAGTCTATATCATTTGCATATAAATGAGAAGTAATTATTTTTCTCTTTTTATAATATTTCGCAGAATAGCAGAATAAATCGTAATCATGTAGAGCATTTGCTTCGGCAAAGATTTCACAAATACTTAAATCAATCCAGTCATCTGCATCTACAAATGCAATATAATCCCCAGAAGCTTCTTTTATCCCTCTATTTCTTGCAGCGGAAACGCCCTGATTTTCTTGATGGAAGTAATATATTCTTGAATCTTTTTGCTTATAAGAAAGGCAAACATCTAAGCTTTTGTCTGTGGATCCATCATCAATGAGAATAATCTCTATTTTTTCGTATGTCTGATTAATTAGGCTTTTTATGCACTTGTCCAAGTGCTTTTCTGCATTAAATACAGGCACTATAATGCTAATTAAAGGTTTCTCGTTAGATTCCACCTGACACACTTTTGTTTTAGAACTATCCATTTTTCAATCTTTTTCATTGGTAAAGTTTTGCATATCAAAGCTCAATTGAGTTTTGAAAGGTTCTATTCTTTCGATACAGTTTTCACGTTTACAATGTTTACAGTATTTCTTAAAGCATTCATCCGTATGCAAATTTAAAACGATTTCTTCAGAGAAATTGGTGGCCAATATTTTCTTTAGTTTTTCCCCTTCGGCATGAGCGTCAGATAAGTTCATATTCCAAGGCAAAACTAAATCACAATTCACATGAAATACGTCACCATATTTGATAAGCTTAAAGTTATGAATATCGATCCATTCGTTTGATTTATTCTTATCTATCACTGCGCCAAATTTTTCGATTAATTTAAAATCAGCTTCATCCATTAAATGAGATGTGGTTTCTCTAAGTATTTTTATGCCCGTCACCACAATAATGGTTCCAAAGATCAAAGCGATCAAGCTATCTAACCAAGCCATTTTTGTGTAGTATAGTAATACTAAGCCAAGTACTAAGCCTACGGATGAATAAGTGTCAGATTGCAAATGTTTTCCGCCAGAGATCAAGGCGATGGAATTATTTCTCTTCCCAACTTTTATGCTATACCAGCCAAGTACGTAATTTAAGAGTCCAGCTACACCTACGATAATAATACCTATATCGAGCTGCATAATTTCTGCGGGGACAAAAAAGCGTTTCACGGCAGCGAAAATAATAACGATGCCAGCGACTATAATTAAAAAACCTTCAATGGATGCAGATAGAATCTCTGCTTTTCCGTGTCCAAAGGGATGATCGTCATCTTTTGGTTTTAGTGATAGGTAGACCGCGTAGAGAGTAATAAATCCTGTGGTGACGTTTACTGTACTTTCAAGAGCATCCGTCAATATACCAACCGAATTAGTCAAAAAATAAGCCAGTAATTTTCCAATAAAAATCAAGAAAGACGAAATAGCAATAATCCGTTGAACCTTAAATTTCAATTCTTTCTCATCTACTGCACTATTTCTTTTTTTCATATAGCTAATAAACAGCCTAAATAAAGTCTTTTTTAATTGATTGTATCTCGCACTACATACTGGGGCGATTGATTAATGCAAATATAAATACGACCGATATATTCGCCTATTAAACCAAGAACAAGCATGATCATGCCGCCGATAAAAAGGAGTGCGGACATCATAGAGGTATAACCTAATAGAATATCTGGGAATATTAATTTTTGGACTATGATATATATTCCTGCTATAAGCCCGATCACAGCACAGAAAAAACCTATGAGAGTCGCTATTCGGAGAGGCTTTACTGAAAACGCTGTAAAACCATTAATCCATAAAGAGATTAAGCCCGCGATGGTATACCCGGATTTGCCTTGGAGACGATCCCGATGTTCTATTTCCACGTTCCCGAGATTCTTTGTCGCTCGGAAAACTAATCCACTGATATAAGGGAATGGATTTGGGTAACGAACGATTTCTTTGATAATAAAATCACGGGCAATAAAGAAACTGGTCGTATGAAGTGTTTTTGGCTGGCCAATAATATGCTCGGCCATTTTTTTATTAAAGTAACTGCCAAAACGTCTAAACCAGTGTTCTGTCGCATGAGCGTAATAGCCATAAACGACATCATACCCTTCGTTGATTTTATCCACTAGTTTGTAAACTTCAGAAGGAGGGGTTTGGCCATCATCATCTAACGAAACGACTAGGTCTCCAGTCGCCTTGGCATAGCCCGCCATAAGTGCGCTATGTTGCCCAAAGTTTTTAGCAAGAGAAATGCCTCGTATTTTGCTGTTTTTAGCGGCTTCGCTTTTGATCACACTCCAGACTTTATCTGGCGAGGAGTCGTTTACTAAAATAATCTC
>DATJCU010000172.1:0-6076 GCA_035497795.1 Edaphocola sp. | reverse complement strand
GACCTGGTTTTATGTTGTCTCCATTAACTGAAAACGAAAAAACAACATCTTTATAATAATTCAAAAACTCATCTCTTACTCTATATCCACCGCCATTCCATGATATATCATTACTGAATAAATTGTAAATTGTTTCATTATAGCTTTCATTATCAATACTTCCTTCTTCATAAATATTTTCTGCCGAGATAAAGGATGAAGCAGTTCTTGTTAACGGGTTTTTTCCAAATTTTTCAAGGGCGTTTGAAAAGTCTTCTTTTGATTCAAAAGAAAGAATCTCTGAATTTACTTGTTCCAAACCATCTTTAGAAAGATCATTTATTTCATGTAACACATCTTCTGATGCACATGCCATGAAAAGCAATAACAATAAAGAATAAAAAAAATGCTTCATAATGTTTTTTAAATTTTTAAAATGAATATCCAAGGCTTAAATATGGGTATAATAAAGGTTTTCTATCTATTCCATGAGAGTCTCCAAAGTTAAAAGAAGGAGTTGCTCCCAAACGCAATTGAAAGCCTTTACTTGAAGTATATCTATATCCAATATTGGAATATATAAAATAACCAAAAATATTTTCTGAGGTTGAAATGGTTTCCTTTGGCTTGATTATAACCCCATTTTCACCTTTTTCTTTAGTGAAGTCTGTATATTCAAATTTAGATTGATAATATCCTAGACTTGTACCAACACCAAATTCTATATTATGCTTATAATTTCCAATTAAGTAGTTTACTTCTATAGGAACTGCAATCCCTACAGTAGAAGCTGTGTTATCAAAAATAAAGGTGGATTTTTTACTATAAGAGTATGATAATCCCACACCATATCCTAGTTTTGAAAATGGACTTATTCTTGAATCATAAGATATTCCAAAAGAGGTAGAAGGACCTAAAAGCTCTAGATAAATGCTCCTTTGAGGTTTTTCTTGACTTATTACTAATGGCGTCCAAATTGTAAGAAAAAAGAGCAATAATAAAATCTTGTTGAATCTCATTTTTTTTTAACAAAGATACTTCTTGTTTGAGTATAAACAACTATACGTATTCATTAATGGTGTTATTTGATAATTCCTTTTTTCTTATAAATTCCCACAAGATAAGCTACTCCGTTTGTTCTTACCTTTAAATCTTTTTTCTTATTCAATTGGTCTAATAATATTAAATATTCCTCTTCTGTTGTTCCCTCACTTATTTGTTTAGCTTGAAGTTCATTAAAGCCACTATCTAAAAGCCTTTGATAAAACTTTTGTTTTGATATATCCTCGTTAAAGTCAATCTCGAGTTGTAGTCTATTGTTAACATCAATCAATAAATCAATGTATTGAAATGAACGACCTTTCTTTATAGGTTTATAATCAAATGTGATGTTTGTATTTGCGTTGATTTGTTCTTTTGCTACATCAAGAACATAGCGCCTGAAATCGCCCCATAAAACAAATTGCTCATTTCCTTTTTTATCAATTAGCCCAAGCATCTGTTTTAACTCTTTAATTGAAAGTCTTTTACTTTGTATGCTTCTCCATTGGCAACACAGTGCATAAAGTCTTTTTGCATACTTAGAAGAGCATGATAAAACTGACTTTAAATGTATCACTGTAAAGGTGTTTTTAAGGTCGAAGAAATACGGTAAAGCTTCTTTATTTATTGTAACATCAAAAGAGCCTGTTCCTAATTTATATTCAAATTTAGAGAATAACCAGAGTTGGGTAAATGTTTTATCTGTTTCAATTTCAAACATTCTACTCCCCATTGTTTCAGTTGCTTCTCTTAACTGCTGATAGTTCCATTCACGACCTGTAATAGCTGAAATGTCGTTTGCATGTATAGTGTAGGTTCTTTGTCCATTCTTTAAGAAACCTAATATCATAAACAATACGTCGAGCTGACAAGCTGAAAAATCAAATCTGCCTGATGTTATTGCATTATGTTGCATTACTTCTTTTGCTTTAAATAGCATTACTTCTCCATCGTTTGTTCTATCAATCATGATCGTAATATTAATATTAATCATTCACGACAAAGATATATATTATCTATGAGATATAAAAACATATATCATAGCAGGCTTATAAAAACTCATAGTTAGCTTATAAAAACTCATAGTTAGGTTGCCTTATTCATTGGTTCTTAAGCATTTGCAGATGTCTAAAGTATTAAAGTATTAAAGTATTAAAAGTAACGTTGTAAATACAATATATAGGATAAGGTATAAATACTTGTTTTGATGAAGATTTGAAAAATTTCAAAGGAAGCACAAAAGGGAAAAAGGAACAAGAAAAAAACGAAAGAAACGAGAATTAAAAGAGAGGGAAGTGTTGCGCGCGAATTAACATTTGTTTAGGCGTTGTTAATGTGTTGATATTCATTCACATAGGTTTTAACTGCGACATTTAGAGTGTTAAAGGCAACATTTTGAATACTAAATACCCATCTATATAAATTCTGATATAGATATTTGTTTGTATTCAAATAAATAAGCCTTTTATACAATAGAAAGTATTCATCGTGTAGCAGTTCATTTTTTAAAGGCTCTTACTTTTTCCAACAAAGGAACGGAAAGCGAGGAAACGAGAACATTTATTTATGTGCATTTAGTGTGTTGATTTATAGCTATTTGCTGTCATTATAGTTCTTTTCTAAACTATTTGAAAAGGTCTGAATGGCTTCCTAACCTTGTGAGTTTTATAACATCCTCACTTTCATCAATCCAAATAAGCAGAAAATCCCCCTCGATATGACATTCCATATATCCCTTATATTGCCCTACCAATAAATGAGGAGAGTATTCGGGAGGAACTGTTCCGCTTTCTTTTAGCAGTTCGAAAACTATTTCTAATTTCTCAATCTTTTTAGGATTGTGTTGTATGCGTTTAAGGTCTTTCTTGAATCGACTTGACTGTTTTAGTCTTTTCATAAAGAAGCTACGTATTTTCTAAAATTTTCCATATCTAAATTTTCCAATTCTATACCACTTTCAACTTCTCTCATAGCTTCTAATGTTTCCTCGTTAGGCTCTCTGTAAACAGCATCAAGGAGTAATGTTTCGACGTAATTATTTACGCTCCTATTTTGTTTTGCAGCATCCTTTTTTAGTCTATCCATCAGGTCTTTTCTAAGACGAAAAGCAGTTTGTTTTCTTTCTATTGTTTCCATATTCATAGTTATATGTATTATATTAGTGTTATAAATAGTATAACAAAAGTATTAATAAATTTGTTCTTTGCAAAATAATAAAAACATTATGATGAAAAATATATATCTTTTGTAGTGTTGAATCGAAGGGAGTAGGTGCATTATCCTTTGTTTAACTGCAAAAAAACGGAAAGCACAGAAACACAATAATTATTTTTTGAAATCTTCCTTTTTCAAAGAGTATTTAAAAAAATAATCCTTGTTTATTCTGTTTATTCTTTCCTTGTTTTCCTTGCAAAAAACAAAGAAACAGAGGTTAGTTTTTCATGCGATAAATACAAATGAAAAATCAAAAAAAAAAATTGATATAAGCGATTGCGGTAAATTATCCTTTACCTGATTGCTTATAAATTCCAACAGTTTTCTTTTTCCTACTCCCAAAATCTAAACGCTCTGGATCAAACCCAACTATCGTTGTGCTTGGAGCGTTTTTCATTTGGAGAGAAACGGAAAAAGAAAAAGCAAGAGGGAACGAGGCAGAGCCTTGTTCTTCTTGTCCTGCGGAGCTTAACCCCTTATAGATAAGGGGATTATAAAAACAATAAATTATTTTTATAATATAAATTGCAATATAAAAACATATAACTACCTTTATATCAAAGCTAAGTTCTATTGTTTTATATATTTAATAATACAAATACATGAAAGAAAACAAATACACTACGGTAACAATAACACAGGGAGATAACGAAAAACTCACACGTTTTTGTCGTGCTAATGATATATCAAAAAAGGAATTTATTACTCTTTCTCTATCCTATTTTGAGAGAGAAGGAATTAATCCAAAATCACATGAAAGTCCAAAATCAGAAATTGAAAAAGTAATAAAAAGATTAGACCATTTCTTTGCATTCTTCAAGAAACAGGAACAGGAATTTATAAAACCTTTAGTGTTAGATTTTGCAGAGGAAAAACAAAGAAGAGATAAAATTAATGGCTCAATGGTTGGCAACCAAACAATGATATATAAAAGGATTGACGAGAAATCAAAAGAGATAAATAAAAAAGTAGAATCAGAAGCACAACAACACAAACTCATGATGACACAACAGCAGAAAGACAGAGAGGAGAAACAAGAGGAATTGAAAAAAGCTATTCAAATGTTAGCACAGCACATGGATGAAAAGAACAAAAGCGGATTGTTGAATAAATTATTTAAGTAAACTATGAATATAAAAATACAAGGTGGAGGGGGTGGAACGTATGCAAATACAGGAAGCTGTATAGCAGTAACTAATTATTTAGAGCATGAAGAATTAGACAGGATAAATAACGGACAAGAAAGAGAGCAGTTTTTCACGCATGATAAAGATCGAGTATCTGTAAGGGAAGCGACTTATAAGATAGACAACAACAAAGCTAAACTAGGAAGAAAAGACAGCAAATTTTTTGTTATAACTGTTAGTCCAAGCGAGAAAGAAATTAAATCAATGGGTAGAACTCCCCAAGAGAGAAGCGCAAATTTTAAACAGTACATTAACGAGGGAGTAATGGAGCGATATGCTGAAAACTTTGGAAAGGATTTACAAGCAAAAGATTTAATGTATTATGGGAAGATACATCACACACGAGGAACAAAGACAGGCGAGCAGATGCACGCTCATATTATTGTAAGTAGAAAAGACCTTAATAATAAAATAAAGCTATCTCCACAGACCAACCACAGAGGAACAAGAAAAGGAGCAGTTAAAGGTGGTTTTGATAGAACAGAATTTTTCAAGAATAGTGAAAATACATTTGATAAAGGTTTTAATCATTCGAGAGATTTTAAAGAATCATTCGAGTATCAAAATACTATGAAAAACGGAAGTGTGGAAAGCGTTAAAGAGTTGCCAGAGAGAGCCAGAGAGTTTGAACAGGAAAGGAAACAAGAACAATCACAGGAACAAAATCAGGAGCAAAAGCAAACGAAGCCAGGACAAAATTTAAACCAGGAACAAAATCATGGGCAAGACCAAGATTATGGCCAAGACTATGACCAAGAAAAAAAACAAAGAAAAAGTCGAGGAATGGGGCGGTAATAAAACCATTTTATTTTTCATCATTAAGAAATAAAACTATGTTTCAGAATGACGAATGGATTAAAAAACCAAATAATCCATTATAATGTTTTTTAGAAGAAAAGAGAGAGGATAATTTAACAAGCATAATATTACAAAAGCAAATTCTAAAAACGAAAAGCAAGCTTAAATCGCCTCTAAGCATTCAAGCGTTTAGAGGCGATTTAAGCTTGCTTTTCGTTTTTTCTGTACATACCTCCTTAATTCTTTAGATCTTCTTCTTATAGCCCATTATTTAATCTCTGGCACCCCCATTTTTATTGTAGTTGTGTCATTTATTTGAAGTGGTTTATGTAATTTATAAGCGTTTTCTGTGTCTATTTCGATATAAGCAGGCCCCATTAAGTAAGACGGAGTATGAAGAAAACAATAGCTTGAATTTTCTATTGTTGAATTATTACATCCTGGATAAGAGCATGTATTTCTTCCTAAAGCTGTTTCTAAAGCTAAATCAAATAGGACAGCACAAGAGGATAGCAAAAGAAATATGATAGTTATTGTTCCTATCAGAAAGACTTTCTTTAAAGTGAATATCCTATTAAAAGCACTCTCCTTCATTTAGTTATTTAGTTCTTTTATAATCTTAACTCCGATCCAACCGCCTCCATCTTTTGTATAAACAATAGCCTCACATGCTTCAATCTTAGGAGAACCTATGAAATCATTATCTGATATTTTTAGACCTGGTTTTATGTTGTCTCCATTAACTGAAAACGAAAAAACAACATCTTTATAATAATTCAAAAACTCATCTCTTACTCTATATCCACCGCCATTCCATGATATATCATTACTGAATAAATTGTAAATTGTTTCATTAT
>DATJCU010000171.1:0-5206 GCA_035497795.1 Edaphocola sp. | reverse complement strand
TGACGAATAAACAAACTATCATCAATTAAAGTAAAACCAGAAAGATCTATAATATCTGCACGTATCAAAGTGGAAGAAACTATATTCATCTTCTGGGTGCCTAAATTAATCTTCTTAAATCGATATGAATCCAATAGTGTCAAATTTTCTTTATATTCTCGTATACTATTTCTTAATATAAACTGAAATTCTTCAGGACCTTTACCTGAATTCCCAAATTGATATAAAAGTTTATAATTATTAAGATCAAAAACACTGAATTTATTCTCTTTTACTTCATTGTAAATTACTAACTTATCTTTTACTATCGAAATCATAAGTGGCATCAAACATTCAGCCTCAACTTTCTGCTTTTTAGATATTAATAATTCTTTTGGTTCTTTATCTTTAATAATTTCAACATTGGTATCTTGATGATTTTTACATCCATAAAATATACTCATTACCATGAGTAAAAATAAAATAAAATTTCGTTTCATGTTAAAAAAAAAGAGTTAGTGTCCTAACATTTTTTTAAGCTTGTTAGGACACATAGTTTTAAATTTATTGTTTATTTTGGTGTACACCGTGATTTATGCTTAGGATTTTTACCCAAAAAAGGATCGCTGCATTTAACAATATTATTACAGCGACGATAAGTTTCTCCGCTATAAAAAGAATCACTAATCACAGCATAACAAACAACTGAGCCACCTCCACTCTCACCATTCGCCAATGCCATCACCGTAATAGCATCCAACGATACATCACCAGCATTATTTGATTGTAACACATTCATATTAAAAACCATTGCTAAAGCAAACAAACCTGTTGCTACTGCAAAAACTATTTTCTTTTTCATTGTAATAAAGATTGATAATTAAAATTTAGCTATTGTATCAATAGCTGTTGAATTAAAAAATATTAATAAGATGCCTCTGCCTTGCAGAACCACCCTACGCATAAGGGTAACCCCAGAGCGATTTCTAATTTAAATCTTTATCTTTGTCACAGTTAAATCAGTGACCAGTTACCAGTGTTCAGTGACCAGTTAAGAGTTAGCAGTTATTGTTTACTCTTTATTTTTCATTGGTAACTGGTAATTACTCATTGGTTACTGTTCATTATTCACTGTTAACTGATGACCGCTCACTGCTCACTGCCTATGGTTTTGTAAAACAATTTTGTCATATCTTCATTTAACCAAGGTGCACCCACCATTTTTATCTTGTTCTCGGCATCTATCAAAATAGAGGCATCAATTATCCACCTAGGGATATCTTTGTTTTGTTCCAAGAATTTGCCTTCTGGATCCATGATTACATAAAATCTATCCTCCACATATTCAATATCCAGAACATGGGTCATAAATTCATTATAGCTATCGCCATTAATAATAAATAGTACCGTATAATCATTGGGTGTATTTATTGAATCCATCTTTTGTTGCCACTCAATGAATTTAGGGTAACACGGATTACAGCTATTTTGGAGATAAAGTACAGATAAGAATTTGTTTTGATTTCTAAATTCTTTGTAAGACAATAAAGAGTTTGCCTGTTGAACAGTCTTAAACATATTGAGATGAAGAGCCTTGTTTATATTTTGGCGTAGTTCTTTTTCAGTTTGAGGATGTTGGGTGCAGGAGAAAAACAATATAATTAATAGTGGAAAAAAAAGTTTATTCATAATAAAATTAATAGAGTCTTAAAAAGAAGAAAAACAACTTATTTTATCCTTAAAACAAATGGGTTTTCATTAATATTAACATCAACAGATATATTTCCAATCTTAACAGATTTTGTCAATTCTGAAGATTCTTCTTCAAAAAAGCTTGACGGATAACCTATAAAAAGAAGAGAATTATCATAATATCCCACAGGTAAACGGAAAGAGTTTACTTCAGGTAAACCAAAATATGAAGCAATGCTTGTTTTAACAAAAAGTTTTTTAGGTTGATTTATATCAAAAGAAAAACAACTATAATTCTCGTCATCTAAACCAAAGAAGCAATAATCATTAAAGAATACAACATATAATAAATGTGGTATAAATCCTTTCTCTTTTACTTGTTCTCTAAATAAATGTTTAGAATTCAATAGCAAATCTTCAGCTAAGTTTTTAGGAACTTTTTTATCCCCAACTTCAAATTTGTAAATTGGATTAAAAGTTTCATTATCAAAATGAAATAATGTAAAAATATCTGCAGAAATAAAATACACATCTTTATTTTTCCTGAAAAAATTAAAAGGAAGTATAATATTTGAGGATGTAGGATAAGAAGAAAATTCTAATGATACCATCTTATCAACAACCTGTTCTTTTTCAGCATTAAAAACACTTACAAAATTCTTCTCTGATTTTCCAACATAATTAGAACTTAAAAAGTAACTATCATTACTTTTATAAAAAAGATCAAAACTAAAAAAATCTGAAAGAGTGCTTTTTTTTATAAAATTTCCCGAATAATCATATTCACATAAATACTGCGAATTATCTAAAACACAAATTTGTTTTAATTTACTATTAACTGAAAATGAACTTAATCGAGATATTTCACCAGGTCCTCGTCCAATTTTTAATTTTGTAATAAATTTCCCGGAAACATGAAAAATAAATAAATTAAAGTCTGAAAGAACAAAAACACGATCATTTTCATCATCAACAAATGCCTTTTGAACATTGCTTAACAAAGATTCTCCTATTGTTTCTAGTTTAATAACTTCAAAAAACGGGTTTTTAATTATGGCTGAATCACTTTTTATTGCTGATTCAATATTTAATATTTCCAAATTAGAATTATTTAAGTTTTGTTTATGATTACAAGCACAAAACATAAATACTATAACAAGATATAATCCAATCTCTTTTTTCATATTTTTACATTTGATTTTTGTTATAAAAAGCAGTCTGTGAAACTACATATAAATCATATTAAAAACGATATAATTAAATTCAGTTGGTTCATTTTTAATGAACCAACTGAACAATTAAAAACTATTGTTTACATGTACAATGATTACAATCTCCTCCACCTTGTTCTGAAAGTGGGAAACATCCTTTAACACCATTTGCATAGGTATAGCATTGATGATCTCTAGTTATACAATTACTACTATTTTCACCATTTTGCGCCTGCGCCATCACCGCAATACTCTCCAACGACACATCGCCAGCACTATTTGATTGTAATACATTCATATTAAATACTGTTGCTAGGGCAAACAAACCTGTTGCTACTGCAAAAATTATTTTCTTATTTCAGCATTCGTTTTTTCGGAAAATATAAAAACTGTATTGACACAAACTTTTATTTTACTTTGTATTTATTAAAATCGCAAAATACAGCAAAGGATATCAACTAAAAACACACCATTTATAAAAAATAATTTCGTAATCTTTCTGTTTTTAAACTTCAGAAATGGAATTATAACTCATCGATTTGAATAGTTTTACTTTTGCGTAGTGTTATTTACTCTATAAAAAACTAAAATAGGATTGTCATTTTCATTGACTTCACCTAATGAAGCTGTTACTTCATATTTCTTATCCACAACAGCATATGCAGGCAACACATTTACAAACAACCCCTCTGCTTGCTTGCCAAAAACAGATTGCGGTGAAAAAAAAGCATGTTTTTTTGAAGCTTGATTAGTAAGACGAGAATGACATTTTCCATTTAACTTATTATAAATAATTTCTCTGGAATTTTCATTAGAATGAACATAAAAATGAAGTAATTCATTTTGTTGCCAGAATCCATTAATGTTATACTCAACCAAATTTTCTTTTAACCATTCTTTAGCATTGTCAACAGAAACTTCTCTAAACTTAGGTTTGAGGTGATTATTCTGTGTTACAAACCTATAAAAAGGTTTAATTGTTTCTGTCGTTAAAAGATATACATCTCCTATTTCAGGAAGCTGTGGTGAGAATATAATGGAATCTTTTCCAATAGGAAAAAAAGAAGAGTTTCCGTGTTTTATGGATATGCCTAACCATTTATTATCAAAACTAACTCCAGTCTTGACAACTTGGAATGTTGAATCTGTAAGTATTATATTACAATTGGGAGTTTTATTGTTTTCAGTACGATTATTACCTGTATAAAAGGCAAAATCTCCACTGCAGAATTGGTGAAAAGCAACAGCACTAAATCCTACTTTTTTATCAGTTAAAAACTCTCCACTTAAAACACTATATTTTAACACCTTCCTCTGCTGCATACCATCTAAAACAAACAAATATTTCTCATTATAATCTAAACAAATATCATTTATATGTACAAATTCTCCAGGACCACGTCCTTTGGTCGTTATTTTCCACAAACAATTACCCTTTTTATCATATTTATAAATATTATTCTGAAAATTATCCCATAATACATAACCACTATTTACATAGTACACTTTACCAATAAAATTAATGATACTAGTTTCATTCGATTTTAAGGGAAGAATACTTTCAACAGTAAAAACAGAGTCTATATCTAAATTATAGACTTTATCTATTATATTAATTATTTCAAATTCATTAATTTCATCTGGTAAATTTTTACAATTTGTTAGTAAAAAGACAATACTCAATATACAATAGAAGTTGTTTATTAATTTTGTAGATTTCATCTGCTACTTTTCTTAAATTAAATAATATATACAAAACTCACTTTAAAACTCTAAACATAAAGGGTTGCCCCAGAAAAATATGGGGCAACCTTTTATTTATACAAATTGACTAACAGCATGTGATATTGCCAGTTCCACCACTAACACAGACTTTAACTGTTTGTCCAAAAACTTCTGTCGTTGTTTCATTCCGATATGCGCATTTAGCTCCACCTTCCCCACCACCTGCCTGCGCCATCACCGTAATAGCATCCAACGACACATCACCAGCATTATTTGATTGTAATACATTCATATTAAATACTGTTGCTAAGGCAAACAAGCCTGTTGCTACTGCAAAAATTACTTTCTTTTTCATTGTAATAAAGATTGATAATTAAAATTTAGCTATTGTTGTAATAGCTGTTGAATTAAAAACATTAATAAGATACCTCTGCCTTGCAGAACCACCCTACGCATAAGGGCAAGCCCAGAGCGATTTTCTAATTTAAATCTTTATCTTTGTCACAGTTCCTCCTTTCTATTTTAGTTAGGGGAGTCCGAAGAGGAAGTTGCAGCTGGAGAGCTTTAGCACTTCCTCTTCTTTTTCCCGGTAAGTTACA
>DATJCU010000170.1:0-7571 GCA_035497795.1 Edaphocola sp. | reverse complement strand
TTAGTTGTATTATTAATACTTACTGCTCCACCACCTGTAATATTTTCAATTTTTTCCATATTAAAAATATAAGGTAATGGGGCATCAAGCTCCATATTTACTTTTCCTTGTATTGTCGTAACTGTATTGGTGTTTCCTACAGTTGAGTTGCCTCCGGCAATATTGTTATATATAAAATTACCACCTATGTTTCCGCCTTTCACAAAAAGAGAGGTAGCACCTGTTGAATCTCTATTAACTTTATAATCACCACCAATAATAGAGGCTTCAGAATAAGAGGTGCTTACATCTCCTCCATTTATAGTTAAATTAAAATCACCTGTAATACTATCTTTTAATGTAAAACTTTCTGACAGACTACCTCCACCATTTGTTACAGATAAATCACCGATAATTTTATTACCACCTAAATATTGATAGCCTGTATTCCCTAAAGATGAGGATAAACGAACATCACCATCAATTTTATTATCTGAAAAGGAATAACTGTAAGAGTTAGTAGAATTATAATTTGTAAAGGCAAAAGAGTCTAAAATTAAAGTGTTATTTAATATATTGCTGCTTCGAGTTATTTTATTAATACTCACTTTGCCACCTGGAGTATTGTTTGCAATCTTTTGCACATTTATGACATAAGCTATTGTGGCATCAAGATCCATATTTACTTTTCCTTGTATGTTAGTAGAGAAAGAACTATTTCCAACATTTGAGTTGCCTCCTGCAATGTTATTATATATAAAGTTACCACCTATGTCTCCGCCATTCACGAATAGACGAGTAACTCCTGGCACTGTTCTATTTACAGTATAATCGCCACTTATAGAGGACGCCACTGAATTTGAGGTAACGACTCCTCCTGTCCCATCTATGTTTAAAATAAAGTCACCTATAATGCTATCTTTTAAAGTATAGCCTTCTGACAAACCACCGCCTCCAGTAGTTACAGATAAAACACCTGTAATTTTATTACCACCTAAATATTGATCGCCTGCATTCCCTAAAGAAGAGGATAAATGAACAATACCATTAATAGTGTTATCTGAAAAGAAATAATTGTAAGAGCTACTAGCATTATAATTTGTAAAAGCAAAAGAGTCTAAAATTAAAGTGTTATTTAATATATTGCTACTATTAGTTGTTTTATTAATACTCACTTTGCCACCTGGAGTATTGTTTACAATCTTTTGCATATTCATGATATAGGCTGTTGTGGCATCAAGATCCATATTTACTTTCCCTTGTATGTTAGTGGACGAAGAACTGTTTCCTACATTTGAGTTGCCTCCTGCAATGTTATTATATATAAAGTTGCCACCTATGTCTCCGCCCTTCACAAAAAGAGAAGTAGCGCCTGTTGAGTCTCTATTAAGTATATAATCACCACCTGTAATGGAGGCTTGAGAATAGGATGTACTTACATTTCCTTCATTTATAGTTAAATTAAAATCACCTGAAATACTATCTTTTAAAGTATAACCTTCTAACAAATTACCTCCACCACAAGTTATAGAGAAATCACCGTTAATTTTATTACCACCTAAATACTGATAGCCTGCATTCCCTAAAGAAGAGGATAAAAGAACATCACCATCAATATTATTATTTGAAAAGGTATAACTGTAAGAACTAGTAGAAATATAATTTGTAAAAGCAAAAGAGTCTAATTTTAAAATATTATCCGTTAAACTGCTATTTGTAGTTGTTTTATTAATTCTAATTTTACCTCCAGTTGTATTATTCTCAACTTTTTGCATATTGAAATTATAGTTAGCCTGAGCGTCCAGATTCATATCTACTTTACCTAGAATTGTAGTAATTGCAGCGGCAGCTCCAATAGAAGTAGCACCTGCATTACTATGATTAAATGTAAAATCACCTCCTATATTGGCACCTGAACGGAAAAGTGTCGTAACACCTGTAGAGTCTCTATTTATTATATAGTCACCTCCTATCCAGGAGTCTTCTGAGTAACTTGTATTTACTGTTCCTTTTTCAGCTGTTATGTTGAAATTATTTGTAATGCTATCTTTTTTAGTATGACCTTCAGTTAAAGTTCCACCACCACTTGATAACGAAAGATTACCAACAATTTTATTCCCTCCCACGTTTTGGCCAGCTGCATTTCCTATTGTAGAAGATAGATATACATCTCCTACTATATTATTATAGAAAAAGCTTAAACTATATGATGAACTAGACTTATAATTGGTAAAACTCAAAGAATCTAATTGTAGTATATTTTCGTTTATGTTACAGTTATTTATTGTATTATTAATACTAATTTTTCCTCCGTTAGTTTGATTTTCTATCCCGTTTAGATTAAAAACATTTCGATTATTAGAATCATTTTCAACAGATATGTTTATTTTTCCACCTATTGTGCTTAATTGATTAGCTTTTCCTAAGAATACTTCTCCTCCTAAAGGCTTATTTAAACTAAAATTGCCACTTACTGTACAGGGTTGTAAAGTAAAAGCATAAAAATTACTTATGCTACTATCCAATATGCTAAGATTTCCAGAATAGTTCACAGTTTTGTTATGTCCTAATGAAATAACTTTTGTTCCAATATTTTTTATAAATAAATTTCCATTATAATTATTACCAACGTTATATCCCTCATAAAATGTCCCGCCACCCTTTAGTGTAAGCTCTAAATTTCCGTTGACAGTTAAACCACCCCAATAAGTAGAAGAACTACTACTGGTTGTTCCCATTGAAAGTTGGATAGCATTTTGATTAACGCCAGTATTAAACAGTATAGCAGGGTTGAGATCTGTTCCGTTTATCGTTATGCTTCCAGATGTTATTAATTGGTAATCATTAATATCTAATTGACTTCCCGCACTTAAGGTAAGTCCAGAGATTGAAACATCCCCACTCAATTTAGGTTCGAAATTGGGAGGTGAGATATTAGGTATACTTACAACACTGGTTGAGCTAGGGACTACTCCAGTGCTCCAGTTTCCAGATGTATTCCAGTCACTACTAAGATTGCCCGTCCATGTTTGGGCAAAGAGTGAAAATGGAAGAAATAAAAATAAAAAAATGAATGCTTTTTTCATAATTGAAGATTTTAAGAGTAAATAAATTTCTGGTTATATATAATATCGTAAATAAAAGGAAAGGTCATCAACTTTTAATCCATTTAATTAAAATAAGAAAAGTGACTATTGTTATTTTTATAATAATATTTATAATGGTTACTGCTTTTTCTTTTGTAAAACGAGGTTTTAGTATCAAAAGATTACTTAAGTTTTTTGAAAGTTATATTTTATGTGTTAATTTACAATATGGACTTTGTCCTTAATTTTTAGAGGAAATGAATTGTTAATAAATAAAATAATGAATACAAAATAATGAAATATAATTAACAAAAACAAAAAGATTCTTTGCCGAATTGAATAAGAATTTAGATATGGAAATCGAAATTCAGAATATAGTGTTCATTTAAGGTTATCTAATTATTGGTGAAATAGAGTCAAAAATTAGAATGTTGGTTTTTAAAAGGAATGTTGAAAATTTAAAATATTGAAACTGAATTTTTAATTGTCTATTACCTATCATTAATTAAATTAATACTGGAAAACCTTATTAAATTCTGAAATTTTTATTGATTATAATTTATTTCAACAATCTCAGAAATATTACCATCTTTTATTTGATATAATAGTTCTCTCTTTTTAAAAATGGTATAATATGAATGTAATAATTAAGAATTATCTCATATCATGAGTTATTAAAATTATAGAATAAATATCAAAGGAATAAAACTTACATAAAAATGTATTAGTTTTGTTAGTTAGATATTTTGAATAATTGCAAACTAATAAAATATTACAATATGAAAACTAAATTTATTTTTATTATCTTTTTCATTTTTATAGGTATTAAATCCAAAGCTCAAACTGGTGTGTTTGTGCCACAATTGGCAAGTTTTGACACGGCAATGCTTAACTTGATGAATACTTATAATGTACCTGGAGGTCAACTGGCAATTACCTATAAAGGCAGATTGGTTTATAACAGAGGTTTTGGTTTGGCAGATACCACTTTAAAAGACTCTGTATACCCTAACAACCTCTTTCGGATTGCTAGTGTTTCCAAAACAGTTACCTCGCTCGCCTGCATGAAATTATTTGAAGAAGGGTTACTGGATTTGGATGCAAAAGTCTTTGGTAGTAATGGAATATTGAATGATGCAATGTATCAAAACATACTTGATCCTTTAGATACACTAATTACAGTTCGAATGTTGTTACACCATAGTGGAGGTTGGGATAGAAATATAACACTTGATCCAATGTTTGATGCTTATAATATTGCGACAACTTTAGGCGTTTCTTCTCCTCCAACTCCAAGTCAAGTTATTCAATATGTACTTGCGAATAAGATGCTTGATTTTACGCCTGGCACACAATCTCAATATTCAAATTTTGGATACTGTGTTTTAGGAAGAGTTATTGAAAAGATTACTGGAAAAGGATATGAAGATTATGTTACAGACGATATTTTCACTCCACTTGGAATAACTGATATAAAATTAGGATTTAATCTGCCAGCTAACAAGCTAGCTAATGAAGTTAATTATTATGATTATCCTGGTGCACCTTTAGCTAATTCTGTTTATGATAATTCGACACCTGTTGCTTGGCCATATGGAGGTTTTAGTGTAGAATTCATGGATGCTCATGGAGGATGGGTGGCTACTAGTAAAGACTTACTCAAACTGGTATGTGCCTTTGACCGTTTCGCTACAAGACCTGATATATTATCTAATACTACTATTGACACGATGACAAAACCTTCTCCTCATGATCCTAATTATGCATGTGGAATTGGTGTAAATACTTATAACAATTGGTGGCATCTCGGTTCTTTGCCGGGAACTACTGCAGAAATAGTTAGAAACGGAAATAATCAATTAAATTGGGCTATTTTACTGAATTCACGTGATCAGCATCTCAATATTAATACAGCTGTAGATGGTTTAGTTTGGAATATTTTACCTAGTATCACTAGTTGGCCTACATTTGATTTGTTTAGTGAAGATCCTTCTGGGTTAAATGAGAATTCTATTACATCAGAACTGAGTTTTTATCCGAATCCTACTACAGGAAATATTTTCCTAAATAATATAGGTACTTCAAAAATACTGCGTTTTGAAATCTTAAATAGTTTGGGACAGAAAATGAAAAATGTGAAAATTGATGGTAATATTGTATATACTCAAGACTTACCAAAAGGATTATATTTTATTAATATCCGCACGGATAAAGCAAACTCTTGGGGGAAATTTATAAAAAATTAATAAGGTATCAATTTTAAATACGAGGCTTATTTTAATGATGGTTTAATTCACAATGAGCTTACTTGAGTATAAAATGGGAACAGATTATAATTTTTGAATTAGGATTTTCCACATTTAGAATCTGAAAGTGAGGTTTTGAATTTTATCAAATCAAATTGATGCAAATTAGAGTCTAATATCAGGTATAGTATATGGATTACCTGTAATATATGAGTGTCGTTTTTAAAGAAAGCGATGTATAACTAATTAAACAAGTCTATTTTTTAGATGCATGAATAATTTAATACGCTTTCTGAGTTTTTAAGGCATAAGGACTAATATCAATGTTTGTTTTAATTGTCTCAGCAATATAATAATGATATAATTTCTTAAAAGAAGAATAAGATATACTTGATATTCTATATCTTCTATTGCTTATACACAAATTAGAAAAAATCTTAAATAACTTTGATTTTTATAAAAATCATTCTATATTCGCACAATAATTAATTCTTAATTTAAAAGCTAAAAACATGAAGCTAAAAATATTTTTAATGGGACTGTTATCTATGTTGTTCACAACACTGAGTTATGCTGCATTTCCAATCCAAGAACAAGCAGCATCTACTGCCATTGTTTCTATTGATGCAAATCAAATTAATGGAGTAGGCACTACAAATGTTAGTGATGCTTCGGTAAGTAATTTGAATAGCCAACAGACAACTATTCCAACTTATCGAAGATACGCAGGTAAAAGTCAATTAGTGGCTTTGCTTTTAGTTATTATTGTTGGGACATTAGGAATTCACAGATTCTATTTGGGATATACATGGCAAGGAATTGTTCAGTTACTTACTGCAGGTGGTTTCGGGATTTGGTATCTTATTGATTTAATAAGAATTGCTAGAGGTAGATTGAAGCCAAAGAATGGAGAGTATCAAGAACGACTATAATTTTGAAAATTAGTAATTATTCAGGAAGACTTTCTAAACAGAAGGTCTTCTTTGTTTTTCTGGTTATACATCTAATTCTGGGATTAATATTGCAACTCCAGGCACTTATCAACAAGATATGAAAAGAGTAGAGGATGTTTTATTTTAAAATATAATCCTTTAGGATTTAAAGTTTGGGCACCTATTTAGGAGGAAATCAAATAGATAGAGTTGGAGTTTTTTCTACAATATCAAATTTTGATGAATCGGCAACAGCAAGCCTAAACTACTATAATGGTTATCTTTATTTAGCAGGTTCTACCACTGATAGTACAGGATGGAATGCTAAATGCGGCTATGCTCCTCAATTTGGCAGTAAAGGATTCTTTGCAAAAATGGATACCGCTGGACAAAAAGTTTGGACATCCTTATATGATGCTCCTATATATGATCTTGCAATAGTGCCAAAAAGTGGTGAGAATAAATTTAATGAATTGTATTTTGTAGGGAAAACAACCTATAATAATCTAGCTACTGCAGGAGCATATAAAATAAATAAAGTTTCAAATTCTGAAAGTTTGGTGGGAAAGATGATTGATTCTTATAACTGTTATAGCATAAATTTAAATTTGGTAATTGATAATGGAGTTTTAAAAACAAATTCAGGCTTTAACCAATATTATTGGTATCACAATGGCAGTTTTCTAACTTCTGCAATAGACACACAACTAGTTATTACAGATACAACTGGAGTTTATTGGGTGCAAATTGAAAAATGTAATTGTGCCGTTCTCAGTGATTCGGTTCAATTTTCTACGAATAATATTAATAATAAAGAATTGTCTTCAATAATTCATGTTTTCCCAAATCCAGAAAATGATGATTTAAATATTAATTTTGACAAAGCAACAAAACTACCAGTTTCAATTCAAATATATGACAACACCGGAAAATCATGGTTGAGTTTTAAAGATGTTTTTACAATTGAGTCTAAAATTATTTTGCCTATTGCATCTTTACCAAATGGACTTTATCTTCTGGTGATTTTCGGTGAATCTGGAAATATTATAAAAAGATTCGTAAAGACAGATTAGTAGTATTATATTAAAAAGAAGAAGTTTATCTATTTTTAGGATTCAAAATAATTATTATAATTTTTTTCTTATCCTATAATTAATTTATTAATCATTGTTTGCCATATTCAAAACTTTATATCCTTACTAGTACTGCGTTTGGCGGGTTTTTCAATAATTTTCCAAATAAAGGATTAGGAAATTAGGGAAATGTTTTTACCTTTGCACTCCTCACGAAAGCGGGGAAAGTTCTTAAGAAGGTTGTTATATAGGAAG
>DATJCU010000169.1:0-3840 GCA_035497795.1 Edaphocola sp. | reverse complement strand
ATGATATCTCAAGACTTTTGGCAAACAAACTTTTGGAATACCTGTCGTAAAACTCGCATTGTACGACTTCTTGGTCGTATCTATCGTTTTTCACTAAAAATAAAACATTTATTTTTATCTAAAATTCTTTGTCCCTATTATGCTTTTCGAGCCAAATCATTTCAAATAAAAAATGAACCTTATGATTTTGGTGAAGTATTCGTTTCCTTAACATCTTATCCTGCTAGGATTAAAGAATCCTATTATGCCATTTGTTCATTATTAGTTCAAACTCAACCAGCGAATAAGATCATACTGACTCTTACAAAAGAAGAGTTCCCAAAAGGCGAAGACTCTCTTCCTAAAGAAATCATTCAGTTAAAAAATAAAGGGTTAGAAATACTTTGGGCTGATGAAAATCTAAAACCTCATAACAAATATTTTTATTCCATGCAAAAATATCCTAAAGCAATTATTATCACTGCTGATGATGATATTTTGTATCCTTATAAAACAATTGAAAAACTTCTGAATAGTTTTAAACAACATCCACACGCAGTATCTGGTTTATGCACAGATAAACTTTTCTTTGAAAACAATAATATTAAGCCCTACAGCCAAGCAGCTTATTGCTATGATGTGTACGTACAAGAGCCTCGATTTGATTTAATGATTGAAGGTTTTGCAGGAGCACTATATCCTCCCTCAATATTATCCAAAGAAGCATTCAATAAAGAAAAAATCAAGCAATGTGCTCCAATCGCAGACGATTTATGGTTAAAGATTATGGAATTGCTAAATCACATACCTGTTGTTTGTGCTGCAAAATATCAAGATCCTACGATGATTTCTTCCTCTCAAATTACAGCGTTATTTAAGCTTAATAATGATTTATTTGAAAACGACCGACAACTTCAAAAGCTTATTGAAGAATACAAAAATAGGGGTATCCTAGATTTCTTCAAATAAAATCATCTATTTCCTACATGAATAGGACTGTATTTTCGATATAGTGTATATAAGAAGGGAAAAAATGAAAAAAGTTTTAACGACATTTTCCAAAAAATAGAAAGAGTCTTTACTCTAGGTAAAATCTTACAATCACTCCTAAAAATAGCAAGTAGTCTTTGTGATTCTTCTTTATTTTTTAGAATAGTTTTCACTCCCCACCAACAATATATTTCACGCATTAAAAGAGGAACATAAAGCATGGTTGCAATTTCTGCATTTCCTTTTTTATTAAAATATTGAATTGCTTGTTGAAAAGCATCTATCATCTCTAAATGCTTATTATTAAAAGACTGCCCCATAATACTTTCTGGGTTAATAAAATAAAAATACAATTGATTAGATGTAACTACAATTGTTTTCGCTTTATCTAATAATTTATAACTTGTATAAGCATCTTCATAATAAAACCCTTTAGGGTATTCTATATCATCAAATAAACTTCGCTTATATAATTTATTACATGATGATATAAAAGGCATTGCTTCTGATGTATTTAATGAAGTATATTTTTGAAAAACGTCTTCTTTTGAAAGAAGTTTCCAATCATCAATAATCACAAAATTCTTAATATTATTTTTGCTTTCAAATCGTTGAAATTTTGCAATTATGATATCCGCATTATGTCTAGTTATCCCATCTAATAGCACTTCTAAATAGCGAAATGAAACAAAATCATCACTATCAATAAATGTAATGAACTCTCCAGAAGAAGCTCTAATTCCCTCATTTCTTGCATCTGCCAAACCACCATTTTCTTTATGAATAACCTTTATTCGATTATCCTGTAATGCATAATAATCGCAAATTTCTGGACATTTATCTGGAGATCCATCGTCTACAAGAATGACTTCAAAATTACGATATGTTTGATTGATAATACTATCTAAACATCTGCTAAGGTACTGTTCAACATTATATACAGGAACTATAACGCTTATTTGTGGCATATCAACACCTCCAAATAAATTTTTTCTAAATCCTGATACTTTTTATTAATATCAAATTCTGATGCATCAATGATTGTCGTTTTACTACTTCTTAACGTTACTTTTTTAAGCTCTGCTTGCCATAGCTTTGATTCTTCTAGCGAAATCCATTTACCTCCCTCAGAAATTTTCGCTTCTGAAGTTATTTCTTTTGATACTATTGCAGGTAATCCGTTATATTGAACTTCAATAAGAACTAAAGGTAATCCTTCCCATAAAGAAGGGAAACAGAATACATCCATCGCAGAGTAAAATGGGGCGGAGTCTTTTTGTAAGCCAGAAAAAATTACCGCATTAGAAAGGCCTAATTCGTCAACTTGTTTTTTCACTTGTAATTGTAATGAGCCGTCTCCAACCAATAACAACACTGATTTTGGATTATTTTTATGATATTCACTAAATATTTGTATCAGAAAGGCATGATTTTTTTGTGGATAAAATCTCCCGACATGGCCAATGCAAATGGTGTCTTCTGAAATTCCTAACTGACTTCTGATTGCTTTTCTTTTTTCTTCATCAAATTCAAATTTTTTAGGATCTACTGCGTTAGGTAAAATGGTTACTTTCCCTTTGGCTACCGCTGATTTTCCCCAGCCATTTTTTGCTGCTGCGTTGCCACAGGCTAAGTAGTGAGTGGCAAATATTTTGTTTAAGACTTGTAATTTAAAAACGGTGATTTTAACAATTAGATTTTTAGGATGGTACGCTTGGTGGTGATGAGCGATTCTTTTTTTTATTCCCGCTAATAACGCAAGCGCGCTAACATAAAAATTTAAATACCAGTCTAAATGGCTATGAATAGCATCGTATTTGTTTTCTTTTAATAGTCGATAAATTTGTAGGCAGTGGAGTAAGGGGTTTTTTGTTTTGGCAACCACTCGATGGCACTTAAAACCCAGTTTTTCAAAACGAGATTGGATTTCTGGATTAGGGTCAAATTGATAAATGAGTTCAAATTGAACATCGTCTTTTAATTTTTCGGCGTAGTTTAAAATAACTTGCTCTGATCCTCCACCGACTATGCCGTGAACGATGTGACAGACTTTCATTTTTACACCTTCTCTCGCACTACATATTGTGGTGACTGGTTAATGCAAATATAAATGCGCCCGACGTATTCGCCCACAAGCCCAAGGATTAGCATAATCATGCCGCCAATAAAAAGCATTGCTGCCATAATGGAGGTATAACCAATCAGGATTTCGGGGTTTGTAGCTTTTTGAAAAATGATATAGCCACCAGCGCCAAGGCCTATAATCGCGCAAAAAATGCCGACCAGTGTGGCAAAGCGGAGTGGCTTGACCGAGAAGGCGGTAAACCCGTTAATCCATAGCGAAATAAGACCGCCCACGGTATAACCGGATTTACCTTTAAGGCGATCTTTGTGCTCTACTTCAACATTGCCTAAGTTTTTAGTGGAGCGAAAAACGAGCCCGCTAATGTAAGGGAATGGGTTTGGGTAGCGCACTATCTCTTTGATAATGTACTGGCGAGCGATAAAGAAGCTGGTGGTGTGTAGTTTTTTGGGCTGCCCAATAATATTCTCAGCCATTTTTTTATTGATGTAGCTACCGATTCTTCTAAAAAGATGCTGTTTAGAGTGGCCGTAGTGACCGTAAACAACGTCAAAGCCTTCGTTTATTTTGTCGACCAATTTGAATATTTCGCTTCCGGGAGTTTGCCCGTCATCGTCAAGTGATATAATCAAATCGCCTGTAGTTTGGGCATAGCCCGCCATAAGTGCGCTATGTTGCCCAAAGTTTTTAGCAAGAGAAATGCCTCGTATTTTGCTGTTTTTAGCGGCTTCGCTTTTGATCACACTCCAGACTTTATCTGGCGAGGAGTCGTTTACTAAAATAATCTC
>DATJCU010000168.1:0-1547 GCA_035497795.1 Edaphocola sp. | reverse complement strand
ACGAATAAACTTACTTAAATCAGTGCTCATGCAACCACCTGTAAAGAGTTGTTGTTTTGAAATATGTCTGAAAGCAGCCCTGATGATAAAGGCTTTCTGAGCGTTAACTGAGGCAATCACTGCACATCAACACACTTCAGGCGCTTTTAGTTCTTAACAGTATTCTATGCCTATGAGGTTTTTTAACAGCTATACTAAGGTCGATTATTTGAAGCTACTGCCGGCCGAGTAGTAGCCCCAAAGCTCATCATGATATAAATATTTAAAATAAAAATAACAATAACAATGAGATATGTCAAAAATGAAAAAAAGCTCCCACTTTCCTGCTATTGATGGTTTACGCGGGGTTTTTGCCCTTGCAGTGTTAACTGCACATGTGAATATAAATTGGCTACCGCACACTCATATTCTGATGGATATTTTTTTTACTATATCAGCCTTTTTAATAACGCTAGCACTCATAAAAAATATTGAGAAAAGCGGGAAAATATCTTTATTAACATTTACAAAACGCAGGCTCCTAAGACTTTACCCTGCTCTAATATTTTGCGTTGTGCCTTACACTATCGTTGCATATTTTTTTGTTGAAAATTTTCGTTTCATTATTGACGACGCATTTCTTACTCTTATCTATGCCTCTAATTTCAGCAAACTTAGCAATTATATTTACCCTCATTTTTTTGGCCACACATGGTCCCTAGCAATTGAAGAACATTTTTATATTATATGGCCATCTTTATTAACATTATTATTAATAAGAAAAGAAGTATGGAAAAATGCCGCCAAGATACTTTTATTAATTATGCTAATCTCAATAACATGGCGTATCTACTTGGCTGAAAGCGGTGCAGAGTGGTCTAGACTGTACTACGCCTCTGACACTCGTATTGATGCCTTTATAATTGGTGGTTTATTAGCATTCTTGCAGCCAAAAATAGATTCGCTTTACCAAACAAAACCATTCTTTAAAAACACACTCATTGCATTAGGCTTTTGTATTTTACTACCCTTATATTTCTGGGACCCTAAAATAAAGTATTATTTCATATGGCAGCAGCCAGTCATTTTATTTTTATCATGCACTTTAATATTCGTCATCACCAGAAATGATAAAAACATTATTGAGAAAATATTAAAATCAAAAATACTACAGTGGATTGGAGTTCGCTGTTATGGTATTTACTTATGGCACTGGCCCATTATCTGGATATTCATAAGCCAAACAGAAATATCCAAACCCCTCTTACTTATGATAGTTTTACCCTTCTCTTTATTTATGGCCTGGTTCTCTTATAAGTACATCGAAGAACCAATCTTGCGCCGTCGCCCCAAGATGCCAAACTCCTAATAAAAAAGGCGGTTACATCCGAAAATGTAGCCGCCTTTTGTCTTTCAATATAGGCGATTTAATCTACCGCTTTCACCATATCTTCAATGACTTTCTTCGCGTCACCAAACACCATCATGGTTTTGTCCATATAGAACAGTTCGTTATCCAAACCTGCATAACCACTGGCCATGGAGCGCTTGTTGACGATGACCGTTTT
>DATJCU010000167.1:0-1521 GCA_035497795.1 Edaphocola sp. | reverse complement strand
ATTGGTTCCCAAATCTATATTTGGCGCTACCACATGCAGATGTGGCCAAACTGGATAAGGCATCTGGCTACGAACCAGAAGACTCCAGGTTCGAATCCTGGCATCTGCACTAAGAGGCTTAATTAATTAAGCCTCTTTTTTTGTTTTAAAACGGAAAGTTTGTAGTATTTGAAGTCTCTCAATAATCATTCATCATCCAATTTGGCGGATATTATCATTGTTATTTGAATAAATTCAATTGTTTTTTAAAATAAGTATACCTCAAAACTTTATGTTGTAATCTTTTTTTTAGAACCGAGTTCAAAAAAATATTTCATTATTCCAAGATTCTCTTTTCTACAAACTCCTATCTTTGACTTCGCTATAACTTTACCATCTTCATTTATCATAAAGACGGCATTCATTAGATTTAAAGCTGTAGGCGCAAGAAGAACCGAGTCAATTCCCTTTTTAAACCAATCTGGAGAGGAGTCATAATTTGGAGCAATTTTTGAGATTGGCTTCATAGGATGACTTACTCCTTGATTTTCTCCATATCCAAGAGAAATTAACATCACTAATGTTTCATTAGAATTGATGATTATTTCTTTTGTTTTTTTATAGGTTTTTCCCACAATACAAGTATTCAAACCTAGAGTTTGAGAATATAGAACTAGTTCTGCGACTGCTCGTCCAGAGCGTTCTTCCATGTTTTTTTCTTTTTTAGCAACAATAGCAATGTAATTTTTAACCCCATGGAATTTACCATAGCTAGCCATAAAACAATTAAATGCTTCTTCTTCATTTATGATAAGCTGTATGTGTAAATGGTGTTGTTGATTCAAATCATTTATTTTTTTTTGCAATGCTTTTTCTTGATCAGTTGTGAGTGGCTTTGGTAAATATCGACGAACAGAATGACGTAACTTAATTGCTTCTTCAATAGTCATAAATCCTCCTTTCTTAAACTTAAATATTTATGCATTCATATCTAATATATATATGATGAGTATTCTATGATTTCTTTAATATTGTTTTATCAGGTGTTATACTTTTTTTATCATAACCCATTCTGCTAAAATCGTTTGTTTGGCCTTTGCAAGCAATGGCCTCATGGCTTTTGTGTCCAATAGCAATGATTATTCACCATCGTAGTATTATCTATAGAGTTAGTTTTCTGTTGTTTTTTTTCGAATTTACAGCGTAAAATTTTATATACAACAATAGTCTGGAAACGCTGCTTTTTACAACATTTAACAACAAAGATGACTTATACGGCCTGATTTTGGCACCAGCAGATCGTGAATTTACGCTTGCAAAAAACGTATGGACATTTTGTCCACAGTATAGGAGTACTCTTGCGAAATAAGTAGCCCGTTTGGATATAAATATTCGAATTGAGGGTAACTTAATAAAAGGAAAAAAACATGAAGAAAATGGGTGTGTTGAAGCTAGGTCTAGCCGTGGCGCTATCCGCTGTGGTTTCTAATGCCTTTATTGTCACGGGAACAGTCTCGAACGAAAATGGAGAAAAAATCAAGG
>DATJCU010000166.1:0-4097 GCA_035497795.1 Edaphocola sp. | reverse complement strand
AGTGAACCGAAGCTTATCTGTGAACGTGCTATTCCTTGAATGTGTTGCATCATTAAAAATACAAAATTTTTATTTTTTTTACAAATATTTTTATGTATTTTTATCCACAAATACGGAGGTTTTTTCACAGACTGACGTTGTGTGCCATTTGAAAAGAACTAAAGAAATCATCATATTTGTAAAAAAAATAAATGGATAGAACAATTGATATTGAAAACGAAAGAGAAGAAATAAACGAATGGGTATTAAAAAGTATTGAGTTATTTGAAAATACACCATATTTAGATAATCTTTTAGAGGTCTATCCACTTGAGACAGCTGTTCCCACGCACTTGGAACAAGGATTGAAAAGAAAAATAATTTCCGCACACCAAGGCAGGAGAACAACTGAATTAATAGGTATTCTTCAAGGCGAAGTTAAATTTCCTTATGATGAACCATTAGCCTATCTTATCAAAGAAGTTCAAAATTGTTTACAAGCTAATCCACTACAAATAAACCGAATTGCAAATACTCTCTATGCAATGACAGCTGATGAGTTGGTAATTAGATTAGAATCCGCCCCTAAATTAAATACTCAAATGGGACCAATGTTTACAAATTGGTTAAGAACAAAATTTCAATTACTCAATGCAGAAGATTTTCAAAAATCAACCGAGGGTATTTTTATTTTAAGCTCTTCAGAAGAAGAGGGGAAAACTTTTGTTAATGAAATACTTAATCAAAATTTACGCAAAAGACCTGACTTGGTAGCCAAAGTAAATGAAACTTATATTGTTGGTGAAGCAAAATGGATTGGTCGTTCGGGTGGTAATCAAAACAACCAAGTTCGAGATGTTTTAGATTTTTGCAGAGATCAACGTGGTTCTGCAATTCGTATTGGTATAATTGACGGATTTCCTTGGGCGACAAGAAAAATTAACAACTCTATTATTAATGACAAGGTTAATGTCTTGGTTCAAGAATTCCCTTATGATATTGTTAGCGCATTATTATTGGAAGATTATTTAAAGTCTTTTTTGGATTAAGTCAATGTGTGATACTCATAGAAATTACATAAAATATTTTCTTTTTTAAAAGAGTCCTTAATTACCTGTAATGAATGATTTGAGTTGTCAATCCCAATCCAATCTCTTTTTAAAGAATTCGCTATTTTAAGAGTACTTCCAGAACCAGCAAAGCAATCTAAAACAATTGAATCTTCATTTGAAGAATTTCGAATAATCCGCTCTAATAAATCATAATTTTTTTGTGTTGGGTAATCAACATAAGACAATCCTTTATCTTTAAATTCCCAAACGTCTTGTACTTTAAAACCTTTATGTTCTTTAGCTAAAACAATTTTGCGTGGATTACCAGTACTTGACCATTCTATTAAACCGTTTTTATCCAAATCGTCTAACACTTCGCGTGAATAACGCCAATGTCTTCCTTTTGGTGGCATTAAACCTTTCCATTCCATTCCAGTATCACCATTGATTGTTTTACCAGGTGCGTGAATAGGGTTAGTCGTATATCTTCCAAATTTTGGATGCTTTTTAGGAAACAATTCCTCTTTCTTTGTTTGTGACATTGGTTCTTTGATGTCATTCCATATTTGCTTGTCCCTGTTTTTAGAATAATACAATATCATATCAGAATAATTACCATACGCATTTCTTGAAAAATTCTTTGGATTACATTTAATGCGGGTAATATCATTAATAAAATTTTTATGTCCAAAAACTTCATCCATAATTATTTTAACATAATGACCAATTTTCTTATCAATGTGCAGATATATACTTCCTTGTTCAGACAATAATTCACGAAGCAAAAAAAGTCGTTTTCTAAGAAACTCAAGAAACTCACTATCAATTAACTTATCGGAGTATGCCGTATCTTCATTAATAGAATTGAAGTTTTGACCAGTTCCAAATGGTGGGTCAATATATATTAAATCTATTTTCCCTTTGTAGCTTTCAAGAAGCTTCTTTAATACGTAAAAATTATCGCCAAAAATGAATTTATTATTATCAAGTTTATGATTAATTTCGATTTCCTTTAATTCACCTGTTTCTATTCCGAAGAGAATTTCAAATTCATCTGATTTGTCAGAATATTCAAGAAAGCAATTTTTTGTTCTTCTTAAATAAGTAATTTGTGGTTCTTCTGTGGTTGAGTTCTTAATTAAAAATGACTGAAAATCATTCACAGTAATTCTATAGCTTTTATTTATCTTGACAGCATTTAATTGGTTCGAACGAATGTACTTCGATACAGTTTGTCGAGTAACTTTTAAATTTTCAGCAACGTCATCTACTGTTAGGAAATTTGATTTAAACATAATTCTTACTTGTTTAGACACAAAGTAACGTATATTAACCCAAACGACCAAGTGACATTAACAAAATAAAAGAAACGGCACACAACATTGTATAAACGTAAGCGGGCTTTACGTCTAAAAATGAATATCTTGCAATCAACAAACTTTACGGTAAATTGAAAGGAGATGCTTCGAAAACCCGCACTACGCATATACTTGGCGTTGTGCGTCAGTTTGTACGACACACCCTAAAAAAAAAATAGTTAAATATGGCTTTTAGATATTCAGTAACACATTATTCATTTAGAGAACCCAAACCAATTTCAGAATATGAATATTTAGGTTTAAAACAGAAGTTGCAAAACGACCCGAGTTTTTCCCTTATTGACCCAAACGATACAATAACAAATAATTTCAGCAGACTATTTAAATTTTTGACAGGTGCAGGAATTTCTGCAATACTATTACCCATTTTTTGGTTTGCAAGTGAGAGTAACCAAGACAATGGCTTTGTTGTTTTGGGCTTGGCGATTACTATGTTATGGACGGTTGGTGGACTATTTATGTTTTTAATGAGTGCAACTGATTTAAGAACATATGCAGGCTATTTAAAAAAGAAACGAGCATATTTTGGTGAAATGGAAGCCGAAATTAGAAAGAGTAAAAATTACGATGACTTTTTTGACGACTTCTACTGATGATTAAAGACTATTATAAAATTCTTGATGTTAAAGTAACTTCTTCGCAAGAAGAAATAAAAAGCTCTTTCAGAAAACTTGCTGTGTTTTGGCATCCTGATAGAAATTCAAATCCAATTGCTTTGCAAAAAATGCAAGAAATAAATGAAGCATATGAAATACTATCAAATCTTAATAGGAAAGAAACCTATGATAAAATTTATAAAAATTATTTTAACCTAAATTTTGACATTACCGTCTTTGCTGATAAAGAAAACAACTATAACTATTCTGAAAAACAAAATTCACAAACTACTAAACAAAAGGAACAAGAATTTAGGAAGAAGTACGAAAAAGAAATTAACGACTTAAATAATTGGATTAAAAATATAAAATTTTCTCTCGGTTCTTTTGATAGATTTCTAGACAAATCTTTGGCAAAAGCCGATAAACCAATTGAAAATTTTGTTTATTACTTTCCAGTTGTTATAGGCATAATATTTATAATAATCATTTTACTTGTAAACTTATCAAAATGAATTACCAAATAAATCAAAAGGTACATTGGGCAAACAAAAAAGTATTAATTGTTGGAACAAAAGATGAACCATACAAACCGACCATTGACCCATATAATAGAGCCGAAATTAAATCTGAAAAAGACTATCTAATTTTTATACTTGACAAAATAGAAAATGAAATTTGTCACTATTCAGGACAAACAGATGTTTACGAAAATGAAATTGAAAATATTGAATGGTAAAAAACCGAACGCACAACATTATGCCGAATAGAAAAAAGCCCCTAACACATCTTAAATGTTGGGCTTTTTGCTATTCGGTGTTCAGCGACGCTAGCTGGGTTTTTATAGGTGGTTTTGTAGCTTTTTACTATGGGTTAGAAAAAAAACAAAGCTTATTTTTATGAAAATATAATTATTATCCTTACTTTATACTCACCATTTACCATAAATTCCCTTACCCAAAACGGTGGGTTTTAGGCTGCAGTTTTTAGAATTTTTTTATTATAGCATACTTTCGCTTCTTCATGCTGGAATGGGTATTTTTTTAGGTGATCCTCGATTCTGCAATTTCGCAGCATCCACCAAATGAACG
>DATJCU010000165.1:0-9084 GCA_035497795.1 Edaphocola sp. | reverse complement strand
AGAAATCGATACTGTTTAAAAAAGTGTGTATTTCAATTTATTGTTTAATAATTAATATTTTGGAAGTGTGTTTTGCAATATAAAAAAGCCAGCTTATATTTGTCGAATGAAAGTGTAGAGCAGGTACATTTTGATAATTTGTTGGTGGGGCAGGAATCAGGTAGTTTTTTGGAAGAAACGCCATTTACCCAATTGGAAAGATTGGGGGAAAAGAATGCATAATAGATTTGGCAGATCTTTAGGCTATGATTTTGAAGGGTATGGAGCAGTTCAGCAACAAAACGGGAGCAACGGTTGGGATGCTGTTTGGAATAGTGATTTTGTTAGGGGTATTATTCCAGATAAAATAAATTTTTCAATTGGAGGAGAACTTGGAGTATTGTTGGCAGGAGGTGCATACCCAATAAATTTTACAGTTTTAACACGAGGAAAAGAACCAGGTATTTATTTAACTCCAACATTTGTTGTAAATAGTGGTATGGGAGCGTATGTATCTGGTGGTATTAGCACATCTGTTGGGAACTATTCTGGCAACCCCCGAGATATTACTTCTAATATGCTTACAGGAGAAACCATAGGAGGTGTAGTTTCTGGAGGTGTATTGGGGTATTTTTCTGGCAACTATTCTTATGCAGAAATAGGAAGTTATGGCTTTCATACTTTCGGCATTGGTGTAGCATTTGGAGCAGGAGGATATGCTGGAGCTCAATATCAAAACACACCTGGTGTAATGTCAATTTGGAAATGGTAAATATTATGAACATATTTGAAAGAGTAGAAAAAACTCCCATTAAGTATCAGATATTAATAGCGGTTATTCTTGTTGTATGTGTTTTTTTCACAATCAATAAGATGACATCTAAGCAAGACAAAAACAAAAAAGAGTTTTATTTGAATGGGTTTTGTTCAAAGGTTATTAAGTCAAATACGGAATTTCAACGTGGTGAAGTTTTTTATCTTGAAAATAAATTGGAAATATATTTTTTATTACCAGTTGGAAATAAAATGTTAGCTGGAGATTCAGTTTGTAAAGTTACGAATACATATTTTTATGATGTATATAGGAAAGATGAGAATGGGGAATATAAATTTTGGTCAACTTATGATTTTGAAAGAGTGGAATAGGATTATTGAATAGAGCCGAAGTAACTATTTAATTGTTTTTTAATTTTTATTATTTTTTTCTATTTAGAGATTTATTCTTTAGCAAACAATTTTGGGCTGCCTTAGTTTAAACATATTAGAACAGACCTTTGTGCCGATGCAAATCAGGTATAAGAGTGCTTTAGGCATAGACCCCTTAGCCGATGCTGGTGGGCAACAAGTACTCAGCCCTTACCATGCCATGGGTTGTAACCCAGCGATGATGGTAGATCCTTTTGGCTTGCAGGGGCAAACAGGGATGTCCACTCCTGGGAACGATCATTTTATAATGCCCTTTGGCTATATGGTGGAAGGTACTTATGTGTATTTGAGTGCAGATAGATTAGGAACAGGAAAAGGGAATGCCATTAAGCATCTTGAAGCATACATTTATAATAGTATGATGGAGATGGCTGAGGCGCAGCAGCAAAAAATAATAGATATTAGATTTGCAGCAGCTTTAGAAATGATAAATGGGTATAATACTGCATTGCAATCATTAGTAAGCTCTTATGATATTCCAGGAATGATGAGTAGTCAAATGAAGTCAGGTTATTTGGGAGAGTATAATAATCATACAAGTGAGAGGGGTGCGGCATATTTGACAAATAATAGCGACCATACTATCTATTTCAAGCCCGAAACCACAATGACTATTGACGGTGTAGAGTATGATAATGGAGGTTCATATGAGTTGAAAGCTGGAGAGACTTGGAAATACGGAATAGATGGTGTTTCTGCTCCTCATTTAGGCAAGGGGAAAGTTTACAAAGTTTCTACAGGTTCAACTGTGGTTGTAACTAATGATGATATTGACTATACCAGTGCTGGATTCAAGTCTTGGGCAGGGAACGTCTTGCAAGGAGGATGGTTAGGAGAAAGTTGGTTGAAAAATATCTCTGCGGATAAAGTGGTTCATACCACTTCTAATATATTTGGATTCTATACAACAACGACCGATAGACCTAATAGAGGAGACAAATCTTGGATTAATTTATTCCAATCTTCAGGACTTCCCAATACAAGCCAATATAGAGGCTTTTATATCTATCGTGTTGGAGGTTTTTTAATGAAATAATAAAGTTGAATTGATTATGAAAATATTAAAAGTATTGATTTACTTGGCTATTTATTATACAGCAATTGATTTATTAATTTTTTATTCTTTCGTGTTACGTGCGTGGAATAAATTAGGATACTTGCCTTACTATAATAATCCTGATCCTCAAGATTTGGGATTTGATAAACATTATAAAATTGCATATTACTGGAGTGGTGAGCCTCTTCCTTACTGTTGGGGTATTCTCTTGGTTTATGGAATAGTGTGTTTGATAAAGAGAAAGAATATTCTGCGAATTAATAAATGGCACTTTATTGTATTCGGATTATTAACCTTTATAGAAGTGATAACCGCATTCAGTCCATTGTTTGAGTGGTTTGTAGATTAGAATATAACAAACCGCCCTTGTTGGGGCGGTTTTGTATTGTTATAAATTTTGTAAAGCCCCGCTTAGAACGTCTTTATGTTTTTTCTTAGCGATGAATGCATCTACTATAGAGAAAACTGTTTTCTTTTCTTCTTCGTTAAGTTCTTCAATACCTTTTACTTTCTCCATTAGTGAGTTGTCGTAAGAATTTACATTAGTATTTATATTGTCATTTGCAAAAAAAATCGGCTAAATAAACTCGGAGAGCTTTGGCAATTTTTTCCAGAGTGCTTAAAGAAGCGTAGTGTTTAAAAAAGTGTGTATTTCAATTTATTGTTTAATAATTAATATTTTGGAAGTGTGTTTTGCAATATAAAAATTCCAGATTATATTTGTCTAATGAAAGTGTAGAGCAGGTACATTTTGATAATTTGGTGTTAGGGCAGGAAGCAGGTAGTTTATTTAAAGAGTATTGATAGTTAGTTGCTGGAAAAGGGAATGCCATGCAGCGTCTTGAAGCATACATTTATAATAGTATGATGGAGATGGCTGAGGCGAAGCAGCAAAAAGTAATTGAGATTAGATTTGCAGCAGCTTTAGAAATGATAAATGGGTATAATAGCTATGGAAATGATGCAGTTGATCCAGTACAATTAAAAGATTGGTCAACTTTTGGTACCGATAGAGTTAGTTTTATTTTTGGAAAAACGACTATTAGTTTTTCAAAAAGAGGTGGAGGTGAAGGGAAAGAATATTTTTTGGACGAAAATATTAGAACAGGAATTTGGGTCTTTGCAGTTTATAATGGTGATATTTCTAAATATGAGGAAACAGATTGGATACAAAGTGTATATACTTCAAAAGGTATTGATGGGAAGCCAAGCAATAAATGGTTTAATGATTATAGCAAAAGTTTAGATTCTAACGAGCCATTCTATTATAATACTAGTGCTTTTACTATTGAATGGAGAAATAAAATAGATGCAAAATTTGGAGGAAGAGTATTTATGGATGGTCCAAGTAGAATGAGTTATTATGGTGCAACTTATTCTTGGTCTGCCATTTTGAGTCTAGTAGGATTAAAAAACGGAACATGGGAAACTATTCAAACTATTAATTATGGATTTTCTGCAAAAAGTGGGCATATAATTTATAATCCAATGATTCTACGAAATCATTTTAATACTTTCTCAAACTTTTTTCATGAATCATTAATTAGAAATTTAAATAGAATATAATATGAAACTTTTTTTTATTTCTTTTATTGCTTTTTATTATTTAGTATTCCAATCAAGTTGCCATTTAGGAAATAACAATAGAAATCAAGTTGATGAACATTCAAGGAATGAAATAAATACATCTCAAAACTCAATAAATCTAACAACCAAATCCAAAAATTGTGACACTCCCTTATCCTCGGTAGATATTATCATATTTACAGATGAAACCGATGAACAACCCTCATTTGGAGTTTTTTTCCATGAAGTTGATGGAAATGGTAATATATTAAGTAATGGAGAAAAAAAGGTTGTCCCAACAGATATTTTTGTACCAAATACTAGATTTAAAACTAAATTAAGTGAACCTGCACTTAGGTTTTTAGCAGAATTTATTGATAAAAATTGTATTTGTAATTTGCCCAATGACATGGAGAATTCTGAATATTATGGAATGTATCAATTTCAGCTGATACAAGAAAAGCAAGCAAAAATTTGTTATATTTTTCTATCGAAAGAGGATAAATATCTTGAATATTTTAGAAAATTGAGAAATTGGCTGAGCAACTCTGAGTACAACAAAGAATATTTGGATTTTATCATTTATATTGAAAGTTATATATTAAAATCAAAAGACAAATAAATTTAATTTATGGCACGCAGATAGAGAGCCAAAATTAGAAATGTTTGGGGGGAAACCATCTCATTATATTCCTCGAACAATAGCGTATCAGTTCATTAATCCTGGGTATAAGTCAAATTAAAGATATATGAAAAGAAA
Source organism: Edaphocola sp. (assembly GCA_035497795.1). Taxonomy (GTDB): domain Bacteria; phylum Bacteroidota; class Bacteroidia; order Chitinophagales; family Chitinophagaceae; genus Edaphocola. The sequence goes on along the minus strand of DATJCU010000165.1, from coordinate 4,516 downwards.
TAAAATAATCATTTGCGTTTTTTCGCCTTTATTAATCCTTAGTTTGGTATGGCTTAAATTAGATAAGGATTTGTTTTTTTTAGGGAAAAATTATATTGAATACAATAATATTTTGCCATTAAATGTGCAGCCTTACTATCGCCATAGTTTTGAAGGAGGCTTTGCTTTAAATGATGCTGGAGGTATGCCCATAGTCTCCACTTTTGCTACCTTTGTGAACAAAAATGGTGAACGTGACACGATAAATCGGATAATAGAATATGGTATTCAGAACGAAAGGATAATTGTTGAAGTAGAGACAAAAAACAAAGGTGTAGGCTACGTTGAGATTGCAAAAGATACTTTTAATAATATTTGTGAAAATTGTTTTTATATTCGTGAACTTACTCAAAACGCAATAAGTATTTCACAGTGGTATGTAGTTCCAAGTAACATATTGCCGATACAAGAACTTATTAGAAATATAATAAGTGTATTGATATTTGTAGGGTTTGTGTTTTTATTATACATTTTATTTTTTAGACTACAAAAATAGTTTTGGTAGTGTTATATTGTGTTGCTAGTGTTGAGTTATTGTTTTAAGTAGTTTAAAATCAGTAAATAGTAATTATTGCTAGTTTAGGTAGGTAGTATAACTTTAACGCATATCTTATTTTTTGCTGAAGGCTCAACTCTAAATAATAAAAATACCGAAAAAAGTGCCTGTAGCGTAGGAGTTTCCTGTTTCTTTAGCACCCGCCTTGGACAGTGCCGATAGCTATCGGGATTGTTTCTTTTTTGATAAGAAAAAAGAAAATAAACTTAGTAAAGTATACAAAAAAAATTATAAACCTTTCCCTATCTTCGACTTTAAATAGTCGTCCATTAAAAACCATTTAACCATTTGAATATCAATAAAATATAGTTAATTTTATTTTGAAAATAATGCAAGATTGATACTGTTTAAGCAAATACTTTCTCAAAGCAAAAGTTCTAAAGGCAAAATCTATTCTATTCACGAGCCAGAAGTTTGTTGCATCTCAAAAGGGAAAGAGCACAAGAAATATGAAATGCAAAGCATTCGTGAATGCAAAAATCAATATACAGATGATGAACAATTTGGCAATAAGGCGTCTTTTGTAAAGACAGATACAGGCGTGATTGTAGGAGCATTAGGTTTTAGAAATGAATACGATGGGCACACACTACCCTCTGTTTTGTATCAGATAGAACGATTAAGGGGCAAAGCACCTAAAAAAAAGCAAAAGTGGACAGAGGATACCGAGGTGAAAAACAAATAGGAATAACAGAGATTTTAATTCCTTCCATACCCAAAAAATCAGATAGCTATTACAAACGCAAGAAACTGAGTACCGCTCACAAAAAAAGAGCAGCCATCGAACCTATAATTGGGCATATTAAATCAGATCATCGACTCAATCGTAACTTTTACAAGGGAGTCGTGGGCGATAATATCTATATTATGCTTGCTGCAGCAGCATTTAACTTCAAAAGGATGATCAATAAATGGAAATCATCTTTTTGGCACTTTTTACAAAAAATATTTTCTCTGTTTTCCTGCCTTTTATTAATCCGAAAAAATAGTAAATTTTCTTTTTAAGGCTTGACTATCTATAAATTATAACTTTATATTATACCCTTTAGACAAAAAAGTCATTATTGAATTTAGAGTGGGTGTCTAGTTTATGATTTATCAAAATAGATGTACAAATGGTATCATTACACAATAGTTTCCAACCTTTTTTAGAATTGCGCTGTCTTTAGGTATTAGGTGATGAACCTTTAAATTTTGTGTCACAATAAATTATATCTCAATGATTATGAAAAATTTAAAACTAAATTTTCAGTTTGCGCTTCTTGTAACTGCTGCTTTTGTTTGTTTCAATAAAACGCTAATAGCTCAAATAACGCCTAACGCTAATGGTGTCGTTTTTGTAAATAAATCGGTAGTTGGTGGTAATCAATCAGGTAGTAGCTGGGCCAATGCTGCTTTAGAAGTTGCAGACGCATTATTATCGGCACATAGTAATAGTAGTATTCAAGAAATCTGGGTTGCTAAAGGTACCTATACGCCAAAATACAGTGCTGGAACAGACAATATGAGCCCTGCTATACAATTTGGGTCACCCAATTGTAGCTATTTTGGGTCTTTGGTTATCGTAAATAATGTAAAACTGTATGGTGGTTTTCAAAATGCCAATGAAACTAGTATTACACAAAGAGATACCATTAACAATAATACTATTTTGGATGGATTAGACTCATTCGTTCATGTAGTGATGAGTGTGGGAAATGTTGGTTCCGCCGAGCTTAACGGTTTTTCCATCAAAAACGGTAAGTCTTTTCCATATCAAACATTGTATGTAAACGGACAGCCAACTCGCTCTGCTAATGGTGGAGGTGTACTTCTGCAAAATACACACCTTCGCATTTTCAATTGTAATATAATGAATAATACTGCAAATCTTGGGGGTGGAATTTATGCCGAAAATAGTAGCTTAACAATGAAGCGTACGAAGCTGACTAACAACAACGCTATTAGAACGGATGGCAGCAATAACCAAGGCTTCAGTGCAACATCTGGTGGAGGTGTTTACTTTCTTAATGGCATTGCTTTAACCATTGACAGTTGTGATTTTAGTAACAATACTGCAATTTCTACACGTCTTGAGGCACTGGGAGGAGGCCTCGGCATTTCTCAAAATACGCCTGCACAAATTAATATCAGTTATAGCACATTTCAGGGTAATGGAGCCTACTTAAATTTGCCATCTGGTGCTACGCCTCCTTATGTAAATGTTTTCGGAGGAGGCTTATGTATTTTCAATATCAATCAAGTTGCAACTATTACGAATTGTGAGTTTAGCAATAATACTGCTCAAATTTCTGCTGCAAATGCAACACTTTCTAACACCACAAGTAACAACCTGTCGGGTGCTGGAATTTTTAATGCTTCACCATTATTAATCAACAACAGTATTATTAAAGACAATACCTTAACAGCTAATGTAGATCTATCGAACAATCCAATAGGCTCGACAGCTGGTGCTGGCATTGCCACAGATGGATCAATGGCAATTAATGGTAATAATGTTGGTGGTGTGAATACAGGCGTAAACCTAACCATCAACAATACTTTAATAGAAAATAATGAAGCCACTGGTAATCTTAATCCAATAGGTGGCGGTATTGCTTATATCATGAATATGTATCTGCTACCAACAGCGGTTATACCTAAAATAAATAATTCTATTATTAGAAATAATGTAGCTCAACAAGGTGGCGGTATTTACTGTTTCACATTAGCACCAATTATTAAAAATACCTTATTGTATGGGAATTCAGCAACAAATGGTAGTGTTATTTACAATAAAAGCCAAGGACAGTCAGCACATCCACAATTAATCAATTGCACTGTATATGGTCATAATGCGAAATCAAGCTCAAACACCGCCCCACTGTTTTCTAACAATAATAGTAGCACCACTACACTTCATAACAGTATTGTTTACAATAATTCAGGGGTTTTTTCCAGCACTTCCAATATAGTTTCTTATAGTATTATCGAGGGTAGTAGTTTATTTCCGGGAGTAGGTAATAAAAATCAAGATCCTCAATTTGTTAACCCATCTGCTGGTGATTTTGGTTTGCTTGTCACCAGTCCAGCTGCCAATAAAGGCAATAATTCACTATATGCTTCCGTAGGAAATTTGAGTAATGATACCGATCTTGTAGGAAATCCTCGGCTTTATGAAAATACAATCGATATGGGTGCCTTTGAATTACAAAGCCGTGCCGTAGATACTAGCACTTCCATTTTTACTTTCAATAATAATAATAATATCAAAGTATATCCAATTCCAGTACTTGCTGGTGGAAAAATGAATATTGATTTCAACTATTCATTTGCCAATATTAATGGAGCACAATTGATAGTCACTGATTTTGCAGGACGTATACTGCAAACTCGTGAAGTGAACGAATTGAAGATTCAACTACAGACTCCCAAATTGCCAGGGACCTATTTTGTTTCAATTATCTTGTTGAGTGGAGAAAAATCAACTAGGTCTATTTCTGTATTTTAAAAGTCAACACTGAAAACTCTTTAATTTAGTATCATTAAATTTTTTTGTGATAGCCTAAGATGATGATATTTGTTTATAAACACAACAAAGTTCTGAATCTTAGGCTATTTTTTAACCTAGGATTTGTTGCATTTAAAACTTGAATTTAGGTATTTAGTCGTCCATTAAAAACCATTTAACCATTTGAATATCAATGAAATATAGTTAATTTTATTTTGAAAATAATGCAAGATTTAGTACCTTTATGGTTTAAACCTTGCATTAATTTTACAATGATTCCACATAAAAAAGTTCATAATCAGCTCAGTTTTTTCTCTGCTTTTGAAGATACTTTAAGTCAAAAGCATCCCTTGTACATTTTAGCAAATAAGATTCGTTGGCATATTTTTGAAGATGCATTTCTACCTTTGTACTGTCAAGATAATGGAAGA
>DATJCU010000164.1:0-2869 GCA_035497795.1 Edaphocola sp. | reverse complement strand
GATGACATTTGTTGATACTGATCGTATCTTGGCATCTTTTTAAGTTTGTCCTGAGCGGTTGTTGTACTTGTTGCAATAAAAAATGCAGCTAATAAAAATACGGGAAGTATTCTTTTTGAAGATTTGAAAATCATGAGAATGGATTTAAAGTTTAGTAAAAAGTAAAGTTACTTGAAATTGGGAATTAAGAAAATGAAAGTTTAAAAAAGATTGACCATTTCCGAGTAAATTTGAAAGGTTTGATATGAATTTCAAATTGTTGCATTTTTTTAAATGAGATTGAAGTATTACGGTTTTATACGAGTTTTCTTTTTAACAGTAGCTTTTCTGTCGGACGATTTTCCTCAACACCTAAAAAATAACTATTGAAACCAAACTTTGCCAACAGTTTTTTCGATGCTTTGTTGTCAGGATCTATAATGCCAATCATGTCCAACTGTGGATAAAACTTATTTGCTTTAACAAGTAAGTTGTTGCAAATTTCTGAGCCAAAACCTTGTCTCCAAAACTCTTTTTTTAAGAGGTATCCAATTTCTAAAATTGAGTTATCGTGTTTGTAACGTTCCAGTTTACAGTCGCCCATATATTCATTGTCTTGGTTGAGCACTTTAAAATAGCCTAGTTCAGGTTCTTTGGAATTGATGTGGAGTATCCTATCAAATTTATTTCTGGCTTCATTTTCCGTCAATCCTTTTCCCGAAATATATTTCATTTGTTCATCATCACTGACCAGTATTTTATAAATCTCAAAATCGGATGCTTTGTATTTTTTTAAGACTATTTTATTCATGTTTAAATATATAATAAACTCCTTAATTTTTACGGATGTGTCAGTTTTTTGGTAAGTACGCTAGCTTGCTGCAATTTCCAAATATTTTTTGTAGAATTTATATTTTGGTATTCAAAAGTTAAAATTAATTCCACACAATCAGTAAATTAATCTCATTAATTTTTATGGAACGTCTTATTATTTTATTCGTATAAAACATTTAACTTTATAGATAATGCATTAATGAATATTGGTAGATACAATGTCTTATTAATTGTATTCGCGCAGCATAAAAATCTTAGGTATATGACAACTAATAGACTTGAAGCATTCACGGATGGTGTTATGGCGATTATCATAACTATTATGGTTTTGGGACTTTCAGTTCCTGAAGGCGTAAGTCTTGCAGCTTTGAAACCTCTTATTCCACGATTTATTTCGTATGTGCTTAGTTTTATTTATGTTGGTATTTATTGGAATAATCACCACCATTTGTTTCAGGTTATTGAAAAAGTAAATGGAAAAATGCTTTGGGCAAATTTAGCTTTGTTATTTTCATTAACCATGGTTCCGTTTACAACGGCTTGGATGGGCGAAAATCATTTTGCCGAAATTCCAGTGGTTCTTTATGGTGTCAACCTGTTGCTTTGTGCTTTTATGTTTGCTGTTCTTGAAAAGGTTGCCGTTATAAATGAAGGACAGGATTCAAAATTGGGCAGAGCCATATAAACTGCAAAAAAAGAATATCTGTCCATATTTTTATATCTTTTCGGAATTATTCTTGCTCTTTTTACCCCATTATTAAGCGTAACGATATTTTTTATGGTAGCGATGATGTGGCTGGTGCCTGATAAAAGAATTGAAAACCAATTAAATCCTTAAAATATGATTACAATAAATCAAGAAGATGATAAAAAACATGGTCGGTTTTTCTTAGAAGAAGACGGATTTTTCGTAGGAGAAATGACTTATACCTGGGCGGGAGAATCCATGATTATTATTGACCATACTGGCATTGAAGAAGGGCATAATGGAAAAGGATTTGGAAAACAGCTGTTAATGAAAGTAGTTGAATTTGCACGAAATAGGGGTGTGAAAATCATTCCGCTTTGTCCATTTGCTAAAGCCAGTTTTAAGAAAGATACAAGCATTCAGGATGTTTTGAAATAGATTTTTGGTGTAATACCTCTTGAAAATGTTTGTAGTTCCAATGATCAATAATTAATGTGGCTACATTGCTAACTTAAATATTATCAGTTAATTTGTTGGTATCAAATATTGAAAACAAGAATTTCAGAAACTTTAATTTAATATGAAAAAAGCAATAATTATATTCGTTCTGGTACTTATCAGTAATTTTTCATTTTCGCAAGAATCTTTCTCACATGCAATTGGTCCAGCAGGATTTTTAGGAACAAGGAACGCAACTTTACATTCGGTAGGTTTAATTTATGCACCTCGATTAAACTTGTTCGAAGTTGGTAAATCTTCAACATTTTCTATAGGAACTTATTTTGGAGTTGGCTATAATTTGGATTATAAATTTGTGGATGACAATCAGATAACGGTTCATATTCCTGTTATTATAGAATATAATTTTGGATTAGCGAGCAACAGAAATAATTATCAAAATAAAAATGGCGGATTTTTAGGAATCGGCTATAGTTTTGAGCAAGCTGGAATGTACGTTAATACTGGTAACCGTTCCAAAGATTTAATTGTCAAAAAAGCAATCAATGGTCCAATAGCAAATATTGGATATAGATTCAAAATAGCTTCAGAACCGTTCAGTATTAGAGCTTCTTATCTTTATGGTACAGGAGATTTTAACGGTGGATATTTAGCAACGTTATCTATTTTATATAATATGGGATTGAATAAACAATAACGAGTTGATCAACACACAGAACTTTTTTTGTAGAAGTTATCCGATAGAATTTAAAAAAATCAAGGAGTTCAGGATCAGTCACAAAACTTGTGGAGGGTTTCCCAATAGTTAGTATTTTAGTCTGCATGAAAGCAGAAGACATACTTAAATCCTTACTACCGGAATACCTTGTCGAATACTTCGATATTACTAAGGTTTATGAGACCCCTGAT
>DATJCU010000163.1:0-2848 GCA_035497795.1 Edaphocola sp. | reverse complement strand
AGCAACAGTTTTTAATATGAATGTGTTACAATCAAATAGTGCTGGCGATGTGTCGTTGGAGAGTATTACGGTGATGGCGCAGGCGACTCCTGAGAATGGGGATGAGGACCCAAACTATGTTTATTTTGAGAAGATTGTAGCAGAGGAAATTTATGGTACTGTATGGCGAGCTTATGGAGCTATAAAAATATTTTTAGGGAATATAGAAGTTCCAGTTGGTGCTGAATGGGAATTAATGCATGGTTATGGCGTTGTTGGAGAACTTAGAAATTGTGAAGGATTTGCAGTTGCAAGATGTGATCAAAATAAAGTTGGACTTTTTTTTAAAGAATATTAATTTAATACAAAATGAACCTGCTTATTTAATAGCAGGTTCATAAAAACATGCAAATAATGTATAAAATAATTTTTATTTCAGCTCTTTTTTTAATATTGATTGCAGCATGTACTAATTTATCTAATACTCCTGAATTTCTTACTAGAAAAGGGGGTAATAGTTATTGTAATATTGATTTAGATATGAACAATATTGCATCAATACCGATAGATTCATTGGTTCGAGATGTGAAATTTATACGATTGGAAACATCCAAAGAATGTATGATAAGTAGCTATGATAAAATCTTAGTTTTAAAAGACACAATTTATATTCTTGATAAGACTCAGTTGAAAGCTGTTTTTGCATTTGATATGCAGGGGCGCTTTCTATATAAAATTAGTGCATTGGGGCGAGGACCTGGAGAATATGTTAGAGCTTATGACTTTTATGTTGACACTGTGGATAGTCATATCGGAATTCTTGATTATGGTAAGGTCCAGAAATATAATTTTAAAGGCGAACATATTGGTCAGGTTTCATTTTCAGGGAATGTGCTTGCTTATTTCTGTTATTATTCAGGTAAATATAATGGAGCATGTCTTGATAAATTTACGAAGGATAAGTCATACATTTTTGCACAATACGATTCTATTGGAAATTTAATTTATCGTGATCATCCAACCTCTAATGATATGCTTAAGTCTGAACTAGGGAAATCTAATTATTTTACTTCAAACAGTGAGGGCGGTTATTTTAATGATTTTGGTGCAGATACCATCTACCGAATAACAAATTCATTTTTGGAACCAGCATTTGTTCTGGATTATGGGAATAGCGCTCTTCCTTTAAACACTAGAAACGAATTAATAACAAAGGACTTTGATGAAAAATACTCATATTTTAAGCAAAATCAGAATACTGTTAGGTTTGGATTGAGAAGTATGAGTATTTCTGAAAATTACCTTTTACTTGAATTGCCTTATGGTAATTCGTTAAAAACGGTTCTTTTCTCCTTAAATACACATGCTGTGAAGTTTTTAGACAATTATATAAATTATCATCATAGTATTCTTCGATGTCTAAATGGTTCTTTTTCTGGAGAATATGTTGTTGGAAATATAGGAGCAGCATATATTTCCTCCTTAAATCAGTGGAACTACGATGATTTAAAGATTACTAAAAGAGAAATAGAGCATCCGTTTTTCTATCAAAATATTGATGATTATAAAGATATTAAGGAGACTGACAACGGAATTATTTGCATTTTCTCCTTTGATGAGTTTTGAAAAAGAATAATTCAATGAATAAAGCTTTATATATAGCAATCACAGTAGTTCTTTTCTCTTACTGCACCCAACTCTCTCAAACAGAAAAGGAATTGCATAAGAACATGAACAAAACCGTTCATCTCAATATGTTTGAGACTGTACAACAAGCAAATTCTTTATTATCGTACAAAGAATTTAGAAATCAAAATAAATTCTCATCCATAGTATATCTCCAAAATAGCTGTAATCCATGTTATCCTAAATTCATTGAGTGGCAACAAAAGATGGATTCAATAAATACATCTAATGATTATACGGTACTATTTATTATTTATGGCGATAGCTATAATGAATTTATGACCTATGTTCTGGATATTGAATATGTAGAGGATAGATTTTATGTAATCATGGATCCAGAAGGCAAATTCTTGGAACAAAACAAAGATATCCCCCGATGGATAATTGATGCTGGTATTTTGATAGATGCCGAGAACAAAATTAAAATGGTGGGTGCACCTTGGTTAAATGATGATATGACAGAGTTGTTTTATAAAACCATAGGCACTGAACAATGAGCAGTCATCAGTGAACAGTGAATAATGAACAGTTACCAATGAACAGTGAGAAGTAAGTAATGAATAATAATTAGTTAACGGTCATCAATGAAAAATAAAAAGTAAGCAAGTGAGAAATGAATTTAGCAAAAAACAAACCAGTGAGCAGTTAACAATGAGAAGTAAGTAATGAGCAGTGAAAAGTAACCAATAAGTGATTACCAGTTAAGAATGAAAAATAAAGAGCAAACAATAACTGTTAACTGATGACTGCTAACTGATGACTGTTAACTGGACACTGGTAACTGCTAACTGCTAACTGATCACTGATCACTGATTTCTAATTTCTGACAATTTAAATAGAAAAACAATGAAATTTTTGACACTCTTTTTAACTGCGTTCATTTTTTACGCCTGCTCCACCTCCAGCGCAGGGGATGCTTCTGGTGCAGATGCCGCTGCAGAAGCAGCCCGTTTGTCTTATGTAGAGCCTACCATTACCAAAGTAGGTGTGGTGCCCGTCAAGCGAGGGGCTTTTGAGCTGGAGATTGTGAGTAATGGCCGGCTGGAGGCGCAGCGCAAGGCGGTAGTTCCTTTTCTGGTGCAAGAGCACATCAATACGGTGAGGGTAATGGAGGGAGAAAAAGTAATTGCTGGTCAAACTATGGGCAGTGTAGAGCCTTTCACCTACCAAAAACGCTTGGATG
>DATJCU010000162.1:0-1572 GCA_035497795.1 Edaphocola sp. | reverse complement strand
ATGCACGGCGCCGCAACATTTCTACAACCATCGGTATAAAAATCACCATCGGTTGTTCCTTGCCAATGCAAATATGAGGAAAAAATGTAAGTTTGTATAACACTCTGTAACGATTGTCCGATTAATAGGGGGCTAAACCACTTCTGAGAAATTCATTGATACGGAAAATGATATAAAGTTTTACTTTACAATAATCGCATTGTTTGTTGGTGTAATTTTATTTATTTTCAGAGGCACAAACTTATATTCAGAAGTACAGAAACTCGCCTCATTTTCAGTACTAAAAGGATTGTTTTTGGTTGGTGTTTTACAGGCATTTTATGGCCTTTTACAGTTCATAGGGAAATACTCATCAAACCATAATTTCTTTGCTATTACTGGCAGTTTTGATAATCCAGCTGGTTTCGCAGCAGTTTTATCTTTGCTTTTTCCTATTGGGGTTTACTGGTGTATAAAATCAAAAAGATTTGAGCAGCGTTTAATTTTCTTTTCTGTGGGCTTAGTTGTGTTTTTACTAATTATTTCAGGCTCAAGGTCGGGATTATTGGCAGTTGCTATTTCTTCATTAATAATTTTTGCCATAGAATTTCAACTGTTGTCAAAAATTCAAAACTTAAAAAATCTAAAACTCTATTTTATTCCCACATTCATTATTCTTTTTATTAGTTTATTTTTCTTGTTCAAATGGAAACCAGACTCAGCTAATGGCAGATTACTAATCTGGAAAGTCTCTACTGAAATGATTAAGGAAAAACCTTTATTCGGATATGGTTATAAAGGATTTCAAGCAAATTATATGGACTTTCAAGCTCAATACTTTCAGAAAAACCCCCAATCAAAATTTAAACATCTAGCTGACAATATTATACATCCTTTTAATGAATTTATAAAAATTACTGTTAATTTTGGAATTTGCGGACTTTTGCTGTATTTATCATTACTTAGCTTAATTCTTTGGAAACTCTTCAAATCTAAACATTCACTAAAAAGCATACTACTTGGTTGTTATACTTCATTTATCATATTGTCTAGTTTTTCATATCCTTTACATTATGCTCCTATTTGGTTGTTGTTTGGCCATCTGACTTTTGTTCTATTTTCTGCATGGCTTCCCGGTAAAAAGTTATCCTTATTAACAAGAATTCCCATTATTGGTGTATGTCTTTTAGGTGTTAGCTTTATTACATTTAAAATGAATAACGAATTAAAGTGGAAAGATATTGCAGTAAAATCCTTTCAAGGAAAAACAAAGCTTATGCTTCCAAATTATGCTAAACTCTATCCAAACATGAGACATAATGAGCTTTTCCTTTATAACTATGGCGCTGAACTTAATGTCGCAGGACAATACAAGGAAAGTATCATGTTGCTAAATGAATGCCTTAGTAAGTATAATGATTATGACTTGCAAATGCTATTAGCCGATAACTATCAATGTCGTTTAGTTAAGGAAATCCTCTGAAATGCTTGATTTTATTGGCCTTGATGGGTAAAATAGTTCTTTGAAAAGTTTGTGATTCAGATCTGATTCCCTATCTTGTAGGGGTATATAGGGGGTAACCCAAATGCCTG
>DATJCU010000161.1:0-5152 GCA_035497795.1 Edaphocola sp. | reverse complement strand
AGCTTTGCAAGAGACCTTTCTGTATCTAACTTATTGGTGTTTTTCTTTTTACTCATGTTAGTAAATGGGTTTTATGGTGTTGATATGCTTTTTTTGATAGGTTAAAGATACAGAATTTAGAGGTAGAAAAGCAAATTTATTAGTGGAAAGTTTAAATATAAGAGTGAAAAATGATAACTGTGGGAATTGAGGAAACTGAGAATCAGTTGCTTCAAATCCGAAACTTATATCGTCTTTAACGATTGTTGGGTTCAGGGTTTAATTTGAAGTTAATCTCATTCATTATATCTTCTTTTGTAGAACAGCCATTAAATAAAAATCCTGGTGTTATTTTTTTTAGTTTTATAATGCTAAAATTTACTGATAAAAATATTCTCAACTTTGCGAATCTTCTCAATTTACTGTCTTTAACGAAAGAATCTATTCTAGCGAACAAGCTCTCGTAATGAACTAAAAGTGCAAAGGAATATGCAAACGGTAGAAATAAAACAGACATTATTATCGGAAACAAAAGTATTTTAAGGTTTTCTGCAGTAGCAAATTCAGTGAAATCAGAATAGATATGATAACCAGAATATATTATATAAACTGTTCCTAAGATGACAAAGATTCCATTTATAAATTTATGAACTTCTTCATGCTCTTTATAAACCTGAGTGTATCCCAATAACACTGAAAATAAAATCACAAATGGCATTAAAATAAATTCAGTAATGATGCCAAAGACATATAGTCCAACTATAAATTCAAGGATTAGAAGAACTTTGAAATTTTCTTTGATAAGGTCCTTAAAATAATGCTCTTCCTTGAATGCTTTATCATAATTCATTAAAATTATGAATCCTACACCGAAAGTCCAATAGACAGTATCTTTAATCAAGTATTTATCCCAAAGTCTCATTTTAAATAATCCCAAAACTATAAATGAAATATATAGTAACAACGCAAATATTAAAACGAGGATCCTCCAGGCCGTAAAGGCCTTAACAACAGACGCAATAGAAAGTCTTAACTTTTTCTGTGTTAATACCCAAACAATGAAAATCATCAAATAAGAAATCAATGCGATTTCTCTGTTATTAAATGTTTTATTTAAATAGTCTAAGATCATTTTTAAATTTCAATATTCCAATATCACTCCAACCCTAACATCGGTTAATCTATGGTGCGTAAGGGATTGCGAGTTTTAAACCTATCAAATTGCACTAGAATTTAATGTGAGAGATTAGGTTCTATTATCTATTAAACGCTTATGGACTATATACATTATTGATAGTATGTTCTTTTTATACATCGTGAAAGATAGATGGTCCGAAACATTCTAATTTTAATTCTTTCTCATCAACAAGCCATTGACAATAAATATTCCCATTTTCGTATCTACCCATTTTCAAATTTTCTTCAGTTGCTTCATCAATCTGATTATTCGCATCTCCTATTATCTCATTAAGAGTTATTTCTGACCTATAATTAAAGCCATAATATTAATTTAAAAATTAAAGTTTAAAATACACCGATTTATCGAGTTGTCTATATAAAAAGGAAATTAAACTAAGAATGTCTAAACAATCCTGTTTGTAAATAGGCCAAGTAATTGCTGGTTCATGTGCTGTTGGATTTCTAATAGCACCCATAAGTCCACTCGAAAGGAATTTTATTCCATCTTGATAATCTTTATCTGTCTGAGATATACACTGTGTAACTTTTAACACTCCATTTTCACAACCCCAAGCATTTAACATTAATGGTTGCCCGTCTTTAGCGCTTTGAGATTTCTCCTTTACATCCTTGTTGAATGCTTTTGCACTCTCAAAAACAGCATGAAAGTAATTTCTTTGTAAGAACAATTTTTGGGAATGTTTAATTACTTCAGGATGAAATCTTCTTTTCAGAAATTCATCTAGTGAATCCTTATGCAATAAATTGTAAGGACAATTATTCTTTTCTAAAAACTCAATTGTTTGTGATTTATCTTCATCAGGAGTTAGCTCCAAACAAAAACTAACAAGTCTTTTAATTCTTTCATCACTTTCTAATTTTGCTTTTGCAAGTGAAAGAATCCAATCATAGATTGATTGTGCACGAACAGAAGTAATCGAATCATTTTGAAATACTTCTTTGTTAACTTTTATAATAGCTTGACCAACCCGGTTAATCTCGTTTACAGATGTAGAATATTTTAAAGAATCTCCAATTTGAGTGGCAATATGTCGAAAATTAATTTTATTCATAGCAATTAAGTCGTACTCAGTTTCTTTTCTATACTGGCAATTGATATTTGCACGGTGTAAAAAAACTTTCCTATCTTTTTTTATTTATTTCCTTTTGCTCTATTATGTGTCTTACATAACATTTGGCAGTTGTTAATATCAGTTGCACCCCCCTTACTCCATGCGGTAACATGGTCTGCGTCCATTTCTGTAAGTTTCCAAATTTTCGTCTTGTTAGAATCGTGTCCAAGCGCACATAGGGGACAATTTGATATGTTCTTGTTTTCTGCTTCTGATGTTTGTTTTGAATATATAGATTTCTTTGTTGCTTCGTCAAATACTCGAACATCTAAAAGTTTTGTATATGTTGATCCACCAAGTATATATTCAAACACTCCTTTTCTATTTTTAATGTAAGGGTCAGCATATAATTGTTTGACCTGTTCAGACACTTTTTTAGGATTATACGATTTGTTATGATATTCTTCATAAAGTCGGCCCCATTCAAGGCCTCTCATTTCTGTTTCAACATCTGTAAACACGGTTGAAACCCAGTCAATAACACAATTAAAATATGTTTTCAATTCGTTTATGTTAGTGTCATTTCGATGACGACTCATATACTCGCCAATGTTCCCTTTGCTTACCCATTCAAAAGCACGTTCTAAAAAATCTTGACGGTTGACAATTCCTTTAATATATGCATTCCATTTTTGGATATTTGAATTTTGACTATTACTAAATTCTTCTTTTGCCAGTGTAACAAACATCCCGGAATATACAGCATTGAGCAATTCCTGATTATTTAGAGGAACCCCTGCAATATTGATTGTTTTAAACCATTCTTTAATTTGACTTTCCGTTCCTTCACATTCAAAGATAAGAAGTTTTGTATCTAAAATTTTATTTTTTTTATCTACTGCAAAACCACCAAATAATTGTTCATTACCGTTTTCATCCCTAATCGCAAACTTATTTGTAACGAAACGACCAAAACTTGTGATGCGCTGTTGTCCATCTAAGACCTCAAATTTATCATCACTAACTTTATTGAAATATATTAATCCAATTGGATATCCTTTTAGTATAGATTCAATAACGGCAATCTCTCTTTTACCACCATCTAACGCATAAATATAATTTCTTTGATATTCTGGTTGTATTGTGAGTTTACCCGAAAGTCCAAACAGTCCTTTACCTTCAAGTTCATTGTAAACAAAGCCTTCACAAATATCTTTTACTGTGATATCAGTTCTTAATGTTGTTTTCATTCAATTGATTTATTCTTAATTAATATCCGTGCATATATTTTTCTCCCATTTACATAAGGATATCCATGATTTATTTCGTCCACTTTTGTTGTAACCATTTGACCAATGATTTCAAACTGATCAGGATTATATTTGTCTAAAAAAGTAATGGGCACTCCCATCACACCATCATAATCACTTGGAATAGCATCAGTAAATGGAACTTCGATTGCATCATAATTATCATATTTATCATAATCTTTTCCCTTGACATTTTTATGAGAACTGAACTTTATATTATCTGTCATAGACATTAGTGGTAATGGTTGATGTCTCTTACCATGGTCTAAATTAGTAAGCCAAAGACAATTGTTAGTAGCTACAATCCTATTTCCATCTTCATCAATACGAGCTTCCGTTCCATATAATTCATATGACTCAGGAACAATAAAGCCAGAAATCCAACGTCCCATTCCTGTACCTAACCAAATTTTATTCTCCTTTATTAAGGCAAAAACTTCTCTATATGAAATAGAATTTATATTTCCAATGATCAAGAATTTTTTGTCAAAGTCAACTAGTTGTTTTAAAAATTCACGAAACAGACTAAATGGTGGGTTAGTTATTACATAGTCGGCTTGTTTTAATAAAGCTATAGATTCATCACTTCTAAAGTCACCATCGCCATCTAATGGTGCCCATTCATTTTGCTTGTTTTGTTTTAATTGTAATGCGACATCTTTCAAGCTAAACTCGCCATCTCCATCTATGTCGCCCACAGAATTAATAATAAACTTGTTCGCAGTCACCTTTGGACGACCTTTTGTTTGTTTTATGGTTTCATTACCTCCAAATAATTCTAATTGTGTATTGGCAACAGGTGATGGTTTGTAGCTTGTAGTAATTAGCTGTTTCAAACCAATTCTTTCAAAGTTTAAAACGAAATATCGAAAAAAATTACTTTCAAATGGGTCATCACAGTTACAATAAATAACTTTACCTCGAAATGTATCAGGATTGTATTCTAAATACGCTTCAACCTCTTTTTGAATATCAATATATTGAGTATAGAATTCATCACTCTTTGATTTCTTAGCTTTATGTAATAATTTATTTGTTGCATTTCTTGCCATAATCGTTTTTTCTTTTTATAATTTATAAAGATACAATTTATATTCATTTGCTTGTCGTATTGGTTATCTTACAGTTGTATACAACTATGAGTAAATGTCTAATCCTATTAATAGCTTTATTAAATTATCCTATAAAATTACAATACCCTACTCTAAAAAACAAAAAAATGCAACAATAAATCAATTTAGGTATTAAGAGGTTGAGTTATAACTCCTGCAAAACATCAATTATTTGGGTGTAAAGAAACTTTATCAACCCCCAGTTCTCCGGCCTCAACAGAGATCCCTCCAAATGAACCACTGCCCCAATTATTACCCTATAACTTTTAGGAGAAGTTTTACTTTGTTGAAATTTTACTAAAAATCTAACAGCTCACCCTCTTAAATTTATTTGAATCGCACCTAATTACTTGAGCTCACAATTCAAGCTTTACAAAAAAATAGAGAAATGTTTTGCCTATTAGGAGTTACCCCTTAAAACGAAACACCTCTCTACATTAAATAAATTACTTTCAACTGTCAATTTAATCGTGACCTTGCGTTTTGACAATTTTGTTAT
>DATJCU010000160.1:0-2670 GCA_035497795.1 Edaphocola sp. | reverse complement strand
TAGTAAATGTATAATTTCACATAAGCTACAAAACTTTTCGTTTTGTTTTTTGTTGTTTTAATAATGTGCGTTTTTTTACGAATAGGGAACGCACTAAAAAATATAGAATTCAACAACTGTTATATATATGCTTTTTAATTCATTTGATTTTGCTTTATTTTTACCTATAGTTTTCATACTATATTGGTTTGTAGCCAACAAAAACATAAGAATGCAAAACTTGCTAATTGTAGTAGCAAGTTATGTCTTTTATGGTTGGTGGGATTGGAGATTTCTATCATTGATCTTGTTTAGTACTTTAGTTGATTATTTAGTAGGCGTAAGATTAGGAACAGAAGATAATCAAGCGAAACGTAAAGTCTTACTTTGGACAAGTATTTTGGTAAATCTTGGATTCCTTGGATTTTTCAAATATTATAATTTTTTTCTTGACAACTTTATTGCTTCTTTTTCATTTTTCGGTAGAGAGATTACAGCCAATTCACTAAATATAATTTTACCGGTTGGAATTAGCTTTTACACTTTTCAGACGCTGAGCTATTCAATAGATGTTTATAAGCGCAAACTAAGACCTACAAAAGATTTTATCGCATTTGCTGCCTTTGTGAGTTTCTTTCCACAATTAGTGGCTGGACCTATTGAGAGAGCCAAGAACCTATTGCCACAATTCTTTAGGAGTCGAACATTCGATTACAATAAGGCCGTAGATGGGATGAGACAGATATTATGGGGATTATTCAAAAAAATGGTCATAGCTGATAATGCTGCAGAAATAGCTAATGAAATATTCAATAATTCAGCAAATTATTCCGGAAGCACTTTGCTATTAGGAGCTCTGTTTTTTACTTTTCAAATTTATGGTGATTTTTCAGGATATTCAGATATAGCAATTGGTACTGCCCGACTATTTGGATTTGATTTGATGAGAAACTTCAATTATCCCTATTTCTCAAGAGATATTGCAGAATTTTGGAGACGATGGCACATATCACTTTCCACTTGGTTCAGAGACTATCTTTATATTCCAATAGGAGGTAGTAGAGGGAGTCTCCCAATGAAAATCAGAAACGTATTTGTTATATTTATTGTAAGCGGTTTTTGGCATGGAGCAAATTGGACTTTTATTGTTTGGGGTGCATTAAATGCAATTTATTTTTTACCTCTATTACTGGCTAAGAAGAACCGTACTTATTTAGGATCTATAGCTCAAGACCGTGTTCTACCTTCATTAAGAGAGTCATTTCAAATGCTAACTACATTTGGACTAACAGTTTTTGCATGGATATTCTTTAGAGCTGAAAGTATAGGGCATTCAATGAGTATTATTTCAAAGATATTTTCCAGTTCTCTGTTTTCTCTACCCGCATTTGAGGGTAAAAGACATGCACTTGAAACGTTACTTCTCATAATGTTTTTTTTAATTATTGAATGGAATGGACGCGAAGAGCAATATGCAACAGCTCAGTTGGGACTTAAGTGGAGAAAGCCAGTTCGATATGCAATGTATTACTCAATTTTTATTGCACTTTTCTGGTTTGGTGGTAAGGAACAACAATTCATATATTTTCAATTTTAGGGAATGAAAAGATTTACAACGAAAATAATTTTATTAAGCATACCAATCTTATTGTTATTTACAGGTATAGAGTTAGCCTTAAGATATATACCCAATGATTATAAATATAAGAAAGAGTATCTTGATAACAATTCAAATGATATTGAAACACTCATTTTAGGTAACTCTCATGCTTATTTTGGAATTAGCCCAGTTTATTTTACTGATAAAACTTTTAATGCAGGCTATGTATCTCAATCTCTGGATTATGATTTTGAGATATTATCTAAATATCTCAATGATTTAAAGAGTTTGAAAACGGTTGTTTTATCAATTTCTTATCCAACTTTATACACAAGTTTGAGATTAGGATCTGAATCATGGAGAGTGAAGAATTATGTAATTTATTATGAGATGAATATATCCAATCGAATATCTGATTTTTCAGAGCTATTAAGCTTTAAGTTAAGAGACAATTTTTACAATCTTATTGAATACTACATAAAACGGAATATTCCTATATATTGTGATGAATTAGGATGGGGGACAAGCTATAATTCGAAAGATGCCTTATCTCTAACAGAAACTGGTAAATCTGCAGCAATTAGACAAAGTATTGATATTAGGCAAGAGGTAATTCAACAAGAATTTAAAAATAATATAGCGATATTGAATTCCATTATTGAGTTTTGCAATGATAAAAACGCGAGGTTGATTTTAATAACTCTTCCTGCATTTAAAGCATATCGTGAAAACCTTAATGGTGAACAATTAAACACGACAATTAGAACTGTAAGCGAATTAGCATCAAATTATAATAATTGTGATTACTATAATTTAATTAGTGATTCTAATTTTGTTGAAAAAGACTTTTATGATGCGGATCACTTATCTGAAATAGGAGCAAAAAAACTGTCTGAATTAATCTCATCAAAAATAGATGAGACTCAAAATTGACCATTGTAAATCAGTTGTTCAATCAAAAGAACCTCATTATTTGCTTTTTTAATAAAGCCTATAGGATTAATCAAATATTAAAACGGTATATATTTTTATTAAAATAAACTCCTTGACATCATAGTAACAATATTATTTTAGCACATAACAAATAAATG
>DATJCU010000159.1:0-4266 GCA_035497795.1 Edaphocola sp. | reverse complement strand
TAAGTCTTAAAGGCATTTCCTTCAAATCTATGAGGCTCATCCATTATTACAATTGGGTTTAAGCGTTTTAAACATTCTAAATACGATTTTGGTGGCTCTTGATTGGTTATAAATAGTTCCGGCTGGTTCATTTCTAGTTCTAACGGACGATTTAAGATGTTGTCTTTGCTGTTAAATGAACTCGGTGTCATAACTAATACAGACAAATGCGAAGTGCCGATAAATTGTTTAACTGCTGAAAGGTTTCCACCTTCATAAACAAAGGCTTCAATTTCTTTTTCCTTTTGGTTTGCGTAGTAGCTCTTGAAATAATCTTTCGTGTCTTCTAAGTTGGTTTTAGTTCCTTCACGAATAGGCACGGTAGGTATAAGAACAATAAATTTCTTGTACCCATAATTTTTATTTAGTTCAAAAATGGTTTTAATGAAAGTAAAGGTTTTTCCCGTTCCTGTGGATACAAGAGCAATAACTTCTCCCACTTGCATTATCTCATATCTAGGTTAGCTATTGCTTTTTTCTGATAGTATATTTATTTTTATTTGGATAATAATCACTATATAAATTATTTCTTAGATTATTTTGTATAATATCCCTCATATTCATATGAACGCTGGATTCCTCTCATATAAACTTGTCTATCATTAATTCTCTCTGTTAAAGCACCTTTTAACAAAACTTTAATTTCTAGAGAATTTATCGGTGATCTTTCCATAGCTGATAAATATTCTTCTTTATCTATCTTACTCCAATCTATGCACATACCCATATTTGATTTAAAAATTAAATCCAACCATATTCTAGTAGCTCTCCCATTCCCTTCTCTAAAAGGATGAGCTACATTCATTTCTACATATTTTTCTATAATACTATCAAAATCTGACTCAGGCATCTTTTCAATAATTTCCAAGTTAGATTCTAAAAACCTAACAGGAGCAAAGCGAAAATTGCCCTTTGATAAATTCACAGTCCTTATTTTTCCTGCAAAATCAAATACATCTTGAAATATATATTGATGGATTTGTTGTAGCCCCTTAAATGTTCCTACTTCAAATGTATCTATTATTTTGTTATCAAAAAGTTCATAAGCTCTCTTTTTTGTTAATTCTATATTTTCTTGCATAAAACATTCCTCCATTTACTCTCCTACTAAATTCCATAATGGATAATATACTTATCTCTTATTTTAGCCTCTTTAAACAATTCAATAATTTTATTATATGGTTCTTTATCATATTTGCTAAAAATAAATATAAAAGAATCAATTGACTCAGGTGGTATAAGTGTTATCCCACAATACGCAAGATTCATTCCTGGGCATTCTAGCGTATGCCAATAACAGTAAATATCATCGAAACTATGCAATAATGGTTCAATAAAATCATCATTTATTTTGATAAGTTCAAATTTTTCAGGCTCATATTCATCAAACCTCTGATATTTTTTTGGAGTATCTTCCATAATACCAAACTCATGGTAGGCCATAATCATCTTCCTTCATAAATTTAAATACTGTAGCTACATACCTTTCTACTTATGTGTAACTAGCTAATTCCACTAATATAAATATATCAAATAATTGAGAATTACTAAATAATCAAATTCTGTTCTCTCATGCACTGCCTTATGACAATTATACCTGATACTCTAAAAAATGCATGAATTTTTTTACATAAAAATCTATGAAATCCTTGATACTATAGTATTTATACACCCTGTCACTATTATGATACGAGCCCCTGTGGATAGAAAATCAAACAATTATATCTGGAAGACTAATATTTGATTACTTTATTAAATTATTAACATCATCCTCTATTCAAAATACATTCTCTGCATTGATAATATGTATAATTTTATCGCTATTAAGAATTTCTTCTATTTTTTCACCAATAAATCTAGACTTTATGTTGTAATTTTTTAAGTTTTTTGTAGGAATCTAAGGAAGTTTTTCTCCATCATTTACATAATACCATCTATATCATCAGCATCTTTTGTTAAAACCCTTCTAACTTCCATTTTCATTTATAACATCTCCCTCTTTGGTTAACTTTTCTCTTTTAATGGTTGATAGAAGTGTTCTATATGCCTTTAGAGATTATTAACTAATGCTTCACTACCTCCAATAAAATGGAAGTTTCTGTTGCATTCACCCTTACTAGTCCACCTATTGGAAATGTTGCAAAGGGGAATACGTGTCCAAAATCAACATTAAATACAATAGGTATATTTTTAAGTTGTTTTTTAGTTGATACTATTCTTTGAATTACATTTATATCTATTTTACAACTATCATCAAATCGCCCAAATAATATTCCTTTTACTCCATTAAATTTTAAGATTTGAATTAAAGATTGCAAATTTCTTTCGAACTCGGCAGCGAAATAATTCCCCATAATATTATCATCTTCCAAAAATAATATCTTGTTCTTTAAGTTAGGCATAAATTTTGTTCCTTGCAAAAGATTCAGTGTGCAAAGGTTTCCTCCTATAAGTTCTCCCTCACAACTTCCTTCCTGTATAAGATAGTATTCTTTTGCATCTTTAGATGGTCTTATATTATACTTATCAGAATTCATAAGACATCTTTCAAAATATGAATATGTATAGTCAGTTTCTTTTTCAAAGCCAAAACTTGAGAAATGGGGTCCATGATAAGTAACTAAACCTGTCTTAGAATAAATGGCATTAAGCAAAGCAGTAATATCAGAAAATCCACATATAATTTTGGGATTAGCCTCTATTAAAGAATAATCTATATACTCCAATATTTGATTAACATTAAATCCGCCTATGCAGGTAAGTATAGCCTTAACATTTTTATCTAAAAAGGCTTCGTGTAAATCTTCAACACGAGACTCGATACTTGAAGAGTTCACTTCATCAATTTCACGACTGTTTCGTGAAAAAGTTATTTTAAAACCTTTTTCCGTTAACAATGTTAAAGCCTTATCAAAAGTATCTTGCCTTACTACACTCAAACTTCGAGAAGGAGCTATAACCCTTATCTCATCTCCAATTTTTAATTTATTAGCAATCATTTAAACACTCCTCCTGAATATGTTATATTAAATATTCCAATTCATAACTTCTCATGCACTACTTACAACAATTATACCCAATTGCTCTAACCAATGCATGAATGCTTTCAATAAAAATCCCTGAAACCCTTATGTTAAAACATTTATGCACCCTGTCACTATTATGACACGTTCCTCGGTGGCAAGAAAAAAATGTCCAGATTATTTGATCTGCCCCTTTGAAATTTATTATTTTATTATAAATAAGTTTTCAAGCCAATATTAGTTTAATATAGAATAAAAGATATACATCCCTCTCTACAATATGATATTTATCACTTTCACTTCGATAAATATCTATGTATTCAATCTTATCTTTTACAAGATTATGTGTCAATAATACAGCATATAGACTCACTACTTCCGATAATGTCTCTGCTTATGTTACTTCATCCTTAGAGAATGGGCAATCCAAAATAATCTGTTCTAACACTATAGAAATCCTCAAAATAATCTTTATGAAAGTCCCGAAAACTGCCTTGATCTTATGTTCAATTTTATTACGTAGGGATTCCCCCACTTCATTTGATTTGAATAGAATATTTCCACTTTGAATATATGTCTTTTACTTCATAAAATTCAATTTGATCCAAATACTCGTTTTAAATCTGTCATCTAAATTATATTTTTCCTATCATTCAGAAGTAAAAAAACACCAATTTCATTTTTTTAGTAATGTACTACCATTCAAGTTTTCTAATTGATACAGGTATGCTCCCTCATCAACTATTTTAAAACTATGATTTCTCGATTCTATTTTAAATTTTATATTTAGGCCTCAATTTTCATCCTGTTTTTGAAATAAATATCTTAACCCTTCCTTGTTGCTATCATTATTGTCGTTCCCAATATCATTAATTATAGGCTTATCATTATATATATCATACCCATAAGGCTCAGTAATAAATATACCCTTTCCATTTGAATAAGAAAGTAATTCTGACTGATAGGACTTCGATGTATCAACAGGTATCTTTCCACTTAAAGTTGTCTCCTCTCCCTTGGCTATTATATCTTCAATAGAAGCCCTCATCTTCCTAAGATCACTCATAACCCTTCCGCAGAAATCATTTGGAACTTGAACTGTATATTTTAAATAAGGTTCTAATATTTCAGTTCCTGCTTTTCGAAGAGCTTCCCAAAATACATATGGTGTTAAATTCCTAAAGTCAGAGGGGGTACTTACCGG
>DATJCU010000158.1:0-2183 GCA_035497795.1 Edaphocola sp. | reverse complement strand
TGTTTGTTATACCAATTATGAAAATCTTCAAAACTGTCAAAAGAATTTAGTCCTTTTCCTTTTCTTTGCGAAAAGTTAGATTTTAAGGACTTTATGGGTTTTAATTTATATTCCATCGTTTTTTTTAATGCCCCCTAACGGGCAGCGGTATATTTTCGGACGGCGTAAAGGAACTCGAAACTTTCCAACCGTTAAAGACTTGTTAGGAAGCTAAAAACCAGTTGTTTATAAAGTCCCGCCGCCTGAAATATGACCGCATGTTAGCGGCTTTAATTATTTATTTCATCTGTTTGTTTTGAATCAAAATTTCGTTCTACCTTCTTTGCAATCTCAGTAGCTTTAGTCAATAAAATTATTCCAAGAATAATCTCAATCAAAGCAAAATAATTAATATTCTTACTTGTGGTATTAGTTACAATTATTTTCTTTTGATTTGTATTACTTGGTGATTGATTATTAGTCGAAACATTTTTTGTAGTGTATTCTGTTTTTGTATCTGTTTGGTAATTATACTCTACGAAATTACCTGCTCCGTGTATTATGGTTATAAATCCAAATACGATAATAATCACATGATAAAGTATCAATTTGTTTAAATTTAAAACAATGTCATCCTGTACTTTAATCTTTATTATTGATAACACCTTTTCAGTCCGAAAAAGGAATAATATTGCCACTATTAAGGGTAATATGAAATTTAAAATCATTGCCAATCCAATTGCAATCATAAAAGAGCTATTCATCTGGTCATTATTCATAAATAATGAAGAGAATATTCCGATTCCATTTATCATTGCTCCAAAGGTCTGAATAGCTTTCCAAAATGCAATTAATCCAATAATTTTTAGGGCAATCGAGATTAAGTCTTTAGTTTTCATTTTTTTATTTGTTTTAAATTAGATATTATCGTTCGAAGCAGTATTTTGCTATTATTGCCGCTAACGTTCAGCGGTATATTTTCGGACGGCGTAAAGGAACTCGAAACTTTCCAGCCGTTAAAGACTTGGTAGGAAGCTAAAAACCAATTGTTTATAAAATCCCGCCGCCTGAAATATGACCGCATGTTATGGGCTTTTTATTTATTATTTTTATCAATAGTGATTATCGGAAAAAATAATTCCTTTGTTTTATTTTCATAAATTAGATTATCATTATGCCAAACTTTATCTATAATTGTTGAATTCCCTCCAAGAATATCTGGAATATCAATTTGGAATGTTTTGTATACGGCTTTGAATATATGTATTTTATTATTTCCAAATTTTACTTTTGTTATTGTTGGTTCAGTTTCACTAATCCAAGCCATTTCCTTTCCATTGCTTGTTTCTATTTCAATATATTCTTCAATACCAACTTTTTTCGGCATAATCAATCCAAGTTCAATGTAATGGATGTTTTTATCAAAATGTGTATGAATATTTACAAAAACATTTTTTTGGGGAACATAAATAGTAGGTATTTCTGAATCAGGTATATTTATTATTTCAATGTCAGATAGGTTATAATAACCTAATATTGTGGAGTCTAATAAATCATTCCCATTTTGGTCTTGAAGTTGAAAGTATAATTTATTGTTATAATAAGACATTGGAATATCATTTCTTTCTTCAAGTACATTATCTTTTTCACATCCAATTAATACAAAAAAGATTGTTGTTAGGATAAATAGTTTTTTCATTTCTGTATGATTTATTAGTTTAATATTTTGTTATTTGTTTTGTTAAATTGCCCATAACGGTAAGCGGTATATTTTTCGGGCGGCAAAGGAACTTAAAACTTTCCAGCCGTTAAGAACTTGCTTTGAAGCAAGAAACTAATTGTTTGAAAAATCCCGCCGCCTGAAATATGACCGCATGTTAGGCATTGTTAGAGTTTTCCTTTTTATGTTATTTTGGTTATATCATTATTCGGTTTGTTGTTTTTTAGTCCTTTATAAAGAAAGACTTTATTGAAAATCAGAATTATGACTTGATTTATCTGTCGGATGAAGTTAGTATTTTGTGTTAATTTATTTAGCATTTATTGATAAAAAAATGTTGAATTGGTCTAGCCCCCAATTAATCGGACAATCGTCATCTATAGCTATACAAACATAAACATTTTTACCGATATTTGTATCGGCAAGGAACAACCGCTGGCGATGATTAGACCGATGGTTGTAGAGATGTAGCGGCGCCGCTCAT
>DATJCU010000157.1:0-3485 GCA_035497795.1 Edaphocola sp. | reverse complement strand
TGAAAAGACAAAACTGGTCTATTGTCGTGACTACAGACGTCAAGGCAAATATCCAGAAGTTAAATTCGATTTTCTGGGATACTCGTTTCAACCTCGTACGACTAAATCAAGGAAAACAGGAAATCTTTTTCTTGGATACGACTGTGCAATCAGCATTAGTTCAAAGAAACGTATTGCCGATAAGATGGAAGATTTGAACATTGTAGGGTTAACCTTTAAAAGTATTGTAGGAGTAGCTCAATTTCTAAACCCCTATATTCGGGGATGGGTAACATACTACGGGAAATTTAGGAAACACGAAATGAATTCAATCTTTCAATTATTGCATAAGCGCGTAGTGCGTTGGGCAAGAAGAAGGTACAAACGCTATAAAACCAGAGTTAACCGAGCCTATATGTGGTTAGATACAATAATGAAGCAATTCCCCAATTTATTTTACCATTGGCAAATTGGGTTATCAAAGTGAAGCGTTTAGATTTGTATAACAAGAGCCGTATGACGGGAGACTGTCACGTACGGTTTTGTGAGAGGCTTAGGGTGAAACTCCCTTTGTCTACTCGACCCGCTGAACGTTATGGCCAAGGTTAAGAAACGGCATAGCAGACAGCCACGAGAACCAACAAAAAATCGTTCTGACACTTTTTGACTGTTATTTTCGACAGACAAGAAACCAAAATAAAAAGTGGAGCCAGAAACCACTCAAAAAACGGGGCGATACCGAAAAGCCATACGAGTAGGAAACCAAATTCAAAAACACATGAAAAAAAGAAAAATGAAATTTTTATTAATTATGGTTCTGTTTTGCAGTTCCATTCTGTTTTATAGTTGTGAAAACAATAGCTATGAAATACAATTACCCCAAAAAGTAGATGGTAGTTTAAACATCTTAGAGCAAGATTTATTTGAAGTAATAGAAAATGGCAGTAGATTAATATATGAATTTGAGGTTAGTAGCAAGAACGAATTGATTAAGTTCGAATCTTCAATTGTAGATAATCAACTGCACTCTAGTCTTTCATACAAATATGAAGAATCAGAATGGATAGGGCTTAGCAGTTTTTGTGTTGATTTATTGGACAAAGATTATAAAAAAGGCATGAACCTTGTTGTGGCAGAACAAGGAAATTTTTTGAAAAGGCAATATGATTATCCAAAAATTGAAAGGATTGCAAATATACTTGATGGGCTTCCCGAATTATTGTTTAGGAAATTAGGAAAAGAAGAATATTTCAATGAATCCACATTGTCTGTATTTTACCATTTGGCTGCCTTTAATGCAGCAAAGAGAGCTCATGAAACTAAATCAGAAAAATGTCAATGTAGCATCTATAATAGCTACGTGAACAATGAGTCTCCTTTTTTTTGTGCCGAAGACAAAATTGTAAGTGTGGATAAGGCATATGATTTCGTAAAGAAAATTTCTGACAATAGAAGATTTGCTGGGAAACAGTTTAACCCTAAAACATTATTACATTATCTCGAAAATGAATCTGGCAAGTTTGTATCAGTAAGTAAGATAGATAAAATTTTTAAAGATGAAGCTAAATATTTTTGGGATAAAGAACTCACTCGAGAAGAGAGAATAAAAGTCTATAATCAGAACAATACTTTATCAATGGTATCAAGGTTGAAATCAGCAAACTCTGAAACTTATGATGGATGGCCTGTTGACCCTAGCTGCTTTCTTTTTGGTGTGAGTGCAGGTAGCGACTGTGGTTGTTGTGGTAACTATTCAGGTCCTTGTTGGACTTGTTCCTTAGCATGTTATTTACATGATCTTTCTTGTGAAACATGTGAACCTAGTTGGTACTGTTTTAGTGGTTGTGTTCCTAGTCCTTGCTAAAAAGAAAAGCTATGTATGAAAAAATAAGCAATAAAAATCTATTTTACTTTAGTCTAGGCATTGCAGGATATTTTTTATTACTGTTTGTAAATGCCTATATAATAAAATCAGACTTTATCCTTATAGGAGTGTTTCAAGAATTATTGACCATCCCAATGTTGATCATTCAACTATTTTTACTTTTTATTTCCATAAAACATTGCATTAAAGACGAATTTCGTATAAAGGAATACTCATTTTGGGCATTTTCCATTTTACTTGTTAGTAATTTATCCACTTTAGGAAGTCTGATAATTACCATATTAAGGAAGTAATTAAATTATTCAGAATTCCTGACTTTGCATAAAAAGTGAAGTCAGGGATTCTATAATATTATAATGGTTAGTAAAACAACCCAGCCCATAACATCATGTATAAAACATTGGGGGTTAAGTGGTTACATGAAGTGTTCTGCCCCGCATTGGCTTTTGTGTCGGCAGACAGAGACGAAGCCCGCAATCCCCAACGTTTCATACATGTAACCGTTATGGGCAATAAAAAACAAAAAAATGAATCTAAAATAAATTGAAATAATATGTTTAAAATAGAGATCGATAATTATAGAAGTTTTAAGAAACAATCTTTTGATTTTTCTAAAATGAACATTCTAATTGGAGAGAATAGTTCTGGGAAAAGCAGTTTAATAAAATTGTTTTTAGCATTAAAACAGACTATTCAAACCCCTACAAATAGAGAAACTCTTCTGGCATTGACTGGTGAACTTGTTGACCTTGGAAATTATAAAGAAAACATATATTATCATAATGAAGAATTGCCTTTAACTTTAAAGTTCACTTTTAATAGTGATTATTATAATTTCTACAAAGAATTCTTCACGATTGATATTAGAAATAAAAAGAAAGCAGAAGAAGAGATAAGTAAAATTCAAAAACTAATTGGTGGACCAATTAAAGAACCAACAATTTTAGGATTAGAATTTAATAAAAATGTTGACCAACACGAAAGCATTCTTTTTAATATCAATAATAAAGAAATTGGAAAATTAGAACTCATATTTTTTAAAAGCAAAAAACAAACTTCACATGAATTATTCTTTGGGAAAATGTGTGGCATTACTTATTTCGATAATCACTTTAATGAACTATTTGAGTTGAATGAAATTAACTATGAAAAAGATGGTTTTTTATCATTTATTACTGCAATCAGTTTACATGATAATCTTGAAAAAATATTAGGAATTACAGAACTAAAAAAGAAGAATGTAGAGATCCCATTGAAACTAAAAGCAAAATATAATACTTTATTTCATAAAATAGCATTCCTTTTAGTATCACAAAATTATTTAAAATACTATTTAGACAAGATTGAATATATAAATCCAATTAATACTCAACCCTCAAGAATATATTTAAACAAGGATAACAGACAAAATAAAAAAATCCAAAGTATTGAAGATGTTGTTGATTTTTTCAGTGGCAATAATCTTATTTCTAAAAAAATATTGTATTAGCCTTTAAAAACCGAGCACTTTTTTAGTTTATTTTCTATTTTTGTGTCGGACAAACTGGTCCGACGGTGATTTGTTATACCGAAGGATTTACGAAAGGGGTATTTCCGCAAGGTTTGCCCCTTTGCTTGCTTT
>DATJCU010000156.1:0-1525 GCA_035497795.1 Edaphocola sp. | reverse complement strand
TGTAACTCTCTCTTCATACATTGGTGATAAACGCTTTCTAACAAACCTCGACCCATTATTTTATGAACTTCAATAGCACTTCCTACTATTTCGTAAGTCAAGTCATCTAAATATTTCTTTGTTAGCATAATCTATATTTTAGTTTAACTTCTTAATTTTTTTAAACCACATAGACACATAGTTTTTTTTCTCTTATACGGTTAAACACTTCAATATAATCATTTTAAAGACTTAGTTGGCCACTTATTTTTGAACCACATAATGATCTCGTTTTTCTATGTACCTATGTGGTTTAATATTTTTAATGGCCAAAATTCCTTCATTTGTCTATCGTTTGTCTATTGCCTGTCTATTTTGTGTCTATCTATAAATCAAATACTTAAGCTAAAAACGATTTAAATTTACTAAAGATTCTAATAATGCTTTTTCCCTTCTAAAGACGATAGCAAATTCAATTTATTTTAATCATTTAAAATTTGAA
Source organism: Edaphocola sp. (assembly GCA_035497795.1). Taxonomy (GTDB): domain Bacteria; phylum Bacteroidota; class Bacteroidia; order Chitinophagales; family Chitinophagaceae; genus Edaphocola. The sequence goes on along the minus strand of DATJCU010000156.1, from coordinate 1,044 downwards.
CCAAATGAAAACAATTTTAGCGAGCATCCTTTTTATAGGATTTGCAAACCTTACGTATTCTCAAACTGACATTGCCTACACAACAAACACTTACTTGACCGCTATGAAAGGTCTTGAAAACAATTATGTGAAACCAACGACAATATTTTCCGATGAAGCCCTTTCATTGACCGAAAAGTTAAAACAGCTACAAGTACAGGTTCTTAATTATGATATCAAAAGTGCTGACGTGTATTCACCAGAAGCAAACACCACTTACACCGTGAACTTTACCGAAGGTAATAATCATATTGATGCTGTTTATGCTAAAGACGGACGTTTTATCCAATCAGAGGCTGTGTTTGAAAACCTCCCTATTCCTTACCAAATTGGCTATCAATTGGCCAAAACTTATCCGGGATGGGAATTTCATAAAACATGGTGCTACACCACTTATAACACCGATCAATCTTATAAAAAATCTTATAAAATCCAACTTAAAAAAAATAATAGAACAAAATTTGTAATGATAGATGCCCTTAAATAGACATCCTTATCTCTTTTTATAATTCAAAATCCCCGATAATTTAAATCTATCGGGGATTTTTATAATCTTCTCAAAATATGTGAAATGATAAGAGTCTGTTTAAATCTTAAAGCAACAACATTTACTTTGCAGGTATTTCTTTTCTTAGTTGCCTTTGATATGCGCTTCAAGAGTTTTATTACTGTCTGATCGGGTTTCCCGTACACGGACAATCACTGATGCCTTGCAAGAAATCCAATCCTATCGTTACCATATGCGTTCCAGAATTATAACCGGCCATAGCGTTGGTGGTCACTTGATAGGAATAGGCAAAATAGAACTTGGACTTCATGATTCCGACCATGGGCCCAATATTTAACGGTTTCAAAAACTGGTCGTTAAGAAAACGGTAGGATATACCGCCCCAGATATAATCATCAGAATCATTGGATCCGGTGTAATGGCGGACCTTAAAATTGAGGTCGGTACTGGAACGTCTATCGCTACTAAACATTTGATAATAAACGGACGGTTCCAAC